>NZ_CP170197.1:1345336-2018004 GCF_047300855.1 Sulfuriferula sp. GW1
ATATCGTGCAACAGCCCTACGGTAAACGCGAGTTCCTGATCCTGATTAAGTTGACGCGCCAGTGCTTTGGCGCAAACAGCCACGGCAATCGAGTGCCGCCAGTTTTTCTCGATTTCGTCAGCCAGGCTTTGACCGCCGATAAAGCCGTTAGTCACCGAAGCGGCGGTAATCAGGGTACGCATACTCTTCAGGCCCAGAATCGCAAAAGCCTCTCGAATGCTGCTGACTCGATGAGACATTCCATAAAACGAGGAATTGGCCAAGCGCAAAGTTGTAGCGACCAATGCCTGGTCGCGGGTCAGCTTTTCGGCCAGCGTGTCGATATCGATATTTTCCTTCCCCATGCTGCTCAGCAAATCAGTCACGATTTCAGGCAGAGGTGGCAGGCTCCGGATCGTTTTGACGGCCTCGTCCATGGACAGCTTATTCATGGTTTTCGCCCAAACGATATTGCAAGAGGTGACGCAGTAACAGGCCATTCGCCTCTGTATTTCCAGCCGCCCTGAATAGTTTGGTCAGGCGTTGGTGCTGCAGTGCATGCGCGGTTTTAATATCGGCTGCGGCGCGTGCTGTAGTGAACCCATGCGAATATTTTACTCTGCGCCGCCGCAGGATAATCAGGGCCGATTCGGTCAGCGCCGCTCCGCGTGGCAGCAGCATGTTTCCTTCGGCGTCGCTTAGATTTTCCACCAGGATCATGCCCGCAACGGCCTTGTCCAGGCTGATTTGTTCGTGCACGGGGTTCATACGATGATCTCTTGTTTTACCAGGGTCAGCAGGCTGCCACTGGAGAGCGAGTGCGTGCCCATACGCTGGTAAATGATCCGGTACGGCCGATTTTGTATGCAGACAGAAAGTGCGTCGCTGGCGTCATGAGCATTTGTCGCGTCGCGAAGCGCAGGTAGCAACTCATGCGCATCGCTACCAAGAAGCGGCCCATGAAAAGCAAACAGGACCTCGGCTGCGGAGTTGATAAAAACGATGACACCATCGTCGTCCAAACCTATCATGGGTAGCGGTAGGTGTTCGAGCATTTCGCTGAGAATGTCGTGTTGAACCTTATCGCGCAAGTTCTGCTGTTCCTGCCGGGCAATTATTTTCTCCAGCTTCAGGTGGGTGTTGGATAGTTCCTGGCTCAATGCTTTTGTCTTGATATTCAGGCGCTGGTTTTCCTCCTTGAATTCTTTATTGAATTCCAGATTATGGCGCCGATTTTCCTCTGCCATTTCCTTAAGTCGAAAAGCGTCGTCAAGGTGTTGACGCAGTTGCAGATCATCCCATGGTTTAACGATAATTTTATGGACCAGGTCATTGTGGTCGTTATCGATAACGCTTTGTCTTTCGTTGTGAGCAGACAGAACCATCCGTATCACGCCGGGGTGCATTTTCATGGTACGGCTGAGTAGCTCGATGCAACTCATGTCGGGTATTGCCAGGCCGGATACCAGAACGTCGACGTCGTGCTGGGCGAGCAGCGCCAGCGCTGCCTCTGCGCTGCAAGCGGTCATGATCAGATACTTGTCCTGGTGCAGCAATTGTTGCAGTGCTGCCAGAATATCAGGATCGGCGTCCACCAGAAGCAGGATGCGCGTTGATTTCCTGCGGATTAAAATACTTTCCGGGAGATGTCTTTTTTCTATCAGCAGCACGGTTATTTCTGCCGGTGGAAGCGGCCGGCTGAAGTAGTATCCCTGCATTTCGTCACATCTATGGCGGCGCAGAAATTGACACTGGGCAGCTGTCTCGACCCCTTCGGCGACGACCCGGATGCCGAGGCTGTGGGCCATGGAAATAATCGCTTTCGATATCGCCGCATCATCAGCATCGGTAGTGATGTCCCTGACAAAGGAGCGATCAATTTTGACGCGGTCGAACGGGAAACGCTTCAAATAGCTCAATGAGGAATAACCCGTTCCGAAGTCATCCAGAGCCAGATCTACTCCGAGCGCCTTGAGTTGACGAAGAGTGGCTTCGCTCGATGCTGTGTCTTGCATCAAAACCGTTTCAGTGATTTCCAGAGACAACATGCCCGGATTGATATGGTACTCGGCGAGCACCAATTCAATCCGGTCCGCCAGCCTGGGGTCACGGAACTGTCGGGGCGAGACGTTCACGGCAACCTGGAATCCTGTCAGGCCCTGGTCAATCCAGGTACGTATATCCTGGCAGGCTTTGCGTAATACCCATTCGCTAATGCTGGCGATCAGGGCAGATTCTTCGGCAATGGGTATGAACCGCACTGGCGAAACCATGCCGAATACGGGGTGCTGCCATCGTACCAGTGTCTCCAGTCCGACCAGCTGGCCCGTACTCAGGCTAACCAGCGGCTGGTAGTGCAGGAGCAACTCATCATTGGCAATGGCAGAACGCAGGGCTTCGTCCAGCATGACGCGCTCCTGCATGCGCTCGTTCATTTCGCTGGAAAAGAACTGGAAGTGGTTGCGCCCATGGTCTTTCGCCTGGTACAGGGCCATGTCGGCGTATTTGAATAACGTTGCAGTATCCGGACCATCTTGCGGATAAAGCGCAATGCCAATACTGCAGGTGACGTGGAAGCTATGGCCTTGTATGAAAAATGGATCAGCAATGGTCTGGAATATTTTTTCACAAATTGTTGCTACATGATGCGACTGATTGATTTCCCGCAGCACCAGCACGAATTCATCGCCGCCATGCCGGGATACCGTATCACCTTCTCTGACGCAGGCACGCAGCCGTTCGGCCACGTCGAGCAACATCCGGTCACCCGCAGCATGTCCCAGACTGTCGTTAATCAACTTGAAGTGATCCAGGTCAAGGAATAGCAGCGCCACGCTATCCTCGCTGCGGTCGGTTTGGGCTATCGCCTGTTCCAGGCGGTCTTTGAGCAGATTGCGGTTGGGCAGTCCGGTCAGCGCGTCGTGGGTAGACTGATGCGCAAGTCGCACCTCATCACGTTTATGCTCGGAAATGTCGGTCTGCACACCAATGAAATACGTAATCTGGTCAGTTTCATCTTCATCGGGTACCGGAGAAATGAGCAGTTTGCACCAGATTTCAGTGCCATCCTGGTGAAACTTGCGCAGTACCAGATTGGCTTCGCGCTTGTTGGCAAGCGCGCAGTAGACGGCGGCTATCTCATTTTCATCGTGATGATTGCGGAGCAAAAAAGAAAAATCGCGTCCAACGACTTCCTCGATTGCATGGCCGGTCATACGGCAAAAGGCGTCGTTGGCAAAAATAATCGGATTGGATGTGCTCGTTGCATCCAGGATGACAATGCCGTTTCCTGAAAACGCAAGTGCGCGGCTACCTATCCGCAGCAGGGGGTCGAACTGTCGGTGCCGGTCGGTATGGAAGGTCATTGGCCCATGCCCGGATGGCCAGGTAGTGCACATTCGGCATTGAAGCCCGGCATGTCTTCAAATCTGTCACGCATATACGGCCTTTGGTCATAGAGTCAGCATGGCGTGTTAAGCCAGTTCATTCGTACAGAATCAAACCCCCTTAGCCTGATCCAGGCTGACATTGTTACATCGGCAAATATTTTGGAAGTCTTTAGCCATATTTCGCCGTTGGTCGCACCAATTTCCGGTCTTCGGTGAAATACGGGGGATTTATGTACTTATTCCCCCGATGGCCTGGATGGCTTATCGCCAATAATCGTAGCTGTGTGATCCGGCTATGCGTCATATTGAAGGCAAGACGGCCCCGCCATAGGAACAGCGATGTCAGAAGACAGCGATCTCGAAAAAACTGAATCAGCCACCCCGCAGCGACTTGAAAAGGCGCGCGAGGACGGCAATGTCCCGCGTTCGCGCGAGCTGGCCACATTCACCATACTGATTGCTGCAGGAAGCGGTATCTGGTTTTCGGGAGACAAGCTGATCCGTCAACTGGAAAGCACGCTTGTTTCCGGCCTTAGCTTTGAGCGAACCCAGGCATTCGATATGTCTGCACTCTTTGCGCACCTTGGTGCGAGCCTGGGCGATTTGTTGTGGGTGTTCGCGCCTATAGCACTGCTATTGATTGTTGTGGCCCTGGTTACTCCCGCCATCATTGGTGGCTGGTTGTTCAGCACCAAGTCGCTGCAACCGAATTTTGGGCGCATGAACCCGATCAAAGGGCTGGGCAATCTGGTCTCTTCCAATGCGGCGGTGGAATTCGGCAAGGCGATAGCCAAAACCATTCTGGTGGGCGTGGTTGCCAGTCTGGTGATCTGGCAGCAAAAAGACGCAGTTCTGGCCCTGAGTGTCGAGTCCCTGCATGAAGGCAGCGCCCACCTTGGCAGCCTGCTGTGGATCAGTTTCATCACGATTACCGGTGCCCTGGGCGTGATCGTCCTGATTGATGCGCCTTATCAAGTATTGCATCATGCCAACCAGCTGAAAATGACGCGCCAGGAAGTTCGTCAGGAAGCCAAGGAATCGGACGGAGATCCGCAAATCAAAGCAAAAATCCGCGCGCAGCAGCGTGAAATGGCGCGGCGCCGCATGATGTCCGAAGTGCCCACGGCAGACGTGGTGGTGACCAATCCGACCCACTACGCCGTGGCACTCAAATATTCGGACGGTGCGATGCGTGCACCCAAGGTAGTCGCCAAAGGCGCCGATGAGGTGGCAGCGAAGATTCGCGAACTGGCCGGTGCGAACAATGTGCCGCTGCTGGAAGCCGCACCGCTGGCGCGGGCGCTATACCGGCATGCGGAACTGGGAGATGAAATTCCGGAAGCGCTGTATACCGCTGTGGCGGAAGTCCTGGCTTATGTATTCCAGTTGCGCGCCTACCGTGAGCATGGCGGCGTACGTCCGGATATCCCCGGTGAGCTCGACGTGCCGCCGCAGCTTGATCCGCTCAACGCAGCAGCCCAGGCCACGAATAATCAGGGAGCCCGGCAATGAACGGCCTGAAACTGCCTGCCTGGATGACAGCGCCTGGGGGAGCTTCGCTGGTAGCACCGATGATCATTATCATCATGCTGGCAATGATGATGTTGCCGCTGCCGGCGATTGTGCTCGACATCTTTTTCAGTTTCAATATTGCCCTTTCCATTATTGTTTTGCTCACCAGCCTGTATACGGTAAAGCCGCTGGATTTCATGGTTTTCCCTACGGTTCTGCTGGTCAGCACCATGCTCAGGCTCTCCCTCAACGTCGCGTCTACCCGGGTAGTGCTCACCGAAGGGCATACCGGTCCGGACGCTGCAGGTAAAGTAATCGAGGCTTTCGGGCATTTCCTGATCGGCGGTAATTACACCGTCGGTATCGTGGTATTCATCATCCTGACCATCATCAACTTCATGGTCGTCACCAAGGGCGCCGGGCGTATCGCAGAAGTCGGCGCGCGTTTTACCCTGGATGCGATGCCCGGCAAACAGATGGCGATCGACGCCGACTTGAATGCCGGATTGATCGGCGAACAGGAAGCACGTCAGCGCCGTACCGAAGTCGCTCAGGAAGCTGAGTTTTACGGTGCAATGGACGGTGCCAGCAAGTACGTACGAGGCGATGCGGTGGCTGGCATCATGGTGACGGTGATTAACATCGTCGGTGGCCTCATTGTCGGCATGGTGCAGCATGATCTGACTTTTGCAGTCGCCATCAAGAATTACACCTTGCTGGCCATTGGCGATGGTCTGGTCGCACAGATTCCCTCGCTGCTGATTTCGACTGCGGCAGGTATTGTGGTTTCCCGTGTTGCCAGCGATCAGGATATTGGTGGGCAGTTACTTAGCCAACTTTTTGCCAAACCGCAGGTACTCTATATCGCCGCTGCAATCATCGGCGGAATGGGGCTTATTCCCGGCATGCCGCACTTTGCTTTTCTTCTGCTGGGCGCGGTGCTGGGTGGCGGCGGTTATATCCTTACGCAACGCGCACTCCAGACAGACATTGAACCGCCACCCGCTGTGGTGGCCGCTCCCAACGAGATGGAAGAAGCGACCTGGCAGGATATTGTGCCGGTAGACACGCTGAGTCTGGAAGTGGGTTATCGCCTCATTCCTCTGGTAGATAAGGATCAGGGCGGTGAACTGCTGCGCCGCATCAAGGGTATTCGCAAGAAATTTGCCCAGGAAGTCGGTTTCCTGTCACCGCCAGTGCATATTCGTGACAACCTCGAACTCAGGCCAGCGGAATATCGCATCAGCCTGAAAGGCGTTGAAATCGGGAGCGGCGAAGCGCATGCCGGCCAATATCTGGCTATTAATCCCGGCATGGTTACCGGTACGCTGCCCGGCGCATTGTCCAGCGACCCGGCGTTCGGCCTGCCCGCAACATGGGTAGATGCGGGGCTGCGCGAACAGGCGCAAACCATGGGCTATACCGTGGTGGACGCCGGTACGGTGGTGGCGACCCATCTCAATCATCTGATCACGCTGCATGCAGCTGAACTGCTGGGGCGTCAGGAGGTGCAGCAACTGCTCGACCATCTGGGTACGGAATCGCCCAAGCTGGTGGAAGATCTGGTGCCCAAGCTGGTGACGATTTCCACGCTGCAAAAGGTGCTGCAAAACCTGTTGATTGAGGGCGTGCATATCCGCGACATGCGCACCATTATCGAAACCCTGGCAGAGCATGCAACGCGCATTCAGGATCCCAATGAACTCACTGCCCTGGTGCGCATCGCCCTGGGTCGCGCAATTGTCCAGCAGCTGTTCCCGTCGGCGAACGAGCTTTCGGTGATGACGCTGGATAGCCGTCTGGAGCGCCTGCTGATGCAGGCTTTACAGGCAAGCGGACCGGAAGGCGCAGGAATTGAACCCGGCCTTGCCGATATGCTGGCTACTCAGACCGAACTGGCAACCCGACAGCAGGAGCAACTGGGTTTCACCCCGGTACTCCTGGTGCCGGGACCTTTACGTGCACTGCTCGCCCGCTTTTTGCGCCGTGCACTTCCGCAACTCAAGGTGTTGTCGCACGCCGAACTTCCCGATTCAAAAACCATTAGGGTTACCAGCCTAGTTGGAGGCCAAGCATGAACGTTAAAAAATTTTCCGCCAGCAATTCCCGTGACGCCTTGCGCAAGGTCCGCGATGCACTCGGTCCGGATGCGGTGATTCTGTCGAACCGCAGTATCGATGGCGGCGTTGAAATCATGGCGCTTGCAAATGAGGATATCGCAGCACTGGTGGCGCCATCCGTGGAGAAGGAAACTGTGCCGCAACCTCAGCTCACGCCATTGCCGCCAAAACGTCGTATGGAGAGCAACCAGGCCGCCAGCCTCTCGGGCGCTCTCGAAACCGCACGTGCAGCATCGACCGCGAAACAGGCCGCCGCCAGCGAGTTTAATGAAGTCATGAGCGAGATCCGTTCGATGCGCGGCATGCTGGAGACGCAACTCGCCGAGTTGTCATGGGGAGCCAGCCAGAGCAGACAGCCGCATCGCGCCGTGATTATGCGCGAATTGCTGGCAGCAGGATTTAGCGCCAGTCTGGCACGGCATCTGGCGGAAAATCTGCCGGCCGCAGACACTGCCGAAGAAGGGATGACCTGGGTCAAATCGGTTCTGGTACGCAACCTGCAGGCCATTAACAACGAAAACGAGATTCTGGAAAAAGGCGGGGTGTTTGCCCTGGTCGGACCTACCGGCGTAGGCAAAACCACCACGACCGCCAAGCTGGCTGCGCGTTGTGTAATGCGCCACGGCACCGGCAAGCTGGCACTGATCACTACGGACGGCTATCGTATCGGCGGCCATGAGCAATTGCGCATCTACGGCAAGATTCTGGGCGTGATGGTGCATTCGGTAAAAGATGAAGCCGACCTGCGCATCGCACTGGACGAATTGAAGAACAAGCACACGATCCTGATCGATACGGTGGGCATGAATCAGCGCGACCATATGGTTGCTGAACAGGTTGCCATGCTCTCGGGCGCAAGCACCAAGGTGAAACGCCTGCTGTGTCTTAATGCCACGTCTACCGGGGAGACGCTCAACGAAGTGGTGCGGGCCTATCAGGGCTCGGGGCTGGCGGGTTGCATCATCACCAAGCTCGACGAAGCAGCGACCATAGGCAATGTACTGGACGTGGCCATCCGTCAGAAACTGAGCCTTTACTACACCGCTAATGGCCAGCGCGTGCCGGAAGACCTGCACGTCATCAATCGCGATTATCTGGTTGACCGTGCATTCAAACTGAAGCGCGAATCTTCGCCATTCCAGTATCAGGACGATGAGTTACCACTGGTAATCGCCAATACCGTACGTGCGATGAAAGATAAATCTCTGCGTGAGGTGAATCTTGGCTAATTTCGATTTTGATCAGGCAGAAGGCCTGCGGCGCATGCTTGCCGGGCCTCGTCCCCGCGTCCTGACATTTCTGTCGGTGCTGCGCGACGAGGAAAAAAACGCAATGCTGGCCAATCTGGGCGCATCGCTGGTGCAGACGGGAAGCGATGTGTTACTGGTCGACGCGCGTTCCGCATCAAAAGGGATCGCATCGCGGTTTGGAGCGACACGTCGTGCAAGCTTGCTCGATGTAGCGCGGCAGGAAAAGGCGCTGGATGAAGTGGTTCAGCCGGTATCGCAGGGCCTGGGTCTGGTTTCACTGGCGCGTGGACGGCAGAGCCTGGTCAGCCGGGACGAGGCCGATGCCCAGCGCCTGGCCAATAGCTTTGACTTGCTCGCAAGACAGGCCGGTGTCGTCATGGTGGATGGAGAACTTGACGCGAACGATTCATTTCCGCTTCCGGCCATGGCCGAAGGCCAGATCGTGGTTCAGATGTCTCCCGGTGCAGCGTCGATCAAATCCGCATACAGCCTGATCAAACGGCTTAGCGGATGCATGGGGCGGCGCTCGTTCGGCGTGCTGGTGACCGGAGCATCCGAAGCAGAAGCTCACCTGGTTTATGAGAATATGGCGCGAACGGCAAGCCGTTACCTCGCCATTCAACTCAATTCCATGGGATCTGTGCCGGCTGATGAGCACCTCAACCGCGCGGCGCATCTGGGTCGTTCGGTAATCGATGCATTCCCGCTGGCTGGTGCTTCCGTTGCATTCAGGCGCCTAGCCGGACAACTCAGCCTGTCCTGAATATGTATACCGCTAACGGAAAATCGGACAAGAATTATCTCCTGACCCAGCATGCACCGCTGGTCAGGCGGCTCGCCTTTCATCTGAAAGCCCGGCTGCCGCCCAGCGTGGAAGTGGACGATCTTGTGCAGGCAGGGATGATCGGTTTGCTTGATGCCATTAATCGGTATGAGGAAACCCACGGCGCACAGTTTGAGACGTATGCCGTGCAACGTATTCGCGGCGCGATGCTGGACGAACTGCGCAGTACCGACTGGTTGCCGCGCAGTATCCGTCAGAACATGCGCAAGATTGAGGTGGCAATGAATGCCCTTCAACAACGCCTGGGCCATGAACCCACAGAAACCGAAATCGCCAGGGAACTCAAACTCTCATTGGCCGATTATCAGGAATTGCTGAGCAATGGGGCCGGACACCAGTTGATGTATTACGAAGATTTTCATGATGCGGATGGCAACGACCATTTTCTGGACCAGCATTCCAAGGGTGAATCCGGCGATCCGCTGAAAGACCTGCTCGAAAGCGGTTTCCGCGGAGCAGTTGCTGAAGCGATCGAAGCGCTGCCGGAGCGCGAAAAAATCCTGATGGGTCTTTACTATGAAGAAGAAATGAATCTCAAAGAGATCGGTGCGGTTATGGGGGTTTCGGAATCGCGCGTATGCCAGTTACATAGTCAGGCCATAGCCCGGCTCCGATCAACACTCAGGGGACAGGCGTGGACTGGGGCAGTTTAGCCGGCGTTGTACTCGCTCTGGCAGGCGTCCTGGTTGCACATTTGCTGGACGGCGGCCATATCGGTTCACTGGTGCAACCGGCCGCTTTTGTCGTGGTGGTGATTGGAACAATAGGCGCAGTCCTGTTGCAAAATCGGGTACCAGTGTTTGTCCGTGGCGTGTGGATGATACGTCGGGTATTCGTTCCTGCACTGGATAACCGGCATGAGATGGCTGACGAAATCAGGGTCTGGAGCCACACGGCGCGGCGTGAAGGCCTGTTAAGCCTGGAACCCTTCATGCTGGCGACGCAAGATCCATTCACCGCCAAGGGTTTGCGTCTGATCATCGACGGAACCGAGCCCGCCAAACTCAGGGAAATTCTCGATCTCGAGATTAGCGCCTATGAAATGGAGCAACGCCAGGCTGCGAAAATATGGGAGTCTGCAGGGGGGTATTCGCCGACCATCGGAATTCTGGGCGCTGTGCTGGGATTGATTCATGTGATGGAGAATCTCTCCGATCCGACCAAACTCGGTGGGGGGATCGCCGTGGCGTTCGTTGCCACCATTTACGGCGTCGGTCTGGCCAATCTGGTTTTTTTACCCATAGGCAACCGGCTCAAAACAGCAGTCATCCATGAAGTCAGTACGCGTGAAATGCTTGCGGATGCGTTTATCGGAATTGCCACCGGAGATAACCCGCGTGTTATCGATGAACGCGTGGCCGTCTATCTCAGATAAACGGAAGACTGATTTCTCGGTAACGAATTACTAAGTATCGTGATCTGAAGACTCCACGCCATGGCCCGAAAAAAATACGAAGAAGAGCACGACAATCACGAGCGCTGGCTAGTCTCCTATGCGGATTTTATTACGCTCCTGTTCGCTTTTTTCGTGGTGATGTATGCAATTTCGTCGGTAAACGAGAGCAAGTATCGCGTGCTTTCCGATTCCCTCGGCAGTGCTTTTGGACAGACACGAACACCGCAGACGAAATCCGGGCCAGAGCAGCCGGCATTGCCGCTGCCCGGAAAGCTGCTGGTGCCAAGGCCCCATGTCAGTGAAGCGGTAAGGCGGGAAAGGGAGAAGATGACCGGTATTGCCCGGGATATCCTCAAGGTACTCGCGCCGCTGGTCAGCGAGGGTAAGGTTCGCGTTACCCAGACGGCACGTGGGGTGAGTGTGGAAATCAATGCCAGCCTGCTGTTTGCACCTGGCGAAGCAACTTTGACCGCGGATTCCAGCGAGGCGCTGAAGGCTGTCGCAGCGGTGCTGAAGCACGATCAACATGCAATACGGGTTGAAGGCTATACGGACAATCTTCCGATCAGCAATGCCTTTTTTCCATCCAACTGGGAATTATCCGCGATGCGCGCAAGCAGTGTGGTCCGGCTGTTCGGCGAGAGCGGCATTAGCGAGAATCGCCTAACCGCGGTTGGGCACGGATCGAACCAACCCGTCGATTCCAATACGACGGTCGCAGGCCGCTCACGCAACCGCCGCGTGACGGTAACCATCCTGTCGGCACTCCCCGAAGTTGTTACCGAAATACCCGTCAAACCCGCCTCTGAAAATTAGCCTGGTCCTCATTGCGAGCATACGGTGAATCGTAAACCGGATTTCATCACGGGTACTTTCGGACTATTTACAAGCCGCCGGGAATGATCAAACCTCCTGTCCACATGCCCTATCCGGATGCATGGACGATAATATTTGAAATTTAATTCAAAAGGAGGAGACATCATGCTGTATCGATTGAAACAATTCATATCAGTGGGATTATTGGCGGGTCTGGCTGTGCTGACCGGTTGTGTTACAGCCGGTGCATCGCCAGGCAAGAGCGCTGGCGCTGGCGGTTTCCCGGAAAATGTGGTTTACCATGTCAACGATAGTTCGATTGCGCGCCTGGCTCTGAACAACGTTAAAAACCATTTGAGTGCCAATCCTCAAGCGCACATTGTGGTTGTTACCCACGGAAAAGGTGTTGATTTTCTGTTAGAAGGCGCCAAGGATCAGCAGGGCAACCCTTTTGATATTACAGCCCAGGAATTGAAAGCCAAAGGGGTGGAATTCGATGTCTGCAACAATACCCTGGTCGGGCGGAAAATTGATCCTAAAACCGTGATCCCCGAAGCCAAAATCGTTCCTTCAGGTGTGGCGGAAATTTCCAAGCTGCAATCCCTGGAACATTATTCCTACGTCAAGCCATGATTGGTTGAGCAACGCATCGCTTAACTAAATATTTCAGACATATTGAATGGGCTCATTCCGAGCCCATTTTATTTTCCCTGCTGATTTATCATTGACTCCCACAACCGGTCGAATTGCTCAAGAACAAACAAGCTCACTTTCTTGTCATGGCGCGCAGCGGCTACTCGGCGCTATTGATTAAATCTTTCAAGCAGATGAGTTGTACGATGAATCTCATCGAAAGGCTTAGTGTTTTGCCGCCTGTATCAAACGGCCGCATTCGCTGTTTTTTCCGGGGCCGGTATCGACCAGGGGAATAATGGGCAGGAAAGGGTTGATCACGCCCAAGGCAATTGCACCGGCACTACGTAATGCCAGCCTGGTTTTGTCGATCGATACCTCAGGCTTGGCAAATTTACCCCGAATGTAAATCGGGGTGCGCAAGGCCAGCGGGCTGATTACCTTGGTGTGGGGTACTAAATCCAGATTGATGGTTTCCTGTGCCATATTAATATCGCCGCTACCGATGATGGTGGTGATCTGGGTATCCAGCAGCATTGTCCTGGTTTGCAACACGCCTTTCCTGACGTTGAAATCAGCGATGGCGCAATTCAATTTGACGACTTTGTCGCCGGTAATTTTTAGCTGCAATATTTCCCACAGGTGTAAACCGATGGTTTCCAGCATCAGCTTGCTGATTTCGCCGCCATTTACAAGCAGGACAACTTTTCCGTTGGAACTGGCTAGCATCTGGCTGACGGCGTTGCCTTCTCCAGTGAGATCAAAGTCGCCGTTTACCTGACCGATGCTGGTTTTGCTCAGCTTGAAGGTGGGGAATAATTGATTGAGTAAAACTTTTCGTGCATGAATGTTCAATTTGGCCTGAATCGGGTCGCGCTGGCCATTGAGCGTAACGGCGCCTGCCAGCATCCCGCCCGCAACACCAAATTTCAGCGGGTCGAGGGTCAATATCGAATTGTTCATCTGCACGCGCGTCACCAGATTTTCAATAGGCAGGGCGCGCGCACGCTGGATGCGTTTCGCCTGAATTTTGACATCGGCGTCTACACTGTTCCAGCGTTCGGTACGGAAAGGCAGATCGGGCAGCACGTCGCGTTTGTTCTGGCTGGCGACAGACTGGGTAGAGGCAGCCTGTTGCACCCGATTGGGTGCTGAGGATTTCCCCTCATTTTGCTTGCTCATGCCTACTGGCGATCCAAGATCCGCCAGATCCAACACCTGAAACGTTACATTACCCCGCAAAAACGGGCGCTTGCCGCCTCCGTCTACTTGCATGTTGCCTTTGACGTCGCTATTGCCAATACGCCCGGTGAATTTTTCATAACGCCATTGCTTGGCGTTATGCAGCAGGTGTCCCCTGGTTGAATACGCGGGGGTGCGTGGTAGGGCAATGCCGATCAGCGGATATAGCTGATCGAGGCTGTAGCCTTTCAGCATCATATTCAAGTCAACAGCACTGAATCGGGTCAGGCTGGTCACTGTACCGGCAGCCTGGAGTTGGGTATGGCCGAGACTGGCCTTGATGTTGATAGGGTAGGGCGTCGTTTCATCGCTCAAGGCGAGGATGGTACCGCCACTGCCGCTCGCATTTAATGGCATGCCTTTGTATTCGCCCTGTGCGCTGAACACGATATCTGCAGTTGCAGCACCCTGCGACAGGGTTTGACGTGTTGAAAGCGCAGCCTGAATTTGCGTTTTCTGCGCCGGGTCAACGTAGGTGAGATGGCCGTTATCCAGCACGATGCGATCAATTTTTGCCTGGGCGCTTTCGTCTTTCTGATTGCGGTCCAGTAGCCAATTCTTGCGACCGTCCGGGCTTTGTTCGAGAAATACCTGCGGCTGAGTGAGCCTCACCGTCGATAGCCAGAATTGACGTTCGAATAATTGGGGCAAGCGGATGCCGCCATCCACGCGTTTGATACTGAACATCAGCGGCTGCCTGGCCCAGGCAGGATTGGCGAAGGTGATATCGGTAACCTGCACACGAGTGACCGGCCAGCCCAGTTTTACATCGAGGTTTCCATTGATCGTCAGTGCGCGTCCGGTTTTTTCGGTGACGGCGCGCTCGATAGGATGACGCAGCCAGTTCCAGTCGAAGAACAGGATCAACAGTACGATGGTGATGGTGATCGCCGCCAGAAGGTAGCCCAGCCATCTCAGGATGCGGCGCAACATGTTTATTTCTTTTATTTCCGGCAAATTGTGTTTGGTCAGTCTTGCATTCCCTCCACTCAAAATCCGTACGCTAGCGTACATACGATCAGTTTATTATTGTGGTTGCTGGAGGTTACGGGCTGTGAGAGAATCACGCCACAACAGTGAAAGCGCCGGGCGCGAACGCGGCGTTAAGGGCTTTCGAGCCACCCCTCTCAGCAACCCAATTCTCTTGCCACCATGACCATCCTCACCTGGATTATTGCTGCCAGCTTTCTTGGCGGTGCGCTGAGCGTATTGGCTGCTGCAGTGTTCGCTTATGCGGCCAAACCCAGTTGGGTGGGAATGCTGGTGAGTTATGCGATCGGGGCTTTACTGGGTGCTGTTTTTCTGGAAATACTGCCGCATGCTGTCGAGGCATCCGGCAATATTCACACCACCGCAGCCACGGTGCTGGCCGGCATCATGGGTTTTTTCGTGCTGGAAAAACTAGTGTTGTGGCGCCACTGCCACCACGAAACCTGCGAGACTCACGGTCTGGAACAGACTCACAGCCATAGTCAGGATGGGCACGATCATGGCCGCAGTGGCATGATGATCCTGGTCGGGGATACCTTCCACAATTTTGTCGATGGTATTCTGATAGCTGCGGCGTTTCTCGCGGACGTGCAGCTGGGCATCATCACTGCGCTGGCGATCATTACGCACGAGATTCCGCAGGAGGTGGGCGATTTCCTGATTCTGCTGCATTCCGGCTACAGCAAGACGCGGGCGCTGGCGTATAACCTGCTGTCCAGCGCTGCAACCCTGGTGGGTGGTTTGCTGGCGTATTATGGGCTGCAATCCATGCAGAGCCTGATCCCGGTATTCCTGGGGCTGGCAGCGGCGAGCATGATCTACGTGGCGGTTGCAGACTTGATCCCCGGGCTGCACAAGCGGGTTGGGCTGGTGGCGACCGTGGAACAAGTGCTGTTGATCGGCGCCGGCATTGCGACCATTGCGGTGATGGAGATGCTGGTGGGCGAATACGCCTAATCTTCTTCAGCCGCTCTGCGGCGTTTGCGCCCCGGCGTGTCTAGGATGTAATGGATCAGCGCGATCAGGCTGCCGCCGATGACGAATACAGCAATCCCTTTGAGCAGGGACGGGGCGGTGGCCACCATCATGATCCAGATATAGGCGCAGGCAAACAATACAATGTACATGGCGACGCTGGTTTCCAAACACGGATAGATCGAACAGATGACTAAAATTCCAAAAGTTGGTTTCGTTTCTCTGGGCTGCCCCAAGGCGACGTCCGACTCCGAACGTATTCTGACCGAATTGCGCGCCGAAGGGTACATTATTGCGCCCAATTACAGCGACGCCGACCTGGTGGTGGTCAACACCTGCGGCTTTATTGACGCCGCTGTGGAAGAATCGCTGGATGCCATCGGCGAGGCGCTGGCGGAAAACGGCAAAGTCATCGTCACCGGCTGCCTCGGCGCCAAGGGCGATGTGGTGCGCCAAGCGCATCCGCGCGTACTGGCAGTGACCGGTCCGCACGCCACCGAAGCAGTGATGGAAGCCGTCCATGCGCATCTGCCCAAGCCGCACGACCCTTACCTCGATCTGGTCCCCGCGCAAGGCATACGCCTGACGCCCGACCACTTCGCCTACCTGAAGATTTCCGAAGGCTGCAACCACCGCTGCACCTTCTGCATCATCCCCTCAATGCGCGGCGATCTGGTCAGCCGCCCGATCGGCGACGTGATGCAGGAAGCGGAAAACCTGGTCAACGCCGGCGTGAAAGAGCTGCTGGTCATTTCCCAGGACACCAGCGCCTACGGCGTGGACGTGAAGTACCGCACCGGATTCTGGAATGGCCGTCCGCTCAGGACACGCATGACCGAACTGGCTGCAGCGTTGTCGCAACTGGGGGTGTGGGTACGCCTGCACTACGTGTATCCCTACCCGCACGTGGATGAAGTCATCCCGATGATGGCGGCAGGCAAAATCCTGCCCTACCTGGATATTCCGTTCCAGCATGCCAGCCCGAAAGTACTCAAGGCCATGAAACGTCCCGCCGCCGCCGAGAATACCCTGGCGCGCATCAAGGCCTGGCGTGAAATCTGTCCTGAACTGGTGATCCGCAGCACCTTCATCGCCGGTTTCCCCGGCGAGACCGAGGCCGATTTCCAGATGCTGCTGGATTTCATTGAAGAGGCTCAGCTCGACCGCGTCGGTTGCTTTACCTATTCGGCTGTGGAAGGCGCAACCGCCAACGCGCTGGCAGACCACGTTCCCGAACAGCTCAAGGAAGAACGCCGCGCGCGTCTGATGGAATTGCAGGCCGACATCAGCGCCGACCGCCTCGCCGAGCGCGTGGGGCAGACCATGACCGTGCTGGTGGATGAAATTACGGAAGAGGGCGCGGTGGCTCGCTCTTACGCCGATGCGCCCGAGATCGACGGCGTGGTGGTGATCGAGAATCCAGCCGGCCTGGTGCCGGGAGAGTTTGCCAAAGTTCGCATCACCGACAGCGGCGAGCACGACTTGTGGGGCGAGGTAGTTTGAGGGCATGCACACCTTTCTCTGGCACGACTATGAAACCTTCGGCATCGACCCGCGCAGCGATCGTCCCGCCCAGTTCGCCGCCATCCGTACCGATGCGGAATTAAACGAAATCGGCGCGGCAGTAATGACCTACTGCCAGCCCGCGCCCGATTACCTGCCCGATCCGCAATCCTGCCTGATTACCGGCATCACGCCGCAGCTGTGCCTGGAACGCGGCGTGCCCGAATACCAGTTCGCCAGCGAGATCGAGCAGGCGTTCAGCCAGTCCGGAACCATTGGTGTGGGTTACAACACCATCCGTTTCGACGACGAATTCACGCGTTTCTTGCTGTGGCGCAATCTGGCCGACCCCTACGCGCGCGAGTGGCAAAACAACTGTGGGCGCTGGGACTTGCTCGACGTGGTGCGCACCACCTACGCACTGCGACCGGAAGGCATCGTCTGGCCGAGCAATGAGGATGGACGCCCGAGTTTCAAGCTCGAGCACCTCAGTGCCGCCAATGGCCTTGCCCACGCTGCTGCGCACGATGCGCTGTCCGACGTGCGTGCCACCATCGCGCTGGCGCAGCTGATCCGCCGGCAGCAGCCGCGCCTGTTTGATTTTTGCTTCACCCTGCACAAAAAAGACGCGGTGGCCGAACAGATCAGCCTGCACGCGCCGCGTCCGTTCCTGCATGTGTCCGGTATGGTACCGGCCGAGCGCGGTTGCCTGATGCTGGCGTGGCCGCTGGCGCTGCACCCCACCAATAAAAACGAAGTGATCGTGTGGGATCTGGCGTTCGATCCCGCCGAACTGTTCGAGCTCGACGCCGCCAGCATTCGTACCCGCATGTTCACTGCAGCTGCTGCCTTGCCGGAAGGCGTGAGCCGTCTGCCGATCAAGACCATCCATCTCAACAAATCGCCCGTCGTCATCAACAACCTCAACACGCTGACGCCTGCCATGGCCGAGCGCTGGGGCATGGATATCGCGTCCGGCTTGCAACACGCTGGCCGCTTTGCCAATGCGCCGGATATGTTGAACATCTGGCGCGAAGTATTCCATCGTCCGGCAGCAGGGGCCGTGGATGTGGACGCGGATTTGTACGGCGGTTTCGTCGGCAACAACGACCGCCGCGTGCTGAACCGGTTGCGCAGCCTGCCGCCCGAACAACTGGCGCAAGCCCAGCCCAGCTTCGACGACCCGCGTCTGGAAGAACTGCTGTTCCGCTACCGCGCCCGCAATTTCCCCGCTACGTTAACCGATAGCGAAGCGCAGCGCTGGCACGAGCACCGCGCCGCGCGCCTGTTCGAAGGCGCAGGCGGCGCACGCACGCTGGAGAAATTGTTCAACGAAATTGATGCGCTGGCTGAAACAACGGACGAGCGCGGCGAAGAAATTCTGGCCGCGTTGTATGACTATGCTGAAGCGATAGCGCCTGAAACTGCCTGATAGATATCATACCCGCTGTTAATGCAGGAATAAATCGAGCGCACTTCTATAAATCACGTGTGAGAGTCGCGGCTGCATAGACAAGTTTCATTTTTTAAAATTTTCGGCTCGAGTTTCCATTTTTGCTGGGGCTCGACAATTTTTGAGCTCAATATGAGCTGTTTGAGGCGACTCCCCCCGTTTTCATGTCACCATTCGCATTTTGGACGCACTGGCATTCTCGAAGCTAAAAACTTTGGTGCGAATGAGTATCTCGACGCGAGCGAGGTTGGAGTTCAGGTTCATCAAACCCATCCCGACTGCTGCGCGCGCAGCGCCAATGGCTCGCAGGTTGCCCAGACTTCTATGCCTGTGTCCCGCCGGGCTTTTGCGTCGCTTGGTGTGGATGCGCTCCAGGAGGGGGCGAATCCCAGTCGATCATGGCATTGAGCCACTCCAGCGGGTCTCCTGCCTCGCTCAGGCTGGCGTACTGGTTCTCAAGGTCAAAGAACTGTTTTGCATGCCGCGCTCTGTAGGTAGTTGGCTCAATATGCTTAACGTTTAGGCCATTGTCTGGGTGAACCAAGATTACCGGAATTTTTTAGAAGTGCCTTTAATTACTGCAGGCTCACAGTGCTTCAAGTATGTGAGAGAACTGGGTCGAGAGTCGGCTCACTATCTCGTGTGGCATACTCGGCGTGGGATAAGTTAGGGTGATGGTGAACTGGCCATGGAGCGTAGAGAGATGCAACACGATGCCATAGTTAGCCCCTGCCCTATTGACGACGGTGCGGAATTCGCGGACAACCTGTGATCTCGCACCGATTATACCGTCCACCACACCAAGATTGGTTATTGATATCCCTGGGAAATGCTGGCTTTCCCTCATTTGTGCGATCGAGGTTTTTATTTGCGAGTGGGTCCGATTGGCGGGCCTCCATGCTCGCATCGATTCACGTAATGCAGCGCTTTGGCGTGCAGCGAGTTCGATCACAGATTCGCCTGAATACGACACATGGTTGTCTAGCACAGTAATGAAACACCCGGTATCACCGATGTGGCCGGGCACGCCCAGGCGGTTTCTGAGCGATACTGCCGTGAACAGATTGGTTTCGTTAGTCACCGTAGCATCGCAGAAGCACTTGACGAGTACCGCAGAGAAAAGATCGTTCACTGACACGTTATGTGTATGGCAAGCATTTATGATGCGGCCCGCAGCGGCTTCCCGCAGGCCGATAATTGACACACCAGTTGCACGGTTTCCGACTGGGACATTGTCATATAGCGGGAGGCGTGATCGCGAATCTGTCACAGCTTCCGCCGCGTCGTCAACTGACCGCTTCGCGCATCCGATAGTCATTCCCTCGCTGACCCACTCGTCAAGGCCCCGAGGAAACTCGCCTGTCAGCACCCGGGAGGTGGCACAGCGCTCTCCATATAATGCAGCGAGGAAGTCAGAAAAAATGACGCACGTCGAATGACCATCTGAGATAGCGTGGTTACGTGTGAATAAGAAATGCGTTACGTTATCGTCCCGTTCAGTGGCCATCCGCATCCGCCACAATGCGTGTTCTGATGGCAGTAAATCAGACAGTTCGTGTTGTAGCAGATCGTGCGCGCATAGACCTTCCGGCGCGGGTATCTCGCTAATCTCTATACGACTAAAGTCATTATGCAGATAGAACCAGAGTGCTCCCTGCTCTTCCCTAATGCAGGCAGCAAGAAGTGGATATCGCAGAAACACGGATGATAGGCAGGTACGAACGTTCTCTATCGTGTGGTATCCATCGACGGTGACCAGGGTCGTGACTTGCGTGTTACCGCTGAGAAGGCTATGCATATAGGCAAAACTAGCCTCCACCATACTGAGTGATCTGACTTTCCCCATGTTAATGTCACACTCGAGTCTGGACGCGACTCAACATCTCAATGGGCCGGCGTTCGGTAAACTCGTCCGCCTCGCCGATCCAAACCTGGTTTGAGAGCACCGCATCCTCAGCAAACCGGATGGTGACGATATCGCGGTCTCGAATGCCAAAGCCATAGTCGGAACTGTTCTTGTCGGCGCCTAGATACACGTAATGGACTGTGCTCGGCGGCCTCAGGCTAGCGTGTGACCAAAGTTTCTGCAGCATATGGTCGAGGTCGAAAAACAAAGCACTAGTTCCAGTAGTGAATAGGCCATCCCAAACGCGCTGTCCGTCGCGGTCAATGGAAACGCTTCCGTCGACGCATACTGGCGGCGGTGCCAAGACCAAAGTTGCCGCGATTGCGCAGTCGCACAACTTCCCGTAAGAGAGATGCGACGAGTTCGCCTTGATCTGTCCGATATCCGTCAAGTCGTTTCCAAATGAGTAGCCTAGATACTGTGGGCAACCCTTACTGTCGACCAAGTAGACCATCACAACCTCTGCCTCTTCACACACTCCTACGGCTGATTTTGGTACTGTTAAACGCTGGCCGGTGGACTTAAGACAACTGCCGAAACCCTTAAAAAACCAGGCAGGATAACCTTGCGCCCCGCTCTTCGAATTGTCAGTTTGTGGTGGCCGCTTTGTCTTGTGCGTCAGACCGAAGCCGCTGACAATAGCAGTCGCCTGCTCGGCTGGCATCATGGGTGGCCTCAAGTGGAAGGCACCTGTGTCACCAACAGTTATGCGGTGGCCGATGTGCGAACGAAGAAAGTCGCCGATTGCACCGTAGTGATGTTCATCCTCATATTGCTTTAATAACTCAACTACAGGCAAATCGACTTCATAGACGTCACTGGGACCTATCAGTGGTGGCCTTCCAAACCCCAAACATCGTGAACCACGGTATTCACATTCAAAAATCGTTTCCATCAGCGAATCTCCTAGGAGTGGAAGGGTGTAACACGGTAGGCACGCTTGCGCGGTCACGACATGACCAACTCAACAACCACAGGACGACGGTTGGACTTGATGTGGGCAACGGCGGCTCTGATAGCCGGCTGTATCTGCTCGAGCTCTGTCAAGCGCCTTTCAACGAGAATGTTGAACGAATCCGCGAGCTTCAGAAAATCGACCGGGTTGTCATAGAAGCTAGTTCCGATTACGGACGCGATAGTGTTGCGGGACCGAAGTCGGGCTATCTGTTCAGCGTGCTGTTGTGAGTTCAAGTACAGTCGGTTGTTCATGACGATCGTTAACAACGGGATAGCATACTGAGACAAGGTCCATAATGCGCTTGGGGTGTACAGTAGGTCGCCGTCTGACTGTAGGTTGACGCAAATTGAGTCGCTGTCCTTATGAGCCAGTGCGGCGCCGACCGACGCGCCTAGTCCATAGCCCAGGCCTGCACCGCCGCTAAGCCCAAGGTACGAACCAGTGCGATCGATGTCCCATAAACGCTTGACCCAGCTATCGACGGTGACGCTACCCGTATTGGTAAGCACCCATTTCTCAGCCTTAAGCGCCGCATGGATCTCGACTAGTGCAGACGTCACGTCTATTTCTAGAGCGGACCGCCTTTCGTCGGCGTGAACCCGCCACCGTGTCCGGTTCGTGTGATGAAGATCGGCGATGCGTGCGGCACGGGTATGCCGTTTCCGATTCCACCCCGGATCGGCAGCCAGTGAAGACTGCTTGACCGCCGCGGCGAGGCGTTGGAGAGTTTGGCAACTGTCGCCTATCAGCGGCAGGTCGATCGGTACAAGACGCTGATAGTCGGCTGCCCATTTACTGACCAACAAATCCCCGTATCCGACTGCAGCAATGAATAAAGGATTGCTATCACCAGATTCCCACCGTGCAGTTAATGCTCCCCAAAGATCTTGCACGTCAAGAGCGAGCACAAAGTCCGCAGCTGTAATGGCATCTTCGGAACCGTCAATTAAGCTCAGCGGGTGAGTGTTCGGGAAGTTGAAGCGGTTCGCCTTGTCAACAACGGCCGCACCGGTGGCTTCTGCCAGTTCGATCAATGGTTGGACCGCGGCAGGATTCCTGCCGGTGAAATCGACAATGATGACTGGTAACGTAGCGTCCAACATCCTGCCGATAATTTGCGTGATAACGTTGTCGGCTACGGGCGGCAGCACAGATGCTAAAGCTTGAATTGGCGCCGAGAGCATAACGTCAGCCGCAAGGGGTTCTTCCTGAGTTTCCGCGTCGATCGCGACATACACAGGTGCGCTTGGTTCGGTGTTCATCAACCGGAAGGCGCGATAAAGCGACTCCAGCGTCGCCCGTTGACCCACCGGCTGGTCGCTCCATTTGACGAAGTCCTTGACCGTGGAATCGACGTGTTGGGAAGTATGAATCCAGTCGATCCATGGTCGGCGCTTGGCTGAGTCTATAGGTCCATTGCCGCCGATTACTAGCAAGGGGACTCTATCGCACCAGCCGTTGAACATCGCCATGCTTGCATGCAGCAGGCCAATGTTCGCATGAACCAATATGGCCATATGTCGCCCGGATGCCTTGTAGTAACCATGCGCGATTGCGACCGAAATCTCCTCATGGCAACACATCACCAACTCTAGCGGTTGGCCGTCGATGTCGTCACGTTCAACGACGAGAGAGTCGTGCAGCCCGCGGAAGGATGCGCCGGGATTGAAGCAGACGTACTCGATACCCTGCTGTTTTAAGAAATCGATAACGATATCGGAAAAATATTTCATCAGGCCGTCCCTTTGATTGGTAGTTGCACGGACTGCCAGCCGCGGGTTGTGGAACGGTAGGTTGCTTCAAGGTAGGCATCTGCTTCGCGCGTCAGCGAGACGCCGAGCCCAGTGCCAGAAGGAAGAGAGATTGTGTTGGTGAGACGATCGACTGGTGGTGCAGGCGCCACAATTAGTCTGTCGAAGAAGCGGTCTGATTGTCCCGCCTCCACAGTTAGGTGATCGTTGCAAAGAAAGGCCAGATGACGTTCAGCAGCAATCAGTGGCCCGACCTCAGCAACCTGGACGCCAATTTGATATGCGATTCCACGTTCCCGAGCTAGTTCGACAAGCCTGATGGAGTTCAGTAAGCCACCGCACTTGGAAACGCGTATGTTGAACGCGTCACAGGCGTCGTAGCGAAGAGCAATCAATGCATCTTTGTACGAACAGAGTGATTCATCGAGCATAATGCGCACCCCCAAAGTCTCGCGGAGTTTGCACAGTTCGGCGTATCGGCCCTTCGCAATCGGTTCCTCATAAAGGCTCACAGACATTTCATGCAACGCCTTGATGTTGTCCGCCGCCTCTCGTACGTCCCACGCCATGTTCGCATCAACGATCAGCGGCACATCGTCGCCCAATCTTATACGTAGAAATTCAGCCCTCCGGACATTTTCCCGCAAATCATTGGATGCCTTTAGTTTGATGAAATGGAATGGTCCTCGTTGATCAAGGAACTGTTCAATGTCTGCATCAAGGTCGAGAACCTGCGTTACCAAGATATATGCCGGGTTAGCTCCGACCACCGATCCATTTTTGTGAATATGACACGCCATCGCAAGTATGTCGCGTAGCGGCAGCCCCTCACGATGAGCCACTATGTCGAGAATCGCCATTTCAAATAGACAAATGACATTGTTGCCGGATGGAAGACCAGCGATAGCAGCGATACCGCGCCCATAGAGTTCATCAATCAGGGCTCTAGCATCGAGCGTTTCGAGTAACCTCACTAGCAGACTAACATCGACCTGCTTGCACGACTGCAGCACATCAGTCGACGTCTCGCTCGTAACGTATGGTCGTGGTGCGCATTCGCCGAGCCCGGTGAATATGTCATAGGTCAGCTCAAGCACGATACTGTCGGAGCACCGCCGTGAAGCTGCAGCGTGCCCGAATGGGAACTTCATTGGCTGACGGACATGGAATAGTTTAGCGTCAAGCATGGCCGTGATAGCCGCGTGACAGCACATAGCACGATGTCCAGTTGACCAGTTGGGAACGCGCCTCTGTGAAGAACAAGTAATGCTTGTCGGCGGGCAGTTGCAAGATCATTCCCTCCCCACCGCTGACTTGCCGATAACCATCGCGAGCGCTTGCAAGATTGATAACCGGGTCTTCCGTTCCAGAAATGAAAACGGTCGGCTTGCGACAAACAAGCGCGCCGGGTGTCACGTAATGTTCTTCAAGATGCCACAATACACTCCTTGAACGTCGCGTTAGATACCGGATGGCTAACTGATCATTCTTGATATAACTGAGGTATCGTTCAATATTAGTGAAATCTGTAGGTTCAAGATTTGCATCCCAAAGATCATCGCTAGAGTCGCTCGCCAAAGCTTTCTGTTGCTCAGGAGTCAGGGTTGCGTGCAAGCGGCCGAGCCAAGCGGAGCAGAAAACACTATTGTCGTAATCGATGTCAAACTCCTCATGACGCAAGAGTGCCGCCAGAATCGATCCGCCGAGGCAATGGCCGAACAGACATAACGGTGTGCCGTCCGGCAGCTGTCGCTTGGCAAAGCGGAGCGCTTCCACATAGTCATCAAGGAGAGTATCAGCCGGTGGCAATTCGTTCTTGATACCATCACTGATGCCAGAGCCCCGTCTGTCAAGGACGTATAGCGTAATGTCGTTGCTGGCGAACTGAGTGCCGGCCTCCCACACCCAACCGGCGTGGCTTTGTAGCCCGTGGAAGTAGAAGATCGCCCCTTTGGGTTGCCGTGGACGCCATGCGTGGAGAGCAATGTCATGGTCGTCGCGCCGGAGAATAGAAATTTCTTTCTTAATACCTTCAGTGATGTACTGGACAAACATTCTCGCCTCCTATCAGTTGCCGATGGTGTTGATGATCTCTTGAACAAACTTTGTGTCTTGATGGAAGGGTTTGTACTTGAACTGCGTCGAATTACCGTTCGCGCGCTTTCGGTCGACGTATCGGCTGATCGAATTCGGCGGCACTGTTATTACACGGATGCCGTCGAGCCGCTTGCTCTTGCGTTTCGACGCATATTCAATATTGATACGCTGTAGGGTTTCATCAACGCTGTGCGCGAATGCCTGATCCTCAGTACCGTGACCGTCCCGAGTTTCCGCCAGAGCGATGTAGAACGGTACTGTCTCCCAGCATGGGCCACACATGTACAAACCCATCCCGAGGCCGGCCTGCGCCAGCGCAACAGTGATGGCTTCTGTTACCTGAGCTTCTGTCAGCTTTTCGCCGGTGAATGAATGGAAGACACCAGCCCGGCGCACGAAATGCAATCTGGGTACATCGCCAACCCTGCCAGCAACCCTGAAGATGTCACCGGTCACGAGGCGGTACAAACCATTCCCCTGCGACATCACAAGGTGGTAATCCTCCCCGATCTTGAGTTCGTCGAACAGCATCGTGTCAAGCACCTTGCCAGCATCGAGTGCCGCGTCGAGGTCCTCTGACGCTGGCACGAACTCGTAATATCCTTGATTCACTGCAAGCGGTTGGCTATCAGGATCGTTGTCGACTGGAATGGTGACGACGCCCTCGGTGCCGCAACTCATGAATGGAATCCGTGCGACATTGGGAAAGATGCTGGAGAGATTCCTGCTATAGAGCTTTGCGGAAGCGGACAACCAGCAACTAAACAGCTCTAGTGTCGGCCACACATCACGTAGGTTGACGTCTGGGCCTTGTAAAACTCGCTCCAGGTTTCTAGCAACGAACTGATTGCCGTCGTCAATGCGTACGCCTTTCAGCGTTCCATCGTAGACATCTTTGATCAGGGCCTCCGCAAACATAAGGAGGTGATCTCGCAGCGAAATCAACGTGCTCGGATTGATTGAGGAGATAAATCGTAAGTCTTTGCCGATCAGATGCCTTAGCCTGTAGTACATCCGGTCCTCGTGTCTGTTAGGTACAGATGGACCGAACCAAGGCGCTTCGTACCACGGAGGGTTCCAGTCGTTTCCGGTCACTCGTGGATGCCGGTTGCTGATTGCCTGGTGAGGAACGCCGTGGACAAAGTCGTTGCTTGACTCACGGACCGTCTGGGTGTCCAGCACGGCATAGGGGTTTGAAAGGAGCGCCGGGTGATAATCAATGTAGGTCGCCCACATGGCCTTCATGGCGGGAATCCGGTACTGGACCAGCCAGTGGAGTGTGTATGGAATTTTCTTAGACACCCCCATAGTGCCACTGGTCTTGAGCCACCGGATCACCGGGCTGCAGCTTAATACACCACCTTTGGTGTGTGTTTCAGCATCAAGGAGAGGCTCAAAATCATTATAGCGTCGGATGGGAAGCGTCCGGCGAAACCACATCGATGGATTTGGACCACCGCTAAACTTCTCCTTCTTCCAATGCAACGAGTCCGCGCTGATATGTACAAGGTCCTCGAGCACCTGTTGCTGAGCCCGGCGAGGGTCCCTGATATCGTCCAGCAGACGTGCTCGTTCGTACTCGCACTCTGTCTTGAATGGGCTTTTACGGGCCGATCCAGTCTGACGTTTTCATGATGACAATCACATTTTGTAAAAGGTTGTATGGAGGCTGCGGTCGTCGCCGCAGCCAGTCAGTAAAGCGTAGCTTGGGCCACAGATGTGCAGCTTCGGAAGTAAGTTTTCCGACAGCGCAACAGTTGGCTTTTCAGCGCCATATATTTAACGGTCAACGAGAGCCATCATCCGTTCGTTGTAACGTTCGCCGGCGACCACGCCGGGACGCAATGCTTCGTCCAACAAACTAATAGTCTCAGCGTCTAGCTCGAGCGAGCCGGCTCCGACATTTTCCTCCAAGTACTGACGCCGTTTCGTGCCGGGAATTGGAGCGATATCCTTACCTTTATGCAGCACCCAAGCGAGCGCCAGTTGCGCAGGCGTGAGCTCGAGCTCACGCGCAAGGCTCCTAACTCGCTCGGCTGCCCGGACGTTCGCGTCGAAGTTGTCGCCCTGCAGACGAGGGTCTTGCCGCCGGAAGTCGTTTTCCGGATAACTTTCCGCACGGTGAACAGTTCCAGTCAGAAAACCTCGTCCCAGCGGACAGAACGGGACTAAGCCGATGCCCAGTTCGCGTAGCACGGGTAGTACATCACTTTCAAGGTTGCGCTCCCAAAGCGAGTATTCGCTTTGAACAGCCGAGATGGGGTGGACGGCATGGGCTCGCCTGATGGTAGTTTCGCCTGCTTCGCAGAGGCCTATGAAACGGACTTTTCCAGCCTCAACGAGATCGCTCATGGCGCCGACAACATCTTCGATCATTACCCGAGGATCAACGCGGTGCTGATAGAGAAGGTCAATGTAGTCTGTACCCATCCGCGTAAGCGACGCATCAACGACCTCATGAATGTGCTCGGGCCGACTGTCGATAGAAATGTTGCCGTTGTGGACGAGGAAGCCGAACTTAGTTGCGACCACTGCATCATGCCGGCGCCCTCGTAGTGCTTGACCGAGCAGCACCTCGTTCGTGAATGGACCATAACCTTCGGCGGTATCAAAGAACGTCACGCCGAGATCGAGCGCACGGCGAATAGTCAAAACTGACTCGCGATCATCAGGCTCCCCATACCATTGACTCATGCCCATACAACCCAATCCCAGTGCTGACACCTCAAGTCCCTGTTGACCCAACAATCGTTTTTCTAGCATATTTAGCTCCTAAACTAGGTTTAATTTCTTGAAGACCTACTACCAGCGAATGCAGCCAATTCTTACCAGATATCTCAACTGACGATCGAAGAGGCTTTGCTCCACATTGGAACAACCCAACGGTGACAGCAATTCATGCCCGAGGACTACTCACTAATTTACCAATAGGCAAACCTTTGAACGCGCGGCAGGTAACACCGTGAAATATGCGGATACTCCTCCGCGCGTCGCACTTAGCAGATCGTCCCTCCCCCATCTACGAGAACCGTGGCGCCCGTCGAGTGCTTGTTGCCAGCAAGATAGAGGATTGCGCCAGCAACGTCTTCCGGTTGACCAACGCGTCGCACGGGCAACCGTGATGCGGCCGTCTTGTACATCGCGAGGCGTGTGTCCTCAGGGACTGCGTCCCACAGGGGGGTGGCCACGAGACCTGGCGATACTGCGTTCACCCGTACTGGCGATAGCTCAATGGCTAGGCCACGGGCGAGAGCTTCGACTGCCGCGTTGATGGCGCCCTGCAAAACGGATGATTTACTAGGCCTTACTGAGAGATAGCCTGACACGAACGTAACAGAACCCGAATCCCGTACCTGGAGGTAACGTGCTACTCGATAGGCGCCCCAAAACTTGCTGTTCATCGCTTCGTACGCTTCGAGAAGTGATAACCCTCGCACTGGTCCGCTCGGCGTCTGCGCAGCCGTAATGACTACGTGATCCCAAACCGATCCTGCCGAGAAGAACGCTTCTATTGCCTGTTCGTCCCTCGTATCCAATGTGCACCCCACCACACCATGGCCAAGCCGTTGCGTGGCCAGCCGGACCTTATCCTCCGAGCGCGAAGCTATGGTCACGTTGGCACCCGCAGCAGCGAATGCCTTGCTGGCGGCGAGTCCGATACCAGAACTGCCACCCACAACAAGCACCTTTGCATTTTTGAAGTCAGACATAGTGTTCTCAGGGAAGAGCATTAACCCCAGGCGTGAGCAGCCGGGCATAACTGGCGGGAACCACCTCGGTTATCCGCACCGAAAGATCGCATTCAAATTCGTTGAACGTCTTTGGGAAAGCTTCCTGGAGAACGTCCATCGCTGCCTTGGTGATCATCGCCTTGCGGGTGTCGTCGCCGGTGCGATCCGAAACTGTATGAATTGCAAGATGCACGAATGCTTGGTCGACTGAGCCATCGCCGATGAAGAAGATATCGTGCTTGATCACCCGGCTCTTGAAAAACTTCAACTTGAAGATTCCGGTATCGACGATGGCACGATGGACGTCCAATAGAAGCTTCGGAAGGTCTAGCTCATCGCGTATGTTGTTCGAATACTCCAGAATCAGGTGTGGCATACTCAACTCCTCCTTATTAGCTGATGCGCTTCAAAAGTCAATCGACCCGCCATTCACATCAATTCCCATGGTTAGCGTATATCTTCGACCTCGAACTCGAAAATTGCCTCGCTCCCTTCATGTTGAGCGGCGGCAGCGATAACATACGTCCCGCTTGGTGCCGGACGGCGAAGCGTGCGGGACGTCATTCCGCCTCACAGTTTTGCTTTTACCCTGATAAGACCTCCCGGTCGCGAAGTAACGCCGAAGAAGCTCATCACAGAGCCGCTCGCCAACAGTACCACGGCAATCACCAACGACATGTGCATACCAGCCATGAAAGATTCGGGCCGCTCGTCCCGGACCAAGAAACCAAATACAGCGACGCCAAACACGCCTCCCACCTGCCGCGCAGAGTTCAAGACACCGGACGCGATTCCGGCTCGTGAGTGGTCTACCGCCGACAACGATGCGCTCGTCATCGGTGGCACGGTCAACGCAATACCACTGCCCGCCACCAGCAATGGCAATACAATTGAGTGATATGGCGCGCCTGCCATTACAGGCATAAGCGTCAAGTAGCCAATTGCGGCTGTCAACAAACCCACAACCATCAGGGGCCGAGGCCCGACCTTAGCGGTCAGATTCCCTGCAATGATGTTGCCAACCATAATGACAGCGGTCATCGGTAAGAAGGCAAGCCCGGTCTGCAAGGGGCTATAGTGTTGGATTGACTGAAAGTACAGGCTGAAGACAAACACCAGTCCATAGAAAGCAAAATTGACGATGACGCCGATTACTGAGGCCACCGAAAACGTGGCGTTACGAAACAGCGATAGCGGAAGCATCGGTGCCTTGCCCGTAGTCTCGATGTAGAGGAACGATGTACTAGCCAGTAGAGACAAGATTAGACAACCGGTGACCAGATGATTGTCCCAACCCAAAGGCCCCGCTTCGATGATGGCTGCCGTCAGGCCCCCCAGCGCGAGGATGGCTGCCGCCTGCCCTGCGATGTCTAAGCCCTTACTGCGTGACTGGTATGTCGGTGGCGCATTCCGCAAAGTCAACCAAATGCCAAGCAAGCCAATAGGGAAGTTCACCAGGAAGATGCTGCGCCAGCCAATATGAACGATCAGTACACCACCGAGAACCGGACCTGCCGCCAAAGCTATGCCGCCCGCGCTGGCCCATAGGCCAACCGCTTTACTTCGCTCCGCCGGATCGGGATACGACTGGTGAAGCACAGACAAAGAAGCGGGGACCAGCAGCGCCGCGCCTAGGCCCTGAAAGATACGAGCAACGACCAGTATCGTAAGCGTGGGCGCCAGCCCACATCCGAGTGACGCGACGGTGAACAACGCGAAGCCGGCAACAAATACACGTTTGGAACCGAGCCGGTCGCCCAATGCACCGCCGGTCAGAAGCAGCGCAGCGAACGTCAACGTATAGGCATTGACTACCCATTGTAGGCCCGTGACGCTAGCACCAAACACGACTTGGAAACGTTGAAGGGCAACATTGACGACGCTGACATCTAGTAGTACTACAACAAAGCCAAGGCTAGTTGCTGCTAACGTCAGACTACGTTGCCGCACCGAGATGGGTGAATTTCCCACTGAGGTTGCTCCGGGACTGGAATGTGGGCAAGCGTATCATCGTTAATTTGAGCACGTAAATTCCGTAAAAATGCACGTGTATTGTGCAAAAATTCGGGAATGCTGATCATGTTCAGTCGCCGACGGCTCCCCAATGTGTAAAAGTCAGCATCAGATGGGATCGTCTACTCGGGACAACGGTATGTCGGTCTGAAGGCTCGGTGTTTTCTCGACGAGCTCAGTGATGAAGTCCATGACTGCTCGGATAGGTTGTGCGCGCCTCAAATCGCGATGAACAACGAGCCATATTTCTCGGGAGAAAGGCTCGACATCAACATGTAAGCGCACCAGTTGCCCGTCAGGCTCCGCTAAGAAACAGGGCAGTACGGCAATGCCAACCCCTGCGCGCGCTGCGGCGTACTGGCTTGTTATATCGCTCACCTCGCAAACAATGAGCCGATTACCGGCCATCTTCCGCAACCACTGCTGCTGAGGCGTGTGGTCGAACTCCTCGTCGTACGCGATAAACTCCCAATCGGAGGGCCTACAGATGTGCGCGTAGCTTTCCGCCGCATATAGCGCAAATTGCATGATACCGAGCCGACGAGCAACGCTTCCCTCCTCTTCTGGGCGAAAAAGCCGCACCGCGATATCTGCCTCCCTCCGGCTCAATGAAACACTGTTCGCTCGGCCAGATAGGGAAAGTTGAATCCCTGGATGCTGAGCACGAAACGTCACCACTGACTTCGCGAAGAAATTGCTGACCAAGACAGGCGGAGCGCTAACCGTAACTTTACCAACAACGGGCGAGTGTTCTGCCCGGGTCGCTCGCTCAATCGAAAACGCGTTTGCTTCCATCTCAGCCCCCAGCTGAAGAACGCATCTGCCAGTGTCAGTTAGCGTCCATCGACGGGGCAACCGATCGACCAATCGAACTTGGAGGGCAGCTTCCAAGGCCGTCAACCGCCGCCCGACTGTGGCGTGATCCACCCTCAAGGACCGAGCCGCCCCTGAGATTGTCCCCTTCTGTGCTACTGCTAGGAAATATCGAAGATCTTCCCAATTGAACATAATCAGCATTCCTATTTCTTTGCACAATGCACGTACACTTTGACGAAAATGGGAAGGACGGTTAGCTCCTCCGACCACTAGTTATCCACTAGTTATATTGTGTTAGCCACTTGTCTCCAGATTGTAAGTTCGGTTTCAGTGATTGGGCGGTAGCCTCTGCCTGACCGATGAGCCGACGAAACAGAAGGACACGATTGTGGGATGTGCGGCGGTTGAATCGAACAGTGAACTCCTCTGATATGCCAGTAGATAACGCGGAGTCCACTGATCCCTGGAGGGTGCCAGCAGCCAACGCTTTAGCAAATTGGTCACTCGGTTTGCGCGTCCGTGTCCTACCGAAATCCCTTGGCTGTCTGATCTCTGCAGCAACGGCCGCAATGCATTTATGGAGACCAAAAGCTCGTTTTGCACCGTGTTTTACTCCTCCAACAAAAAGTTTATCCACTTTCACGTCGCTCCGCACCGGTCGTTGGCTCAATGTGCTTAACGTTGGAGTCCTTGTCTGCGTGGACCAAAATTAGGGGGAATTTATAGAAGTACCGTAACTCAAACATGCTATGCCTCGTTGTATACAACGTAGCACTGCATTGGTGCAGCATCTCTACGGCGTGCATCATCCGTGGGCGTGCTGGTTGTAAGACGCACCTACCAAAAAAACGTAAAAGTTAAATAATTAACCATATATTCAATAGGTTAAATTAATGATTTGAATTAAATAGAGGCTGGCATCTTACTTGCTTTTTGGTTGGGCAGCATCGCTCAGGGACCATAAAGGCGAGGGCATTAAAACCCCAAAACCTCGCTGTGTATGGGTGTAGTAAAAGTCAAGTTGCCAACTTTAAGGAGATAACAGGATGGACAATCAACGTCGCAAGTTTTTGGGCACCATGGGCGCGATCACAGCGGGTACCTTGCTGGCAGGTAATCGTTTCGGATTTGCGGCTGACAAATCCCCCATCAAGGTAGGTGTGCTTCACTCGCTTTCGGGCACCATGGCAATTTCGGAGAGCGCGCTCAAGGACGTGGCGCTGATGACCTTTGACCAGATCAATGCCAGCGGCGGTGTGATGGGACGTATGATTGAGCCGGTGGTGGTTGACCCGGCCTCCAACTGGCCGCTGTTTGCCGAAAAGGCGCGTCAGCTGCTGACCAAGGATAAGGTCGCCGTGGTGTTCGGCTGCTGGACTTCGGTGTCGCGCAAATCGGTACTGCCGGTATTCGAAGAGCTCAACGGGCTGCTGTTTTATCCGGTGCAGTATGAGGGCGAAGAGTTGTCCCAGAATGTGTTTTACACCGGTGCGGCGCCCAACCAGCAGGCCATCCCGGCGGTGGAATACCTGATGAGCAAGGATGGCGGCGGCGCCAAGCGTTTCTTCCTGCTCGGCACCGACTATGTATATCCGCGAACCACCAATAAAATCCTGCGCGCGTTCCTCAAATCCAAAGGCGTGAAAGAAGCCGATATTGCGGAGGTGTACACCCCGTTCGGCCACAGCGATTACCAGACCATCGTCGCCAACATCAAGAAATTTGCCGGCGGCGGCAAGACGACAGTGATCTCCACCATCAATGGCGATTCCAATGTGCCGTTCTACAAGGAACTCGGCAATCAGGGGCTGAAAGCCACGGATGTGCCGGTCATGGCGTTCTCAGTTGCTGAACAGGAACTGGCGGGCATGGATGCCAAGCCGCTGGTGGGGCATCTGGCCGCCTGGAATTACTTTGAGTCGGTCAAGTCGCCGGTCAATATTGCCTTCGTCAAGATGTGGAAGGATTACGTCAAGAAGAAGGGCCTGAAGGATTTTCCGGTCACCGACGACCCGATGGAAGCCACTTATGTGGGCATCCATATGTGGAAACAGGCGGTCGAAAAAGCCCATTCCGATGCGGTCGACAAAGTCCGCATCGCCATGGCGGGGCAGACCTTCAAGGCGCCGTCCGGGTTTACCCTGGAAATGGACAAGACCAACCACCATCTGCACAAGCCGGTCATGATCGGCGAAATCCGCGCAGACGGGCAATTCAATGTGGTGTGGAAAACGCCAAAAACCATCCGTGCCCAGCCATGGAGTCCGTATATCGCGGGCAATGAGGGCAAGCAAAAGCTGTAAATCCATACCGGGGCGATGCCCCGGAGACGCTCCCCGCGAGAACCCCGTTCTCGCGGCACCTATTCAGAAAGTCCGTGTATGACACGTAGTGCAATCTACCTGTGTTGCATTGTGCTCGCCCTGTTGAGCCTGCCGGCACGCGCTGCACTCGATGCAAGCCAGTTGAGCAAGCTGGCAGCCGATGACAATGATGCCAAAGTTGCCGTGGTGAAATATCTGGCCAGCCACCCCAGCCGCGAAGCGGAAGCAGTGCTCACTGCCATGGATAATGACGCGCTGTATCAGAATCAGGGACGCCTGCTGATCGTGCGCGATGATCAGGCGATTGACGCCGCCACGCTGCAAGCTTTGGGTCCGGTACCGGATAGCGCCGAATCCATCATTGTGAATAACCGGCTGAGAGGGGCGGTTCAAGGCGCCCTGTCTGCATTCAAGCTTTTTTCTTCCGACCTTGCGACGCGCCTTAAAGCCGCGCGCGATGTGAAGCAGGATCCGCGCCCCGAGCAGTTGCCCCTGATACAACAAGCGCTGGCGAAGGAGACTAACGCAGAAATCCATCAGGATTTGCTGCTGGCACAGGCCAGCATTCAGATCAGTAGTTCTAACGAAGCAGAGCGTCTGGCTGCAGTCAAAATACTCGGTGCAACCAATAATCCGGAAGTGCGTACCAAACTGGCTGACATGCTCATCCAGAACAATGGCCACTACAACGAGGCCAGCCCGGTGGTGCGCGCTGCGGCGCAGCAGGCATTGAAAAGCATTGATCTGCGCATCAGCCTGGCACGCGCGGCTGCCAGCCTGTTTTCCGGTTTGAGTCTGGGCAGCGTGCTGTTGCTCGCCGCACTCGGTCTGGCGATCACCTACGGCGTGATGGGCGTCATCAATATGGCGCACGGCGAGCTGCTGATGGTGGGCGCCTATGCCACCTATTTCGTGCAGGGCTGGTTTAAGACGCATCTCCCTCAGCATTTCGACTGGTACGTGCTGGCTGCACTGCCCATAGCATTTCTGGCTGCGGCCGGGGTGGGAATGGTGATGGAGCGGCTGGTGATCCGCCGCCTGTATGGACGGCCCCTGGAAACCTTGCTGGCGACCTGGGGTATCAGCCTGATCCTGATCCAGCTGGCACGCGTCAGCTTCGGTGCGCAAAACGTCGATGTGGCGAATCCCAGCTGGTTATCCGGCGGGGTCGAAATCATCCAGGACGTGGTGCTGCCCTGGAACCGCATCATCATCCTGGGTTTTTCCATGGTGGTTCTGGTATTCATGAGTTTCCTGCTGTCGCGTACGCGGCTGGGTCTGTTCATGCGTGCCGTGACGCAAAACCGTGCCATGGCCGGTGCGCTGGGTGTGCCTACCGGCACGGTGGATACGCTGGCGTTTGGGCTGGGTGCAGGCATTGCCGGTCTGGGCGGCGTGGCGTTATCGCAAATCAGCAACGTGGGGCCGGATATGGGGCAGGGCTACATCGTGGATTCGTTCATGGTGGTCGTGCTCGGCGGTGTCGGTCAAATCGCCGGTACGGTTTACGCCGCGCTGGGCCTGGGGATCGTCAACAAGCTGCTGGAATCCTGGTCGGGTGCGGTGATCGCGAAAATCGTCGTGCTGGTATTCATCATCCTGTTCATACAGAAACGCCCGCAGGGTTTGTTCGCCCTCAAGGGCCGGTCTGTGGATTAAGGCCATGACAACTCCCTATCGTTACTTTTCAAAATCGGTATGGCTGGCAATGGGCGTGCTGGCCGTCGGTTTATTGGTCGTTTTGCCGATACTGCATCTGGGCGTGGACAAACACAGCTCACTGTATGTATCGAGTTATGCCATCACCCTGATCGGCAAGATCATGTGCTACGCCATCCTGGCGCTGGCCATGGATCTGGTGTGGGGCTACGCAGGCATTCTTTCGCTTGGACACGGCGTGTTTTTCGCGCTGGGCGGCTATGCGTTCGGTATGTATCTGATGCGCGGCATCGGCGCAGACGGTGTTTATCACGCCAACGTGCCGGACTTCATGGTATTCCTCGACTGGAAAACGCTGCCCTGGTTCTGGCACGGGACCGAGCATTTCGCGTATAGCCTGCTACTGGTGATCCTGGTGCCCGGGCTGCTGGCATTGATGTTCGGTTTTTTCGCGTTCCGTTCGCGCATCAAGGGTGTGTATCTATCCATCATCACCCAGGCGCTGACTTTTGCGGCGATGCTGCTGTTTTTCCGCAATGAAACCGGCTTTGGCGGCAACAACGGCTTTACCGATTTCAAGCGCGTACTGGGTTATTCCATCACCGCGCCGGAAACCCGCGTCGCCATTTATATGCTGACCGGGCTGGTATTGTTGGGCGCGCTGCTGCTCGGGCGTTATATCGTCACCTCCAAATATGGACGGGTGCTCGCGGCCATCCGCGATGCCGAATCGCGCGTCATGTTTTGCGGTTATAACCCGGTCAGCTACAAGCTCTTCATCTGGACGTTGTCGGCCGTTTTGAGTGGCATCGCCGGAGCGCTGTATGTGCCCCAGGTCGGCATCATCAATCCGAGTGAAATGTCGCCTGCCAACTCGATCGAAATCGCCATCTGGACTGCGGTGGGCGGGCGCGCCACGCTGATCGGCCCGATACTTGGTGCGGTGCTGGTGAATGCCGCAAAAAGTTATCTTACGGTGAGTTTTCCCGATTACTGGCTGTTTTTTCTGGGTGCGCTTTTCATCGTCGTTACGCTTTATCTGCCGCACGGGCTGATGGGGCTGCTGAGTGCATTGCGCCGCAAAATAACAGGTGGCTGGAAATGAATACCCCGGTTACTGAAAACAACGAGACACAGGACGGCGGAGCATTGACCGGGCTCGCCCACTTTGTGCAGCCGGGCGAGCTGGATGCCAGCCATGGTCCGGTGTTGTATCTGGATGACATCACCGTCAGCTTTGATGGTTTCCGGGCGCTCAATCAACTTAGTCTCACTATAGACAACGGCGAGTTGCGATGCATCATCGGGCCCAATGGTGCCGGCAAGACCACCATGATGGATGTAATCACCGGCAAGACGCGCGCAGACAGCGGCACTGCATTCTTCGGCCAGACCCTGGATCTGACCAAAATGAATGAGGCCAAAATTGTGCAGAGCGGTATTGGCCGAAAATTCCAGAAACCTACGGTGTTCGAGCAGCACAGTGTGTTCGAGAATCTGGAACTGGCCATGCAGGCGGATCGTAGTGTGTGGGCGACTCTGTTCGCCAGGCTGGATAGCGAATCGCGTGATCGCATCGCCGACACGCTCAAGCTGATTCGTTTGCAGGATAGCGCCGATCGTCCCGCCGGGCTGCTCTCGCACGGCCAGAAACAATGGCTGGAAATCGGCATGTTGCTGATCCAGCGCCCCAAATTGCTGCTGCTGGACGAACCTGTTGCGGGCATGACCGATGAAGAAACCGACCGTACTGCCGAACTGTTCCTGTCGCTGGCGGGTAAACACTCGCTCATGGTGGTGGAGCATGACATGGCGTTTGTCGCACAGATCGCCAAAAAAGTGACGGTGTTGCATGAGGGCAGCGTGCTGGCCGAGGGAAGCCTGGATCAGGTGCAAAACAACGAACGCGTGATTGAGGTTTATCTGGGACGCTAATGTTTAAAGTCGAACAAATCAATCAATACTACGGCGGCTCGCACATTCTGCGCGATGTCGGGTTTACGCTGGAATCAGGGCGCGTCACCTGCCTGTTGGGGCGCAACGGCGTCGGTAAAACCACGCTGCTGAAATGCCTGATGGGTTTGCTGCCCGCGCGTTCCGGCCAGATCCAGTTTGACGGGCGCGACATTACCCGCTTGCCGCCGCATGCGCGTGCACAACTCGGTATCGGTTATGTGCCGCAGGGGCGCGAGATATTTCCGCGCCTGACGGTAGCCGAAAATTTGCAGATGGGACTGGCCGGGTTGCCGGCCCGGGAAAAATTACCGCCGCTTATTTTTGAATTATTCCCGGTCCTGAAAGACATGCTGCACCGGCGCGGCGGCGATTTGTCCGGCGGTCAGCAACAACAGCTCTCGATTGGCCGTGCCCTGGCCATGCGCCCCAAACTGCTGATTCTGGATGAGCCTACCGAGGGTATCCAGCCTTCCATCATCAAGGACATCGAGCGCGCCATCCGGCGCCTGTCCGGTGAGGGTGAGATGGCCATTTTGCTGGTCGAGCAGTACTACGACTTTGCCCGCGATCTGGCTGACCAGTACCTGGTGATGGTGCGCGGTGAAATCATCAAGCGCGGCGCGGGGCGCAGCATGGATGCAGACAACGTGCGCAGCTACCTGTCCATTTAATCAATCAATATTGAATCGATAACTCGATATGCCTGGTCAAAAAATGCAAATAAACGCACCTGGGATGCCTACCATGGGATGGACCATCAGCCAGTGGCGCGCCGCCTATCTTGTGGATCAGGCCGATCCGGACAAGTTGCTTGGGGAACTGCTGGCAGGTTTGCAACATGACGACCCGGCCTGGATCATGATCGTGGATAGCACCACACTCAAGCAGCAGTTGGATGCCCTGGCGGAGGCTTTGGTACAGGCCAATGGCGAGCGCAGCCGCCTGCCGTTGTATGGCATTCCGTTTGCTGTCAAGGACAACATGGATGTGGCCGGACTGCCGACCACGGCGGCGTGTCCGGCCTTTGCCCATGTGGCTGGACACGATGCCGCCGTCGTGACGCGCTTGCGCGCAGCGGGCGCCATCCTGGTCGGCAAGACCAATCTGGATCAGTTTGCTACCGGGCTGGTGGGCGTGCGTTCGCCCTATGGCGTGGTGACCAACCCCTTCAACCCGGCGTATATCGGAGGTGGGTCGAGTTCGGGTTCGGCTTCGGTGGTGGCGCGTGGCATTGTGCCGTTCACATTGGGTACGGATACCGCCGGGTCCGGTCGCGTGCCTGCCGCATTCAATAATCTGGTCGGACTGAAACCCACGCGCGGTCTGGTCAGCAGCGTGGGAGTGGTGCCGGCGTGCCGCACGCTGGATTGCGTATCCGTGTTTGCGTTGAACGTGGAGGATGCGGGCAGTGTGCTTGATGTGATCGGCGGCTTCGATGCGGCGGATCCGTACTCGCGCCCCAGCGTGCCGGACCAGGCTGCCGTGCGCATAGGGCAGACGCCACGTTTCGCCATACCGCAACAGCCGGATTTTTGCGGGGATGCGGTTCAAGCTGCGGCATATAGCGCTGCCCTGGCACAAATGCGCGCGCTCGGTGTCGTGCTGGAGCCGGTTGATTTCACCCCGATGCAGGCACTGGCGGCGCTGCTCTACGATGGCCCCTGGGTGGCCGAGCGCTATGCGGCCATTGCCGAATTCATCGCAGACCATGCGGCGGACATGCACCCGGTAGTGCGCGACATCATCGAACGGGCAGGGCGCTACAGCGCGGTGGATACGTTCAAGGCAGAGTACCGTCGCGCCGAGCTCAAACGTGCACTGGATAGTTTGCTGGCGGATTTTGATGCCTTGCTGGTGCCCAGCGCCCCCACGCTGCCGACGCTCGCGGCGGTCGCTGCGGAGCCGATAGCAGCCAACAGCCAGCTGGGGATTTATACCAATTTTGTCAATCTTGGAGATTGTGCCGCGCTGGCATTGCCCGCGGGCTGGCGTAGCGACGGTCTGCCGTTTGGCATGACGCTGATTGCGCCGGCCTGGCGCGATTACGCCCTGCTGGATTTTGCTTTGCGCTGGCAGCGCCATGCTCCGTGGATGCTGGGTGCAACAGGGCTGGATTTGCCGGCTGATAGTGCTGCCCCGACTGTGCCCGCTGCACCCGCACCCGGTTATGTTCGTCTTGCCGTGGTCGGTGCGCATTTGACCGGCATGCCGCTGAACCATCAGCTCACCACACGCCATGCCCGGTTCGTCGAGCGTACCCGGACTGCGGATTGCTATCGCCTGTATGCCTTGCCCAACACCACGCCATCCAAGCCGGGACTGGTGCGCGATGCGCAAAGCGGCAGTGCAATCGAGGTGGAAGTATGGGATGTGCCGTTAGGCGGATTCGGATCCTTTGTCGCAGAAGTTCCCGCACCCCTGGGCATTGGCAGCGTTGAGCTGGGCGATGGCAGCGTGGTCAAGGGATTTATCTGCGAACCGTGGGCGCTGAAGGGCGCAACCGAAATCACGGCACTGGGCGGCTGGCGTGCGTTCCTGGCGCAATTGAATCACTCTGGAAAAAGCGATTGAAGCCACAGAGAACACAGAGGGTACAAAGTTGCGGGAGGGCGAGCAGGATTTTTCTGCAAGCAGCTAAGTGACCGAACCACCTGATTCCTTCTTCGTTTTCCTCCGTGTGCTCTGTGTTCTCTGTGGCCAAAGCGGTTTTTTGAATAACTAAATCGAGGTTGTCATGTTCCATACTGTATTGGTCGCCAACCGCGGCGAAATTGCCGTTCGCACTATCCGCACCCTGAAGAAGATGGGGATACGCAGTGTCGCGGTTTACTCCGATGCCGACCGCAATGCGCGCCACGTGGTCGATGCCAATGAGGCGGTTGCGCTGGGCGGCAACAGCCCGGCGGAGAGCTATCTGCGTGGTGACAAGATCATTGAAGCAGCCAAATCGGTCGGGGCGCAGGCGATTATTCCCGGCTACGGTTTTTTATCCGAGAACGCCGATTTCGCCGAGGCGTGCGAGGCCGCCGGGCTGGTGTTTATCGGGCCTACGCCGGAACAGATGCGTCAGTTCGGCCTCAAACACACCGCGCGTGAAATTGCCGGTGCGGCGGGCGTGTCGCTTACGCCGGGCTCAGGCTTGCTTGCTGATCTGGCTGAGGCCACCCAGGCTGCCGCGCGGCTGGGCTACCCGGTGATGCTGAAGAGCACCGCAGGTGGCGGCGGGATCGGCCTGAGCCGGTGTAACGATGAAGCCGAACTGGTGGCCGCATTTGAAACGGTGCAGCGCCTCGGGAAAAATTTCTTCAGCGATGGCGGCGTGTTTCTGGAACGTTTTGTGGAAAATGCGCGCCACGTTGAAGTGCAGATTTTCGGCGATGGCCAAGGCAATGTAACCGCATTGGGAGAGCGTGACTGCTCGCTGCAGCGCCGCAACCAGAAGGTGGTGGAAGAAACGCCGGCACCAAACTTGCCTCCGGCCACGCGTGCTCAATTACTCGATGCCGCAGTCAGGCTGGGCAAGGCGGTCAACTATCGTTCTGCCGGAACCATCGAATTCATCTACGACGCAGCGCGTGACGCGTTTTATTTTCTGGAGGTCAACACGCGCTTGCAGGTTGAGCATCCGATTACCGAAGCGGTCACCGGCATCGATCTGATTGCGTGGATGGTCAGCACCGCAGCAGGCGAGCCACCTGCGCTGGACGTGCCTGTCGTGCCGCAGGGCGCGGCCATCGAAGTGCGCATTTATGCCGAAGATCCGGTAAAGAATTTTCAGCCTTCCCCGGGCGTGCTGACCGAGGTGGTGTTCCCGGAAGACGTACGCGTGGATACCTGGGTGTCCACCGGGGTGGAAGTCTCTGCGCATTATGATCCGATGCTGGTCAAGCTGATTGCTTATGGCGATAACCGTGAAGCGGCATTGGCGAAACTGATTGAAGCCCTCGATGCCACGAGCATAGCGGGGATCGCCACGAACCTGGATTACCTGCGTCAGGTGGTGGCCTCACCGGTGTTTGTCAGCGGCAATGTCTCGACCGCTGCACTGGAAGGCTTCCGTTTCCATCCGTCGGTGATCGAGGTGGTCGAGGCCGGCACCTATTCCACCGTACAGGATTATCCGGGACGAATCGGCTACTGGGATATCGGAGTGCCGCCGTCCGGCCCGATGGACGATTACGCGTTTCGCCTGGCTAACCGCATCGTCGGAAATCATCCCGGCGCCGCAGCGCTGGAATGCACGATTCAGGGAGCGACGCTCAAATTCCATTGCGCAGCAACGATCGCGTTGAGCGGCGCTCCTACGGCTGCAACCCTGGACGGCAAACCGGTCGCATTCTGGCAGGCGATCAAGGTTAAAAGTGGCCAAAAATTGGTGATCGGCAAGGTATTGAGCGGTTGCCGCACGTATTTTGCGGTGCGTGGCGGGCTGGATGTGCCGGTGTATCTGGGCAGCCGCTCGACCTTTGCGCTGGGGCAGTTTGGCGGCCATGGCGGACGGCCGCTCAGGGTCGGCGACATGCTGGCAGTCAGTCGCCCGGTATTGCCTGCCTGCACCACGCCCGCGCCATGCTATGCCGAGTCGGCAGCACCCGCGGCATTGATACCCGAATACAGCCAGGATTGGGAAATCGGCGTGCTGTATGGTCCGCACGGCGCACCGGATTTTTTTACCGATGACGCGATCGAGATGTTTTTCTCCACCGCCTGGGAAGTGCATTACAACTCCAATCGCCTGGGTATCCGCCTGAATGGGCCAAAGCCCACCTGGGCGCGCAGCGATGGCGGCGAGGCGGGTTTGCATCCGTCCAATATTCACGATTGCGAGTATGCGATCGGCAGCATTAATTTTACCGGCGACATGCCAGTGATTCTGACGCGCGACGGCCCCAGCCTGGGCGGCTTTGTGTGCCCGGCCACGATTGCCCGTGCCGAGTTGTGGAAAGTCGGCCAGGTCAAGCCGGGTGACCGCATCCGCTTCCTCCCGCTCAGTTTCGATGATGCGCTGGCACTGGAACGCGCCCAGGACGAAGCAATCGAAACGCTCAGTGCCATGCCGGCGTTGCCGAGTGTCAAGCTGCCCAGCCTGCAGCCGGCCGGTACCGTATCGGCCTGTGTGTTACGCGAATTGCCGGAGCAGGGCGAGCGGCCTGGCGTGGCCTATCGGCAGGCAGGGGATAAATACATCCTGCTGGAGTACGGTGCCAATGTGCTCGATTTGCACTCGCGGCTGCGCATTCATGCATTGATGGAGGCGATCAAGGCCAATCCGGTCGACGGCATACTGGAGTTGTCGCCGGGCGTGCGCTCGCTGCAGATCCATTACGACAGCCGCATCCTGCATCAAACTGCATTGCTCGATATGCTGTGCGCGCTGGAAGCGCAACTGCCACCTGCCAGAAGCATGCGCGTGCCCAGCCGTATCGTGCATCTGCCGCTGGCGTTCGAGGATAGCGCTACGCTGGATGCGGTGGCGCGCTATCGGCAATCGGTCAAGGACAGCGCGCCGTGGCTGCCGAGTAATGTTGAATTCATCCGCCGTATCAACGGCCTCGCCAGTCAGGATGCGGTGCGCGATATCGTGTTCAATACCAGTTATATGGTGCTGGGGCTGGGTGATGTGTATCTGGGTGCACCGTGTGCGGTTCCGGTTGATCCGCGCCATCGCCTGCTCACTTCCAAGTACAACCCGGCGCGTACTTACACGGCGGAGGGCACGGTCGGTATCGGTGGCGTCTACATGTGCATCTACGGCATGGATTCGCCCGGCGGTTACCAGCTTATCGGACGCACCCTGCCGATCTGGAACAAGTTTCTGAAAAACCCGCAATTCGAACAGGGCGCGCCGTGGCTGTTGCGTTTCTTCGATCAGGTGCGCTATTACCCGGTGAGCGAAACGGAACTGAATCAGCTACGTGAGGATTTCCGCGAAGGGCGGGCCAGCATCCGCATTGAAGACGCCGTGTTTGACCTCGCTCAATACGATGCATTCCTGCGCGACAATGCGGAAAGTATCGCCGACTTTCAGGCACATCAGCAGGCGGCTTTCAACGCAGAAATTGCTCACTGGCAAACCTATGCAACGGAAACCGTAGCGCATGATGACGAGACGGACGTGGCGCCGCTTCAGGAAGATAGCGCTGGTCATATTGTGGCATCGGATATCAGCGGCAGTATCTGGAAGCTGCTGATTGAAGCGGGTTCTGTGGTAAAAGCAGGTGACCCTCTGTTGATTGTCGAGGCGATGAAAATGGAGTTTTCCGTCTATTCGCCGGTCGACGGAACGGTGTGCGCTTTGCATTGCCGCGCCGGCAAACAGGTCACTGCGGGCGATGCGCTGGTTGTGATCGAACCTGCGTAGTGTGATTACGCTGAACGGTTGCGGTTGCCGCCGCGACGCGCACGTTCGAGTTGGGTCAGGGTGAGATTCTTGACAAAATTCTCACTGTAACTGATGTGCGCTTTCATCAGTCTTTGCGCTTCGGACAGGTTGCGCTGGAGCAGCTGCTGGCAAATCTGGTAGTGCTCTTCGTAGGTGCGGTCGATGCGCGTGGCGTTGGTAAAATCGAGGCGCCGGACTGCACGGATACGTCCGTTGATATCTTCCAGATAATGCTTCAAGGCGATGTTTCCACCACCTTCCGCCAGGGTCATGTGAAAGGACTCGTCGTGCGCTTCCATTTCTTCCGGGTCGTTGCTGCGTTCCTCCTGCCGGGCAGGATCCCAGGACTGCGCCAGTTTTTCCAGATCGGTGGTGGGCATGAATTCGGCAGCCAATTGCAGGGACAACATTTCCAGCGTGATGCGAACCTGGTAGTAATGCGCGAGTTCCGCGATATCGAGGTTGCGGATAAAGCACCCCTGCTTTGGCAGTATGCGTAAATAGCCTTCTGTCTCAAGACGCTGTAATGCTCCGCGGATCGGAGTACGACTTACACCATATTGAGCCGCCAGCTCGGACTCGGTAACCCGCGTTCCCGGATAAAGTTCGAAATTGAGAATGCTTTCACGCAACTGGTGGTATACGTCTTTTGCACTGGGTTTGGCTTCCGACACAAGCACCTCTGGAGTGGATTTTTCTGCCTGGTTTGATTGTAGGCTGATGCGGGAAGTCTCCACAACCGATTCAGGTAATATAATTTAGGCGATCTGAAAAACCAGCTGTTTATCCGGTGAATAATGCGTAGTGGCGGGTCTCTGGGTATATAAGTCCACGATGATTTATGGATTTATTCCTGCGCCAATTTATTGCACTCTGTGACGCCTCAAGAGATAAAAGAGTGAGTTATTCTGCCGCCAGTAATCGCAACCGCCGTGCGGCTTCTTCGGCACGCGCGTCATCGATTTCCCGCATCACACTGTCCAGATCGACTGCCTCGGTGCTGCGTTCGAAATGGCCGGTGAGGACGACCTCCGGGTGCAACTCGCCGTGCTCGAACAGCGACCAGATTTCCTTGCCATAGTCGGTGGAGAGCAACTCCGGTGCGAAGCGGCCAAAATAGGCGGTGAGATTGCCGACATCGCGTTCCAGCATGCTGCTGGCGTGGTTGTTGCCCGCAGCATCTACCGCCTGGGGCAGGTCGATGATGACCGGACCATCAGCGCCTACCAGGATGTTGTATTCGGATAAATCGCCGTGAATGATCCCGGCGCACAGCATGCGCACCACTTCCATCATCAATGTGTGATGGTGGGCGCGTGCCTGTTCTGCGCTGAACTCCACATCGTTGAGGCGGGGGGCTGCGTCGCCCTGCGCGTCGGTCACTAACTCCATCAGCAATACGCCTTCGTGGAAGTTATACGGCTTGGGCACGCGCACGCCGGCGGCGGCGAGGCGATACAAGGCATCGACTTCGGCGTTTTGCCAGGCTTCTTCCTGCGCTTTGCGTCCATAGCGTGTGCCTTTTGCCATGGCGCGCGCCTGACGACTGTTTTTGGTTTTGCGATTTTCGGTGTAATCGACGGCCTGGCGAAAGCTGCGCTTGTTGGCTTCCTTGTATACCTTGGCGCAGCGTATTTCTTCGCCGCAGCGGACAACGAAGACCATGGCCTCCTTGCCGCTCATAAGCTGACGGATGACCGTATCTACCAGGCCATCTTCGATCAGCGGTTCGAGTCGTTTTGGTGTTTTCATAATTGCGCAGGGGTCAGTCAGGATTCAGTAAAAGATCAGATAGCAAAAATCATCGCAGCAAGCCAGCGATGCTGCCGCGTTGCCAGAATTTCAGCAGCATGCCCCGCGTTACACGCCATTCCAGATTTTCTTCTGTTGTCGGCGCAATGATTCGCAACTCGTCTACTTTGCCGGATTTCAGCAGTGCCAGCAGCGGCGCAAACCAGTCCGCTTCCAGCTGCTGCATGCCCTCGCGCCAGCCGATGATGTCGCCGTATTGTGCCGCGCCACGCAAGTGCTCGGCTAATACCAGCGTGTCGTCAGTAGTGTCGGCCAATGCGGCGGCATTGACTGGCATTGCATCGTTGGGACAGGCTGCGGCGAGTGCGATGGCACGCGCGGTGGGGTCATTCGCCAGTACTTTGGAGTTAGCCGGTGCGATTCGAGGCGGTGTGCCGCCACCCCACAGCCAGATGCTGTTCACCGTCAGTTCGCCGCGTGCTTCACGGGCGTCGTTCAGTGGCAGACTGAAAAACAGCATCTGGATTTCATTGTACAGGCGGTGCCACTTGAGCCCGTCCGCGCCTTGCGGCAGATAGGGGTCGAGATGCTTGCCGGTCACTGCAGTGACCGGATGGGTATTGATGGCGGGATGCTGATCGAGCTTGAGATACCAGCGATCCGGACGCAGCGTATAAAGCGTGAAACCGTCCGCGCTGAAATGCGCATTGAACGCCTGGGCGTAGGTTTCCGCTTCGATCTGGGTGAGCTGGAACGCGCCGCTGTCCACCAGCATGAGTTTGTCGCGGGTGGCGCGCAGGTGCACCGGGTCGGCACGCAGCCAGTAAGCATTGCCGGGTTCGCCGCCGTCTGCCAGCAGAGTGATGGGTGCAATCGGCCAATCCTGTTGCTTATCCACGCCGAAAGCGCGGCACAGCCAGCCATCCAGGCCGCCTTCCGCCGGGGTAGCCGTCTTGTCCGCACGTGCCAACAGGGTTTGCAGGGCGGGCAGGGCAAGCCCACCCAGCGCAGCATCGCGCATTTCAGGCGCGGGAATCAAATCGGGGATTAGGAGAGTGATGATCATCGTCGCAGTTTATCATTCCAACCCGGCGGCAATTTGGATGATGCGCGATTTTCTGGCGGCAGACGTGCGCCTGTGGCACACTGCTGGCAGCAAATTCAACTCAAATTTCCCGTGCGCCCATACGAACTTTACATTGGCTTGCGCTATACCCGCGCCAAGCGTCGCAATCATTTCATTTCCTTCATTTCGCTGATTTCCATGCTCGGCATTGCGCTGGGCGTGGCAGCACTGATTGTCGTGCTGTCGGTGATGAACGGTTTTCAGGATGAACTGCGCAGCCGCATTCTGGGGGTGGCGGCGCATATCGAGATCACCGGTTTCGACAATACGCTCGGCGATTGGCAAAAAGTCGCGGCAGAAAGCCGCAAGGAGCCGGAGGTGCAAGCCACTGCGCCCTATGTGATGGGGCAGGGCTTGCTGGCCTACGATCAGGCGGTGCAGGGCGCGGTGGTGCGCGGCATCCTGCCGGATCAGGAAGACAGTGTGACCGACATTGGCCACAAGATGCGCGTGGGCAGCCTCGCGGCGCTGCGTCCCGGCGAGTGGGGGATCGTGCTGGGTGCCGACCTGGCGCGCATACTGGGGGCGCAGCTGGGCGATAAAGTGACAGTGATTACGCCGCAGGGACAGATCACTCCGGCGGGCATGATACCGCGGCTGAAGCAATTCAAGGTGGTGGGCATATTCCAGATCGGCATGTACGAGTACGACTCCGGCCTGGCGCTGATCAATCTGCAGGATGCTCAGAAGCTGTTTCGCACCGGTGACCATGTCTCCGGCCTGCGCCTGAAACTTGACAACCTGGACCGGGCACCGGAAGTCGCCAGAAAACTCACCACCATGTTGAATGGCGATTATTCCATCCGCGACTGGACGCAATCGCACACCAGTTTCTTCAGCGCGGTACAGATGGAAAAACGCGTGATGTTCATCATCCTGCTGCTGATCGTGGCGGTTGCCGCGTTCAATATCGTTTCCACGCTGGTGATGGTGGTTACCGACAAGCAGCCGGACATCGCCATCCTGCGCACGCTGGGCGCATCGCCGGGCAGCATCATGAAAATTTTCATGGTGCAGGGCGCGATCATCGGTTTGATCGGCACCGCCATGGGATTGCTGTCGGGCGTATTGCTGGCACTCAATATCGGCACCGTGGTACCGTTCATCGAACGCACCTTTGGCGTCCATTTTCTGTCGTCCGACGTGTATCAGATCAGCGAGCTGCCCTCCAAACTGGAGTGGCACGACGTATGGGTAATTGGCATCGTGGCGCTGGTGTTGTCCTGGCTGGCGACCATCTACCCGAGCTGGCGCGCATCGCGCACCAATCCTGCGGAGGCTTTGCGCTATGAATAAGCAAGTGATTGCTTGCCGCGACCTGAAAAAAACCTATCGCCAGGGCAGGCTGGATGTGCAGGTGCTGACCGGCGTCAATCTGGTGGTGGAAGCGGGCGAGCGCATCGCCATCATGGGCGCCTCGGGCTCCGGCAAATCCACCTTGTTGCATCTGTTGGGCGGGCTGGACGATGCCAGCAGCGGCAGCGTGGAAATCATGGGGCGCGATATTCAGCATCTGGGCGAAACCGAGCGCGGCAAGCTGCGCAACGAATCGCTCGGCTTCGTCTACCAGTTTCACCACCTGCTGCCCGAATTCACTGCGCTGGACAACGTCGCCATGCCGCTGCTGATCCGGCGCATGCCCACCGCAGAAGCGCGCGAACGGGCCGCCAAGGTACTCAAGGAAGTCGGCCTCGCGCATCGCCTTGACCACTCCCCCGGCGAACTTTCCGGCGGCGAGCGTCAGCGTGCCGCGATTGCCCGCGCGCTGGTTACGCAACCGGCCTGCGTGCTGGCGGATGAGCCGACCGGCAACCTGGATCGCCATACCGCCGAGGGCATTCAGGAACTGATGCTGGCGCTGAATCAACAGCACGGCACCAGCTTTCTGGTGGTTACCCACGACCCCGATCTGGCCAGGCGCATGCAGCGCGTGTTGCAACTGGCGGATGGGGTGCTGGTGCAGGGTTGAGCTGACTACCGTTGCAAATTCCGGAACGCCATGCGGCCAAGCGGGATTTCGGAAATAGACTGAAAAATGGGATGCAGTACAGTGCCAAGGAGGATGAATTTATCCTTGCCAGCATGGTTCAAATAAAGCTGCGAACCAACGCCGCCAGTTTTCCCAGCCCCAGATCTGCATGCGCCTCGCTGGCATGGCTGAAATTGAGACGCAACTGACCGCAACTGTCCACATCCACAGGCAGGAATGGTTCGCCAGGCATAAAGGCGACCCCCTCTGCAATAGCCCCGGCCAAAAGTTGGCGCGTATCGATGCGGCGATTAAGGGTGAGCCAGAAGAACAGCCCGCCCGGCGGCGTCTTCCAGCTGGCGAGATCGCCGAAATGACGCCGCAATGCCGCCTCGAAGTTATCCCGGCGCTGGCGATAACGTTGCGCCAGTTCGTCCAGATGTCGGCTGCGCGCCGGATCATTCAACTGCTGCAGCACCAGCCACTGGCTCACCCGATTGCTGTGCAAATCGGCTGCCTGCTTGAGACTCGTGAGATATGGCAGCAGATCGGGCGAAGCGGCGAGGTAGCCAAGACGCAATCCCGGCGCCAGACTCTTCGAGAATGATCCCTGATAAATCCAGGGTGCTCGCTGCAAACGGCCGCATACCGGGCTGCGCTCACAGGAGTCATACACCAGGTCACGATAGGGGTCGTCCTCAAACAGGGGAATCCGGGTGGAATCGCAGGCGGCGGCCAGCGCGTCGCGCTGGGTGGCGCCGAGGCAGCGGCCGCTCGGGTTCTGAAAAGTGGGAATGGCATAGGCAAAAGCCGGCCTTTCACGTTGCATCGCTTGCTCATCCAGTTTTTCCGCGTCGTAGGCAACAAAGCGCGCTCCGAAAAAACGGAATACCTGCAAAGCCGCCAGATAGGTGGGCGACTCCACCGCCACCGCGGTACCAGGGTCGATGAACAGTTTGGCGACAAGATCGATACCTTGTTGCGAACCGGAAAGAATCAGCACTTGTTCGGCCGTGCACTGCAAACCTCGCTCATGCAGCTCTTCGGCAATTCTCTGACGCAATGCCCTCTCGCCTTCGCTGGGGCCGTATTGCAGGATTTCCTGCGGCATGCTGTCCAGATTGAATCTGGGAAAGCTGTCTGGCGCCGGTAGCCCACCCGCAAAGGAGATCATGCCCGGCCGATTGACGACAGACAGAATTTCGCGGATCGGGGACGGATGCAAATCGCGGGTGCGGGAAGAAAAGTGAGCAGGATGAGAGGGTGGCGGGGGGGTCATGGCAGTCGATCCATAATGTCAATAAAGTTGACCTATATACATCCTAATGAATGCACGCTTATCATGTCAATATGGTTGACCCAATAGCCACTGCCGATATGCAGTCCAATGACAACGCCAAGGCTACCGACACGCACTCGTCCGAGTCGCCCGAAACCGCATTGCACCTGGCCATAGAGCAGTTTTACTTCGGCTACCGCGCCTTTACTGCGCCCCCAGACCGCATTCTCGATCAGCGTGGTTTGGGTAGAGTCCATCACCGCATACTCTATTTCGTTGGCCGCAACCCGCAGATTTCGGTTAATGCCTTGCTGAGCATACTCAATGTCAGCAAACAAGCCTTGAACGCACCCCTGCGGCAGTTGATCGCAATGCGTCTGGTGGTGATCAATACCGCGGAGCACGATCGTCGTGTTCGTCAGCTGTCATTGACCCCCATGGGGCAGAAACTCGAAGCACAACTCACCGGCACCCAGATGAAACTGTTACAAGCAGTTTTTGATGAGGTTGGGGAAAGTGCCGCGGCGGGGTGGCATCAGGTGATGCACAGCTTGAGCAAAAAGTGCTGAAAGCAGCCTCGATTTCAAGTCGCCAAACTTACGGGGAATTGATCGTCAGCAGGCCAGGAGCTTGGTCATTCCGGTAAAGGCGTTACCAATTCCGGCACACTGGACAAGATGGCGGAATGGGTCACTACGCGATTGCGGCCTTCCTGTTTGGCGTGGTAGAGCGCCTTGTCTGCGGCAGAAACGAGTTCATTGAATTCCAGACCGACACGTTTCGAATCGGCTACACCGATGCTGATGGTGCTGTGCAAAACCGCGCCGCCAAACTCCATGGTCAAGGAGGCATAAGCCTGCCGCAGGCGGTCGGCCAGTACCCTGGCCTTTTCTTCAGTGGTGGATGGCAGCAGAATGCAGAATTCTTCCCCGCCATAACGGGCAAAGTAATCGTCGCGACGGATGGAATTCTGGGCAACTTCGGCCAAACGTCGCAGGACTTGGTCTCCCACCTGATGGCCGCTCTGGTCGTTGATCGCCTTGAAGTGGTCGACGTCTATCATCATGATCGCCAGCGTATCGCCATAACGCTGACAGCGTGCCTGCAGGCGGATAGCCTCCTGTTCCAGGCTGCGCCGGTTGAGTGCGCCGGTCAAACCGTCGCGCAAGGCAATTTTTTGCATTTGCAGAATGAGGCGATAGTTCAGCATGAGTACGAAACCGAAGGGCACGCACATCAGCAGCAGGCTGCCGAACAGAAAGCGCAGGGGAACAAAGGGTATCTGCGGGTAAAGGCCGACAAAGGCATCGGGTGGCGCATGAAATAATGTGGCCAGTCGGATCAGCGATGCCGCGCCTAGCAAGGCAAACGATGCGCCCGTAAACCAGTATGCGGTGCGCAACGGGGGTTCGATATTGATGAGCAGGGCACGGGCACAGATTAGATTGATCAATGCGAACACCAGCGTATTGGCGATGGCTCGCGCAGCGGCATCATGCTGCAGGAATGTGAACCAGACGCTCAGTGCAAATGCCAAGCCCGCCACTGACAGGGGAATGCGCCAGTCAATGCGCTCTTCCTTGAATGCCCGTATTCCTGCAAATTGCAGGCCGCTACCTGTCATCACCAACACGGCTGCCCACACCATGATCCAGCCATTGGTCAAGGCAGGCAACTGTGCAAATATAATGTAGCTTGCGAGGCTGTGACACATGCTCGCCATTGCCCACAGGCGCACACCACGAATATTCCCGGCATGAAAACTAGCCATTCCCAGCAATCCGGAAAGCAGCAGCGTCAGCACGGATATCATCAACATCATGGTGCGAAGATCAAGATTCATTTCTTAATAGCTCTTGTTTCCGGGTTGTGTCTGCGCGACATTATGCGGCAATTCAGCCCCGGGGCGGCACCGTTTTTTTCTTATTTGTTCATGATGATTTTTGGTAAATTGGGGGCTATTTGGATGAACCAGGGTATGAGGAATTATCCGTAGATGCGCGATGATCTTACGCTTGTTTTCCATATCGCTTAGTTGCTTCAATTTGCGGCACATTGTGGCTGCGCCACCCGCCAGTTTTTCTCGAATTGCATGGTGCTGACGTAACCCAGGGTCGAGTGCAGCCGCCGGTGATTATAGAACGCGATCCAGTCGATCACCTCATCCATGGCCTTGCACCGCATCGCGAACTCCCTGCCATGCAGACGTCCCGCTTTTAGTCTGCCTCACAGGTTCCCGGTCGGCGCATTATCCCGGCAATTGCATCGGTGTGCCTTGCACAGGAGCTACTGTGAAGCAGGAATCGTCGAGACGCGACTACGATTGCATGTGCAGTATTCCCGAGAAAATGGCGTCAGCCGGCCTGTCATGTAGTTGAGTTAGCCGGTTTTATCGCTGTCATCTTGCGGATTGCCGTCTTGTGATTTGTGTCCCTGATCCGTTTCCTTGGCGAGTTCCGCCCGGAATTCCTCGAGTTTGGCATGGAAGTCCTCCGCTTCGCCGTAGGCCAAAAAATGCGCGTAGCGTGCATGGGCGCCGAGCATTTTGCGGGCATGCTTGATGGGGCAGAAATATTGCTCGGTGCGTGCCGTGATTTCTTGCGCGTAGCCCAGCAACCCGACCGCGTACGAGCAATACATGCAATCCACTTTCTCGATGATGTTCAGATAGGCCAGATGCTGATGATCCAGCGCGATGTAGTCCGCGCGCCGCACCCTGGCAACCCTGTAAATGGGGAAGCAGGTCAGCTGATAAAAGCTGATGCACAGATCGAACAAGGCTAATGGAACGACCATGCCGTAGATGATGGGGGCGGTGAGATAGTTTAGCGGGCGGACGGTCAGGAACCAGCGAAAAATCCCCATTCTGGCTTTGCGATGCGCTTCGCCAATGGCATGTTCGAAGCTGATGCGCTTGTCCTCGAAGCGGTAGTGCAAGCGCTCCTGCTGCTGTTCGACGGCTGTTTGCAGTTCATCTTCGAGTGCGCTTATCTGGTCGAGAATCTGGCGAATCCGGTTGTTCATGGAAACCTTCACTGGCATGTGCGGACGACATACGCATTCGCGCATACGGGAGCACAGTATAAGCACAATCTGCCGTTTGTTAATGACGCTTTTCGGCCAAGGTGCGCTATGCACCTATCCATCGGCCAACAGGCTCAATCCGCCAGACGATCCAACTCCTGATCTGCCAGGGAAGCGGGATCTTCCTTCGGTTCCAGGTGGGTGGTGATGTGGGCGTGTGGCACGGCCTGTCGGATCTCGGCTTCGATCCGTTCCGACCAGTCATGCCCATGCTGGACCGTCCAGGCGCCAGGCACCAGGACATGCAAGGTGACGAAAGCACGGGTGCCGGCCTGACGCGTGCGCAAGGCGTGGAACTCCAGCCCTTGCTGGCGGTAGCCATCCAGCACACTTTCAATCGCCTTCAGTTCTTCCTCGGGGATGGAAACATCCATCAAGCCCGCGGCGGAGCGCTGCAGCAGTTGCCACCCGGTCCACACAATATTCATGGCCACCAGGATGGCAATCACCGGGTCGAGCCAGATCCAGCCCGTCACCCACACCAGTCCGACCCCTGCGATGACCCCCGCTGACGTCCAGACATCGGTGAGCAGGTGGCGCGCGTCGGCTTCCAGGGTGATGGATTTGTATTTTTTACCCACCCCCATGAGGATGCGCGAAGTGGCCAGATTTATCACCGAAGCGGCCACCGACACCGCCAGCCCGATACCCACCGCTTCGATCGGTTGCGGATTGAGCAGGCGCTCGAGGGCTGCATAGGCGATGCTGGCAGCGGCGACAAGGATGAGAAAGCCTTCGAATGCGCTGGAAAAGTACTCCGCCTTTCCGTGCCCGTGCGCATGGTTGTCGTCTGCCGGCAAGGCCGCCAATGTCAGCATGGCCAGCGCCATCATCGCCCCCGCCAGATTGACAAAGGACTCGAGTGCATCGGATAGCAATCCCACTGAGCCGGTGAGCCACCAAGCCCAGCCCTTGAGCAGGATGGTGACCAGGGCCGCAGCGATGGAGAGCCAGGCGTAGCGTTTGAGGGAGGCAGGCAGCATGTCGGTTCTTCTTCGCGGGGGAGATTGAGACTGGGTTTTCAGACTCGAATCCATTAAACCATTTTTTATTCTATCTTGGGGTGGGTGGTCCCGCATCTGGAAATTGAAAGCCGCTATCATATGCGCATTCGTCTGGAAAAGGAGGCGAAGGATGAAGCGTGATGATGTTTCTGAATGCCTATCCAAAATTCAGCGTTTCACGCATGCTGCCGTGGCGGCGACGCCGATGGCACTTTGCATACCGCCCTTTCTTGCATATCCTGACGGCATCCCGCCCTGCGCCGCACGATGCCATGTCGCCTGCCCCAGACAATATCGAGCCTGTCCTCACCGGCCTCACTCAACGTGAGGCGGCCGAGCGTTTGCGCACGGAGGGCTACAACGAGCTTCCCGGCACGCGGCGGCGCAGCCTCGGGATCATCGCCCTGGAGGTGTTGCGTGAGCCGATGTTCGTCCTGCTGATCGCGGCGGGGGGGATTTATCTGGTATTTGGCGATATCCACGAAGCGCTGATTCTGCTGAGTTTCGTGTTCGTGGTGATGGGTGCCAGCGTGTACCAGCAGCGTAAAACCGAGCATGTGCTGGAAGCCTTGCGCGACCTCACCAGCCCGCGCGCACTGGTGCTGCGCGACGGGATCGAACAGCGTATCGCCGGGCGCGAGGTGGTGCGCGACGATCTCCTGCTGCTGACGGAGGGCGACCGGGTCGCGGCGGATGCGGTGCTGCTGTCGTGCAATGACCTGGCGGCAGACGAATCGGTGCTGACTGGCGAATCCATGTCGGTGAACAAAATCCCGTGGGACGGCGTCATGGCGATGACGCGGCCGGGCGGGGATGGTCTGCCTTTCGTGTATGCCGGTAGCGTACTGGTGCAGGGGCAGGGAATGGCGCGCGTGACGGCTACCGGGGAGCGCAGCGAGATCGGTCGCATTGGTCGCGCGCTTGGACAAGTGACGCCCTCCGCCAGCCCGTTGCAGCGTGAAACCGTCCGCCTGGTGCGGGTGCTGGCGTTAATCGGCGTTGCGCTGGCGCTCATGGTGATTGCACTCTACGGCTTCACCCGCCACGACTGGTTGGGTGCGCTGCTGGCAGGCATCACCCTGGCGATGGCCACCATCCCGGAAGAATTCCCCGTCGTGCTCACGGTATTTCTCGCGCTGGGGGCGTGGCGCATCTCTCAGCGCCGGGTGCTGACCCGGCACGTACCCGCTATCGAAACCCTGGGTGCGGCCACGGTGTTGTGCGTGGATAAAACCGGCACGCTCACCCAGAACCGCATGAGCGTGGCTGCACTGTGCGCCGACGGACAGATGCACAAGGTGGATTACGCGCTGCCCGACAGTCTGCCCGAAGCTTTCCACGCACTGGTTGAGTTCGGTATTCTGGCCTCCGAGGTGGCGCCTTTCGACCCGATGGAGCGCGCGTTCCACCAGCTCGGCGCGAATTTCCTCGCCGATACCGAGCACCTGCATCACGACTGGACACTGGCCCACGAGTATTCGCTGACGCCGCAGTTACGTGCCATGTCCCACGTCTGGCAGGCCGCCGGCCGGGATGAATATGTGGTGGCCGCGAAAGGTGCGCCCGAGGCCATCGCCGACCTGTGCCATTTCGATGCGGCGCAGCTGGACGCGCTGGCGCAGCAAACCGCCAGCCTGGCGCAACAGGGTTTGCGTGTGCTGGCGGTGGCGCGTGCCGATTTTCGCGGCAGCGAATGGCCTGCGTTGCAGCACGATTTTCCATTTCAGTTTGTCGGCCTGATCGGGCTCGCCGACCCGGTACGCGCAGACGTGCCTCAGGCTATCGCAGAATGTCGTGAGGCGGGCATTCGGGTGGTGATGATTACCGGCGATTACCTGGGTACGGCACAGGCGGTGGCGCGGCAGGCGGGGTTCGACAGTGCGGCCGGCGCGATGACTGGCGACGAACTGGCGCTGCTGGATGACGCTGCAATGCAGCGCCGCATCACCACGGTCAACGTGTTCGCGCGCGTCACGCCGGAGCAGAAGTTGCGCCTGGTGCAGGCGTTCAAGGCCTGCGGCGAAGTGGTGGCGATGACCGGCGACGGTGTCAACGATGCGCCCGCGCTGAAGGCCGCCCACATCGGCATCGCCATGGGTGCACGCGGCACCGACGTGGCGCGCGAGGCGGCCGATCTGGTGCTGCTGGATGACGACTTCGACTCCATCGTGCAGGCGATCCGGCTGGGGCGCCGTATTTACGACAACTTGCGCCGCGCGATGGCCTATATCCTGGCGATCCATGTGCCCATTGCCGGCATGTCGCTGATCCCGCTGTTGTTCGGCTGGCCGCTGATGTTTTACCCGGTGCATATTGTTTTTCTGCAGTTCATCATTGATCCCGCCTGCTCCATCGTGTTCGAAGCCGAACGCGAGGAACCGGACCTGATGCGCCGTACCCCACGCGATCCGGCAGTGCCCCTGTTCGGCATGCGCACACTGGTGCTCAGCCTGCTGCAGGGCATCGCTGTACTGCTGATTGTGCTTGCCGTGTATGCCGTGGCGCTGTCACGCGGCCAGGGCGGGGATGAGGCGCGCGCACTGGCTTTCGTCGCGCTGGTGGTCGCCAATCTCGGCCTGATTTTTGCCAACCGCTCCTGGTCGCACACGGCCTTGACCACGCTGCGCAACCCCAACCCGGCGCTATGGTGGGTGGTCGGCGGCGCCATTGCGGCATTGACGCTGGTGCTGGCCGTACCGGGGCTGCGCGCATTGTTCCACTTCGGTGTGCTGCACCCGGAAGATCTGTTGCTGTGCCTGGCGGCGGGGGTGGCGAGCGTCGCCTGGTTCGAGGCTTTCAAGCGTTTCGGGCGGCCGGTCTAGTCGATGCGCGGCAGCATACTTGCCTTCGTCGCAGGCGTGTGGCTGCTGCAACAGCAGGCGCTGTTGCCCGATCTGGCCTGGGCGTGGGGCTTGCCACTATTGGCTACTGCCTACTGGTTGCCGCGTCACCGGCTGCCTGGGGCAATACGCCGTGGACTGTTGCTGGGCACGCTGTTTGGCGCCGGATTCCTGTTTGCCGCGGCGGTTGCCGGGCAGCGCATGCAGGACGCGCTGCCGCCGACGTGGGAAGGCATGGACATCGCGCTCAGCGGCGTGGTGGCCAGCCTGCCGGTCAACACCGAACATGGCCAGCGCTTTGAATTCGATGTCGAGCAAGTGATCACCCCCGGTGCGCACGTGCCGCGCCATATCCAGCTCAACACTTACACCACGGCCTTCAACGGCAAGCCGCTACCCAATGCCCCGCGTGTGCATGCGGGTGAGCGCTGGCGTTTCACGGTGCGCCTGCGCCGTCCGCACGCCAACGCAAATCCTCATGTGTTCGACCTGGAGGCCTGGTTTCTGGAACGCAATCTGCGCGCCATTGGTAACGTGCGCGACAGCGCCGATAACCGGCGTTTGCGTGTCTTCGTGATGCGTCCCGGTTATGCGGTGGAGGCAGTGCGTGAAGCCATCGCATTGCGCATTGACCGCGTGCTGGCGGGCGAGCCCTACGCCGGGGTGCTGAAGGCGCTGGTGATTGGCGACCAGTCCGCCATCCCGCCTGTGCAATGGGCGCTGTACCAGCGCACCGGAATTACGCATTTGATTTCCATCTCCGGTTTGCATGTGACCATGCTCTCCGGGCTGGCGTTTGCGCTGGTGTACTGGCTGTGGCGGCGCAGCGTGCGCCTGACTCTGCGGCTGCCGGCACGGCGCGCGGCGGTGCTGGCAGGGGCGTTCACGGCGCTGCTGTATGTGCTGCTGGCAGGATTTGCGGTGCCGGCACAGCGCACGCTCTACATGCTGCTGGTAGTAGCCGTGGCATTGTGGTCGGGACGCGTGATTGCGCCGACCCGCGTGCTGCTGTGGGCATTGCTGGTGGTCGTGCTGCTTGATCCGTGGGCGGTACTGTCGGCGGGATTCTGGCTGTCGTTCGGTGCGGTCGCGGCGATGCTGTTCGCCACCACCGCACGGGTCGGCAAGCCGCACTGGCTGCGTGCCTGGCTGGCGACGCAATGGGCGGTGACGCTGGCATTGGCGCCGGTCCTGTTGCTGCTGTTTAGCCAGCTGTCGCTGGTGTCGCCGCTGGCCAATGCATTTGCCATACCGCTGGTGAGTTTCGGCGTGACACCGCTGGCGCTGGCCGGCAGTGTGCCAGGCATGGACTGGCTGCTGCATGCCGCACACTGGCTGATGGCCGGGTGCGTGTGGGTACTGGACTGGCTGGCGCGCCTGCCGCTGGCGTTGTGGCAACAGCCCGAACCGCGTGCCGCCGCCATGATGCTGGCGCTGCTGGGTGCGCTGTGGCTGCTGCTGCCGCGCGGCTTTCCGGCGCGCTGGCTGGGGGCGCTGCTGATCCTGCCGGCCTTGCTGACGCCAGCGCCGCATCCTGCGCCAGGTGCGCTGTGGGTAACCGTGCTGGATGTGGGGCAGGGGCTGGCAGTGCTGGTGCGCACTGCGCATCACGCGCTGCTGTTCGACACCGGGCCGCGCTATACGGCTGAATCCGACAGCGGCAGCCGGATCATCGTGCCGTATCTGCGTGGCGAAGGCGTGACGCGGCTCGACGGCCTGATCGTGTCGCACGACGATAACGACCACAGCGGCGGCGCGTTGTCGGTACTGCGCGAAGTGCCGGCAGGCTGGCTCGCCAGTTCGCTGCCCGCCACGCACCCGGCGCTGTCAGCCGGAGTGCGCAACCTGCGCTGTGTGGCCGGGCAGCACTGGCAATGGGATGGGGTGAATTTTGCCGTGCTGCACCCCACGCAGGCCAGCTATGACAATGCCCGCCTGAAAGACAACAATCGCGGCTGCGTGCTGAAAGTGGCTGCCGCGGGTGGCAGCGCATTGTTGTCCGCCGACATCGAAGCGCGCGATGAAGCCGAACTGCTGGCCAGCGTGCCTGAGCAATTGCCCACCACCTTGCTGGTCGCCCCGCATCATGGCAGCCGCACTTCGTCCACGCCGGATTTTGTTGCTGCCGTGCATCCTGCCGTCACTGTATTCACGGTGGGCTATCGCAACCGTTTTGGTCACCCGCGCGGTGATATCGTGGCGCGCTATGCAGGGCAGCGCAGCCGTTTGTTGCGCTCTGACAGCGATGGGGCGGTAGAGGTGAATTTTGTCCCGGGCCTGGCGCCCAGTGTTACAGCATGGCGGCAAACCCGGCAGCGATATTGGCAGGCTGGCGTGCGATAATTCAGCCCATGGTTACCACGCATACCCCCAGCGCCAGTTGTGGCGACAATCTCGATCCCGATGCGGCGCTCGCGCACCTTGCCGGGCAGTTTGACGCCAGCGGAGTGGCGCTGATTCGCGCCGCCGGCGAACTGATCCTGACCGAGCCGGACACGCTCACCGCATTCGGTGCAGCACGTATCAGTCACGCCATCGGCAGCGCCACGCAGGTGGCCGATCTGCACCTGGATGCCGACAGTGTGGCAGCGGCGCTGCTCATTGGCCTGACTGACCCCTGGCAGGATGATGTGCTGAGTGCACAACTCAATCCGCAGGTGGTCAAGCTGGCGCGCGGTGTGACGCGCATGGACGAAATCGGCCAGCTGGTGGGCGGTGGCGAGTCGGCGCGGCGTGATGGGCAAAGCCAGGTAGAGGGATTGCGCCAGATGTTGCTGGCGATGGTCGAGGACATTCGTGTGGTGCTGATCAAGCTGGCCGAGCGCGCGCATGCGTTGCGCTGCCTGGTGCAAAGCGACGACGAAACGGCGCGAACCCAGGTGGCGCGCGAAGTGCGCGAGCTGTTTGCGCCGCTCGCCAACCGGCTCGGGGTGTGGCAATTGAAGTGGGAAATGGAGGATTTGTCCTATCGTTTTCTGGAGCCGGAAAATTACCAGCGCATCGCACGCCTGCTGGACGAAAAACGTCTCGATCGCGAGCGTTATATCCAGGACGTGGTGGCCAGATTGCAGGCTGAACTGCACGCTGTCCACATCCAGGCCGAGGTGACAGGCCGTCCCAAACACATCGTCAGCATCATCAACAAGATGAAGCGCAAGCATCTGCAATTCGACCAGCTCTACGACATCCGCGCGGTGCGCATCCTGGTGCCGGAACTGCGCGACTGCTACACCGCGCTGGGCATCGTGCACAACCTGTGGCAGCCGATCAGCGGCGAATTCGACGACTACATCGCGCAGCCCAAAAGCAACGACTATCGTTCGCTGCACACCGGTGTGATCGGCCCTGAAGGCAAGGCGCTGGAGGTGCAGATACGCACCTTCGACATGCATAAGCACGCCGAGCTGGGCGTGGCCGCGCACTGGCGTTACAAGGAGGGCAGCAGCGCCGCCGCCGGTGCCGAGGACAAGATCGCCTGGTTACGCCAGATTCTGCAATGGAAGGACGAAGTGGCGGACAGCGCCGAACTGGCCGAGCTGTTCAAGAACGAGCTGTTTCAGGATCGTGTTTATGTGCTCACGCCGCAGGGGCGGGTGATCGACCTGCCTGCCGGCGCCAGCCCGGTGGATTTTGCCTACCACGTGCATTCCAATCTGGGCCATCGCTGCCGGGGAGCCAAGGTGGATGGAGTGATGGTGCCGCTCAACACGCCGCTGAAAAACGGCCAGCGCGTGGAAATCCTTACCGTCAAGGAAGGCGCGCCGAGCCGTGACTGGCTCAATCCGGCGCTGGGCTATCTGGTCACCCAGCGCGCCCGTGCCAAGGTGCGGCACTGGTTCAAGTATCTGCACTTCGAAGAAAACGTCGCTCAGGGACGTGCCATTCTGGACAAGGAGCTGCATCGCCAGGGGTCTGCGGAGGTCAATCAGGACAAGCTGGCGCAGAAATTCGGCGAATCGCGCGTCGATGAGTTCCTCGCCGCGCTGGGGCGCGGCGACATCACGCCGCACCAGGTGGCGAGCGCCCTGCAGGAACAAACTGCGCTGCCCGTGGAGACGCCGGCCAAGCGCCGGACAAGCAAGGCGCCGACCGATAAACCCGCCGAGGGCATCCTGATCGAAGGGGTGAGCAATCTGCCGGTAACGCTGGCGCGCTGCTGCAAACCGGCGCCTCCCGACGCGATTGCCGGGTATGCCACGCAGGGACGCGGCGTCACCATCCATCGCCGCGACTGCGCCAACATTCAGCGCATATCGGGCGAGCGCCAGGCACGTCTGCTGGCGGCGACGTGGGGCGAGGACAGCGCGTTCGAGAGCGAAATCTGCGTCACCGCTTTCGACCGTCACGGCCTGTTGCGCGATATTTCCGAGGTGCTGGCCAAAGAGCGGCTGGCGGTGGTGCGCGTCAATACCGAATCCAAAACCGATATGGCGGTGATGCACTTTCATGTCCATAGCGCCAGCCTGCAACCGCTCAACCGCGCGCTGGCGCGCATCAAAGGCCTGAGCAATGTCATCGAAGCCGTCCGCAAGGGCTGAGTTTGCGCCGGTACGGCGGCGCGAATATTGGGCATGGGCGATGTACGATTTCGCCAATTCCGGTTACACCACGGTGGTCATCACCGCCGTGTTCAGCGCGTATTTCGTCGCCACCATTGCGGGCAACGCGGAGTGGGCAACGTTTGCCTGGACTGCCGGACTGGCGCTGTCGTACCTGCTGATCATGCTGACCGGGCCAGTGCTGGGCGCCTATGCCGACCTCCACGCCGCCAAGAAAAAACTGCTGGCTGTCACCACTGTGGGTTGCGTGCTGTTTACCGCCGCACTGGCGCTGGCCGGACCCGGTGCAGTGTGGCTGGGGCTGTTGCTGATTGTGTTGAGCAATTTCTTTTACGGCAGCGGCGAGAATGTCATTGCCGCATTTTTGCCCGAACTGGCAACCGGGCGCGATCTGGGCAAGGTGTCGGGCTGGGGCTGGAGTCTGGGTTACCTGGGCGGTCTGCTCAGCCTGGGCTGCGCGCTGGCCTACATCACCTGGACGCAGAGCCGCGGGCAGGATGCGGCGCATTATGTGCCGGTAACCATGCTGATTACTGCCGCGTTGTTTGCCTTGTCCAGCCTGCCGACTTTTTTGTGGTTGCGCGAACGCGCCGTGCCGCAGCCGGGACGTCATACACACCTGTGGCGCGATACCTTCTCACGGCTGGGACACACACTGGTTCATCTGCGCCAGTATCGCGATCTGACGCGGTTTTTTGTGTGCATCGTGTTTTATCAAGCCGGGGTGCAGGCGGTGATCGCGCTGGCCGCCATTTATGCGCAACAGGCCATGCATTTCCAGATACAGGACACGCTCAAACTGATCCTGGTGGTCAACATCACGGCGGCCATCGGCGCGTTCGTGTTTGGATATGTGCAGGACCGCATCGGCCATATCCGTACCATTGCGCTGACTTTGCTGGGCTGGATCGCGATGGTGCTGATAGCCGCCAGCGCAGAAGGGCGCGACGCGTTCTGGCTGGCCGCCAATCTGGCCGGACTGTGCATGGGGGCCAGCCAGTCGGCGGGGCGCGCCCTGGTTGGCTATCTCAGTCCGCGCGCGCGGCTGGCCGAATTCTTCGGATTGTGGGGTTTCGCGGTCAAGCTTTCCTCGATTCTGGGCCCGCTGACCTACGGCGTGGTGAGTTGGGTGTCGGGTGGCGATCACCGTCTCGCCATGTTGCTGACCGGCAGCTATTTTGTGATCGGCCTGGTCATTTTGATGGGCATCAATGTGCGCCGCGGGCGCCGCGCAGCATTGCGTGGGCATCGGGTTTTACCCGCCGCGTGATGCCTCCCCGATAAAGCGAACAATCAGTTCTGGCTGTTGCGACGCAGCAAGTCGGCAAGTACAGCCCGGGTCTGGGGAAGCATGCAGGTAAAGCGCACGCAAACACAATTGTCGGCATCGCCAGCGTAAGCGACGACTTTTCCATACAAACAGGTGGTCTGGTCAGTAAAGTTATCGGGCAGCAGATAGATCGCGATATTGGTGAGGGGGGATACTGCTCGGGTGGTCACGATTTCTGCGGCCTTGGCAGACAATCTGGTAAGGCTGCCTGCGAATGTTTCTTCGCTAATGGATTTTTCGTCGATGATGGCGCAGCTAACCGTTATCGCCTGATGCAAAGCCTGCAGCTCATCCGTATAACGGGGCAGGAAAGAATTATAGGTGGCGATGCCGCCAGCTTCATAAACGCTAACCGGGTCAGCGACGCCTTTCGGATGCACGATAAATTGTCCATCTATTCTGACTATGGCTCCCGTTTGCGACAAAGTCGCTTCGGATATCAGTATCTGGTTTCCACAACAGTAGGATTCGAGACGCGCGGCCAGATTGACATGCTTGCCTACCACGCTATATTTCGATCGCGTTTCGGAGCCGATATTTCCCACAATGGCTTCTCCTGTGTGAATGCCGATTCCCATGGAGAGCTCCGGCAAGCCATGTGTCTGGTTATATGCATTAACGGACGCCATCGCCTGCTGCATCGCAACCGCACAGCCGACGGCGCGTTGCGCATGATCCGGTTGTTCGCTGGGCGCTCCGAAAAACGCCAGCATTCCATCTCCCAGAATTTCATCGACGATGCCGTGGTGATCAGCAATGATTTTAGTCATTGTGCCGAGGAAATTGTTCAGCATGTGCACAATTTGAACGGGCGTGAACGGGCCTTCCGAAATCAGGGTGAATCCTCGCAAGTCGGCCACCAGAACGGTGACTGTGCGGAGCTCGCCGCCAAACTCGAGCGCTTCAGGCGATGCCAGAAGCTTATCGACGACTTCGCTTGCGACGTAGCGCCCAAAGATGTTGCGAATGAGCGTGTTGCGCGCTTCCAGCTGGCTGGCGAGCATTCTGACTTCATCCGAGGCGCGCTTGAGCGCGAGCTGTGTTCGCACTCGCGCCGGCACCACGGCGAGATCAAGCGGTTTCATGATGTAATCGTTGGCACCCAACTCGAGGGCGCCAACGATATCGGTGGATTCGCCCCTCGCCGTTACCATGATGACGGGCAATTCGGACATCGAATAAGTCGTGCGTATCAGCTTGAGAACAGCTATGCCATCGATGCCCGGCATTTCGATATCGAGCAGAACGAGGTCGAACTTGTGCTCCAGCAGCATATTGAGCGCACTTTGCCCGTTCTCTGCGACGATCACGACGTAGCCCAGCCGGGTCAGGCGGCGCGACAAAATATCCCGGTTCATTTCATTGTCGTCGACGACCAGCAACATTCCCGGATCGGATTTCATGACCTGGTTGCAGCTTGCAAAAGCATTTGAATTTTGTCCAGCAGGCGCTCGATCTCGACTGGTTTGGTATCGTAATCGTCACAGCCGGCAGCAAGCGCCCGTTCCCTGTCGCCCTGCATGGCGTGAGCGGACAGGCCGAGGATCGGCAGCGCGCACAATTGAGGGTCTTCCCGAATGCGCCTTGCAACTTCGAAGCCGTCCAGTATGGGCAGGCTGATATCCAGCAAAAGCAGGTCTGGACAATGACTCCTCACTTTTTCGATCGCTTCCTCACCGTCCATCGCGATATCGACTTGATACCCCCTGCGTTCCAGGCGGCGCATCAGCATATCGCGGTTCAGTTCATTGTCTTCCGCCAGCAATATTTTGACCATGATCTTTCGTCCTAAAATTAGGGCAATGGATGGAATATCACGCCTCGATTGCCCACGCCTCCATCAGAGTTATGGCTACACTTCGATCAATCGCTTGATATCCCCCGGTTTTGACGGAACTCCGCTTTGCAAGCGCCGCCAATCGAATCCGTTATTTCCCGTAACAGGACCGCGCGACTCACAGTGGATTTTTCGAGTATCTTCTGCACATTCATATTCAGTCGAACGCGCTCCTCCTGGGTCAGGTTTTTGCCTGTCAGAACGACGATGGGGATCGTTCGCCATTGCGCATTCCTGCGCAGCTCATCTATGAACTGTAGACCATCCATCACCGGCATGATCAAATCGAGCAGAATGATCTGGGGCGGCGCCTGAGTGGCGAGCAGCTCCAGCGCAACGCGCCCATTTTCCGCCTCGAGGATGGTCCAGCCTTCTTTTGCAAGCATGCGGCCGGTCATGGTCCGCGAATTGTCGTCGTCTTCGACCACCAATACGCGCCCCTGGGGAGCGTCGCAGCAATATTTCCTGACGAGTGTGAGTAGCCGCTCGCGATCGATAGGCTTGGTCAGATAGTCCGAAGCGCCCAGCGAATAACCCATGTCTTTTTCGTCCAGAATCGTGACGACAATGATCGGTATGTCCGCCAGATCAGGGTCGGCTTTCAACTCGGCCAGGACCGTCCAGCCATCGACGCCGGGCATCATGATGTCGAGCGTAATCGCCGTCGGATGAATTTGACGGGCGAGACTGAGTCCACTTTCACCATTTGGCGCGGACACGGCCTGGAAGCCATCCTTGGATAGAAATCGGCTGATGATTTCCCGCGCGGATGCGTCGTCATCAATGACAAGCACGGTGCATTTCGACTTGCTTTCGCCGCCCTCGTCCCTCGCGTCAACAGAGGCTTCATTCTGCTCAACTGAAGCATTGCCGGCGGAAATATCTGCCGGCAACCAGACCGTAATTTGGGTGCCATGGCCTACCTGGCTCTGTGCTTCGATATACCCGCCCATCATTTCGCAGAATCGTTTGCAGATGGCAAGGCCCAGCCCTGTTCCTCCGTATTTGCGAGAGGTTGATACATCTGCCTGGGAGAATTCCTGAAACAGGTTCTCCATCTGCGCCGCACTGATGCCTATTCCGGAATCCGCCACCGCGAAACTCAACCATCGCTCGCCTGCCTTATCCATTTCGCCTACCGTCAAGGAAACTGCGCCCTTGTCGGTAAATTTTCCTGCATTGCTCAGCAAGTTAAGCAGGATTTGCCGCAGCTTGGTTATATCGGTCCGTATCGGAGCCATGTTTGCCGGGCAAATTATGGAAAATTTATTGCCGCTCTTTTCCACCAGCGGACGAACCGTCGTCTTCACGTCGTTAACGAGTGATCCGACATCGACATTCTCTACGTAGAGCTCCATTTTTCCCGCCTCGACCTTGGACAAATCGAGAATATCGTTGATCAACGACAGCAAGTGTCTGCCCGAGGAATGAATTTTCTTCAAGTCCTGGATGAGTGGCTCCTGGTCCGGACTCTCGTGTTCTTCCATGAGCATTTCGCTATAGCCAATAATTGCATTCAGCGGCGTGCGCAGTTCATGCGACATTCTTGCCAGGAATTCGGATTTATGTTGTGTCGCCTGTCTCAGCCTTTCGTTCACTTCCTTGAGCTTATCCTGCTGCATTTGAAGTTCTGCTGTCCGTGCCGCGACTTTCTGTTCGAGACTGACATTAAGTTGCTCGATTTGCCGGTACGCGGATGCGTTCGCCATGGCTACCGCAAGCTGGCTGCAAAGCGTGGCTATCAGCTTCAGATCCACATCGGTCAGCGCTTTGTCGAGGCTTTCCACTATCAGGATACCTAGCGTGCGCCCCTCGAATTTCACAGGCGCGGCCAGAAAGGAGCGGGCGTCCAGAATATGTGACATTGGCCCATAAATATGCGGCTGTTCCCTGCTCACATCCGCAACCAGCACCGCCTCGCCCTTCAACGCCACTGTGGCGCAAAAACCGCTTTTTTCTTCCAGAGGAATTTCCAGTCCCTGCAATGCCTGCTCGAGATCTTTTGATATGCCTTCCAACTTCCCCTCTACCAGCGCCTGCTTTTCCTCGCTATACCGGAAAAAGATCGCCCGGTCATAGCCTAGCCGCCCTACGACCGCTTTGAGTGTCAAATCAAATAATCTTTCCTGATCCAGGGTCGAACTCATATCGATACCGATATCATGAAGTGTCGATAGTTCTGCCAGACGTTGTTGTTGTGCCTGCGTCATCGTGGACAGAGAATCGGTCATGTGGTTGAAAGCGGTTGCCAGCACGCCAATCTCATCCCTGGAGCGAACCTGGACGCGCTGCGACAAATCGCCGCGCGAAATATTCAGCGCGGCTCGCGCCATGGCGCGAACCGGTTTGATGATGTAGCCCACGCCAAAAAACGCCACAATCACCGCAATCCCGACAATGACCAGCGTCAGAAATATGCCGCTAAGCAGCGTTTTGCGGATTTTATCCAGCACCTTTTCCGTTGACAGGAGTATCTGGACATTGCCCTGCTGAATGACTTTTGGCTTATTGCCGGCGGCAGAATTTCCTTCGCCAAGCAGCATCAGTTCAGTGGAAAGCCGGCTATTGGTTTCGTTACGAATCGTCTGCACCGGAGTAAATGTATGATAGATGCCAATGCCCTTGATCAGATGATGGGTCATAAAGGGCTTATTCCACGCGGGATCTATGGATGTAATGTGTCGGAAGATGTCGGCAAGCGACTTGGTTGCGCTGGGATATTTAAACTGCTCGGCGAGCACTTTCCCCTGCGCATTGCTGATACGCACGTAGATAACGCTTTCTTCCAGCAGGGCACCCTCAGCCACTTCGCGCAGGATCTCGGGGTCTTCCGTCAGAATGCCGTATTTGCTGCTGCGGGCCAGGTTATTGCTGAATGCTTGTGCGCGGCCCTGCAGTTCCGAGGTCAATATTTCTTCCGACTGGCTTAAAAATCGCCAGCTTAAAAAGCTTCCCACCGCCAGAATGATCAAGGCAATGAAAGAGATCGCCTTGACCTTGAGCGAAAGCCGGAATGGGTTGTTAGCTGGAAAATCCATATGCGCAGTTTCGGTGAGGAAACATTCTATTGATAAACCAGCTTTGCCAATTCTATGACCGATTTGGGTATGGCCACGCCAATCTTTCTGGCTGTCTTCAAATTGAGTGAAAGATTGATCTTTCTCGGCGGCCTGGCGCCAGTCTCGGCCAGGCTAACCTGTCCGTCTGTGAATCCAGTGGCCAACTGGCAACCCTGCCGTCCGACGTCTGTGTAATCCGGCGTGAGGGCTGCCAAAGCCCCTGCTTCAACAAAGATATCTGACGCCGCAAAGAACGGAACACCCTTTTCCAGGGTTGTCACCAGGAAATACTTGAATGAATCTGTCGTGACGACGGTCTCATCCGGTACCATCCAGACTGCATCCACTTTTCCCAGCATGCTGCGCAAAGCTTCCGGAACTTCTTTTTGCGAAGTAACGGAAATCGCAACAAGCTGAACTCCAAGTTTTTTCGCGACGTTACCTGCCTCCCGAATAATTTCCCCGGAATTATTTGCATCGTAGATGACACCTATGGATTTGAGTCCTGGCACCAGGGTTTTGTATGTCTTGAACTGTGCCTCGACGGGTATGTTCAACGTGATGCCCGCGATATTGTTACCAATAAGGCCGTATTTTTTTGGATTGGAAACCATGATGTAGAGTGTCGGAATATCCTTGAGATATTCTTTGGCTAGCTTTGCGGCCATCAATCCAATCGCCAGGACCAGTCGCGGTTTCTCTGCACCGATTTCTTGCGCCATGCGCTGCTGCGAAGCGCTATTCCCGCCCAGCGTATATTGCTTGACATTGCTGGCGCAGGATTCCGAAAAACCGGCAAATGCCTGATTGTAGGGATCGAGGTCCTGGCTTCTGATTACTGCAATATCGCCAGCGCCGTTGGCACACAGGGGGAATATCGAAACTGCCACGATAATAGCGAATCGTAGCAGGCATAGTAGCCTCACAGAGCCATCCCTTTATTCGGTACGAACCGGGACGGAATCGCTAAAGTGGTGTTAGGCCAGGGCCGATTAAAAACCATATTCCAGTGCCACTGTGGTAATTAAATCGGAGCGCAGACCGGAGTTGTTCAAAGGGAAAAGTGCATTGGCGGACACAATCAGGTTTTTCGCAAAACCGGGATTCCACTTTACTCCGAGCGCGCCGTTGATAATATTGTCACCAATGGCGCTGCCGTTGGTATATCTGCTACCGATCACGTCCGCGGCTACCGTGTACCTTTCATTTCCGTAATCGAATCCCAATGCATACTCGATGGCGTTCTTATCCGAGGTTTTGAGATTGAACTTGTAACCCAGGTTGATATGAGGTGTGAAAGCACCGAAAGAGCGTGCATATATCAGGTAGGGACGCACGGTCGTATCGCCGGTGCCTAAAAAGTTGTTTGCATCTCCGGTTTCCGTCTTGACCAACACCGCGGCAGCAACATTATTTGTATCCGTTTTCAGCCAGTGATATTTTGCCTGCAACAGTATGTCTCCAAGCCCGCTGGCGCTACCGTGCGCCGCATCGTCCGGACTTTCGCTTCCGAAACTATGTGCTGTAGGAAAAGGGTTGCCAGGCGAAACCACAAGTTGCGCATGGCTGCGCACGTCCATATTGACCCAGACATAAGGCACGAGCACACCGATATCAAACCGGTCGGTAACGCCGTAGGTCGCAGCAAGCGCAAGGATTTTCGCCTTGATGCCAAGGTTGATTCGCAGGTCCAGTGTGTCAAGTTCGAATGAGGTATGTACGTCGGACGGCGGCAAAATATTCGCGTCATGCAAGGCAATGGCATCCAGATTGTTGAGGCTATTGCCCTCGAACTTATTGTATTCAAAGGACGTAAAAGAGAGGTTCGCGGTAAACTTTCCGGCGCCGGTAGTTCGCGGCCGCTCTGCGAAAATGGGCCCGAGACTTTCTGGCGTCTTCAAAAACGTACCAAGATCGGGATTGAACTCGAAGGCGAGTCCGGAAGAGATCGAAGGAAATGGAAAAACCGCGATCTGTGCCGCAATATTGTTATTGAGTTGATTGATGGCTGCGGCTGAATCGACAGAAAAATGCGCCACATGACTCGGAAAGGGCCCGCTTGGTGGTGCGAGTGTGATGCCATCGCCACCATAAAGACCCGGGATCAGACTTTTAAGATCTGCAGCCCATACTTGCAATGAGCTTAACGCAAGAAAAAAAGCTGTTGTCGCCGGCAGTATAGAATGCATTTATCCCTCCCATGTACTATGAGATAGTCAAGCTGCCGGGATGTATTCTGATTTATTTGAGTTAATCATAGCTGGAGTCTGCCATTTTGTGCAACGAAATGCAGTTTCACGAGATTGGACGCGCCCAGCCCCTTATTTTGGAACGCCATTTCAAATATGGGGTCTTGAGGACGGTCTTCTTGCCAGCATCAAAAAACCTTCACTGTATCGGCTTTTCCAACATGTTTGAAGTGCCGATTTGCTTTTGAAGCCTATACTATAATTGGACTTAAGCATTCGCAGGTTATCGGGTTTTCCTGGTTTTGGGAGGGTAAAGGGACATGGGAATTAACATCGATTTCGAATATGAATTTCCGGACCTTGCGCATTTCCTGGGACGCGAAAACACTGCAGAACTGTCACACCTGATGCAGTTGCGGGAAATTCCGGCAGGAATGACATTAATCGACGAGGGTGCAACTGTAGATGCCTTCATGCTGATTTTCTCCGGCGAATTCAATGTCGAGGTAAGCAATCGCGATAAATCATTATTGCTGGGTCAGCTTGGCAAGGGCAAATGGGTCGGAGAGGTTTCCTACTTTACCGGCGATGGTCTTTCCACAGCCAAGGTATACGCTGTGGTTGATTCCAGTGTGCTGGAGCTCAAGCATGCTGATTTTGTTATGACGCAAACACGACATCCGATGTTGGCAAGCATGCTCATTCAGCATTTCGGGGAGTTGATGGCGAAGCGATTGAGGAATTCCAACCAAGCGTTTGAGCAAATTGGTGAGCAGAAACTCGCGCTCATGCTGGCCAGTAATGAAGCGGGTATCAAAGATAACTGGCTTATTGCGATGCTGAAGAAACTGACAGGAATAGAGGTCTGATATGCTTTTAAAAAATTTCCTGAAGAGTCAGTCAGTGTTCAGCAATCTGGCTGATGAACAAGATCTGGATGCGCTGTCCCGTGCCATTTACGTACAGGAATTTCCTGACGCATCCATCATTGTGCAGGAGGGAAAGCAGGGTAAGGAGCTGTATCTTCTGATCGAAGGTAAAGTAAAGGTGACTCACTACGATCCATTGACCGGCACACCGTGTGTTTTGAAAGAGCTGAAAGTAGGTGAGTTGTTCGGTGTTCTTTCGCTGATGGATCACCTGCCTTCCGCAGCCAGCTGTGTGGCTGTCGGGACGGTGAAACTGGGGATACTGCCGCGTGCAGCCTACAATTTATTGGCGAAATCTTCGGCCCCCCTTGCGTTGAATTTCCAGTTGGCTGTGGCCAGACAGATCGCCAACGATATTCGACACCGCAATGATATTTTGCGTGGTTTGATTGGTTAAATTACCCGATTCCACTTCTCGCTAGCTTCTTCGTTGGCAAGGTTTTAGCGTGCTGAAACGGCAGTTGACCAGCTGGTTGCTGATCCGAAACGGTGAAGAGCGTGTTGTGCTCTACCTGTCCCTGCTCTACCTTGCGCTGGGAGCGGGTATGGCAGTGGGTCGTAGTTCCAGCGATGCGCTGTTATTCAAGCGCTTAGGCGTCGAATTTCTGCCTCAGATGTTTTTTCTGACCAGTTTGCTACTGATAATTTTCAGTGCTGTTTACGCCGCATTCTCGGATCGAGTGCATCCGTCGCGCATGTTCAAGTATATCGTTGCACTGACCGGGATTTTTCTGATGGTCGTCTGGTGCGCCATGCAAAGCGGGGGCAGCAAAATAGCCTTTGCGGCGTATTTCCTGGGTTATGGCGTGGTGTCCGAAATCTTGGTGGTACATTTCAATTTATATGTTTCCGGATTCTTGGATATATCGCAGTCAAAGCGCCTGTTCCCGCTCATCAACGCTGCCTCGCGTCTGGGTGGCGTAACCGGCGGCGTGGCACTCGGGGTGCTCAGTTCATGGGTTGCCACCGAATATATGGCTCTGGTCTGGGTACTCACCTTGGTGATGGCGTTTTTCCTGATCGCCGCTTACCATCGGGGCAAGCAAGGGCTCCGCGCCAGGGTTAGACCATTTAACAAGCAGACCAAACCCATGGCTCACATTCGCGAGGGACTTGAGTTCGCCCGGCGCTCGAGCTTGTTGCAAATCGCAGGGCTGGGTTTGTTTGTCATGATCGTGCTGATTTCGATGCAGGATTATCTGGTGAGCACCATTCTTTCCCGGCATTTTCAAAACGAGCGTGATCTGGCGGCTTTCTTCGGCTGGTTCTTCGCTTTCACCAACTTCGCGGTATTGCTGTTGCAGATGCTGGCCACCAATCGATTGCTGCGCCGCTTCGGCCTCAAACTGGTCAGCCTGATTTTCCCTTGGAGCACGGCGGCGAGCTTCGCGCTATTGAGCCTGAGCGCAAGCTTCCTGCCTGCCGTCATCGGTCGCTTTAACTACACCGGCATGATGCCGGCCTTTCGCAACCCATCAGCTAATCTTTTTTACAGTGCACTGCCGGGCTATATGCAGGGCCGAGCGCGGGCGTTGAGCATCGGCCTGATTTTGCCGCTGGGACTCGCAGTTTCCGGCCTGCTGCTGATGTGGGTACCCAAGGAATCGGTTGACGAATCGCTGGCTGTTTTCGGCTTGCTTCTGTCGTTCGTATATATCTATCTCAAAATCGTGAAGAATCGTATTTACGCGGCCAGCCTTGCGCGTTTGATCCAGCAACAGGTATACACCGGGATCGGCGAAGAGTTGGAAAAAATAGGCCGCCTGGATGAACGCGTAGTGGATGAGCTGAAGCAACTATTGCAGCAAACCGAAGATGGCGATAATTACGTCGTCTTTGCGGAGATACTGCTGCACGGTGCACCGCAATACGCCGGTAAGATCCTGCTGGAAACCCTGCCCGGAAAGTCAGCGCTTGTACAAGACCGGCTATTGCCGCGCATTGCTGAATTGGCTCCGCCCGGTTGGCAGGATTATGTGCGGCGCTGTCTGGATTCGGTTGACATTCACCTGCGCGCCACGGCCTTGACCGAATTAGCGAAGCGTGACGATGTGGATGCCTTGCGAGCCATCCATGGATGGCTGGTGCACAGCAATCCGCGTATTCGCGCTGTAGCGGCTCAGGCATGTTTCGCCGTCCAGGACCCGGTCATGCATGAAGTCGCCGAGCGCACATTGCGCTCGATGCTCTACGCAGAAATGCCGGGCTCTATCATTGCGGCGCTGTCGGTAATGCCTGGACTTAAATTGTTTTCACTAGACGATGAAGTGCGGGCGCTTCTGCAACACCCCGACGCAGGCGTGCGAGCTGCTGCCATCGCGGCCACCGGGACAATTGGCGATGTCAGCGAGCGCCTGATCCTGTTGGCACGCGCGTTGCGGGATGAAGATGTTGTAGTGCAGCGCGCCGCGGAAAAAAATGCAGCAACGCTCATGCCCATCACTGAATCTGAATACACGGCCGCACTGGACACCTACTTTAGCTTTTTCCATATGCAATCACTTCTGACAAACTATCTGTCGCAAAGTGAACTTGCGCAACGCAAGACAATATTGCTGGCGATCGCACATCGGCATTTGCAGCGTGCCTGGGATAAAAAGTCCGTCGCCTTGCATGCCCTATCGCTTGCGCAGCAGGCATCGGCCAGGCAGGCCGATGAAGCGGGGTTTTTACGTCTGGTTCTGAATGAAGAAGTGCTGCGGCATATCGGCATCGCTCTGGATATTCTGGCGTTGCTGGATGAGGCGCAGATGGCGCGGGCTATCAGTGCAGCGCTCGCCAGCCGTGATCGACGGCTGCGCGCGCAGGCGTTGGAGTCGCTACGCCACATCGAAAATAACACCCTGGTGGAATGGCTGCTGCCTTTGATTGAGGCCTCACATGATGGTGCGAAATGGGAGCACACTGTGCCCGATATGCCGCGTGATATGAATGAGTTGATTGCCTGGTGCAAGCTGCAAGGTGGACAGTGGCTGAGCCAATGCGCTGCCTCGATGGAAGAGGTAACAAGCCGTGCAGCCCCTGTTTGACCGCATTATTCTTTTGAAGCGGGTGCCGTTTTTCGCGCTGTTGCGTACTGACCAGCTTCGACATATTGTGCCTAAGCTTGAACCGGCCGGTTGGGCCTCGGGCGAGTGTGTCTTCGAGAAGGGGGATCCGAGCGACTGCATGTATATTTTATTGTCTGGCCGTGTGGGTGTTGCCTTGAATGACGATCCGAATAGTACGGAATATGTCGCCCTACTGGGGCCGGGAGACTGCTTCGGCGAGATGGGATTGCTGGATGATCTGCCACGTTCTGCTACAGTGCATGTGTTGGAAACAGCAGAAGCATTGAGCCTGAGCCGGGAGCACCTGCATGGCATGTTGCTGGCTTATCCGGAATTGGGCATTGGCATGCTTGCAGCACTGAGTCTGCGCTTGCGTGAAGCCAATGAAGCCTGGTCGAAGTCAAGAGCTGACATGCCGGGATGAATTTACCGGAGAGTGTACCCACAGACCGGTGTCCCGGCCATTGCAGGGAAGGGCAGCACTGCCTCAGGCGTTTATTGCGCTATCGAGAATGTTTGCGGGGCGCTCATTGATCCATGGTTGAAATCGCCAAGCAACACATTGCCATTACTATCCCGCGCATGTATCACCCAGGAGTAGCGCCCGCCCTGCTGGAGCAGCCCTGGCGGCATGCTTATCCTGGGCTCGGTCACGAGTGCCGAGGTATAGATCACCCGATTATTATTCCACTCGTCCCGCAATGTGACTTGATAGTGGGTGGCTCCCGGCGCAGGTGACCAGGTGAGTTGGATGGGCGGGGAGGATAGCTCGCGCCCTCCTGCGGGCGCTGCGTCGTGGATGATGGGCATTAATGTATGCACCACATAATCCTTTGCTGTCATTTCACGGCCATCCAGGGTTGTTATTATTGCGCTGAACCAGCCATCGGTGGCTTGATTGGAAAGTGGCAGATGCGTGATGAAAACGTGTTTTTCCGGTTTTCCGGGACGGTTGATAGTTCGATAACGCGTCATATCCAATTCGCCGGCCAGTTTCCCATCAGGAAAATACACGCGCACACCAGAGATATTTTGGTATTGCACAGTTGAAAATAGCGCCATATAGAACGGTGGGCGGTCCGGCCAATTACATAGATGAACGTCAAAGAAACCGAGCTCTGTATAGTGTGGATCGGTATTTTCAGCGTTCGGTGTTTGTGCCAATGCACTCAGCGCGAAAAATAACGCAGTGAAAATATAAGCCGGCCATTTACTGTCTTGTTTCATGGATGGGCCCTCATCATTCAGCGCTTGCTAAAATTCGAAGACCTGGTCGTTCACCAGCCTGCGCGCTTGATAGTCGCCAATGCATGTATCGATCTCGCGCATGATGAGCGCGTCCTCCCCGGGTTTCAAATGCGTGATGTAAATTTCCGCGGGGCGCTTAAGCTTGGTCAATTCCTCTTGCAGCATGCTTGGGCACAGGTGCTTGGATAGCACTGCGATTTCACGCTCCTTGTTGGAGAAGGCAGTCTCGATGATCAGGTAACGCAAATTGCCAATGCCATTCACGATTTCCCAAAAAGGGTCGTTGGTCGTTGTGTCGCCGCTAAACACCAGGCTGGCTGTGCCGCTGTCCAGCTGGTAGCCCACGGCGGGAACAGCATGATTGGCGGGCAGCGCAGTGATACGGCGTTCACCTATCTGCACCGGTTTGCCGATGGCAATGGTTTCATAACGCATATATGGCGCTGTTGCAGTGGGGATGCGGCTAAAATCGGGCCAGATTTCCCAGTTAAAGATGTGCCCGCGCAGAATGCCGAGCGTCGCCTCGGTGGCGTGCAAAACTAAAGGTTTGTCGCGCATTCTGGCTACCGTATCCACCATGAGCGGGATGGAGGTAATGTGGTCCATATGGGAATGAGTGATGAATACATGATCGATACGTGCCAGTGCCTCCATCGACAACCGACTCACGCCGGTGCCTGCGTCGATCAGTATGTCGTCGTCAACTAGCAGTGCTGTAGTGTACTGGTCACCGCCGATACCCCCGCTGCAACCCAGAACCTTTATCTTCATCATCCCGTCCTTTAGTCGATCACGTTCTGGTTATTAGGCAATCAATCTTGTCTTAAATGCAAATATGCAGCCTGAATTGGCGAGATTTGGATTGATGCCGGAATTACGAGACATAAAGCAGATTATCCGGCTTGACGCTTCGTCGGCCATCCTCAGATTGTTGCGTCGATGTTTTCCTCAAGGAATCGCTGGTACTCTCGAGTGCTGATGATGTGAGTTCCGTCGCAGTTGAACTGCATGCGTACCGCGTCCTGAACAACACTGAGACCGAGATTTCTGAGATAAAAATTGGGCATTTGTCTCATATCGAGCAGATGGCCCAGAACCGACTCCAGCTTTTCTCTGGGAACCGGATTCCAGTTCGTATGGAACGATCCTATCGCAGTATGCCAGCTATGAGGAAGTGTCTTGAACGTAGCGGTTGCCTGTATGTGTTTATTCATATCACGTATGAATTCAGTCTTTGAATCATAGGCCATCGGCGCGAAGTGGCGATCGATATACGCGGCGGACACTATCTTGCTCGCTGTGTGCACCTCTTCAATGTAAGGCGTGATTACCGAGCAAGTTCTCACCTCGCCATTGTTGAAGCCGATAAATACTTGATATACGCTGGTATCGAACAGCAATGTGCGCAGATTCGGGACGAGGCTAGGAAGAATTTTATCCACGACGCTCTCATAGCGCTCGCGCGTAAATGCCGTCTCACGCAATGAGGGGTCGCCTTTTATGCTTACACGAAGATCGTGCGAACCGATACCGGCTGCGGATACAAGCTGTTCCTTCAAGAACAATTCGATCTTGCGGGACTGCAAAACCAGTAACAGCTTGGCTGCGAAGGCAGGTTGATCCTTGGTCAGACGGATAAAATCGTTCTTCTTCACTTCCCAAAGAACGGCTTCCGACAAGGCCTTTGCCGATGCGCCTCGGGTATCGTTATTGAAGATGGCCATTTCGCCGAAAAATTCGCCGCAGCCCAGAATGGCAATCTCTTCCTGCTTTTCGGATTTATTGAGGGAAATGGAAATATTCCCGGTTTCGATGATATAGACAGCGTTTCCGATATCGCCCTCTGAGAACAGGATAGTCCCGGCGCTCAGCAGCAACCGCGTCGACATCGCAGATAGCGTATTCAACTCCGTTTTCGAAAGTCCGCTAAAGACGTCTTTTTTCTCCATGTTTTTTCTCCTAGGCTGCCAGGGAGAGACCCATCAGTTATGCTGAAAGCATTAGAGCGTGACATATAAAAAAGGTACATCGATATGAGTCCGACATGCTGCCAAGCCCGCAAACAGGATTTTGCGATGAATATCGTATAAGCCTAGGTTACTCAGAGCGGGAGTGCAAATAGCAAATGATGATTATTTCGATGAATCCACAGAATAGGTGTCGCGTTCGCGACACAACATAGCGGTGCATGCTTGCATCAAATGAAATCAAGCAGGATATGCATATGGCGCCATCCATGGTTCCAGATGAGCGTGATATTTCACGAAGCGGAATAGGAGCGGTAAGATATCGTTAAAATTTATGAAAGTGTTCGCATGCAACAATTAGAAGTGGCATTAAATGGTGAATTCGTCGAGCTTAACCAGCTATTGAAACTGGCCGGTGCATGCGACAGCGGCGGTGCCGGAAAAAGGCTGGTCGCATCCGGCGTGGTCTCGGTGGACGGCGAGGTGGAGCTGCGCAAGACCTGCAAGATTCGCGCCGGGCAGGTGGTGAGCCTGGGGGGTGTGCGCATCAACGTCGTGGCTCCTGTCTAGCATGCCGCCTGTGACCACGCAGGTTAAAAGCTCAGCAGTTTTTTTGCTGCTTCCAGGTAGGGCAGGGCGGCCGCCACGCTCATCGCCGGGATGCCCGGCACCATGTCTTCAGGTTTGAGGTCATGTAAATCCATGGAGGTGGCGCACAGTACAAACTGCGCCCCATTTTTCTGTGCCAGGTCCATAAACCCGGCAAGCGATTTCCCTCCCTCCTTGGGAAACACGGTTTCCGCCACACCTTTTTGCAACAACAAAGTGCCCAATCCGGTGAAGTAGACCACTACGCTACGTTCCTCAGCGGCAGCAGCGGCTGCGAGAAAAAATGGCGATGCCAGACGCTTTGGGGTATCCGGGCCACTGGTCATGACGATGCCGAAATCTATATTGGGCATTTGTTCACTCATGTTGTACTCCTCAAGTTATCTTGGAAAAAACAGTCAGCCACGGAGAGCACAGAGACCGCAGAGATGACGCGACTTTCAAAGCGTTGCTTTATCTCTGTGTTCTCTGTGGCTTGAATTAGCCTTCCATGGTGATGTATGTTCGGCTTGGCCCTTGTGGCATTCCCGACGCAGACTGAACGATCCGCTGCCATACACCGCCAGATAAATCATGGCACCCATGATGGCGATGTTTTTCATGAAGTTGTTCATCTGATTTTGCATACTGGCGGCATCCGCATGCCAGAACGCATGAAATGTCAGGGTCACGGGTATCAGCCAGAAGAAAAAGGCGATGGCCGCGTACCGTGCGTAAAAACCAAGCAGGATCATCAGTCCGCCTCCGATTTCCAGCGCTATGGTAAGCGTCAACAGAACATCCGCCATGGGCAGTCCCATGCTAGACATGTATCCTGCCGTCTGTGCAAAGTGGGCAATCTTGCCGAAGCCTGCAATCAGGAATATCTGTGCAATCAGCACGCGCCCAAACAAAGGGCCGAATTTTTCGAAGCTGGTCATTTGCGCATCTCCCTTTTGTGGGTTATTGAAGGTCAAACACGAGCACTTCTGCGGCATGAATGCCCGTCAGGGTAATTTCCGTTTCCTGGCTGATTTCTGCACCATCGCCGCGGTGCAGCGGAAAACCCCTTAGTTCAACGTCGCCTTGCGCAACTTGTAAATAAGCGCGTCGACCCGGCGCCAGCTCCAGGCGCGCAGTTTCACCCTGATTGAGTTTGGTGGCATAAAGCAGGGTGTCCTGATTGATATGCACGGAACCGTCGCGGCCGTCGGGTGACGCCACGACCCGAAATTGTCCTTGCAGTTGCGCAGGATCAAACCGGGTCTGTTCATAGCTGGGGGTCACACCGGTTTTTTGCGGCAGTAGCCAGATTTGCAGCAGGCGCGCGGGTTCAGTTTGCGATGGATTGAATTCGCTATGGCGGATGCCGGTACCGGCGCTCATACGCTGCACATCGCCAGGTCGGATGACGTCGCCATTGCCCAGGCTGTCGCGGTGTTCCAGCGCGCCTTCCAGTACATAAGTGACAATTTCCATGTCCTGGTGCGCATGCATAGGGAATCCGGCGCCGGGTGCGATAACGTCGTCGTTGATGACGCGCAGCACGCTGTAACCCATGTGTGCGGGATCATAGTAGTTTGCAAACGAGAAGGTATGCCAGCTATCCAGCCAGCCGCCATGTTCGGCGTGCCCACGCGTATCGGCTTTACGTATCTGAATCATATTTCAGCCCCTCTATTCTCAATTGTTCAAATGTTGGAGCAAGTCTAGGCAATACGCTCCTACAGATAAAGCGGAATGTTTGGAACGAATTATTTAAAAAAATTGAACAAAGACAGCCTGATCGACTCATTGCATCAATCAATATAGACGAGTTTGGATTTTCACATTGAAAGCCTGCAGCAACTCCGTTACAATGCGGCCTCCTCAGGCGCGTAGCTCAGCTGGTTAGAGCACCACCTTGACATGGTGGGGGTCGTTGGTTCGAGTCCAATCGCGCCTACCAACGGATTCAATACGGATATATCGATGGGGTATGGAAAGGCAGCGTTATGACACCGCGAACTTGCACGACCACAACCAGTCACTATCATCGCGTTAATCCCTGAGTAGGTTTGTATCTGTCAAAAAAGCGCGGCTATCCGCGCTTTTTTGTTTTGTGCCGGAGAAATCAATGTTGAATGTCACTTTGCCAGACGGTTCTGTGCGCAGTTTCCCCCAGCCGGTCACGGTGGCTGAAGTCGCCGCCTCGATAGGCGCCGGGCTGGCCAAGGCTGCGCTGGCCGGTCGGGTTGACGGCGTACTGGTGGATACCAGTTTCGTCATCACGCAGGATGCGCACCTGTCTATTGTGACCGACCGCGATGCCGATGGCCTGGACATGATCCGCCACTCCACTGCGCACCTGCTGGCCTACGCCGTGAAAGAGCTCTATCCGGATGCGCAAGTGACCATCGGCCCGGTCATCGAGGATGGCTTCTACTACGATTTTTCCTACAAGCGCCCGTTTACGCCGGAAGATTTGCAGGCCATCGAGAAAAAGATGGCCGAGTTGGCCAAGCGCGATATCCCGGTCAGCCGCAAAGTTCTGCCACGTGACGCAGCGGTGGCGTATTTCAAGGGCCTTGGCGAGCACTACAAGGCGGAAATCATCGCCTCCATCCCGGCGAATGAGGATGTGTCGCTGTATACCGAAGGTGATTTCACCGACCTGTGCCGCGGGCCGCATGTGCCGTCTACCGGCAAGCTCAAGCATTTCAAGTTGATGAAGCTGGCCGGCGCGTACTGGCGCGGCGATCATCGCAACGAAATGCTGCAGCGCGTGTACGGCACTGCGTGGGCGAAAAAGGAAGACCTCGATGCTTACCTGTATCGTCTGGAAGAAGCCGAGAAGCGCGATCACCGCAAGCTGGCAAAGCAGCTCAGCCTGTTTCACATGCAGGATGAAGCGCCTGGCATGGTGTTCTGGCACCCCAACGGTTGGGTGATCTGGCAGCAGATCGAGCAATACATGCGCGAAAAATTCCACGAATACGGTTATCAGGAAGTGCGCACACCGACGATCATGGACCGGCAGATGTGGGAAAAATCCGGCCACTGGGAAAATTATCGCGACAACATGTTTACCACCGCGTCGGAAAACCGCGAGTACGCGGTCAAACCGATGAATTGCCCGGGCCATGTGCAGATATTCAATCATGGTCTGCGCAGCTACCGTGACTTGCCCCTGCGCCTGGCAGAATTCGGTTCCTGCCACCGCAACGAGCCGTCCGGTTCGTTGCATGGCTTGATGCGGGTGCGCGGCTTTACCCAGGATGATGCGCATATTTTCTGTACTGAAACGCAGATCGAATCCGAAGTGGCGGACTTTATCGTCATGCTGCAAAAGGTCTATGCGGACTTCGGCTTCAACGACATGCTGGTCAAGCTGTCCACTCGCCCGGAAAAGCGCGTGGGTTCAGACGAAACCTGGGACAAGGCCGAAGCTGGCCTGGCGGCCGCATTGCAACAGAACGGCCTGGACTACGACCTGCAACCGGGTGAAGGCGCCTTCTACGGGCCCAAGATAGAATTCACGCTGAAAGACAGCCTTGGACGCCTGTGGCAATGCGGCACCATCCAGCTCGACTTCAATCTGCCGGTGCGGCTGGATGCGGAATTCGTGGACGAGGACAATACGCGCAAAGCGCCGGTAATGCTGCACCGTGCGATTCTCGGCTCGATGGAGCGCTTCATCGGTATCCTGATCGAGCACCATGGAGGTAACTTCCCGCTATGGCTGGCGCCGGTGCAAGTAGTGGTGATGAATATCACTGACAATCAGGCGGAATATGCGCAAAAAGTCTGTGATGTGATGCGTCAGGAGGGTCTGCGCGTTACGACAGACTTGAGAAATGAGAAAATAACCTATAAAATTCGGGAACATAGTTTGCAAAAGCTGCCTTATCAGCTGATCATCGGCGACAAGGAAATGGCCGCAGGCATGGTTGCAGTGCGTACGCGTACGGGCCAGGATCTCGGACAGATGCCTTTGGAAGTGTTTATGGCACAACTCAAGGAAGCTGTAGCGCTGCGCAAACCAAGCGAGGAGTGAGGTTTCTCACTCCTCTTGTCTTTTGATTTACAGGAGTTGCAGCTATCGCTCAGGATAAAGAAACACGGGTCAACGATGAAATCACCTGGCCAGAAATTCGTTTGGTCGGGCTGGAAGGAGAACCCCTTGGTATCGTCAGCGCCGCCGAAGCGCTGAAACTGGCTGAGGAAGCCGAAGTGGACTTGGTGGAAATTGCTCCGCAAGCCAAGCCACCCGTATGCCGCCTGATGGACTACGGCAAGTTCAAATATCAGCAAAGCAAGCGCCAGCACGAGGCCAAGGTTAAGCAAAAGCAGATTCAGGTTAAGGAAGTGAAGTTCCGGCCCAATACTGACGAAGGTGATTATCAGATCAAGCTGCGCAACCTGATTCGTTTCCTTGAAGAAGGCGACAAGGCGAAAGTAACCTTGCGCTTTCGCGGTCGTGAAATGGCGCACCAGGAAATCGGTCTGGCGCAGTTAAGGCGCGTGGAAGCAGACCTGGCCGAGCAGGCTGTAGTCGAGCAGTTTCCCAAGATGGAAGGCCGGCAGATGGTAATGATGCTGGGCCCCAAGAAGAAGTAAACAAGAATTCTCGAACAGGCCGTAATGCAGCCTGTTCGATTGAAGAATTTTCGCTGTAATCTGGCGAAAACCATCCGGCGGTGAATGCCGCCGGATGTTTCGCGGATGTCCGGGTTCCTAAATGTCTCGTTGTGAGGCTGCCCGGCGTCTTGCCCAACAGGAGTAATGCAATGCCGAAGATGAAAACCAAATCGGGTGCGGCCAAGCGCTTCAAGGCGCTGGCGAATGGTGGCGTAAAGCGCGGTCAGGCTTTCAAGCGTCACATTCTCACCAAGAAAACCACCAAGAACAAGCGCCAGTTGCGCGGCACGATGATGGTCGATGCGACCAACATGCGTTCCGTTCGCGCCATGTTGCCCTACGCATAAAGGAGAGATCACATGCCAAGAGTAAAACGTGGTGTAACGGCGCGCGCGCGTCACAAAAAAGTTCTCGACCTGGCCAAAGGCTATCGCGGTCGCCGCAAAAACGTCTACCGTGTCGCCAAGCAGGCGGTAATGAAGGCGGGGCAGTATGCCTACCGTGACCGTCGTCAGCGCAAGCGTCAGTTCCGTTCGCTGTGGATTGCGCGTATCAACGCGGCTGCACGTGAGTGCGGAATGCGTTACAGCGTATTCATGAACGGTCTGAAAAAAGCCGAAATCGTGCTGGATCGCAAGGTATTGGCCGATCTGGCGGTGTTCGACAAACCTGCGTTCGCGCTGCTTGCCGAGCAGGCTAAAGCCAAATTGGCGGCCTAAAGCTGACTATCCTTCAAAAAGGGAGGCCGTCGGCCTCCTTTTTTGTGGGCGCTTCCAAAAATTCAATCAGGCATGGGTGCATCATGTGTTGGTTGAATTTCTAGAAACGCTCTCCTGAGACAAATTACCATGCACAATTTCGACCATATCGTCGCCGAAGCATTAGCGGAATTCGCGGCAGTCAACCAGGTAGTTGAGCTGGAACAGGCAAAAGCCCGCTATCTTGGAAAATCGGGTTTGCTTACCGAGCAATTGAAGCAACTCGGCAAGCTCCCTGCCGCAGAACGCCCCGCTGCGGGCAATTTGATCAATCTTGCCAAGGAACAGATTCAACAAGCGCTGGAAGCGCGTCGCATTGCCTTGGCGCAGGCGCAACTGGATAGCAAGCTGGCAACGGAAACCCTGGATGTCACCTTGCCCGGACGCGGCCTCGGCACCGGCGGTTTGCATCCGGTCACGCGCACGCTGTCACGTATCCAGGCGCTGTTCGCCTCGATCGGTTTCGAGGTGGCAGAAGGCCCGGAGATTGAAACCGATTTCTATAATTTCACCGCGCTGAATATTCCGGAAAACCATCCGGCGCGCGCCATGCACGATACCTTCTACGTGGATGACAAGCATTTGCTGCGAACCCACACATCGCCGGTGCAGATACATTATCTGCAGACTAATAAGCCACCGGTCAAGATCATCGCACCGGGGCGGGTATATCGCTGCGATTCCGATGTGACCCATACTCCGATGTTTCATCAAGTCGAGGGATTGTGGGTGGATGAGGAGGTGAGTTTCGCGGCATTGAAAGGTGTGCTGGCAGATTTTATGCAGCGATTTTTTGAGCGTGATGACCTGAAAGTGCGTTTCCGTCCGTCTTTTTTTCCATTCACTGAACCATCGGCAGAAATGGATATTGCTTGTGTGATGTGCGGTGGCGACGGTTGCCGCGTATGCAGTCATACCGGCTGGCTGGAAGTGCTGGGCTGCGGCATGGTGCACCCCAATGTATTGGGGCACGTACATGTGGATAGCGAAAAATACCTTGGATTCGCGTTCGGTATGGGCGTAGAGCGGCTGGCGATGCTGCGCTACGGCGTTGATGATCTGCGCCTCTTTTTCGCGAATGATCTACGTTTTTTGAAACAGTTCAACTGATCCGCCAACATGAAATTCTCTGAACTTTGGTTACGCACTCTGGTGAATCCGGCGCTGGATAGCGCAGCACTGTCTCATCTTCTGACTATGGCAGGGCTGGAGGTCGAAGCGCTGGATCCGGTCGCAGCGGATTTTTCTGGTGTGGTGGTAGGGCAAGTACTGTCGGTAGCACCACACCCTGATGCGGATCGCCTGCGCGTGTGCCAGGTGGAGGCGGGAATCGGTAATCCATTGCAAATCGTATGTGGCGCACCCAATGTAGCTGAAGGCGTTCGTGTGCCTTGCGCACTGATCGGCGCCAGCTTGCCGGGCTTTGAAATCAGGAAAGCCAAACTGCGCGGTATCGAATCGCAAGGTATGTTGTGCTCGGCGCGCGAATTGGGGCTGACAGAAGAAGCCGATGGCCTGCTGTTGTTGCCGGACGATGCTCCAGTGGGTAAGAATATCCGCGATTACCTGCATCTGGATGACAAGCTTTATACGCTCAAACTGACCCCGAATCGCAGCGATTGCCTGAGTGTGGTCGGCGTTGCGCGTGAAGTGGCTGCACTGACCGGTAGTCCCTTGAGCTTGCCCCAGATTGTCCCTGCTGCAGTCACCGGCAGCCTTGCCCGCAGAGTGGAGGTGACAGCCAAACAAGGCTGCCCGCGTTATTGCGGTCGCGTCATCAGTCAGCTCAATCGCGCAGCTCGAACACCGGCCTGGATGATAGAGAGACTTTCCCGTAGTGGTCTGCGCAGTATCAGTCCGGTCGTAGACATCACCAACTATGTATTGCTGGAATTGGGGCAGCCTTTGCATGCTTTTGATCTGGGCAAACTGGCTGGCGATATACAGGTGCGCATGGCCGTACCGGGTGAAACGCTGACACTTCTGAATGATCAGCATGCGACGATGGAAGCCGACATGCTGGTGATCGCCGATGACAATGGTGTGCAGGCGCTCGCTGGCATCATGGGTGGGGCAGCCACTGCAGTGGATGAAAATACCTCGGATATTTTCCTTGAAGCAGCCTATTTCAACCCCGACTCGATTGCCGGACGTGCGCGCCGGCTGGGCTTGTCCACCGATTCCTCGCACCGTTTTGAGCGCGGGGTGGACTACGCAGCCACGCGCAACGCGCTGGAGCGGGCCACCGCACTGATACTTGAAATTTGCGGTGGTGCGGCAGGCGCAATCACTGAAGTCAGCGGTGATTTGCCACAACGTGCACCTGTCATGCTGCGCAGCGCGCGCGCCAGCAAAGTGTTGGGCGTGACGCTGAGCGACGCGCAGGTGGAGGAATTGCTGGGCCGCCTGAGTTTAAACTTTCAGCGCGAGGGGGCCGTTTACCGCGTGACGCCACCCAGCTACCGCTTTGACCTGAATATCGAGGAAGACCTGATTGAAGAGCTGGCACGGCTCTATGGCTACGACAACATCGTTGCGCAGGCCCCGGTCGCGCGCCTGAGTATGCTGCCGCAACCAGAGCACCAGCGTGGCGTGGATGCATTGCGCACTCTGCTCACTGCGCGTGATTACCAGGAGGTCATTACCTATAGCTTTGTGGATGCGGCATGGGAAGCTGATTTCGCACCCGGCGCTCAGCCTGTCACCCTGAAAAACCCGATCGCCAGCCAGATGGGTGTGATGCGCTCAACTTTGCTGGGTGGTTTGATGGATGTGCTGCGCAACAATCTGAACCGACGCCAGGATCGCGTGCGAATTTTCGAAAGTGGACGTTGTTATCTTCCGGCAGTCGAGGGTTTCGATCAGCCGCAACGCCTGGCCGGGCTGGTATACGGCAATGCCATGCCGGAGCAGTGGGGCAGCGCAGCTCGGAACGTGGATTTTTTTGATGTCAAAGCTGACATTGAGGCCTTGTGTTGGCCGCAGCGTGCACGCTTTGAAAAAGCGGTGCATCCTGCATTGCATCCTGGACAGTGTGCCGAAATTTGGCTGGATGACGTCCATGCAGGTTGGATGGGTAGCTTGCACCCACGGTTGGCGCAACAATATGATCTGGCGACTGCACCAGTTTTGTTTGAACTCTCCCTGCAGGCCTTGTTAGGACGAATGTTGCCGAAGCATGGTGAAATTTCGCGTTTCCAGAGTGCGCGTCGTGATCTGGCCGTGATTGTTGATGAATCGATACCGGTTCAGGCTTTGATTGATGCGATGAACGCGGCGCGCGTCGAAGGTATTGCCGAGATTGCGTTGTTTGACGTGTATCGCGGCAAAGGCATTGATTCTGATAAAAAAAGTCTTGCATTCCGGGTGCTATTGCAAGATACTCAAAAGACATTCACAGACACTGAGGTGGATGCCGTCATGGCGAATTTCACCGATTTGTTAAAACAAAAATTCAACGCACAATTACGTTCCTGAGGTAGTCATGACCCTGACCAAGGCAGAACTGGCAGACATGCTGTTCGAAAAAGTTGGACTAAATAAACGTGAAGCCAAAGACATGGTGGAGTCGTTTTTTGAAGAAATACGCGTCGCACTGGAAACTGGAGATACCGTTAAGCTTTCCGGATTTGGAAATTTCCAGTTGCGTGACAAACCGCAACGCCCTGGGCGCAATCCAAAAACCGGCGAGGAAATGCCTATTACTGCACGTCGAGTGGTGACATTTCACGCCAGCCAGAAACTTAAATCGCAGGTAGAAGATGCACATGGCGGAACATCAGCCAACTAGTCAGCTGCCGCAGATTCCTGCCAAGCGTTACTTCACTATCGGCGAAGTCAGCGAGCTGTGTGGGGTGAAACCACATGTGTTGCGTTACTGGGAACAGGAATTCGGTCAACTCAAACCCGTCAAGCGGCGTGGTAACCGGCGCTACTACCAGCACCACGAAGTGCTGCTGATTCGACGTATCCGCGAACTGTTGTATGAGCAGGGGTTCACGATCAATGGCGCACGCCATCGTCTGGATGTGCTGGCTACTGCCGATGCCGCCGAGGCTGCACCCACCGTGACTAAATCCACAGCGGATTATGCCGAACTGCGCCGCGAAATGATGGCGATTGTAGAGTTGTTGCGCGTGTGATTTTTTAGCTTTTGCTTTGGCGTGTCGCTACAGACTCTGCTATAATCGCGGCCTTCGGGGCGTAGCGCAGCCTGGTAGCGTACTTGCATGGGGTGCAAGTGGTCGGAGGTTCAAATCCTCTCGCCCCGACCAGAACCAAACTCAGGTGCCACACCTTTTTAGAAAGCAATTCTCGGGAATTTCAGAGTAATCGTCCACTATGCGCATTTTGTTGAGCAACGACGATGGTTACTTCGCACCCGGTCTCGCCATTCTGGCGGATACCCTCTCACACATCGCAGACATTACGGTAGTCGCTCCCGAGCGGGACCGTAGTGGCGCCAGCAATTCGCTCACTCTGGATCGTCCGCTCATGCTGCGACAGGCGAGCACGGGGTTTTATTATGTCAATGGCACCCCTACAGATTGTGTTCATCTTGCGGTCACCGGGATGCTGGATCATCTTCCTGATATGGTCATTTCAGGCATCAATCACGGTGCCAACATGGGCGACGACACAATTTATTCGGGCACCATAGCGGCCGCCACCGAGGGTTTTTTACTGGGCGTACCCTCATTGGCGATATCCCTGGCGAGCTATTCGGCGGGCAATTATGCCACCGCTGCGCGCGTTGCCAGTGAGCTCGCGCAGCGCGTCATGGCACGTCCTTTTGCGGAGCCGCTGCTACTCAATGTGAATGTGCCGGATGTCCCCTACCAGGATTTGAAAGGAACCGAAATCACCCGCCTCGGGCGTCGCCACAAGGCCGAACCGGTAGTCAGATCAAGCAATCCGCGCGGCCAGACGGTATATTGGGTAGGCGCGGCTGGTGCAGCGCAGGACGCAGGCAAGGGCACTGATTTCCATGCAGTGGCGAAAAAACGCGTATCGATCACGCCATTGCAGATGGATCTCACCCAGTTCAGTCAATTGGAACCTCTGCAGGCATGGCTGAAGGCATGAGTGTGACGCGTCACAGCGGTATTGGCATGACCTCCGAGCGTACCCGTGCGCGCATGGTTGAACGTTTGCGTGCACAGGGGATCAAGGACAATAACGTCCTGACTGCGATGGGGATGGTGCCACGACATATCTTTGTGGATGAAGCATTGTCCATTCGGGCTTATGAAGACAGTGCATTACCGATAGGTTTTGGCCAAACGATTTCCAGCCCCTATAGCGTTGCACGCATGATCGAAGTGCTGCGTGGCGGCGCCGATCTGCAGCGCGTGCTGGAAGTCGGTACCGGCTGTGGATATCAGGCCGCAGTACTGGCCAAACTGGCTCGCGAAGTCTACTCGGTTGAACGTATTGCCACGCTGCTCGGACGCGCGCGGCGTACCATACGCGAACTGCGTATCGGCAATATCAAACTTAAACATGGCGATGGTAGCATTGGGTTAAAAGATGTGGCGCCTTTCGATGGCATTATCCTCGCCGCAGCCATTCCCGTACCGCCGCAAGCTTTATTGGAACAATTGGCGGAAGGCGGACGGATGGTATTGCCGCGCGGCATCGGTGAAACGCAGCAAATGGTGCTGATCGAGCGCACCTCGGAAGGTTTTCAGGAGAAGGTTCTGGAAATGGTTCATTTTGTTCCACTGTTGCCGGGAGTGCGTTGACGTGATGCTAATTGGCAAGCTTCGGTTCCCCGTTTATCCGCTTGCTGTGATCCTGATTTTGGGCGGATGCGCCACGCAACGGTCAGCACCCGTGGTAGATGGCACACGGACTGGCGCAAACAATATTGCCAAGTCTTCAGTGGGCATTGCAAGGCTGCCTGGTGGCCGACCAGCTACCCATACCGTGCAAAAAGGCGACACGCTTTATAGCATTGCACTGGAATATGGCCTGGACTATCGTGATCTGGTGAATTGGAATGCATTGCCTGACAATTCCCTGATCCATATCGGGCAGGTATTGAAGCTGACTCCGCCGCAGCCAGAGAGTGCTGCAGCTCAAACCACTTCAACTTCAACAGAATCAACTGTTCAGACTATCCCCCTCAAAATTGAACCGTTACCGCAGGCCCAGGTAGCAAGCAGCACGGTATTGATTACTCAACCCAAGGCAGTCAAATTACCTTACTCTAGTGCAGCGTTGGCTCAACTTGAGCAAACCGGGACTGCTCAGCCAGCTCCCTCCGCTACGCCGAGTGCTGCCCCTGGTACGGTAACTGAAGCGGCCGGTGTGCAACCCAAAACGACCCAGGGAGCCAACGCAAGCAATGATAGCGGCATAGATTGGATCTGGCCGACACAAGGCCGGGTCATCGCCGGGTTTGACGAGGCCAAAAACAGCAAGGGACTTGATATCGCGGGCAAAGCAGGTCAAGCCATATTCGCCGCCGCATCAGGAAAAGTGGTATATAGCGGGGAAGGTTTGCGCGGTTATGGCAAGCTGGTTATTATTAAACATAACCCGATTTATTTAAGTGCTTATGCACACAATCAACTGGTTCTGGTGAAAGAGGGACAGACAGTTGTAAGTGGGCAGAAAATTGCCGAAATGGGTGACAGCGATGCTGATCAAGTCGAGCTGCATTTTGAAATCAGAAAAATGGGTAAGCCGGTTGATCCGATGACATATCTTCCCGGGGCACAAAAATAGCGATGCACGACGACAACGAGCAGGAAGACTACGGCGGCATCCAGGAGGACAAACTCCAGCCCGAAGTGCCGGATATCGAGCCGGGGCTGACTGAAGACCTGCATACCGATGTGACGCAGATGTATCTCAACGAGATTGGCCATAACGCACTGCTCAGTCCCGTTGAGGAACGCCAGTTGGCGGAGTTTGCCCGTGCGGGTGATTTTGATGCCCGCCAGAAAATGATCGAACACAATCTGCGACTGGTAGTGAATATCGCCAAGCATTACGCCAATCGCGGACTGGCCCTGCTGGATCTGATCGAAGAAGGTAACCTCGGACTGATTCATGCCCTGGAAAAATTTGAACCGGAACGTGGGTTCCGGTTTTCGACCTATGCCACATGGTGGATAAGGCAGAATATCGAGCGCGCCATCATGAATCAGTCGCGCACTATCCGCCTGCCGGTGCATGTCATCAAGGAACTCAATGTCATTTTGCGAGCGCGTCGTCATCTGGAAAAGCATGGTGTCAGCGATCCGAGTGACGAAGATATTGCGCATCTGGTCGGGCTGTCGATTGAAGAGGTGCGGCGCATGCTGCGATTGAATGACCGTGTGGCATCGCTCGATGCCCCGCTCGATATTGATCCCAGTTTATCTATCGGAGAAGCCATTGCTGATGACAACAGCGAACTGCCGGAAGATATGCTCGAGCATGCGGAAACGGAAACTTTCGTGCGTCAGTGGCTGAGAGATCTGAATGACAAGCAGCGTTGGGTCATTGAACGGCGTTTCGGACTGGGTGGACACGACGTACACACTTTGGAACAGTTGGCAGCCAGCCTTGATGTCACCCGTGAACGCGTGCGCCAAATCCAGATGGAAGCACTGCACCAATTGCGGCGTATGCTGAAACGCAATGGTTTTAACAAGGATGCGCTGTTGTGAACAGGCATGCTTGACTGGCAGGTGATCGATACCGTCCTGCTTGATATGGACGGGACCTTGCTGGATCTGCACTTCGATAATTTTTTCTGGCGCCAGCATGTCCCGCGGCGTTATGCCGAATTGCATGGCATTCCGCTGGCCGATGCGCACGCTGATCTGGCCCGAAGATACCAGCGACATCTTGGCACGCTCAACTGGTACTGTGTGGATTTCTGGAGCCGCGAACTCCAACTCGATATCGCCAGGCTGAAAACGGAAGTCCAGCACCTCATTGCAATCCATCCGCAGGTCCCGGAGTTTTTGCAGGCCATCCGCGCCGCCGGCAAACGTGTCGCGTTGGTTACCAACGCCCATCATAAAAGTCTCACCTTGAAAATGCAGCGCACCCGCCTCGATATCCATTTCGATGCGATGATTACCTCTCACCAGATCGGCCTGCCCAAAGAGCATCCGGATTTCTGGCACGCGCTACAAAGTACCGAACCTTATGATCCGGCAAGAACTCTGCTGGTGGATGACAGCTTGCCGGTATTACGTTCGGCTCAAAGTTACGGCGTTGCGTATTTGCTGGCGATATACAAGCCGGACAGCAAAGAAGAATGCAAGGATGTGGAAGAGTTTCGTGCAATTGCGGGTTTTAATGACATCATGCCCTGAGTATTACAGCCGATTGCCATAAATCATGCACTCATGCCAATCAATAGCCCCATCACCACGCGCCGTCCTTCCGCCACAAGGATGTTGTAAGTGCGACATGCTGCGCCGGTGTCCATGACTTCGAGGCCAATACCTGCGTTGGTCAGGCAGGCTGATAAACGTGGGTGGGGAAAGCGCAATGATGTGCCGGTGCCGAGCAAGGCGATTTCCGGTTTGAGAGCGAGGAGTGCCTGAAAGTGATTTTCATTGAGCTGGGAGAAATCACCTACGCGCCAATCCTCGATAATTTCGTCGGGCGTGACGACCAGACTGGGCGCATCAAAACGCTGACCATTGATATTGACAAAGTCGTTGCCATAGCCTGTGAACAGGTTTAGACCTTCAGGTTGGGTGAGGTGGAACTTCAAGCTGGTTCTCCAATTGCGGCGGGGGCTTGCGCTCGGGTAAGATTATACATTTTGAAGCCAGTGCAGCAATGCGCCGCTTTTCGGAACTCCTCCGAAAAAGATTATTACGGGCCATCACCTTGAAAATTACAGAGGCACCTATGTTGCGACCGGTACGCAAATCTTCCAAGCTGGAAAATGTCTGTTATGACATCCGCGGTCCTGTGCTTGCCCGTTCCAAGCAGATGGAGGAGGAGGGGCAGCGCATTATCAAGCTGAATATCGGCAATCCGGCGCCGTTTGGCTTCGATGCGCCCGAAGAAATCATCCAGGATGTAATCGTCAATCTACCCAATGCATCGGGGTATAGCGATTCCAAAGGATTGTTCGCAGCACGCAAAGCGATTATGCATTACACCCAGGGCAAAAATATCGCCGGGGTACAAATTGATGACATCATCATCGGCAATGGGGCATCCGAGCTGATAGTGCTGGCCATGCAGGCCCTGCTCAATACCGGTGATGAGGTTTTGGTGCCGGCCCCGGATTACCCATTGTGGACAGCAGCAGTCAGTCTGGCAGGCGGCACGCCGCGTCACTATATTTGCGACGAAGGCGCTGGCTGGATGCCTGATCTGGCGGATATTCGCGCCAAGATCACACCCCACACCCGCGCCATTGTAGTGATAAACCCGAACAATCCTACCGGTGCGCTCTATCCAGCGGAGTTGCTCAGGGAGATTGTGGAAATCGCCCGTCAGCATCAACTCATCATTTACGCAGACGAGATTTACGACAAGGTTCTCTATGATGGCCGCAGCCACACCTCTATCGCTGCGGTGGCCGAGGACGTGCTGTGTGTCACATTGAATGGCTTGTCCAAGAATTATCGCGTCTGTGGCTATCGTGCGGGCTGGATGGTGATATCCGGTGACAAACGCCATGCACTGGATTATATCGAGGGCCTGGGCATCCTGGCGTCGATGCGCCTGTGCTCAAATGTGCCGGGCCAGTATGCAATACAGACTGCGTTGGGTGGATATCAGAGTATCAATGATCTAGTGGCACCCGATGGTCGCCTTACCCGTCAGCGCGACCTGGCTTGGGATCTGCTCACCGCCATCCCCGGGGTGAGCTGTGTCAAGCCGGAAGCGGCGCTGTATCTATTCCCGCGTCTCGATCCCAAGGTCTATCCGATTCAGAATGATCAGGATTTTATCCTTGATCTACTGGAAAAAGAACGCGTTCTGGTAGTGCAGGGCAGTGGTTTCAACTGGCACCAGCCGGATCATTTTCGCGTGGTCTTCCTGCCTCATGAAGACCATCTGCGCGAAGCGATCGAACGCATTGCGCGTTACCTCGAAAGCTATCGCAAACAACACGGCACCGCAAACTGACAATAATGGAAAAAACCGTAATGAAACCAATGAATGTAGGCCTGCTGGGTCTGGGCACGGTCGGTGGCGGAACGCTTACCGTGTTGCGTCGTAATGCGGCAGAAATCACCCGTCGCGCCGGACGCGAGATTCGTGTGACGATGGCCGCAGTGCGCGATCTCGACAAGGCAAAGCCCTATGCATCGGCCGGTCTGGTGCTCACTGATAATCCGTTTGCAGTGGTGGATAACCCGGATATCGACATCGTGGTCGAAATGATGGGTGGGATCAGCCCAGCCAAAGAGCTGATCCTGAGGGCGATCGAAAACGGCAAGCATGTGGTCACCGCCAATAAAGCGCTAATCGCCAACCACGGTACAGAAATCTTCGCCGCAGCGCAGAAAAAAGGCGTAGTGGTCGCGTTCGAGGCAGCTGTCGGCGGTGGTATCCCCATCATCAAGGCAATCCGCGAGGGCCTCACCGCCAATCGTATCGAATGGATAGCCGGAATCATCAATGGCACAACCAATTTCATCCTGACCGAGATGCGCGATAAGGGAGCCGGCTTCGACGAAATGTTGAAAGAAGCACAACGCCTGGGCTACGCCGAGGCCGATCCCACCTTTGACGTGGAAGGTGTGGACGCCGCACACAAGCTCACCATCATGTCGGCGATAGCTTTCGGAATTCCCATGCAATTCGACCGCGCCTACATCGAGGGCATTACCCAACTCACCGGCGATGACGTGAAGTATGCCGAACAACTGGGCTACCGCATCAAGCTGCTGGGCATTACCAAGCGTACCGCAAAAGGTATCGAGTTGCGCGTCCATCCCGCGCTGATCCCGGCACGACGCCTGATCGCCAATGTGGATGGCGCGATGAACGCCATTCTGGTCAAAGGCGATGCGGTGGGGGCAACGATGTACTATGGTGCCGGAGCCGGGGCAGAGCCTACGGCCTCATCGGTGGTAGCCGATCTGGTTGACGTTACCCGCATGCATACCGCCGATCCGCATAATCGCGTGCCCCACCTGGCGTTTCAGCCGGACGCACTCTCCGACGAGCCCATTCTGCCGATGGATGAAGTGCGCACTGCCTATTACTTGCGTCTACGCGCGCTGGACAAGCCAGGCGTACTGGCCGATGTAACGCGTATTCTGGCCGATCTGGATATCTCGATCGATGCGATGATGCAAAAAGAACCGCATGAGGGTGAGGAGCAAGTGGACATCATCATGCTGACACATCAAAGTATGGAGAAGAACATCAACGCAGCGATGGCGAAAATCGAGGCACTCCCGGCGATTTGCGGAAAAATTGCACGGATTCGCGTTGAACAACTGGGCAAATAGTTTCGCAAGGCTGGCAAAAGGGCTTCTGAGGTAAATACCATGGTCATGCGTTATATCAGCACGCGCGGCAAAGCGCCTGCACAAACATTTAGCGAAATATTGCTGGGCGGTCTCGCGCCTGATGGTGGCTTGTATTTGCCGGAGACCTATCCGCAGTTTTCTCTCGATGATTTGGAACGTATGCGCGGTATGAATTACCGCGAACTGGCGTTCGAAATCTTGTCGCGTTATGCCGACGACATTCCCGCTGAAGATCTGCGCGCCATCATCAACAGGACCTATACCGCCGAGGTGTACTGCAACACACGCCCAGACGAAAACGCTGCAGACATCACACCGTTGCATACCCTGGAACCCGGTTTGCACCTGCTATGCCTGTCCAATGGTCCTACGCTGGCGTTCAAGGACATGGCCATGCAATTGCTGGGCAACCTGTTCGAGTATGTGCTCGATAAAGCTGGCCAGAACATCAATATTCTCGGGGCTACTTCCGGCGATACCGGATCCTCGGCCGAATACGCCATGCGCGGCAAACGCGGCATCCGTGTGTTCATGCTGTCTCCGCACGGCAAGATGAGCCGCTTTCAGACCGCGCAGATGTTTTCGCTGCAAGACCCCAATATTTTCAATATTGCCGTTGAGGGTGTGTTTGATGACTGCCAGGACATCGTCAAGGCAGTGTCCAACGATCATGCATACAAGACACAATACAAAATCGGCGCGGTCAATTCCATTAACTGGGGACGCGTGGCCGCGCAGATCGTGTACTACTTCAAGGGCTATTTTGCGGCAACGCACAGCAATGACCAACAGGTGAATTTCTCGGTGCCATCGGGCAACTTTGGCAATGTTTGTGCGGGGCATATTGCGCGCATGATGGGGCTGCCGATCAAACACCTGATTGTGGCCACCAATGAAAACGATGTGCTCGATGAATTTTTCAAAACCGGCGTTTATCGCCCACGCGGCGCAGCAAATACCTACCATACCAGCAGTCCGTCAATGGATATCTCGAAGGCCTCCAACTTCGAGCGTTTTGTCGCTGACCTGAGCGGGCGCGACGGAACCCAATTGCGTAAGTGGTGGGGTGAAGTGGACCACGGCGGCGCATTTGATCTGAACCAGGAAGGCTTGTTCGAAAAGGTGGCAGATTACGGGCTGGTATCCGGTTCCAGCAATCACGCAAGCCGCATGGAAACCATTCGCGATACTTGGGAAAAATACGGCGTGATGATTGATACACATACCGCGGACGGTCTCAAAGTCGCGCTGGAATATCATGAGCCGGGCACGCCGATGCTGTGTCTGGAAACTGCATTACCAGTCAAATTCGAAGACGCCATACAAGAGGCGCTTGGGCGTAATCCAGAACGCCCGGCAAGCATGGAGGACCTGGAACGCCTGCCTCAGCGTTTTGAAGTAATGGCGGCGGATGTGGAAATAATAAAAAGTTATGTAGCGTTGCATGCGGTGAAATGAGGCGGCCAAAAATACTGACAATGTAAGACAAACACTTACAGAAAGACCGCCGCAGTTACCTACGAAAAATACCGAGCTACGCTGATTTGCAGTTCCTGGGATTAACGTCAATATTCATACAACCAGTGAACCCACTGGCAAACTGAATCGAGACGTGTAAGGGGGGAAGGAAATGATCCTGAATGCGATATGCCGCGCTGTGCACCGTATCGTTTGTGCTGCCAGTAGCGTGCCAACGACATCCTATCGTTTTACCCCAGCCCTGATCTGTGTCCGATTTAATCCAGAGGGAGGATTTAATCATGCCAGCCATCACTGAAATCGCCAGCAAAAATAACCATATTGCGCAGCATGCCCTATTGGTCAAGCGCCTGGCTTATCACATGAAAGCGAAATTGCCGCCCAGCGTCGAAATGGACGATCTGGTACAGGCCGGAATGATCGGCCTGCTGGATGCGGTGAATCGCTATGAAGAAACCAACGGCGCACAGTTTGAAACCTATGCCGTGCAACGTATTCGCGGCGCCATGCTGGATGAGTTGCGCAGCAATGACTGGATGCCGCGTACCGCACGTCAGAATATGCGCAAAATAGAAGTGGCAATCAGCGCGCTGCAGCAACGTCTGGGACGGGCTCCGCGCGAGACCGAAATTGCCAAACATCTCAAACTGACCCTGGCCGAGTACCAGCTTATGCTGTGCGAAGGCGGTGGACACCAATTGCTCTATTACGAAGATTTCCATGAAGCCGGAGGACACTCCAATTTCCTCGACCGGAATCATATGGATACTTCCAGCGACCCCCTGCAAAGCATGATCGATAATGGTTTTCGTGGCGCAGTAATTGACGCCATCGGACGCCTTCCCAAGCGCGAAAAACAGATGATGGGGCTCTATTACGAGCAGGAAATGAACCTCAAGGAAATCGGCGTGGTAATGGGTGTTTCCGAATCGCGGGTATGCCAGTTACATGGCCAGGCAGTCACACGCATCCGTGCCATGCTGCGTATCCAGACCTGGGTTGCCGATATTTAAAGGATATCTTTAAAAAACTGTGGATTTGCTTCAACCGGGGTTTGTCCCGGATCTGTAGTAGGTTTCCGAAATTTAGCCGGGTTTTCATATGTGCCAAAGGCGTATTGGCAGGTGAAGTTGGGTATACGGCGTGCTAACATGCACGCTTATCCGAATAGCCATACATGATGAACGACCTGGCAACCGTATTCAGCGCCGAGGGCGTATTTGCAGCAACAATTCCAGGTTACCGGGAACGCGCGCAACAACTGGAACTGGCCAAGGCCATTGGACAGACCATCGAGTCACGTGGCGTACTCATCGCCGAAGCCGGCACCGGGACCGGAAAAACCCTCGCCTACCTTGCCCCTGCATTGCTGCAGGGCGGCAAAGTCATCATTTCTACCGGCACTAAAAACCTGCAAGACCAACTCTATCGGCGCGATCTGCCTAATGTACGGAATGCTCTTAAAGTGCCTGCCATTGTGGCACTCCTCAAGGGTCGGGCCAATTATGTCTGTCACTACCATCTGGAACGTGCACGTGAAGAAGGGCGCTTCATGTCGCGTGAAGACGTGGCGCATCTCGAGCAAGTGAACCGTTTTGCTGAATCCAGTCGCAGTGGTGACAAGGTAGAACTGCATGGCGTGGCCGAAGATGCCAACATCTGGCGTTACGTCACTTCAAGCCGGGAAAATTGTCTGGGCGGTGATTGCCCGCATCACAAAAAATGCTTTGTATTGGAAGCACGCAAAAAAGCGCTTGAGGCAGATATTGTCGTGGTCAATCATCATCTGTTTTTTGCGGATGTCTGGCTGCGTGATGAAGGTGTTGCAGAGCTGCTGCCGGCATGCAATACAGTAATATTTGATGAAGCACATCAGCTGCCTGAAACTGCCGGACTATTCTTTGGAGAAACCCTGACTACCGGTCAGTTGGTCGAGTTGGCACGGGATGCCCGGTTGGAAGCGGTGCAGTCGTGCAAGGATTACGCAGCACTCCCCGAGGCAGCGAAAAAGCTGGACAAGGCAGCACGCGATTTGCGTTTGATATTCAGTGAGGATAGCGGCCGCTGGCCGCTGGAGAAAGTGCGCGACCGCAGCGGGTTTGAAGCGGCTTTTGTCGAGGCGGGCGCTGCTCTGGATGAACTGGTGGCGCACCTGGAAACGCAAGCGCAACGTGCACCGGGCCTGGAGAGCTGCTGGCAGCGCGCACGCGAATTGATAAACATGTATGCCAAATGGCAGCAGCCAACCCCTGCTGAGAGTGTGCGCTGGGTGGAAGTATTCAGTCACGCATTGGGGTTCAATACCACCCCGCTGTCGGTGGCAGAGATATTCAAGAAACAGATCGAGGGAAGTGCACGCGCCTGGATTTTTACTTCAGCAACGCTGTCTGTGAAAGGCGATTTTTCCCATTACCGCAAGCAGCTCGGGCTCATGGAAGCGACCAGTGTGTCCTGGGACAGTCCATTCGATTATGGCCAACAGGCTATGCTCTATGTCCCCCCGGATATGCCCGAGCCCAACACGCCGGCTTATACCGGTGCCGTAGTCGAGGCAGCATTGCCGGTAATTGCCGCCAGTCAAGGCAGGGCCTTTCTGCTGTTTACCTCGTTACGCGCGATGAAAGAGGCACATGGACTGCTGCAACAGGCCTTCGAACAAAGAGCGCTGGAATATCCCATTCTTATGCAGGGCGAGCAATCCCGTACCGAACTGCTTGAGCGTTTTCGTCAGCTTGGCAATGCTGTATTGCTCGGCAGTCAGAGTTTCTGGGAGGGTGTGGACGTTAAGGGAGAAGCGCTGTCACTGGTGGTGATCGATAAGCTGCCTTTTTCCCCGCCGGATGATCCGGTGCTGGCCGCGCGTATCAGCCATATCAATCAATCCGGAGGGAACGCCTTTATGGAATATCAGCTTCCCCATGCGGTGATTACCCTCAAACAGGGAGCAGGCCGATTGATTCGCGACGAAGCTGACCGCGGCGTATTGATGATCTGCGATCCGCGTCTGCTTTCCAAGCCTTACGGACGGCGCATCTGGCAAAGCTTGCCGCCAATGCGGCGCAGCCGCGCACTCACGGAAGTGCTGGGCTTTTTTGCTCGGTAACCAATGCTCGTCGCAGTCTGGCAAAGCTTGCTTGCCATCCGCACAATCAATCGTCTGTATTGCTGTTGCGACGTAGCATGATGCCCAGCCCCAAACCTATGGCGATGGCCAGAAGTGTGAATGAAACCCCATATACCCAGGGACTTTGATGGGCAAAATTGGACACCCATAATTCTGATTGCACCTGGCGCACTTCCAGCTTGCTGTATTGGTGGGCCGTGACTTTTCCATCCCGCACCAGATACGTATCCAGCTTATATTCACCCAAAGGCAGCTTGGCTGGCAGGGTAAGTTTGGAAAAGAAAAGTCGTCCACCGACTACCGCCACGGCGTTATCGAATTCCTTGTAATATTTTTTGGATTGCTTGAGCCGTAAAAAAGCCGTCCGCCAGTCTTCCATGCCGTGCGTCGATCCCTCAAGCGCGCTGCCTTCCAACCCGCTTTCCAGGCTTAAGCCATATTTTTTCAATTCCTGCGGCGCCACAATCTGAACGATGGGGTGGCTGGACAGCAGGTACATGATGCCCGGTGTGTTTTTGACAGTAATATTTCCGCTATCGAGCCAAATCGGTCCGCTTTGTACTTTCTGCGACATGGCCACGCTTTGTGCCGGCGAGGTCACCTTGATGATTACGTCGCCTTTGTTGGCAATGGCACCAAATACCAGTATTTGCTCCCCGGTAAAATGAGCGGTGATGTCGACGTGATCCGAGTCGAGCTGGGTGATGAGATTGTCTTCGGCTGCTGAAAAAGTAGCTTGCAGCAAGAAAGCCATAAAAGCGACAGCCAGGGTAAAGTGCTTCATACTGCAGACCTCGTCATGGAGTAAACTTCATGGGGAGTAATCAATAGCCCAATCAGCATTTTCAAGGCTACAGCGACAACCACAAGAGCCAGGATCAGCCGCAGTTTCTCACCCGGAAGCCGCATGCCAATTTTTGTACCCCATTGCGTACCAAAAGCCGAACCGAAAATAAGAATCAGGGCCAGGAACGGATCCACCGCGTGATTGACGCCCGCTTGCATGACCGCCACGGCAGCCGTCGTGAAGAGCAGCTGGAATAGCGACGTACCGACGACAACTTTAGTGGGCATTTTGAGCATATAAATCATCACTGGTACCATGACGAACCCCCCGCCGACGCCCATCAGTGATGTCAGTACGCCTACGGCAGCGCCCAAAATGAAAATAAGAATTACCGAGGCGCGCAGCTGTGAAGCCGGAAAATCCATCTGACCAGGCAGATTTTCCAGCCATATGGCAATCCTGGCACCAAGGCCGTCCTCTTTTTTCTTGACCGGTTTGCCGGCATGCCGGATTGCACTGATGGATTCGAGCAGCATGCTGGAACCAATGAAGCCGAGCAGGCCGACATACAGAAAAGTCACAATGTTGCCGAACTGTCCGCTCTCCTGTAACAGTTTGGCGAGGTAAACGCCGCCACCACCGCCTATCCAGCTACCACAAAGCAGGAAAATCCCCATTTTGAAGTCAATATTTCCCAGGCGCCAGTGGGCGTAGCTGCCACCCGCCGACGTGCCTGCGATCTGTGCTGCGCCGGTGGCGACTGCAACGATGGGCGGTACACCCACGAAGATGAGCAGGGGGGTAATCAGAAAACCGCCACCAACACCGACCAGGCCTGAAAGAAATCCGACAATGCCGCCAAAAAACAGGATCAACCAGAGGTTGACATCCATGTGTGCGATAGGAAGGAAAATGTCCATAAGCTGTATGCCTGTTATTTTAAATTTGATCTATGCTTTATCGGATTCGCCAGCCTTGGAAGCCATATCCGGGCAAATCCGGTTGAGTGCAATATCAGGAGGAATAATTACCACCGGAATAGGCAACAATTCCGAAAGTCGCATACCCAGACGACCAGAAGCTTTTCTAAGGCTGGGATGGGCTTTTTTCTCGGTGGCAATGCCTGCGCGTCCGATGACCACCATAAGAATTTTTTCATCTTTATTGACGACGCGCAGAATTTCTTCTTCGGGCACACCATCCATAAGGTAGAACTCGGGAATGATATGGCAGCTTGCGCTGATTTTCTCGGAGATGTCTTTCAGCGTGGCCTCAGCCTGGTGCCGGATATCATCTTTCATCTGTTCCTGGACACCCGCCCAGAAAGCGAAGGGTGGAGAATCGAGGACATGTAGCAGGCCAAGATGGGCATTAAGCATTTTAGCCATTTGGGCTGCGGCCCCCGCTGCAATGATGGAATTCTTGGAGCCGTCGATAGCGACGAGAATCGTTCCCGTAGAAGTCATGTCTGGTATCTCTCCTGGAGGGATTTCCTTGCGAAACCTGATAAGTCCATTGGCAAGGATGAGGTCTTTTGAAGTCAACCCTGGCGGCGCCAGGGCGGCAAACAGCTGTGTATTTTACACACAAATACGGTGTATGTGAGGCAGCGGATATGCGAGTTGATAATACTTTGGTACCGGACTTGGCTGAGCACGCTTGCGGAGGTGTGACACCGCAGCAGCCTGGCAGGAGACCCAGTGGCGCAGAAATGGCGCAACAGATGAAAAATGAAGCGGAAGTCGCGGCCGCTGATGACGCTACCCATCAGCTGCTCCTCGAACTCGATCATCGTGTGCCACGACATCGTCATCACATTGATTTTGCCCTTGAATGCAGTGGTGAGAGGCTATAGACCAAATTGAGCTTGCTGGTTCACTGCAACAGGACGTCCCATACTATTCCGAGGGCATCAGCCCAGTTTGTTCATGACCGTCCCAACGCAGCCAATTCAATCTCACTGAAACCTGCTGCGCGTCGTGCTTCGAGATTGAATGGGCCGCGCATGACCGGTGCCCGGTACTCAGCGGCCAGGCGGGCGTAGGTGGTGATCGGATCCAGGCCGCGCTGCTCGCACAGCCAGCCATACCAGCGGTTGCCGATACCGACATGACCAATTTCATCATGCAGGATGATATCGAGGATCGCAGCGGCGGCCATATCACCCGCCTGCGCGAGTTTGGCACGTACGGGTGGTGAAGCGTCCAATCCGCGCGCCTCCATGGTGCGTGGCACCAGCGCGATGCGGGCCAGAATATCGCCCTGGGTTTTGGCAGCCATTTCCCATAAGCTGTTATGCGCCGGGAAATCGCCGTAGGCGTGGCCTTGGCTTTGCAAGTGCTTGCTCAGCAGCGTGAAATGCAGCGCTTCCTCCTTCGCCACCTGCAGCCAGTCAGCGTAATACGCAGGCGGCATATCGGCGAATCGCCAAATGGCATCCAGTGCCAGGTTGATGGCATTGAATTCGATATGCGCCAACGCATGGATCAATACCGCGCGCCCCTCTGGCGTATTCATTGAGCGATGTTTAACCAGGCGCGGCGCCACCTGTTCCGGCTTATCCGGTTGGCCGGGTAGCGGGGATCGTGGCGACAACTTGGCATGCGCATCCAGCACGACGTTGCCGGCTATCCATGCTTGCGCCAGAAGCGCCACCCTCTCGACTTTGCGGGCGACATCCGGCTCGGCCAACCAGAACAGCGCCATCTGACGCAATTCTGCTGGCTGAGGACCGAGCTCATGTATGCAAGAGGAATTCACGCGCAACTCAAGTCAGGGTTGTTGCGGATTTTCGCCGCCGAGCGCATCGACCAGATCGGCCAGCATCCTGGCCAGTTCCCCGGTCATCAGGGTGAAGTCGAGGTCGAACATCTCGTCTGCTGACTCTGCCTGGGCCCCGGCCTGTTCCTTGATGATGTCCAGAAAGTCGAGCCGCTTGATCTGGAGTTGTTCGGTCAACACGAAGGAAATCCGGTCATTCCAGGTCATTCCCAGCCGGGTGGCCGTCTTGCCGGCGGCAATGTGCGCACGGATTTCATCGCCCTCCAGATCATGCCGGACATAGCGCACCGTGGCCTTGCCAGCATCGCTGGAGCGGAGCTCCAGTTCACGGTCGATGGTGAAACCAGCGGGCGATTCGCCGCCGGCGAGCCAGTCCGTCATTGCCGCGACGGGAGAGCGCTGTGTATGCAACAGTTTGAGTGGCAGGTCATCCAGCGTCTTTCCCAGCAATTCCAGCGCTTCATCCGCCTTGGCCGGGGAGGCGGCATCCACAACCAGCCAGCCATTGACCGGATCAATCCACACATAGGTCATGCGCCGATGCGCAAACGCGCGCGGGAGAAGCTCTTCGGTGACCCGCTCCTTGATCTCCTTCTTCTCCTTGCGCCCAATGCGGTAGCACTGCTGCGCTTCCAGATCAGCGACACGATCCTTGGCAAACTGGTTGACGATGGAGGCAGGCAGCAATTTCTGCTCTACGCCAAGCGTAATCAGCATCTGCCGATTTGATGCGTGGACCAGGCGATCATCCCCATGACAGGAAACCCATCCCCGACTCTGCTTGTCCAGGCCAGCACATGCCTGAAGCGGGTGAAGGGAGAGTTTCTCTTCCAGGGTCGTGGCGCTCATGGCCCAGTCAGTGGCAAGGCGATAAACGAAGATGTTTTTAAACCACATGGCGGGTGCTCAAAAAAAGTGGCGATTATACAGCCCGTCCAGCCGACAAATGGAGACAGCCAGAAATCCAGGGGTGCATCGAAAATTGATCAGGCGTACTCATACTCATACCCAGAGCGCTGGTACCGCCCTCAAGGGGATCACGGGAAGCACGTTCGCCCAAGCATGGTTGACATCTTGCCACCCTACACTAGAAATAACCGCCGCTTTTCCTCCGCACGCATTTGCTTAATGGCATGTTCGCGTCTGAGCGCTGCTCCGTGATCACTGGCTTTCTCTTGATACACCAGCACCGCCGGTAACCTGCTACGCGTGTATTTGGCACCTTTGCCAGCGTTGTGGTTGACGACGCGTGCGGTGATATCGGTGGTCACACCGGTGTAGAGGGTGCGATCTGCGCACTGGAGGATATAGACGTACCACTCGGCCACGATAGGTGTGGGCTGCTGTGTGCTGGTTGTATTGCGAAATTGGGCCAAACCAGACATGCCCGTCCCATTAAAAATTGATTGCAGGGTGCCGGCAGATGGCACTCGCTGACTTTAACATGCTGGATGACCGATACCGAAACGCAAAAAAGCCACTCCGAGGCTTAAATTCTGTTTCTACCTGGGGAGAATGGTGGAGAAGTGGTGCGATTCAGTTTCACTGTGAATAAGAACCCACCGGGGAAAGGTGGGTTGTGTGGGTCAGGCTTTGGTACGGTTCACTGACTCACCGAGCGCATCCTGTCCAGCTTCTCGACAACTGCCTGATAGAGATCCTGATCAGCATCGGAGTTGCGGTCTGGATGGTGGGCGCTACGCATCTTTTTCAGCGCAGTCATATCGTCGGGCAGGTCATGCACCTTGGTCACCCGGTCACCGTTTTTGACCATCTCGCGCTGAAGCTCGGCCTCTGCGCCTTCGCGTGTGTCATATAACTTCCTGCTGCCAAGACGCCAACCATCCTGATTCTTGCGCGGGGATTGATTTTTCTCACCATCAAACCAGATCCATTTGCCAGTCTCAGGATCCAGATCAAAATCAACAGTGATGATGCCGTAGGTGTGAACAGGCGGCTTGAGGTCTTTGGAAAACAGATTGATCGTGTTGCTGACAGTACCCACGTCAGTGAGGTAATACGCGCCTGCCTCATGAGGGCAGAACGCGTTGCTGGGCGTTGGTTCAGGCTTGCTGTCGTTTAACGGATTCATTTCAGCCATGCGGGCGGCGGCGGCTCGGCGTTGTGCGTTGGTCACTGGTATTGCTCCTTAATATTGGTTGAAACCCACTGGGATCACCCCTTGCTGAAGGGATCACCCGCTGGACTCCTGGACTGCTTCGAGTGAAAACGTCTTGCGTCCGAGTTCGTCCTTGAACTCATCGTCGCTGGCGGTCAGGGGCGTAGATACGCTTCACTCCGGCATATCTGCAATGGCTGCCTCGTTTCTAGTCTGATGAGACGTTTTTGGTAGGCCCGGCCTTTCGACCTGGTGCGACGGGCGGCACATAGCCCGAAATCCTGCACTGAAAACCATCAACACGCTTGTTGCCATAGAAGTGGGTGACGCTGCACTGGGATATTTCTCCCCGCGTTGTTAAGTCAGCCAGTGTCTTGCGCACTTGAGCCAGTGCAATCCCGGTTGCTGACGCGATCTCCAAGTCGAGAAGTTGCCCATGTTTTTTCAAGTGGTTTAGAACTTGGTCTGCCTGCATGTCGGTTCCTTAGACGTGTGGATGAGCGTGTGACCCAAGGTGGAGCCTCGAGTCAATACAGAACACTCGGAAAAGCAAAAAGGCCAATCCGAAGAATGGCCTAAGCGCTTGTGTTTTGGCTCCCCGACCTGGACTCGAACCAGGGACCTGCGGATTAACAGTCCGTCGCTCTACCAACTGAGCTATCAGGGAATTGAGAAGCGCGAATGTTAAAGTAAGCAGGGCATTTGGTCAACTGTGTTATGCGTTTGCTATGTCTATCTTGTTAAGATGCGTGTCTTAAAAACTGCTTGGTGCCGTCATTTGATTGTCAAAATCAAGTGGTACCGAGGGTATACTTCTGCGATGGTGGATCAAGGCTTGGCGCATTGCCTTTCATGTGCATCAAATTCATGAGATCGGGTTGAGAAAATGACGATTAAAAAAATTGTAATAGCAGCATTGATAAGCGGGTTCGGACTAACGACGGCCAATCTTGCGGCAGCATCCGGATTTGCGTTGATTGAGGAGAGCGCCAGTGGCTTGGGCAATGCATTTGCGGGTGGTGCAGCCAGTGCAGAGGATGCCAGCACTTTGTTTTTTAACCCGGCCGGGATGACGCGCTTGTCTGGTCAGCAGATGTCGCTGGTACTGCATGCGATCAAGCCCTCGATTGAATTTTCCAATACGGCCAGTACATCAGCACCTGGACGTTCGCTGGGTAATACTGGCGGCGATGCAGGTTACTGGGCTGCAGTGCCCAATTTTTATTACGTGGCGGAATTGAGCCCGCAATTACGTGCGGGTGTGGGTATTTCCTCGCCGTTCGGCCTCAAGACTGAATATGACCCGGGCTGGATGGGGCGTTTTCAGGCGATCAAGTCGGAGTTGCAAACCGTCAATATCAATCCTTCGCTGGCCTACAAGATCAATGATAAGTTGTCCCTGGGTGCGGGTCTGGATGCGCAATACATCAAGGCGGAGCTCACCAATGCAGTCAACCTGGGCGTGGCCGAAGGCCTGGCACAGGTGAAGGGTGACGACTGGAGTGTGGGCTACAATCTGGGGGTGTTGTACGAACTGGATCCGGCAACGCGCTTTGGTCTGGCCTACCGTTCGGATGTGCGCCACAAACTGGAAGGAGATGTGACCTTCAGCGGCGGCGTGCCCGCGCCGAATGGGACGATCAGTGCGGAAATCACCTTGCCGGAAACGGTTTCCTTGAGCGGTTTTCGCCAGATCAACCCGCAATGGGCGGTAATGTGCGACGTGACCTGGACGCGCTGGAGCCGGTTCAAGGAGTTGAGCATCGTGCGTGACAATGGCCAACTGGTAGCGCCGACTACCCCGGAAAACTGGGATGACACGTTGCGTTATTCGGTGGGCGCCAACTACCAGGCCACCGACAAACTCAAGCTGCGTGGCGGAATTGCCTATGATCAGTCGCCGGTATCGGACTCATACCGTACCGCACGCATTCCGGACGCCAATCGTACCTGGCTGTCGGTCGGGGCAAGCTACAAGCTTTCCAGCGCGGCTTCGGTGGATGCCGGTTACACCCACATCTTTGTCAACAGTTCCTCTATCAATATGGGCAACGCGAGCACCGGCAAATTGGTGGGAACGTACGACAACAGCGTCGATATCCTCAGCGTGCAATATAACCATCGCTTTTAAACAGTCGGACGTGGAATAAAAAAGGCCGGGTGACCGGCCTTTTTCATGCTGCGATACGGATACGGTTTCAAGTGAGGAGTTTGTGAATGCGCTCCAGCGCAGCTTTGAGATTGTCCATGGACGTGGCAAAAGACAGCCGAATATAACCTTCCGCGCCGAACGCGGAGCCGGGCACCACGGCCACGCCGGCGTGTTCCAGCAGGAATTCGCAGAAAGCGACATCAGTGGATTGTTTGATTTTGCCTTGCGCGTGCGCCCATGAAATTGCGTCACGCACATCCGGAAAAGCGTAAAAGGCGCCCCCCGCAGAGAGGCAATTCATGCCGGGGATAGCATTGAGCGCTGCCACCACGTATTCATGGCGCTCGCGGAAGGCTGTCAGCATCGGCTGGATGCAGCTCTGGTCGCCGTTCAGCGCAGCTTCGGCCGCCACTTGCGAAATCGAGGTGGGATTGGAAGTGGACTGCGACTGAACGTTTTCCATCGCCGTAATCAACGTTTCCGGTCCGGCGCAATAACCGATGCGCCAACCGGTCATGGCATAGGCCTTGGATACCCCGTTGAGCACCATGGTGCGCGGGTAGAGATCCGGACAGGCGTTGAGGATGTTCACGAACGGCGCATCCTGCAACAGGATGTGTTCATACATGTCGTCGGTGGCGATGATGGCCTGCGGATGGCGTCGCAATACTTCACCCAGCGCGGTCAGTTCGGCCAGATTGTATACCGCACCGCTCGGGTTGCTGGGGCTGTTGAGCACCACCAGCCGGGTATTGGCGTTGAGCGCCGCCTGCAGTTGCTCGGGTGTAATCTTGAAGCCCTGCTCAATGCCGGCTTCGACGATGACCGGTTTGCCGCCGGCCAGAATCACGATATCGGGATAGGAAACCCAGTATGGCGCGGGAATGATGACCTCATCGCCGGGGTTGATCAGCGCCTGCACCAGGTTGAAAAAGCTCTGCTTGCCCCCACATGACACCAGAATCTGTTTGGCGGTGTAGTCCAGCCCGTTGTCGCGCTTGAACTTGTTGATGACTGCCTGCTTCAGGGACGGGGTGCCGCCCACAGCGGTGTATTTGGTGAAACCACGGGCAATGGCGCCGACTGCCGCATCCTTGATATGTTGCGGGGTGTCGAAATCGGGTTCACCTGCGCCGAGGCCGATGATGTCCTTGCCTTCCGCTTTTAATTTGGCTGCGCGGGCGGTGACCGCAAGGGTGGGGGAGGGCTTGATGGCCTGTACGCGCTTCGAGAGTTCCAACTTGGGTCCTTAGGGTGGGTGCAACGGGCGTGTTAGGATGTAATGTAAGTTAGGCTACATGAAAGCGCGAATTTTACCTGTGATTGCCACTTTTCCCAATAGTCCATTCCGTTTGCACCAGCCGTTTTTGCCTGCCGGCGACCAACCTGAAGCCATTGAAAAACTGGTGGAAGGTATCAACGACGGCCTGGCATTCCAGACCCTGCTCGGCGTGACCGGCTCGGGCAAGACCTACACCATGGCCAACGTGATCGCGCGGCTCGGGCGTCCGGCCATCGTCATGGCGCCCAACAAGACGCTGGCGGCGCAGCTGTATTCGGAGATGCGCGAGTTTTTCCCGGAAAACTCGGTCGAGTATTTTGTTTCCTATTACGACTACTATCAGCCCGAGGCCTACGTGCCGGCGCGCGACCTGTTCATCGAAAAAGATTCCAGCATCAACGAGCACATCGAGCAGATGCGCCTGTCGGCTACCAAGGCCCTGCTGGAGCGCGACGACAGCGTGATCGTGGCAACGGTTTCCGCCATCTACGGTATCGGCGATCCGGTCGATTACCACGGCATGATCCTGCACTTGCACCAGGGCGAAAAGCTGGGCCAGCGCGACGCCATTCAACGCCTCATCGCCATGCAATACGAGCGTAACGAGATCGAATTCAAGCGCGGCGTGTTCCGCGTGCGCGGCGATGTGCTCGACATTTTTCCGGCGGAAAGCGCGGAACATGCGGTGCGCGTCTCGCTGTTCGACGACGAGGTGGAATCCATCACCCTGTTCGACCCGCTCACCGGCCATATCCTGCACAAGCTGGCGCGTTTTACGGTGTATCCGTCCAGCCACTACGTCACGCCACGCAGCACCACGCTGCGCGCCATCGAGGCGATCAAGATCGAGTTGCGCGAGCGCCTGGAATTTTATTACAAGGAAAACAAGCTGGTGGAAGCCCAGCGCCTGGAGCAGCGCACCCGCTTCGATCTGGAAATGATGAACGAGCTGGGCTTCTGCAAGGGCATCGAAAACTACTCGCGCCACTTGTCCGGGCGCAAACCGGGCGAGCCGCCGCCGACGCTGATCGACTACCTGCCACCGCATGCGTTGATGTTTATCGACGAATCCCACGTCACCATCCCGCAGATCGGCGGCATGTACAAGGGTGATCGTGCGCGCAAGGAAAATCTGGTCAATTACGGCTTCCGTCTGCCTTCGGCCATGGACAACCGGCCGCTGCGCTTCGATGAATTCGAGCGGGTGATGCGCCAGACCGTGTTCATATCGGCCACTCCGGCGGATTACGAGCAGCAGCATCAGGGCCAGGTAGTGGAACAGGTGGTGCGTCCCACTGGATTGGTGGATCCGCAGATCGAGGTGCGTCCGGCGACCAGCCAGGTGGACGATGTGCTGTCCGAGATCAACCTGCGCGTGGCACTGGGCGAGCGCGTGCTGGTGACGACGCTGACCAAGCGCATGTCGGAAGACCTCACTGACTATCTGGCCGAGCACGGCATCAAGGTGCGCTACCTGCACTCCGACATTGACACCGTGGAGCGCGTGGAAATCATCCGCGACCTGCGCCTGGGATTATTCGACGTGCTGGTGGGCATCAACCTGCTGCGCGAAGGGCTGGATATTCCGGAAGTCTCGCTGGTGGCCATTCTCGATGCAGACAAGGAAGGCTTTCTGCGTTCCGAACGTTCATTGATCCAGACCATCGGCCGCGCCGCGCGTCACCTGAACGGCCGCGCCATTCTGTACGCCGACCGCATCACCAACTCGATGCGACGCGCGATGGATGAAACCGAACGCCGCCGCAACAAGCAGATTGCATTTAATCTGGAGCACGGCATTACCCCGCGCGGCGTGGTCAAGCGCATCAAGGACATCATCGATGGCGTGTACGACATGGACAGCGCGCGTCAGGAACTCAAGGCCGCGCAAAACCTGGCCAGCTACAAGGCGATGGACGAAAAGACCCTCACCCGCGATCTCAAGCGTATCGAAAAGGAGATGCTGACGGCTGCCAGAAATCTCGAATTCGAACGCGCGGCCGAGCTGCGCGACCAGTTAAGGAAGCTCAAGCTGGCGCTGTTCGGGGTTGAGGAACACGACTGAACCTGAAAAAATCAGTTAGCCACTGAGAACACAGCGTTCACGGAGAAAAACCATTGCTTACCGTAAATTTTCACTTCGCCCATCAGGTGAGCCTGCAAAAGATGCGGAATCCGCTTTGTCTCTGTGTCCCCAGTGGCTTGAAACGCGGTTTTTAGACTGAATCAGGCATGTCGCTCGCATTGCTTGTGTTCACCCTGCTGGCAATCGCGCTTGTCATTGCGGGCTTAAACTGGCTGATCCGCCACAGCCTGCGCGCGCCGCGCATCCCCGAGCAGGGCTCGCCCGCACAACGCGGCCTGGCTTACCAGACCGTTTCCATCCCCGCTGTGCGCAACAAACAATTGTTCGGCTGGTATATCCCAGCGCCCGATAACGCACGCGCCCCGGCAGTGGCGGTGCTGCATGGCTGGGGCAGCAATGCCGAGATGATGCTGCCGGTGGCGGCACCGCTGAATCAGGCGGGATATGCGGTGCTGTTATTCGATGCGCGCTGTCATGGACGCAGCGATGACGATAACTTTGCTTCGTTGCCGCGCTTTGCCGAAGACCTGGATTGCGCGCTGGCATGGTTGGTACAGCAACCGGGGGTGGATGCGGCAAACATCGCCGTGCTCGGGCACTCGGTCGGCGCCGGCGCGGTACTGCTGGCGGCATCACGCCGCAAGGATATTGCTGCTGTGATCAGCGTTGCAGCGTTTTCGCACCCGGCCAGCATGATGCGGCGTTTTCTGGCCGCCCGTCACGTGCCCTACATGCCGCTCGGCTGGTATGTCATGCGCTATGTGCAGCGCATCATCGGTCATCGCTTCGATGCCATCGCGCCGCGCCACACCATTACTCAAATCCGTTGCCCGGTGCTATTGGTTCATGGCAGCGACGACACCATTATCCCGGTCAGCGAGGCCCGGGAAATCCATGCACAACGGCGCAGCGACGCCGCGCAATTGCTGATCCTGCCGGGTGAACATGATTCTTCCGCTGAACTGGAACGCCACGCCGACAAACTGCTGGCGTTTCTGAATCAGGCGACCAGAACCGGGGTATAGCCCGCCTCGGTAATCGCATCCTGAATCGCCTGTTGCAGGGTGCTGCCGTCAATGCGTACCGTGTGGTTGGGGATATCAATGGCTACCTTGGCTTTCGCATCCACCGCAGCGACCGCTTTGGTAATTACGCCAGCGCAGTGTCCGCAGGTCATGTCATCAACTTTAAATTCGATCATGGCTTACTCCGTCTATATTGGTTGGTAAGTTAGCAATATAAACCTTCCATGCATGGGAAGGTCAAGCTGCACGGAATCAGAAGCCGGTATAGCAACTGTAGAGTAGATATTGTCGATCTTTAGCCTGGATGTATGGGCGAGAGAGTTAAAATTTGATTGTGCATCAAGCAATGAGTGATGATGGTTACGGCGAAAGTGTCGGAGGTGGCGATGGCGGTGGTGGTGGAGAATAGTTGGATCTGTTGTAAACGCGTGCCCATTTCCCGGCCTGATCTGGTTCTGGAGAGACGCCGCAACAGAACGCGTCGCCATTTATTCCTTTGGTGGCTCATCGCCCATGCCTAACGCCACGAAGTTTCTCCATCGTCTGTTGCGCTATATCTGGGGGGCGCCATGCTCGGTGGTGGGCTTGGTTCTCGCGGCACCTCTGCTCCTTGCCGGAGCCAAGGCTCATAGCGTTTGCGGCGTGCTTGAAATCGCGTTGTCGCAGCAGGAGAAGCTCGGTTTCAGCCTGCTGAATAGGCTGCCATTTTGTGCCATAACCTTCGGCCACGTCGTCATCGGCCTAACCGAGCACAACCTTGAGCATTTGCGTGCTCACGAGCATGAACACGTAAGGCAATACGAGCGTTGGGGTTTGTTCTTTTTCCTTGCCTATCCCGCTTCAAGTCTCTACCAGTGGGTGTGCGGAAACAATCCGTATTGGGACAATCGGTTTGAAGTGCAGGCGCGGCTGAGTGCTGCCAATGCTAAAAACGAGGCCTGATTTCATGTCAAATATGGAGCCCGTTTTGATTACTGACCCGAAGCTTTTGGATGTTATGCAAGAACTCATGCAACGGGAGCCCATTTTCCATCGCTCCGAATTTGGAACGACGCGTCTCGATTTCGAGAGGATGACGGATGCCATGTTTTGGGAAGTCGGCGCTTCAGGCCGTCGTTATAGTCGGGAGTACATCTTGGATGTGCTGGAGCAGCGTTCCGCGAACCCGACCGATGATAGCTGGGAGGCGAAGGATTTTCACTGCATCGAGATCGCTGCCGACAATTACCTCGTCACCTATACGCTCCTTCAGGGTGAACGAATGACGCGTCGGTCTACCATCTGGCGGCGATCCGGTCTCGATTGGAAGATCGTGTATCACCAGGGAACTGTCATCATCGATCGATGATCTGTCTGCTGGCTTACCCTATGTTTCTCAAGCACAAGCCAGCGGATGTAATCGACACCATTCTGGGAGAATCAAGCCATGGATGAACAGATGGAATTCTATGAGAGAAAACTCGCTTTTGAGATCGACTCTTGGGATCTGAAAGTTGCTATGGAATCTGGTGAGAATATTCTGGTTATTGATGCGCGCTCGTCCGAGGCATGTCAAAAAGAGCATATACCCGGAGCCATCAATATTCCCCACCGGAATATGTGCGTCGAAACAACCCAATATATTGACCGAGACGCCACGGTAGTTGTCTACTGCGATGGCATTGGCTGCAATGCCTCAACCAAAGGCGCACTAAACATGACAAAGCTTGGTTTTCGCGTTAAAGAACTCATTGGCGGTCTGGATTGGTGGAAAAGAGATGGCCACAAAACAGAAGGTAGTGCGGAGGGCGCCAAAGCCACTACCTGTGGCTGCGATTAGTATCATGAATAAACATGAACTCATTGACGCAATTGAACGCGCCGACCAAGCGATTAACCAGCGGAACCTGGCTGCACTCATGGATTTCTATGAGGAGGACGCAACGCTGGTCATTGAACCCGGGCGTCTTGCTCGGGGTAGGTCGGAAATAGCCAAGGCATTCAAAACCATTTTCGATTTCTTCAACCAGGGTCTGGTGGTAACCCAGAGAGACTTCCATATCATAGAAGGTGGTGGTGTAGCGCTGGTTGTCTGCAATCTGAAGCTGACTGCAGAAGGGAGGGAATCATCTACCGTTTCTATGGAAAGGCAGCCTACCTATGTTTTCAGGAAGTCTGAAGATGGGGATTGGCGTTGTCTGATTGACAATTCTTATGGCGCTGACGTTCTGAACATGCGGCGTTCTACGGGTTGATGTACACAGACGCATGCCGATTAACAGCACATCAGGAGTGACTCATGGAATCCGATCGTTATAAACGCGGCTGGGAAAAGCTCAAGGAAATTGACGGTCAGGCCGGCGAACGGGTAATTGAAGCACTGAAAGACATCGCGCCTGATCTTGCCCGCTACACGATCGAGTTTCCTTTCGGAGATGTTTATTCCCGCGGCGTGCTTTCCCTGAAAGAGCGTGAAATCGCTACGGTTGCGGCACTCGCCGCATTAGGCAATGCGCAGCCACAGCTCAAAGTCCACATTCATGGGGCGCTCAACGTCGGCTGCACGCGACAGGAAATAGTGGAAATCATGATACAAATGGCAGTTTATGCGGGATTCCCCGCCGCATTGAATGGCATTTTTGCCGCCAAAGAGGTGTTTGCGGAGCGAGATAATGCGGGGCAATCCAATTGACCATAGGAATGCCGGTTTAACCCTTCATGCCGGCGCAGCCTGTTGGCCCGTTCGTAATGAACCTGGAACAGCAGTTAGTTCACGAAATACACGAAAGGCACGAAAGGCACGAAAATACAAAGACACAAACTGTAGATCTTCACCGAATGGGTGAATGACTTGATCAATGCAATATCAATATATTGATTTGTTTTTCGTGCCTTTCGTGTATTTCGTGGACAAATCGCCGTTTAAAGATTTAAACACGCCGCCAGCAATTTCTGGCAATCGTCGACCGGCGGCAAGCATTGCGTGCCCTGGCAGATATAGGCGCTGATGCCTGGCGACAGGGGTTTCGCCAGCGCCTCGGGAAGTCCAGGCAGCTCGCCTTCCAGCGCCAGGATCAGCTTGTCCGGCGCATAGTGCCGGAACAGCTGGCGGCGCCAAGCGTCGCTTTGCCCCGGCGCGCTGCGCAGGATAATGATTTGCGACGGGGTGAGATGTTCCTGCAGGGTCATTAACAGACTGGTGTAGCCCGCTGGCTGGTGCATTAGCGCAGGATAATAAAGCGCCAGCGTGCGCTCGGCGGCATCGAGGTAACGCACTTCCCCCAGCAGATAGCCGAGGCGCTGCAGGGCGAAGGCGGCGATGCCGTTGCCCGACGGCATGGCATTGTCATGGCCGGGTTTGGGGCGATGGATGAGCTGTTCGTGGTCGTGGCTTGTGAAGAAGAATCCGCCCGCCTGGCTATCCTCGAATTGTTCCAGCAGCACGTCGGCGAGTGCGTGCGCAAATTCCAGATCAGCCAGGCGGAACTGCGCCTGCAGCAATTCCAGCAAGGCGTCGAGCATGAATGCGTAGTCGTCCAGATAGGCATTCAGATGCGCCTTGCCGTCCTTGCTCGTCGCCAGCAGACGGCCGTTCTGCCACATGTCGGCATGGATGAAATCGACCGCCCGCTGCGCCGAGGCAATCCATGCCGGCTCATCCAGCATTCTCCCGGCGCGCGCCATGCCTTTGATCATCAGCGCGTTCCAGCTCACCAGGATTTTTTCGTCGCGCCCCGGACGTACCCGGCTGGCGCGTGCGGTGAACAGTTTTTGTTGCGCACTGGCGAGCAGTATCTCAACATGCTCCAACGGCTGCTGGCATGCCTCTGCAATGACGGACAAAGGCTGGGCAACAGTTAGGTTCCAGTGCTTGTTCTCGAAATTCGGCGGCTGATCCAGCCCATAGTAGGGCATGGCAATGGCGTATTCCTCCTCGCTCAGCAGGCTGCGAACCTGCTCCGGCGTCCACACATAAAACTTGCCTTCTTCGTGTTCGGAGTCTGCGTCCAGACTGGAATAGTAGCCTCCCTGCGGTGCCTGCATCTCGCGCATTACCCAGCCTGCGATGCCGTGCACTACGCGCTGGAACGAGGCCTCGCCGGTCAGCACACAGGCATCGGTGTACAACGCCAGCAGCGGGCCATTGTCGTACAGCATTTTTTCGAAGTGGGGGATGGCCCAGCGTTCGTCCACGCTGTAGCGGCAAAAGCCGCCGCCCAACTGGTCGTAGATGCCGCCGTCCGCCATTTTGCGCAGGGTATGCAGCGCCATGTGGCGTGCGTTGTGGTCGCCGTCGCGCGCCGCATGCCTGAGCAGAAATTCCATATCCGTCGGGCGCGGAAATTTGGGCGCGTTGCCAAAGCCGCCATGGATCGGGTCGAAAGATTGCTGCAATGCGCTGCAGGCATTGTTCAGCGGCGCTGCGCTGAAGCTGATCTGGTCTTGTGGGCGTGCGGGCAGGGTGGTGTCGAACGCTTCCAGCAGCGAGGCATTCTGGGCGGCGATATCCTGCTGGCGCGTGCGATAGATTTCGGTCACGCGCTCCATCAAGGATATAAAGCCGGGCAGGTTGTGACGCGCCTGTTTGGGGAAATAGGTGCCGCCGAAAAAGGGGGTCTGGTCCGGTGTCAAAAACAGCGTCAGCGGCCAGCCTCCGTTGCGCTGGGTCAGCATGTAATGGGCGGTCTGGTAGATGTGGTCGAGGTCGGGGCGCTCTTCGCGGTCCACCTTGATATTGATGAAATGCTCATTCATCACCGCGGCGACTTCGGCATCTTCGAACGATTCATGCGCCATCACATGGCACCAGTGGCAGGCGGAATAGCCGACCGACAGCAGGATCGGCTTGTTCTGCTCGCGGGCGAGGCGCAGCGCTTCTTCACCCCACGGATACCAGTCGACGGGATTCTCAGCGTGCTGTTGTAAATAAGGGCTGGTTTCCTGTGCAAGTCGGTTGGTCATGGTCAGCTCGATAAGATATATGGAACAGTTGGGCGAACTAGATTGCTTATTTTCTTCCCACAGCGATTGTGACACTGGTATCCAGCCAGGTTTCCCCATTGCGCAACAGTGTGCGAACCCTGTCCAGATGCTGTTCCTTGAATGCCGCAAGCTCTTTTTCGCTCAACTGCTTGAGCAGCCCGCGGAAACCGGCGTTCCAGACAATATCCCACCATTGCTGTTCAGATTGCAGCGCATAACCCAGCGGTTCATGGTGCAAGGTAATGTCTGTGATGCCCGCTTCACGATAAACATTTTCGATAACCGAGGCATCGGCCAAACGTTTCCAAGATAGAGGCGGAACATGCTTTCCAAAATCTTCATACAAAGACAAGAAGGCCGGAGAGAATGGCGAAAAAGCTGTTTCCATGAAGCAGCTGATGGCAATTTGTCCGCCGGGTTTTACGGTGCGCGCAAGGCGGCGCATTGCGTCTTCCATATCATCAATAAAAAACAGCCCGAAACTACAGGTAACCATATCGAATTGGTCATTGGCAAAATCCATTTCATCCAGATCCATCTGGAGGAAGGTGACATTGTGTAAATTCCGGGCCTGTGCCTTGGCTTGTGCCTGGCGCAACATGCCGCTGGACAGGTCAATACCGATGATGGAACCGGCTGGCAAACGCTGTGCCGCTTCAAGTGCCACCATGCCGGTGCCGGTAGCCACATCCAGACAGCGAGCAGCCGGTTCAGGGGCAAGATAATCCAGCATTCGCTGCGCTGTTTCCTGGAAAAAACGTAACGAGGGATGATCGTAATCCTCGGCTACCGTATCGAACGTATCTCTAATCATCTGCTTACGTTGTTGGATATCCATAGGATTACCTGCTTCGCGCCATGTGGTGAAAGTGGGTGGAGTCCATGACTGGCCTTGGAGGTGTGTTGAATGACTGAGCGGAACAGGGCAAATGATCCATCAGGCTCGCCTGATCGTTTATCAACACCATTAAGCATGGACGTTTCCATTATAGCCGTCGATGAACTGATCAAGAATGCCGAAAGCCAGCCGCGAGAAAAATACTGGACTCTCCCATTATGGTAAGGTTTAACATGAGCCCATTAGCCACTATCAGGAGTTGGTCATGGCAGCTACAAGCCCAGCGCAACAGCCTACACAGGAACAGCGCCTGCAAATTACCGGCATGACCTGTGCCTCGTGCGTGACACGCGTGGAAAAAGGTTTGCGCAAAGTACCCGGAGTCAGCGACGTCAGCGTGAATCTTGCCACCGAGCAGGCCAGCATCACCGCCAGTCCGGATGTCTCCACGGCCGATCTGGTGGCGGCGGTGCAACAGGCCGGCTATGAAGTCGCAGTACAGGAAATCAACATCGGCATCCAGGGCATGACCTGCGCCTCCTGTGTGGGACGCGTGGAAAAAGCGCTGGGCAAGGTGCCGGGCGTACGCTCGGTGTCGGTCAATCTGGCGACCGAGCAGGCGCGTGTCATGGCCAATGCTGGCATCTCGCAAGGGGCCTTGCAGCAGGCCGTACGCAGCGCAGGTTATGAAGTGGCGGCAGTGACTGGGGATGCCAGCAGTCAGACAAAGCCATCGCACCTGCCGGAATGGTGGCCGGTGGCGCTGTCGACAGCATTGAGTTTGCCATTGATTGCGCAGATGTTCGGCTTGCTATTCGGGCAGCACTGGGCTTTGCCCGGTTGGGTGCAGTGGGCGCTGGCGACGCCGGTGCAATTCTGGCTCGGCGGGCGTTTCTATCGCGCCGGATGGAAGGCAGTCAAGGCGGGTGCCGGCAACATGGATTTGCTGGTGGCGCTGGGGACCTCGGCAGCGTATGGACTGTCGGTTTACCTGCTGTTTGTGCCGGCTGGTCATGCCATGCAACACCTATATTTCGAGGCATCCGCCGTGGTGATCACGCTGGTGTTGCTGGGTAAATGGCTGGAAACTCGCGCCAAGCGCGAGACTGCCGCCGCCATTCGCGCATTGCAGGCGCTGCGCCCGGATACTGCCCGAGTGCGCCGCGATGGCGTAGATGTCGAAGTTGCGGTCGCTAGCGTGCAGGTCGGCGACATGGTCGTGGTGCGTCCGGGCGAGCGCATCGCCGTGGATGGTGCGATACGCGAAGGCCACAGCGAGGTGGACGAATCGCTGATCACCGGCGAGAGCCTGCCGCTCAGCAAAGGCCCCGATGCCCATGTCACCGGCGGCTCGGTGAATGGCGATGGTCTGCTGCTGGTGGAAACCCTGGCGGTAGGTGCGGAAACCACGCTGGCGCGCATCATCCGCATGGTGGAAAACGCACAGGCAGCCAAGGCGCCGATCCAGCGACTGGTGGACAAGGTGAGCGAGGTGTTTGTGCCGGTGGTGCTGGTCATCGCGCTGGTCACCTTGCTGGGCTGGGGTTTTAGCACGGGTGACTGGCAACAGGCATTGCTGAACGCGGTTGCGGTACTGGTCATCGCCTGCCCGTGCGCGCTGGGTCTGGCAACGCCGACGGCCATCATGGTCGGCACGGGCGTTGCTGCGCGTTACGGCATCCTGATCAAGGACGCCGAAGCGCTGGAAGTGGCGCATGCGGTGCGTTGTGTGGCGTTTGACAAGACTGGCACGCTCACCGTTGGCCACCCCGATCTGGTTGCACTGGAACCGGCAACGGGAAACGCCGATGACATGCTGCGTCTGGCAGCGGGTGTACAGCAGGGCAGCGAACATCCGCTGGCGCGCGCAGTAATGCGAGCTGCCGCCGCCACGGGCTTGGCCTTGCCGGGCGCCAGTACAGTCAAGGCGCTGCCCGGCCTGGGGATAGAAGCGCAAATCGACAGCGTCACCTTGTCTCTAGGCAGCAGCCGCCTGATGCAGAATCTGGGAATCGACACCGCCGCGCTCGCCGCCAGCGCTGCCCGCCACGAACAAGCCGGGCGCAGCGTGTCCTGGCTAGCGCAAAACCAGGACGGGCAGACCACCTTGCTTGCCCTGCTGGCCTTTGGCGACACCATCAAGCCTTTGGCACAAGCCGCCATTGCCCAGCTGCAGGCACAAGGCGTGCGCACCGTGATGCTGACCGGTGATAACCCGGGCAGCGCCGCAGCCGTTGCGCAGGCGCTGGGCATAGATGAATTCAAAGCCGAAATCCTGCCTGCCGACAAAGCGCTGGCGATAAGCGCTTTGAAAGCCGACGGCACGGTCGTGGCGATGGTGGGCGACGGGATCAACGATGCACCGGCGCTGGCTGCTGCGGATGTGGGGATCGCCATGGTCACCGGCACCGATGTGGCCATGCATACCGCCGGCGTCACATTGATGCGTGGTGACCCCCGGCTTGTAGCGGATACGCTCGATATTTCGCGCAGGACATATCGTAAAATCCGCCAGAATTTATTCTGGGCGTTTATCTATAACCTGATCGGTATCCCGCTGGCGGCATTCGGCCTGCTCAATCCGGTGATCGCCGGGGCGGCCATGGCGTTCAGCAGTTTCAGCGTGGTGTCCAATGCGTTGTTGCTGCGGCGCTGGCGGCCTGCCGGACAGAGCAATCAGGATTGATGGGAGACATGAATATGGATACCACATCCACCAATATCGGCTGTGCCGCGCAAGCTTCCGGTGTTTCCGCCAAGATGATCCGCCATTACGAAGCCATCGGTTTGATCGCCAAACCTGCACGTAGCTTTTCCGGTTATCGCACTTATTCGGAGCGCGATATCCACACCCTGCGCTTCATCAAACAGGCGCGCAATCTCGGTTTCTCGATGAAGCAGATTTCCGTGCTGCTGAGTCTGTGGCAAAACCGCACGCGTCCCAGCCGGGAAGTGAAAAACATCGCATTGCAGCACATTCAGGAACTGGATGAAAAAATCCGCGAAATGCAGGCCATGAAGGCCACGCTGGAACGTCTCGCCAGGCATTGCCACGGTGATGAGCGTCCGGACTGCCCGATACTGGATGGGCTGGCGGCGCCGTAGCTCCGCAGACGACAGGCAGATCAGCGTGCTTCGGCGATGCGCTGGGCAATATGCGCCAGCGCCTCATCGACCTGATCGATCAGGATCAGGCACAGGTCGCCAGGTGAGAGCCGCGCAAGCGCATTATCAATCGCGGAGAATTCGCCATTGATCGCGTCGACGGCAACGGCCCGCTTCGCTCCGGTAAGCCCTTCGCGCAGCAGGGCCAGTACTTCTCCATCGGCGCGGCCGCGCTGGCACTGGTCCTGATACAGGATCACTTCATCAAAAGCGTCACCCAGAATTTGGGTCTGCTGCCGGATATCCTCATCGCGCCGGTCGCCTGCGCCGCTAATCACCACCAGGCGGCGCTTCGCCGGCATGGTTTCTATCGCTTTCACCAGCGCGAGTATGGCGTCGGGATTGTGACCGTAATCGGCGATCAGGGTCGCGCCGCGATAGTTGAACACATTGAATCGCCCCGGCGCAGTGGCCGCGTCGTTGATGAAGCTGCCCAACCCGGCGCAGATGGTTTCCCAGGGGACACCCAGCGCCCAGGCGGCAGCGATGGCAGCCATAGCATTTTCAATCTGAAAACCGATGCTGCCGTTGCGGGTAAGGGGAATTTCGGCAAGCGGAATACGGCATTCAGAGCGGCCCTGGATTGCGACGATCGCGTCCGCGTTAACAAAGACCGCTCGGTGACCCTGTGCACGGTGCGTCGCGATGACGGGATGCAACATGTCGCGCGCGAAAAATATCACCGAGCCGGGACAGTATGCAGCCATTTGCACGACCATCGGGTCGGCTGCGTTCAATACGGCAGTGCCGTTCGGTGCGACGTTCTGAACAATGACACGCTTGACCACGGCCAGGTCAGCCACCGTGGTGATGTAGTTGAGGCCGAGATGATCACCCCTGCCGATATTCGTGACCACTGCGACATCGCAGTGGTCAAATGCCAGTCCTTCGCGCAGTATGCCGCCGCGCGCGGTTTCGAGCACTGCGGCATCGACGTCGGGATGAAGCAGCACGTTACGGGCACTCTTAGGGCCGCTGCAATCGCCGCTGTCGATGCGGCGCCGCTCGATGTAGACGCCGTCGGAATTGGTCATCCCCACGCGCTTGCCGCTGAGGGTAAGCATGTGGGCAATCAGACGCACCGTGGTGGTCTTGCCGTTGGTTCCGGCCACTGCCACCAGTGGAATACGGCCGTTGTCGCCATCCGCGAACATTGCCGAGATAATGGCTTCGCCGACCGGGCGTCCCTTGCCGAAGGAAGGATTGAGGTGCATGCGCAAGCCGGGCGCAGCGTTGACTTCGACAATGCCGCCGCCTTGTTCTTCGAGGGGCTTGTGCACGCTTTCGCACACCACATCCACACCGCAGATATCGAGTCCGATCATTTGCGCAGCTTCCACAGCACGGGCCGCGACTTCCGGATGCACGTCGTCGGTGACATCGGTAGCGGTACCCCCGGTGCTCAGGTTGGCATTATTGCGCAGCGTGACGTGCTCTCCCTTGCTGGGCACTGAATCCGGATTCATGCCCTGAACTGCCAGACGTGCCACGGCGATGTCGTCAAGATGAATCCTGCTCAGCGAGGTTGCATGTCCCTCGCTGCGGCGCGGATCGCTGTTGATCTGATCCACGAGCATGCGCACGCTGTGGATGCCATCGCCGATTACATGCGGTGGTTCGCGTCGGGCTGCAGCAATGACATGTTTTCCAACCACGAACAGGCGATGATCATGACCGTGAATAAAGCCTTCCACCATCACTTCGCTGCTGATTTCGGCCGCTGCCGCATAAGCGATGTCAAGATGATCGCGCGTGACGATGTTTACGGTAACTCCCTTGCCCTGGTTGCCATCGCGTGGCTTGACCACTACCGGCAGGCCGATTGCGCAGGCGGCTGCCCAGGCGTCGTCTTTATCCGATACGGAGCGGCCGACAGACACCGGAACGCCGGCAGCCTGCAACAGTTTTTTGGTGAGCTCCTTATCCTGCGCGATGGATTCGGCAATGGCGCTGCTGTGGTCGGTTTCGGCAGCCTGGATGCGGCGCTGGCGGCTGCCCCAGCCGAACTGCACCAGGCTGCCATCGGTAAGGCGGCGGTACGGAATGCCGCGCGTGACTGCGGCCTGAACAATGGCTGCGGTGCTGGGTCCGAGGCGAACATCTTCGTCCAGTTCATGCAGCCGGAACAGGGCGGCATCCAGATCAAACGGCTGGTTTTCTGCGGCGGCGCGACACAGCGCTTCGCCGAGTTCGAAGGCAAGCCTGCCAACGGCTTCTTCCGTGTATTCAACGACAACCTGGTAGAGCCCGGATTCCACTGTTTGCGCAATATGCATGAAGGTGACCGGGCAACCTGCCTGTGCCTGCAAGCCGAGGACGGCGAAAGCGAGAGCATGCGCAATAGAAATTTCCCCTTCGTCGCCGATGGAACGCAGTGCGCCGATTTCCGGGAAACGCGCGCGCAGCCGCGCTTCCAGGCCCGACATCCGGGTAACGTGGCACTCTTCGGCCGAGCAGCGCACCAGCGCTTCGAGGCTGGTGTGTCTGCTCCACAAATTGGGGCCGCGCAGTGCGCGGATGCGTGTGACTTCCATGGGCCGGTGTTCCTTTGGTTTTTGTGGACGTTTATCAACGTCGCTTAATAATCTCGCGTGACGTGTCCGAAGAATGGGTGGGCTGGCTGGCCCGATCCATAGGTTTCGATCCCTGCATGAATCAATTCCGGTGCGATATCGAGTGCCCAGGCAGCGCCTATGGCCGCCAGCAGGCTGGCGGTATGATGGCCCGGCTGCCCCGGTCTGGTCAGTGGCAATGCAGATAGCTGGACAAAAATAGCTTCTTTTGCGCCGCTTGCCAGGATAATTTCTCCATCGCGCACAAACAGTGCCCGGCCGCCTTTCTCACGATGTTCGCCGATGACCGCTGATTGGGGATCGAGCCCGTAGAAAATAATCGCGCCATCGCACAATGTCGCCATCTTCACCACCAATACATCGTCGGCGTTGAGCACGGCGACGCCGTCGGACAGCACCACATCTATCTGCGTACGCAGCACGTTGTAGAGCTGATCCGGTTCGCTGATGTAGAACTCGCCGAGCGTGTCGGCACCGCTGACGTCGGTCACCACGCCTACCTGGCAACGGTCGTAAGCCAGTCCCTCGCTCAGGATGGCGGCAGCCGGGTGCTCGAATACCGCCGCTTCCACCGCACGGTTCATGAGCAGGCGTTGGCCGGCCTGCCAGGTGGTGCAATTGCCACGCTCGACCTGGCGCTGATTCATGTACAGACCATCACTGCAGGCAAGTCCGACATATCGCCCGGAGAGATGTAGCAGTGACGCCACCAGACGCGCAACCAGCGTCCCATTGCTGCCACTGATTCCGACAATCGGGATACGGCCGTTTTCCGACTGCGGGATCAGATGGTCGACGATGGCGCGGCCGACCGGGCGCGGTTCGCCCTGTGCGGGCTTGAGGTGCATCAGCAGGCCGGGGCCGGCATTCACTTCAACGATTGCACCGCGCTGTGATTCCAGCGGACGCGTAATATCCTCGGCCACCAGATCCACGCCAGCCACATCCAGACCGATGATACGGGCTGCGAGGGTAGCCATCGCGCATACTTCCGGATGCACCGTGTCCGTGACATCGATGGCCACATTTCCGTTGCGTTGCACCATGACTTCCTGACCTGGCGCCGGGATCGAGTCCGGATTGAATCCCTGACGCGTCAGTTCCAGGCGAATCGCAGGTTGCTCGTCGATCAGTATCACATCGAGGGGATAATCTTCAGTCGCGCCGCGGCGCGGGTCGGTATTCAACTGACTGTCGATGAGTTCGATGATGGTCGAGCGACCGTCGCCTGTTACGCAGGCAACCTCGCCGCGCGCCGCCGCGACGACACGCCCTCCCACCACCAGCAAACGGTGTTCGTGGCCAGGTATGTAGCGCTCCACAATCACCTTGCGGCTTTCCGCGCGGGCGACTGCATAGGCGGCTTCGACATGCGTCTGCGTCATCAGATCGAGCGACACGCCGCGACCGTGATTGGCATCGGCCGGCTTGACCACCACCGGCAGGCCGATGTCTTCGGTCGCTTCCCAGGCGTCTTGCGGACTCTCGACAATGCGTCCTTCGGGCACCGGCACGCCGCAAGCATGCAGCAGGCTCTTGGTCAGATCCTTGTCGCTCGCGATCGATTCGGCAATGGCGGCGGTCTGGTCGGTTTCAGCGGTCCAGATACGGCGCTGGCGTGCACCGTAACCGAGTTGCACAAGATTACCGTCGGTCAGGCGGATAAAGGGAATGTGGCACTCCGTAGCCGCATCGACGATGCAGGCGGTACTGGGGCCGAGGCAGAGATTGTCGGCCATATTGCGTAGTCGTTGTGTGGCGGCCGCCATATCGAAAGGGCGGTCTTCGATGGCTGCCATCAGCAAGTCGCGTGCGTCATGCAGGCAAGCGCGCCCGACCTGTTCGTTGCGGGTACGCACGGCGACTTTGTATATGCCGCGCACCGAAGTTTCGCGCGCCTTGCCGAAGCCGACTTTCATTCCCGCCAGGGTCTGCAACTCCAGCGTGACATGCTCCAGTATGTGGGCCGGCCAGGTGCCCTCGCGCAGACGCAGCAGAAAACCGCCGCGCTCGCCCACCCCGCAACGGTGCTCAACCAGGCCGGGCAGCCAGGCTGTGAGGCGTTCGTAAAAACCTGGAATGGTGTTGGACGGGCAGTCCTCGAGCCCGCCGATGTCGACCCACGCCTCCAGCACTGGACGATAAGTCCATATATTCGGGCCGGACAGATGGGTGATGCGAAGGAACCGAATGTCTTTGTTTTTCATGTCCGGGTGGTATGGCAGGGCTCAGGCATCCATTTGCGCGAGACCTGCCAGTTTATTCTCTGGGCTAGGATATAATTTGCAGTTTCAGCACCAGCAAGGTGTAAGGTCATTGCTGTGCCTGAAATTCTAATAGTTTAAACGTTTATTGCATTTTGCTCGACGAAACATGCCGTCAACCGAGCGGCTACGTTAAGTGCAACGCTATACCGGTAACCAGCGACAGACCAAAAAACACGGTTTACGTTACGTTTTCCCAGCGTACAAACCTCACAACCGCGATTAACGCCCCAATGTACTTTTACGATGACAAGCCGATCCATTAATGTGACTTCAGCCCATGCCACGCTGCCCGAACGCTGGCTTGGCGAGATAGCTTCCACGCTGACTGTCACGGAAAATATTCTGGCATGGGTGGAGCTCGATCTCGATACCCGGCTACAGTTTTCGCAAGGCCTGGTGGTCGTCACCAACCAGCGGATTCTGGCCAGGACCATGGCTGAGGAGACATGGGATAGCTGGACTTTTCATGCCGGGCTGACCCTCGTTCATCATGACCATGCCGGGGTGGGTACGCTTGAACTGCGCGATGCGCAGGCGCGCCTGGCGGGCTGGCGCTATACGCTGGGACGCAATGTGGCAGCACTGCGCGTGATTGCCGCGTATGAACGGCAGCTTGCCAGCCAGGTGTCCGGCCAGCCGGTCGAGGGTGATGCGGTGGCGGTTTGTCCGAACTGCAAGGCAGCGCTTGAGCCGGGTCAGGATGAATGCGCCCTCTGCGCCAGAGAGGCGCATGTTCCCCCTTCGACGTGGACGCTGTTCCGGCTATGGCGCTTTGCCAAGCCTTACCGGAATCAGTTGCTGGCCGGCTTTCTGCTGACCCTTGCCTCCACTGCCGCCACGCTGGTGCCGCCTTATCTCACCATGCCGTTGATGGACAACGTGCTGATTCCCTACCAGAACGGCGCTCATATCGATGTGCATCTGGTCGCACTCTATCTGGCCGGGCTGTTCGGTTCCGCGCTGCTTGCCTGGGGCCTCGGCTGGGCGCGCACCTACATTCTGGCGCGCGTCAGCGAGCGCATCGGAGCCGACCTGCGTACCACCACCTACGAACACCTGATGCAGCTCTCGCTGGAATACTTCGGCGGCAAGCGCACCGGTGACCTGATGGCGCGCATTGGTTCGGAGACCGACCGGATCTGCGTTTTCCTGTCGCTGCATCTGCTGGATTTCGCCACCGATATCCTGATGATCATCATGACCACGGCGATCCTGGTGTCGATCAACCCGTGGCTGGCGCTGGTGACATTGGTGCCGCTCCCGTTCATCGCCTGGATGATCCATGTGGTGCGCGACAGATTGCGCACCGGTTTCGAAAAAATCGACCGGGTCTGGTCGGAAGTCACCAACATTCTCGCCGACACCATCCCGGGTATCCGCGTGGTCAAGGCCTTCGCCCAGGAGCGGCGCGAGACGGCGCGGTTCCGCGAGGCCAACAGGCATAACCTGATCGTCAACGACCGCATCAACAGGATATGGTCGCTGTTCTCGCCTACGGTCACGCTGCTCACCGAAGTGGGATTGCTGGTGGTGTGGGCGTTCGGCATCTGGCAGGTTTCCACCAACCAGATCACGGTGGGTGTGCTGACCGCCTTTCTGGCCTATATCAGCCGCTTCTATACCCGGCTTGACGGTATGAGCCGCATCGTCTCGGTAACGCAGAAAGCCGCAGCCGGGGCCAAGCGTATTTTCGACATCCTCGATCATGTGTCCAGCGTTCCCGAGCCGACCAAACCCGTGCATCTGGAGCAGGTGGCCGGCAGCATCGAACTGCAGGACGTGGGTTTCCGCTACGGCAACCGCTCGGTGATTCGCGGCGTCAATCTCGCCATCGCGCCCGGCGAGATGATCGGACTGGTAGGGCATAGCGGGTCGGGCAAGAGCACGCTGGTCAATCTCATCTGCCGTTTCTATGATGTGACCGAAGGCTCGATTCGTCTGGAAGGCGTGGATATCCGCTCGCTGCCGGTGGCCGAATTCCGGCGCAACATCGGCCTGGTACTGCAGGAACCGTTTCTGTTCTTCGGCACCATTGCCGAGAATATCGCCTATGGCAAACAGGATGCCTCGCGCGACCAGATCATTGCCGCAGCGCGCGCCGCCCATGCCCACGAATTCATACTGCGGTTGCCGCAAGGCTACGATTCGCTGGTCGGCGAGCGTGGCCACGGTCTATCCGGCGGCGAGCGCCAGCGCATCTCGATTGCCCGGGCGCTGCTCATCGACCCGCGCATACTCATCCTCGACGAAGCCACTTCCTCGGTGGATACCGAAACCGAAAAAGAAATCCAGAAGGCGCTGGACAATCTGGTGCTCGGGCGCACCACCATCGCCATTGCCCACCGTCTCTCCACGCTGCGCCGCGCCGACCGGCTGGTGGTGATGGATCGCGGCCAGATTGTCGAGGTCGGCAAGCATGAAGACCTGATGGCGCGCGAAGGCGCCTACTACCGCCTGTACCAGGCCCAGGCGCGCAACGTGGACACGGATCTGGACGATGTGGATATAGATAACGCGATCGTGGTGAGCGATGGATTGGCAAAATCATGACCCTAAAAACGACAATTGGCCACGGAGAGCAGCGCGTAACAACAACGTGTGGACGGCTTTTCCAGGCGCGTCCTTCAGGAGCAAATAATTTTCCTCCAAACCCGCGTCCACTCTGTGTTCTCTGTGGCTTCAACTGCTGTTTCCGCGCTGACCCATACCACGGGGATATCCATGGTTGATTTCAAAATAAGCCGCAACCCCTTCGGCCAGCTGGTGCTCACCGCGGCTGACGGCAAGGTTCACGAAAACGTGGTGCCGGTGCGCGCCTTTCCCATCGCAGCGCCCCAGGAGGGCATCGCCTTGCTGAGCGCGGATGGTCACGAACTGGCGTGGGTCGAGCATCTGGGCGATTTGCCCGAGGATGCACGCGCGCTGATGGAGGAGGAACTGGCAAGCCGCGAGTTCGTGCCCGAGATTCGCCGCCTGCGCCACGTATCCAGTTTCGCCACGCCGACCACCTGGGAGGTGGAAACAGACCGCGGCGATACCCGTTTCGTGCTGAAAGGCGAAGACGATATTCGCCGACTCGGCGCATCCAGCCTGCTGATCGCCGACAGCCACGGCATCCAGTTCCTGATTCGTGACCTGAACGCGCTGGACAAAGCCAGCCGCAAGCTGCTGGACCGGTTTCTCTGACAGGCTGCGCAAATCACCTTTTTCGCCTTCACGTGGGAAGGCCCGGAAAAGAGAACTTGCTATTGATTCTGCATGAAACTACGTCGGTCTCCCGTTATCCGGGACTTGATTCTGGATCGAACAGGATGCCAGTCGCAAACGTCCAGTCGCCACCTACAAGCGACAGGGACGTCATACCGGCAGTGATTCATCAGAAGGCGTAGCCCAATATTTTAACGCTTGTTCAAACTCGTTCACAGGCATCGGTTGGCCGAAGAGATAGCCCTGGAAGTTCAGGCAGTGCTGCTGGATAAGAAAATCCTTTTGCGCCTTCGTTTCCACACCTTCCGCAATCACTTCCATGCCCAGCTTGTTCGCCATGGCAATGATGGTTTGCACAATGACGACACCATCGTGATTCTCGGCTATGTCGTGAATAAAACTCTGATCAATTTTTAGCTGATCGAGAGGCAGCTTCTGCAGGCTGGATAAAGATGAGTGTCCGGTGCCGAAGTCATCCATCGCGAATTTAATGCCTCGCTGCTTGAGCGCCTGCATTTTGCTGATTGCTTCAGGGATGTTAGCGAGCACCATGCTTTCGGTGAGTTCAAGCGTAATGCGTGCCGGGTTAACCTCAGTCGCCTCCAGCACATCGATAATCTGCCCGACAAAGTTTGCCTGCTGAAATTGACGTGCGCTGACGTTCACGGCAACGTGCAGATGATCTTTGCCCGGTTCCTGTTCCCACACTTTTAGTTGGTGACAGACTGATTCCAGCACCCACAGACCGATAGCTACTATCAATCCGGTTTCTTCTGCAACAGGAATGAAAGCCTCGGGAAGTGTCATGCCGTGGATAGGGTGTTGCCAGCGCAGCAATACCTCGGCACCCACAATCACACCTGCGTTATCCACCTGCGCCTGATAAAAAAGCACGAACTGCTGTAGAGGCAATGCTTGTTTCATCGATTCTTCGAGAGATGAACGGTGCTCGACTGCAGTCTGCATATCAAGATCAAAAAACCGAATGGCATTGCGGCCGGATTTTTTAGCCGAATACATGGCGATATCCGCACGCTTCATCAGCTCCTCGATAGTAAGCTGGTTGCCAGAGAATATGACAACGCCAATGCTGGGTGTGCTATGACGGCTGTGATGGGCGAGTTGGTAAGGCTGATTGAGGGTGGACAGGACCTTTTCACCAATAGTCTCTACCTGGAATGCAGCTTCCTGAGTTTTATCGCTCAAATTTTCCAGAATAATCACGAACTCGTCACCGCCCATACGCGCAACAGTATCGCCCTGCCGCACGCATGCGGTGAGCCGTTGTGCGACCTGTTGCAGCAACAGGTCGCCGATGTCATGGCCAAGCGTGTCGTTCAGTGTTTTGAAATTATCCAGATCAATAATAATCAGCGCACTTTGCAGACCGTTACGTGCACCGGCGGCCAACGCATGCTGAAGCCGGTCGATAAGCAGCCGCCGGTTGGGCAGGCCTGTGAGCGGATCATAGAACGCAATCTCGCGAATCTTCAGGCGCTGTGAATTTAGCTCGGTGATATCGTGCCCGACCCCCATGACGGAGACGATCTCACCATACAGATCACGTTCCGCAGTCAGGCGGATATGGCTGCAATATTCCTTGCCGCTACTGCCTGTCGTATTCAACTCGAACTCGGCATCGTCGCCGGTTGCAAAGACCTGACGGATTTTCGTTTCGTATGCAATGAAGTTTGCACCCCCCGGATATTCCGAAGGCTTTTTCCCCAGCAGTGCAGCTTTGCCACCTTCGGATATTGCGCATATTGCCGGATTGACATAAATGCGCCGGCAATCGCTATCATAACGTACGATGGTATTGGGGGAGTTTTCGACTAAAGTGCGCCACTCCGTCTCGCGGGCAGCGAGCAATTCTTCCTGGCGTTTTCTATCATCGATATTGAACGTCACCCCGATAAACCGCTGCCCTTGACCATCATTATCGCGATCCATGATTTTGCCGTAATTGGCATACCACACCCATGTGCCGCGCTTGGCGCGCACCCTGAACTCGCTACGGTATTGCGCGGTAACACCGGTCAAATGATCGTTGATGGCAGCCTTGATAAGGGGAATGTCGTCGGGATGGACAATTGCGAAAATGCTGTCCATGCTGGAGGAGATATCTTCCTCACTGTAGCCGAGTTCAAAAAATATCTTGTTCGATTTGCAGATTACCTCGCCGGTAAGCAAATCGTTTTCCCAAAGATCAAGACCGGCAGCTTCCAGGGCAAGTTCGAGACGTTCCTTATTGATATCCTTTTCAGCCATGTCTGCTGGACTCAGGATAGGGGAGCGCGCCGGCATAGCCGATGTCGCGCAGCAGTCCGGCAAACGATGCGATCACCCCGGCAGCACTGTAGAGTTCAGGTGCAGCCCCGACTTTGATAACGCTGACAGCATAGCCGGTGCTCCTGCCTTTCCTTGAATCAAAATACGTCTCCAGATCATCGGTGGCATTGGAAAAACCGAGACCGGTACTTTCCGAGTAGTAACAGATTGAATCCGGCGCAACAATATCCGGTGCGTTGCTCAGACCCGAATACATAATCAGGTTTTCATTCAGGTTATAGATATAGTGTGTTTCTGTGCTTTTTTCCTGGTCGGGATTGTTGTCAAGGCGGATGATCCCGGCATCAAGTGATGCGCTGGTGGTCGATTGCGTCACTGCAGTGATATAAAAGCCATTCACTGTGACAGCAGCGCTGCGTCCGGTAATACTGCTGATCTGATCCGCGACTTCGGCAGTGGAAGGGGGCGTGGAAGCGTTTAACAGGAACTGTCCCAGAGCCCATGCCTGCGTCAGGGTTCCGGGAATGTAGCTACCTGTCAAAGCGTAATCATTGCCGGAATTGGATGGCCAAAGTGCGATTCCGGCAAAACTGCCGAAGGCGGAAACGATGCCTCCCGCCAGTTTTTCGATATGCGCAGCAGTTGCTGCATTCAGTGTGGCGGACTGTGAAGCGGCAGTCGCTTCGGCATCGTTAGCCAGCGTGCACGGACTCGCGGCAAGCGTGGCGCTGCCACTATAGGTCGTTTGCGGCAGTTCCGGGACAGCCCGCCCGGCGCCATCCCCATTGACGACCCAAATTGCATTATCGGAAATTGCCGCGGCGATGAGCGGCACAATCGAATTGATTGGACCAATTTCACCGGGTATGACACATCCCAGCGCAGTCCCGGTCGCTGCCTCAAAGGCGTTGACGGTATTAAAGATTGAATATTCAATATCTGCCAGGGTCAGGCTGTCCGCAACATCGGGCGATCCCATCATCGCCAGCACACAGCAATTTGTCGCGCCATCGTAGTTTTTCACCTGGACGGAGCCGCGCCAACCACGCATTGCCAGTTCTTCTATCACATTGACCGCATCGCTGTAACTGCCGCCTCCGCCGCTTCCCAGAACAGCAGCACCCGCAGCAATGTACTGAAAATCCGTGATTCCAAATTCATAAATGGTCATGATTTTTCCGGGCTATTTACACAGATAAATCAAGGGGAAATATCTGCTGGTCGAGGAAGCCTGGCAAAGTATAAACCAAAAATAATAAGCCGAAGAGCGAGTGCTCGGAGGAAACAATGAACGCTGAAATATTGCAAGCTTACCGACGCGCCGAGGGATCAGGGCTATTTTTGCTGACGTGATGGTATGGCCGCATGGCAGGCTCGCCCTCCATGTTCCGCGTTTTCGTTACGTATCCCGGATACCAATGAAAAAAAGGGCGCGAAAAGCGCCCTTTTTTTCATTTCATGAGACCAGCAGTTACATCGCCAGCCACAGCTCGTTCAGCCGCCGCACGAAAGCGGCCGGGTCTTCCAGTTGCCCGCCTTCGGCCAGCAGTGCCTGGTCGAACAGGATGGCGCTCCAGTCGCTGAATTTTTCGCTGTTGGCCTGGTCCTTGAGGCGCTGCACCACGGCGTGCTTGGGGTTGATTTCCAGGATCGGTTTGCTGCCCGGCACGTTTTGTCCTGCCGCCTTGAGCAGGCGTTCCAGATTGGCGCCCATGTCGTGCTCGCCCGCCACCAGGCAGGCCGGGGATGTTGTCAGGCGGTGCGTAATGCGCACTTCCTTGACCTGCTCGCCCAGTGCTTCCTTGATCTTGGCAGTGAGGTCCTTGAAGGCGTCGGCTTCCTGCGCCTGTTCCTTTTTTTCTTCCTCGTCCGCCAGCTTGCCCAGATCGAGGTCACCCTTGGCTACGGATTGCAGTTTCTTGCCGTCGAGCTCGGTCAGGTGTGAAATCATCCACTCGTCCACGCGATCGGAAAGCAACAGCACTTCCACGCCCTTGGCGCGGAAAATTTCCAGGTGCGGGCTGTTTTTGGCTGCGGCGAAACTGTCGGCGGTGACGAAGTAAATCGCGTCCTGGCCTTCCTTCATGCGGCTGACGTAGTCGGCCAGTGAGACGCTTTGTTCCTCGCTGTCGTTGTGCGTGGAGGAGAAGCGGATCAGCCTGGCGATGCGATCCTTGTTGGCGAAATCCTCGCCCACGCCTTCCTTGATGACGCGACCGAATTCTTTCCAGAAAGCGGCGTATTTCTCCGTCTGGTTTTGCGCAAGGTCTTCCAGCATGCCGAGTACTTTCTTCACCGAACCGCCGCGTATGGCTTCGATGTCCTTGCTCTCCTGCAGTATTTCGCGCGATACGTTGAGCGGCAGGTCGTTGGAGTCGATCACGCCGCGCACGAAGCGCAGGTAGGTCGGCATCAGCTGCTTGGCGTCGTCCATGATGAACACGCGCCGCACATAGAGCTTGATGCCGTGGCGCTGCTCGCGGTCCCACAGATCGAACGGGGCGTGTGCGGGGATATACAGCAGCTGGGTGTATTCCTGTTTGCCTTCCACCTTGGCATGGATATAGGCCAGCGGCGCTTCATAATCGTGCGCCACATGCTTGTAGAATTCTTCGTACTGTTCCGGCGTGATTTCGCTCTTGGGGCGGGCCCACAGCGCGGAAGCCTGGTTGACGGCTTCTTCCTCGTCCTTGACCACGGTTTCTTTTTTCTCCGCGTCCCACTCTTCTTTCTTCATCATGATCGGCAGGGTGATGTGGTCGGAGTATTTGCGGATGATGGATTGCAGTTTATAGCTGGACAGCAGGTCGTCCTCGCCCTCGCGCAGGTGCAGGATCACGTCGGTGCCGCGCCCCGGTTTTTCCACGGTTTCCAGTGTGTACTCGCCTTCGCCTGCGGATTCCCACTGCACCGCATGCTCGGCGCCCAGCCCGGCGCGGCGCGTGATCAGGGTGACCTTATCGGCAATCAGGAAGGCCGAATAGAAGCCCACGCCGAACTGGCCGATCAGGTGCGAGTCTTTGGCCTGGTCGCCGGACAGTGCTTCGAAAAACTGGCGTGTGCCGGATTTGGCAATGGTGCCGATATGCTCGATCACTTCCTGGCGGTTCATGCCGATGCCATTGTCGGAAACGGTGATGGTGCGGGCATCCTTGTCGAAAGCGATACGAATCCTGAGTTCCGGATCGTTTTCCCAAAGCGCGTCGTCCGACAGTGCTTCGAAGCGCAGCTTGTCGGCCGCGTCGGAAGCATTGGAAATCAGTTCGCGCAGGAAAATTTCCTTGTTGCTGTACAGCGAGTGGATCATCAGGTTCAGCAACTGCTTGACTTCAGCCTGAAAGCCAAGGGTTTCCTTGTGTGCCTCTACGGTCATGGTGTGGATTCTCCGGTTAGTAGGGTAAAAAAGCTGGTAATCAAATTGGGGCGAGTGAAAATTTTTCAAGAGGAAGAGGCTTATCGGGCTGGTTTGCACGATAATCCTCCCGGGAATTACCATCTACCGATTTATGCTTGCGCGCATTCTTGTTAGTCTATAGCGCATTCCTGAATAAAATATATACGGCAACACACCCATGGCAAAACAGAATTACGACGAATCTTCCATCCGCGTACTGCGCAAACTGGAGCCGATCCAGTTACGCCCCGGCATGTATACCCGCACCAACGATCCCACCCACATCATTGTGGAGGCCATCGACAATGGCGTGGATGAGGCAATGGCGGGCTACGCGAAAAATATCGAAGTCACGCTGCATCGCGATGCCTCGGTTTCGGTGCGCGACGACGGGCGCGGTATTCCAACCGGCATGCACCCCGAAGAAAAAGTGCCGACGGTGCAGGTGGTGTTTACCGTCATCCATTCCGGCGGGAAATTCGCCAAAGGCGATGCGGACAGCAGCTATAAATTCACCGGCGGGCTGCATGGCGTGGGGGTTTCGGTCACCAATGCACTGTCCACGCGGCTGGAAGTCGAAGTCAAACGCGCAGGCAAGCTGCACCGCATGAGCTTTGCCGAAGGCGAGGTGGTCGAACCGCTGACCATCACCGGTAACTGTGCGGCCAAAGACACCGGCACGGCAATCCGCATCTGGCCGAACCCGAAATATTTCGATTCGCCCACTGTTTCGCGCAGCGAGCTGGAACACCTGCTGCGCGCCAAGGCCATGCTGCTGCCCGGCGTGCGCGTCACGCTCAACATCGAAACCGCATCCGGCACGGAGGTGAAGGAATGGCATTTCGAAGGCGGCATGGCGCAGTATCTCGACCAGATGATTGCCGAGGATGAGCCCATCGCACCGGCGTTTTGCGGCGAGCGCTATCTGAGCGGCAACGAATCCTTTTCCAATGGCGAAGGGGTGCAATGGGCGCTGGCGTGGGTGGCGGGATCAGGCGGCGGGGAATCCTACGTCAACCTCATCCCGACGCTGGGCGGGGGCACGCACGAGGCCGGCCTGCGCGATACGGTGTTCAACAGCGTACGCATATTTGCCGAACAGCACGGGTTGATGCAGCGCAATGTGAAGCTTGCCGCCGACGACGTGTGGGCCAAGCTGCGCTTTGTGCTGGCGGTGCGCATGGTCGATCCGAGTTTTGCCGGGCAGACCAAGGAAAAGCTGTCCTCGCGCGAGGCAGTCAAGCTGGTCGGCGCGGCCATCAAGGACACTTTCGATCTGTGGCTCAACGAGCATGTGGCGGAGGCCACCCGCATTGCCGAGCAGGCGATCAAGCTGGCGGTGGCACGCACCAAGTCGTCCAAGGCGGTGGAGCGGCGCAAGAGTTCGGGGGTAGCGGTATTGCCGGGAAAACTGAGCGATGCGGAATCCACCGATAATCGCATTACCGAGCTGTTCCTGGTGGAGGGCGATTCCGCCGGAGGCTCGGCCAAGGCCGGCCGCGACAAGGAGATTCAGGCAGTGCTGCCACTGCGCGGCAAAGGCATGAACAGCTGGGAGGTGGAGCGCTCGCAGATCCTCGCCAATCAGGAAATCCATAACATCGCCGTCTCGCTGGCCATCGACCCGCATAGCCTGGACAGCACGCTGGACCTGAACGAACTGCGCTATGGAAAAGTGATCATCCTGGCCGATGCCGATGATGACGGCGAGCACATCAAGGCGCTGTTGCTGACGCTGTTTTTCCGCCATTTCCCGCAGCTGATCACGCATGGGCATATCTACATCGCCCAGCCGCCGCTGTTCCGCGTCGATGTTCCCGCGCAGGGCAAGGGCAAGCCGCCGCGCAAATTGTATGCGCTGGACGAGACGGAACTGACGGTGCTGGAAGCGCGCCTGCGCCAGGAAGGCGTCAAGGAAGGCACCTGGCAGGTATCGCGCTTCAAGGGTCTGGGCGAGATGGATGCGATCCAGCTATGGGAAACCACACTGTGCCCGGATACCAGAAGACTGGTGCGGGTCGAGGTCGGCGACGATCTGCCCGGCACTTTGAGCATCTTCGATAACTTGATGGGCAAGGCCAACGCCGCGTACCGCAAGGAACAGATCTCCGTGCATGGCAATGAAGTCGAGGCAGATATTTAACGGGGAAGGCAAAAGGCAAGGACTCCGCTAAGTTTGAGGATTGTCTTTCCCGGCGCTCTCCGTGGCGTGTGCTTTATTCGAGCTGTAAATTCAGGAATTAACATGAACAAACCAACAGATTTATTTTCCGGAATCAGTGATTTGCCGGCGGTCTCCGCTGGCGGCGGTAATGGCGATCAGCCGCCGCCCGCATCCGCGGCGCCGCCGGAAGACGGGGATGTGCGTTTTCTGCTCGGTGAATATACCCATCAGGTATATCTGCGCTATGCCATCAGCGTGGTGAAGGGGCGCGCGTTGCCGTCCGTATCGGATGGCGAAAAACCGGTGCAGCGCCGCATTCTGTTTGCCATGCACCAGCTGGGCCTGATGCCCGGCGCCAAGCCGGTGAAATCGGCGCGCGTGGTCGGTGATGTGATCGGTAAATACCATCCGCATGGCGATTCCGCCTCGTATGAGGCCATGGTGCGCATGGCGCAGGATTTCGTGCTGCGCTATCCGCTGGTCGACGGACAGGGCAATTTCGGGTCGCGCGATGGCGACTCCGCGGCCGCCATGCGTTACACCGAAGTGCGGCTGACCAAATATGCCGAGCTGCTGCTGTCCGAAGTGGGCGCAGGCACAGTGGATTTCCGCCCCAATTACGACGGCTCCGAGCAGGAGCCGGTGGACCTGCCGGCGCGCTTGCCGTTCCTGTTGCTGAATGGCGCATCCGGGATCGCGGTGGGGATGGCGACCGAATGCCTGCCGCACAACATGCGCGAAGTGGGCGCAGCGGCGGTGGCCTTGTTGCGCGACCCGGCCCTCAGCGTGGATGGTGTGCTGGAACACATCAAGGGGCCGGATTTTCCCGGTGGCGGTCATATCATTTCCAGCCCGAAGGACATCCGCGATGCCTATATTACCGGCCGCGGCAGTCTGCGCGTGCGTGCGCGCTGGACCATCGAGCAGCAGGCGCGGGGCCAGTGGCGCATGGTGATCCATGAGCTGCCGCATGGCGTGTCGGTAAAAAAAGTGCTGGAGGAAATCGGCGAATACACCGATCCGCAGGTGAAGGCAGGCAAGAAAGACCTGAACCCCGAGCAAAAGGCGATGAAGCAATTGTTCCTCGATGCGCTGGAAACGGTGCGCGACGAATCCGGCAAGGACGCCAGCGTACGCATCGTGCTGGAGCCGCGTTCCTCGCGCATGCCGCTGGATCAATTCACCGCGCTGTTGCTGACGCATACCAGCCTGGAGACGACCGTATCCGCCAACATGGTGGCGATCGGGCTGGATGGCAGGCCGAGCCAGAAGAATATTCTCGATCTGTTGTCCGAGTGGATCGCGTTCCGCTACACCACCGTCACGCGCCGGAGCGAGACGCGCCTGGCCCAGGTGCAAAAGCGGCTGCATATCCTTGAAGGCCGGATGGCGGTGTTGCTCAACATCGATGAAGTCATCCGCGTAATTCGCGAATCGGATGAGCCGAAAAGCGATCTGATGATGCATTTCAAACTCAGTGAAATCCAGGCCGAGGACATACTGGAAATCCGCTTGCGCCAATTGGCGCGTCTGGAGGCCATCCGCATCGAGAAAGAAATCGGCGAATTGCGTACTGAAGAAGACGGCCTGAACAAGGTACTGGGCAGCCGCAAGGTCATGCGCGACCTGATCGTGAGCGAGATCAAGGCCGACGTGAAGAAATTCGGCGATGAGCGGCGCACGCTGATCGAGGCAGCGGAGCGGATTAGTGCCAAAGCCGTTGCTGTCCCCGACGAAGCCTGTACGGTAATCCTGTCGAAAAACGGCTGGATCAGGCAGCGCAGCGGCCATGACGCCGACGCCAGCACCCTGACTTTCAAGGACGGCGATGATCTGCTTGCGCTCTGCAAGACGCGCACCGTGCATCCGGTGGTGCTGATCGACAGCGGTGGGCGCGCTTACACCGTGGCCTCGTCCGATATTCCCGGCGGTCGCAGCGATGGCGTGCCGGTGGCTTCCCTACTGGGTTTGCCGGCCAAGGCGAAAATTGTCGCCATGTGTGCGGCTGCACCCGATACCCAATACCTGTTCAGCACCTCAGCCGGCTACGGCTTCATCGCCGTGCTCAAGGATCTGGTGTCGCGACAACGCGCCGGCAAGGCATTCATGAACATCGGCGAGAAGGATGTCCTGTTGCCGCCGGTTGAAGTGGGTGAGGGCGCGCTCATCGTCGCCCTGGGCAGCAATGGCAAGCTGCTTGCCTTCCCGGTCGGCGAAATGAAAGTGCTATCAGGCGGCAAAGGCGTGATTGTGCTGGCCGTCGGGGAAGGGGAGACCATGCTTTCCGCTACCACTGTACGCGAAGGCGGCACAGTGAAAATCCTCGGTCAGGGCAGGGGCGGCAAGCGCTCGGAACAATCGCTGGCCTGGAATGCATTGCAGGATTACGTCCTGCACCGCGCCCGCAAGGGCGTATTGGTGCCGGTGAAATTCAAACTGGAATCCGTAACGGCAGAATGACATGCCGCCACGACGCAACCGCATCCTGTCGACTAGCATCGACAGGATGTGTCATGGCAGCTGATCAAAGCTTGCGCGCATCAACGTGATGGCCCGAGTGTAGCCGCCGGTAAATAATTCTTCAGCCTGCTGTATCGAGTCTATTGGCGATCCCGAATTTTAGTCGTGTTGACTAAAAGTGATAACGTAAGTTACTATTTTCAGAGTTATTATAACTGTGTGCACAATATGGTTAAGGAATGCCTTAACGTTTTTGAACAGCGCCTGGATGCCATAGACAGCCAGATATCCGGTCAGCCTCGCCAGGAAGTAATGCTGTCACGCATGCAATTTATGATCTTCAAGAAATTGCAGGAGTTGATGAATCAGAGCCTGCAGCCTTACGGGATTAACGACACGATCTGGACTGCATTGATCATGCTGTATTCCAGTCCGGGCCGTTATATTTATCCCAGTGATCTGAGCCATATCGTCGTGTCGTCACGAACCAATATCACGCGGTTTGCCGATGAAATGGTAAAAAAAGGCTGGGTCAGCAGAAAAGGCCACGAAACCGACAGGCGCAAAGTCATCTTAAGCTTGACTGCTGCAGGGACCGAGCTGGTTGAATCGATCATGCCCAAGCAGTGGGCGGTTTACCAGGCCATCTGGAAAGATTTTAGTATGGCGGAAAAAAAACAGATGCAAGCTTTCCAGTATAAATTGGTAGATTCCATAGCCAATGTAAATGGCACCCCGGATCCTGCTGCCGACAAGGCAGCCAAACCGGATGGCGTTAAATCCAGTCATCAGAAATGAAAGCCCGAATATGACGCGTTCTTCTGTTTTTATTGGATTGTTCCCCCGTTCCAGTGCTTTGCTATTGGTGGTCAGTAGCTTATCGCTGTTTGGCTGCGCCAGTGTCGGCCCGGATTTCAAACGGCCTGCTCCCCCTGCAGTAAATGGCTACACCGCAAAAAGTCTGCCAGCGCAAACTGCAACGGCACCCGATACGGAGATGGGCGGAGCGCAGCGTTTTGTGGTCGGGCAAGCTGTGTCGGCAAGCTGGTGGAAAAATTTCGCCTCCCCAAAACTGGATACATTCATTGAACAGGCGCTGCGCAGCAGCCCTTCATTGGAGGCAGCCCAGGCAACGCTGCGCCAGGCGCAACAAACCTATGCTGCGCAGGCCGGCTCCAGCCTGTATCCGCAAGTGGATGCGAATCTGGGCGCGCAACGGACCGGCACCAATAACTCCGGGATGGGTTTGAAGGGAGGCGATCGGGTATTCGAGCTGTATAACGCCGGGGTGAAAGTCAGCTACAAGCTGGACCTGTTCGGCGGTAACCGCCGTGCACTTGAAGGCTATGCCGCGCAGACTGATTATCAGCAATATCAGCTTGAAGGCGCGCGACTGACGCTGGCTGCGAATGTGGTCACGGCTGCCATGATGCAGGCCCAGTATAGTGCGCAAATCAGCGCTAGCGAGGCGATTCTGGCGGCTCAGCAGAAGCAGCTCGGCATCGCCCAGCAGCGCCTTCAACTGGGTGCGATTGCGCGTAGCGAGGTGCTCACTTTGCAAACGCAGGTCGAGCAAACGCGTGCCAGTATTCCTCCCATACGCAACAAGCTGGACCAAACCAATCATCTGCTTGCGGTGTTGGCAGGTCAGGCGCCCGGTGCAGGAGAAGTGCCGCAATTCACCCTGGCCGATTTCACGCTGCCGTCCGATTTGCCCGTCGTCATTCCGTCCGAACTGGTACGCCAGCGTCCGGATATACAGGCCTCGGAGGCGTTATTGCATGCAGCCAGCGCGCAATACGGCGTGGTGATATCGAACAGCTATCCGCAAATCAACCTGTCAGCCAATCTGGGTTCGCAAGCCTTGCTCGCATCGAGTTTATTCGGTGCCGGCAGCATGATCTGGGGTTTGGCGGGGCAAATAGTGCAACCATTATTCAATGCGGGTCTCAAGGCGGGCGTTAAATCCGCCGAGGCCGGATTCGATGCCGCAGCCGCCAATTACCGGCAGACCGTGCTGCAAGCCTTGCGCAATGTTGCCGATGTGCTGCGCGCCCTGGACAACGACGCGCAAACCTTGCAGGCGCAAGCCGCTGCGGATGCCTCTGCGCAGGCAGCGCTTGGCCTCATGCAACAACAATATCAATTGGGCGGCGCAAGTTATTTGCAGCTGCTCACGGCGCAGCAGCAGGCGCAGCAAACCCGCATTAACCTGATCGCCGCGCAAACCCAGCGTTTGACTGATACTGCAGCGCTATATCAGTCCATGGGAGGCGGCTGGACGGCGGGAGTAAATCAGGGTGCAACGGCCCCCAAATCTGTCAGTGCCGCAGCAGATTAAGCGCTGCAAGTTGGAAACAACCAACCCTTCTGAATCACAACTGATGCACGGAGTACTTTTATGACTAAGGGAACGACCAAGCGCATGATCATCATGCTGCTGCTTGCCGCGTTAGTGTTCGGCGCTATTTACGGCTTTCAGCAGTTTCGCAACAAGATGATACAGAAGGCAATCAAAGGGCAGGGCATGCCGCCGCAAGCCGTATCCACGATCGTCGCGCAAGCTTCGGCTTGGCAGCCCAGTGTGGAAGCAGTCGGTAATCTGCGTGCAGCCAGCGGCGCCAATCTTGCCGCCGAGGTAGGTGGCCTGGTCACGGCAATCCATTTTGAATCGGGGAAAACGGTCAAGGCGGGTCAGCTGCTGGTGGAACTGAATGCGGGGCCGCTCAAGGCACAACTGGAGCAACTCAAGGCGGCTGCCGCACTGGCCCGGCAAAACTATGAACGCGATTCGGCGCAGCTCAAGGTCCAGGCAATCAGCCAGGCTGCCGTGGAAGCGGATGCCGCCAACCTGAAAAGTGCTCAGGCGCAGGTGGCGGCACAGCAGGCCACCATTGAACAGAGATACATACGAGCGCCTTTTTCCGGAAAGCTGGGCATACGCCAGATTGATCTTGGTCAATACCTGGCAGCGGGGACGACGATCGTCAACCTGCAGAAACTCGATCCCATGTATCTGGATTTCAGCATACCCCAGGGTCAGATAGACCTGGTTCATGTGGGTGACAAAATCACCGTGCAAACCAATGCATTGCCGGGTAAAACCTTCATCGGCAGCATTTCCGCGATAGAGCCGCAGGTGGATACTGCAACGCGCAACCTCAAAGTGCGAGCACGGATTGCCAACCCCAAAGGCGAATTACTGCCGGGCCTGTTTGCGACTGCCCGGATAGATGAGGGCGGCCAGCGGCAATACATTACCTTGCCCAATATGGCGATTGCTTACAATTCCTATGGAAGTACGGTATTTATCGTCAAGGATGCAGGCAAGGGCGCGGATGGCAAAGCCAGGTTGTCGGTTGAGCAACGCTTTGTAACGACCGGCGAGACGCGCGGCGATCAAGTGGCGGTACTGTCCGGCCTTAAAGCCGGCGAAACCGTAGTAACCGCAGGTCAGCTCAAACTGCATAACGGGTCACCCGTGTTCATCAACAACAGTATCGGCGTAGCGAATAATCCCAATCCCAAAGTGAGCGACGAATGAGTACATCTGCCGGCGCCACGATGCGAAAATTCACCGATCTCTTTGTCGAACGTCCGGTACTGGCATCGGTTATCAGTCTGGTGATACTGGTGCTGGGCTTGCGTTCGATGGGTTCGTTGCCCGTGCTGCAGTTCCCTTATACGCAGAATGCGGTCGTGACCGTGACCACAGCCTATCCCGGTGCCGACGCCAATCTGGTGGCGAGTTTTATCACCACGCCGCTGGAAAATGCGGTAGCCCAGGCGAATGGTATTGATTACATGACCTCCAGCAGTATTCAGGGCGTCAGCACCATCACCGCAAACTTGCGTCTGAATTACGATCCGGACAAGGCGCTTACCGAGATCAACACCAAGGTTAACGCGGTGCTCAACCAGATGCCGCCGCAGGCGCAAAAGCCGGTAATGTCGGTGGCTATAGGTCAGACCATCGATGCGATGTACATCGGTTTTTACAGCGATGTACTCAAGCCCAACCAGGTGACGGATTACCTGGTGCGTTCGGTACAGCCCAAACTGCAGGCGATAGATGGTGTGCAGAATGCAGAGTTGCTGGGAGCGAAAAACTTTGCCCTGCGCGCGTGGCTGGACCCGCACAAACTCGCTGCGGTCGGATTGACAGCAGCAGACGTGTATAGCGCGCTGGCGGCGAATAATTTTCTGTCTTCCAGCGGCCAGTCCAAGGGGGAAATGGTTCAGATCAACCTGAATGCATCGACAGCGCTGCATTCGGTTGAAGCATTCAAGCAGATGATTATCAAGCAACAGGGCAGTTCCATTGTGCGCCTGTCAGATGTGGCCAACGTCACGCTGGGCGCCGACGACTATGAATCCAGTGTGTCGTTTGACGGCCGCAAGGCGGTGTACATCGGTATTCAGGTTGCACCCGGCGCGAACCTGCTGGATGTGGTGGCGCGGGTGCGCAAAGTCATGCCGGAAGTCCAGGCGCAATTGCCCAAGGGACTGAACAGCAATATCGTTTATGACTCGACCAAATTCGTCAATTCATCCATCAGCGAAGTGGTTAAGACCTTGGCAGAAGCCATCCTGATCGTGATGGTGGTGGTATTCATTTTCCTGGGTTCGCTGCGTTCGGTGTTGATACCCATCATCGCCATTCCGCTGTCCCTGATCGGGACTTTCACCGTGATGCTGGCGCTGGGTTACTCAATTAACCTGCTTACGCTGCTGGCGCTGGTGCTCGCCATCGGCCTGGTGGTGGATGATGCCATTATTGTGGTGGAAAACGTCAGCCGGCACCTGGAAGAAGGGCTGTCGCCCTACGATTCTGCAATCAAAGCCGCACGCGAGCTGGCCAATCCGATTATCGCGATGACCATCGTGCTGATCGCCGTGTATGTGCCGATAGGTTTTATGAGCGGGCTGACCGGCGCACTGTTTACCGAGTTTGCGTTCACGCTGGTGGGCGCGGTGACGATGTCCGCAATCATCGCGCTGACACTTTCCCCGATGATGTGTTCGCGCATGCTGCGCGCGCCCAAACGCGAAGGCGGAAACTGGCAGGACCATCTGGTGGTATGGCTGGACAAGCAGTTCGAGCGCCTGCATGTGCGTTACCAGAAAAGACTGCATGGCGTGCTCAATTATGTTGCGGTGATCGCGGTGTTTGCCGTGATCGTGCTGGGCGGCATTTATTTTCTGTATACCACGTCGATGTCCGAACTGGCGCCCCAGGAAGATCAGGGCATATTGATTGCCGCGTCATTTAATGCGCCGGATGCCACGCTCAAACAGCGCGAACTTTATGGCAGCCAGGTTCGCGAGGCATTCGCGAAATTCCCGGAAACCGACCATATCTTCCAGTTGAATTCTCCGACGCAGGTGATCAGCGGCATGGTGCTCAAACCCTGGGATGAGCGCACGAGAACCTCGACCCAGATTCAACCCCTGGTGCAAAAGGATCTGGGGCAAATCGCGGGAACCCAGAATGCCATTTTCCAGCCGCCCCCGTTGCCGGGCGCGCGGGGTTTGCCGATCCAGTTCGTGATAACGACTACCCAGCCTTTCTCCCAGCTCTTCGATGTATCGCAGCAGTTCCTGCAGGCGGCGCAGAAAACCGGCGAATTCATCTTCCTCCAGTCGGATCTGCGCATCGATTTGCCGCAAACCACCGTGGTCATCGACCGCAATATGGCGGCGCAACTCGGCCTGAACATGCAGGAAATCGGCTCGGCGTTATCCGCCATGCTGGGCGGCGGCTATGTGAATTATTTCGAGCTCAGCGGCCGTGCCTACAAAGTCATTCCGCAAGTGACGCAGCGTTTCCGGCTGAATGCCGACCAGCTCAAACAGTACTACTTGCGGACTGCCAGCGGGCAAATGGTGCCGTTGTCTACCGTAGCGCATCTGGAAACCACGACCCAGCCGGAAACCATTAACCATTTCCAGCAGCAAAACATGGCGACCATACAAGGCGTGGCGTTCCCGACCATTTCACAAGGCCAGGCGCTGCAGCGTCTCAAGACCCTGGCGCAGCAAACCCTGCCGGCGGGTTACAGCTTCGACTACTCCGGGCCTTCACGCCAGTTCGTGCAGGAATCGGGCGGTCTGGTGCTCACCTTCTTCTTCGCGATCGTGATCATTTTTCTGGCGCTGGCGGCACAGTTCGAAAGCTTCCGCGACCCGATCATCATTCTGGTGTCGGTGCCGATGTCGATTGCCGGTGCGTTGATCTTTATCAATCTCGGAATAGGCCACGCCACACTCAATATCTACACCGAAGTCGGATTGGTGACGTTGATAGGCCTGATTTCCAAGCATGGCATCCTGATCGTGGAATTTGCCAATAACTTGCAGCGTATGGGTGCCAGCAAGCGTGAAGCCATCGAGAAAGCGGCCAGCTTGCGTCTGCGCCCTATCCTGATGACCACCGCTGCAATGGTGCTGGGTGTCGTACCGCTCATCGTTGCCAGCGGTGCCGGTGCGGTCAGCCGCTTCAATATGGGCCTGGTAATTGCCAGCGGTTTGTCGATAGGCACTTTGTTCACCCTGTTTGTCGTCCCCGGCATCTACATGCTGCTTGCGGCGGACCATAGCCATGAAGCTCGCGCGCTGGCGCAACGCGAGGCTCATTAGACTGGATGGTTGAACTCAGCGCGCAAGCGGGTGGCTTATCCGCTTGCGCGTGGCCATCAGGCTCAGCACAAGCCATACCCAATTCACAATCGCCTGCAGAATGGCCGGCAACCTGATACCGCCGTGACACGGTTCCTTCTTCCAATCAATTAATTACCCGGGAATTCCTGATGAAATGGTTCTTTAGAATGTTTTTCAAGACGTTGCGGATCGTGATGACGCCCTTCATGCTGCTGTGGGAAAAAGCCACCACGCCGAAGGGCATGGCCCGGCCAGCGGGTGCGCAACAACTGGTCGACCGGCAATGCCAAAACCTGGCGCTTTATCAATTCAGAACCTGTCCCTTCTGCATCAAAGTCCGGCGCGAATTCAGCCGCTTATCGCTGGATGTTGCACTGCTGGATGCGCAAAAACTGCCTCAACACCGCGAAGCACTCTTGCAGGGGGGCGGTCGAATCAAGGTGCCTTGTCTGAAAATTACGGACGAGCAGGGGAATAGCCAGTGGATGTATGAGTCTTCCGCCATCATCCAATATCTGCACGGGCGTTTTGCCTGAGGTTTCTTCGGTTGACCGGTTTACCCGGAGGTTTCCATCCGCGGCCTTTCCGGCCGGTCGCTGCATGACAGCATCGTCCGGATAAATCGAGGCGATATCCATGGCGGTACATGGATTCCTGCGGAGCCATCAATTGCTGCTGTAATCGGCTGAATACTTCCTATACTGAAAAGGGTTTTCCCTGTTGCGCTGGCGCCTGCTGAAAGGGGTATCTCATGAGTGTGTCGCCCCTGCCCGATGGCGTTGAAATCAAGGGTGTCGTTTCAGCTGAATACGCATCCATACTCAGTGCCGAGGCGCTTTCGTTCCTGGCGGCGCTGTCTCGCGAATTCGAGCCCAAACGTCAGAACCTGATTGCCCTGCGTGCCCAGCGTCAGGTGGCGTTCGATCAGGGTATCCAGCCTGATTTCCTGGAACAGACCGCATCCATTCGTGCAGCTGACTGGGTCATCGACCCGGTGCCTGAAGAACTGCAGGATCGCCGGGTGGAAATTACCGGCCCGGTTGAACGCAAGATGGTCATCAACGCGCTCAATTCCGGCGCCAACGTGTTCATGGCGGATTTCGAGGATTCCCTGTCGCCGGTCTGGAATAACCTGATCCAGGGGCAGATCAACCTGCGCGATGCCGTGCGCCGCACCATTACGCTGGATACGCCCGAGGGAAAACACTATGCATTGAACCCGCAGATAGCGGTGCTGTTCGTCAGGCCGCGCGGCTGGCATATGCCGGAGCGGCATATGCTGGTGGACGGCCAAGCCATTTCGGCCAGCCTGTTTGATTTCGGCCTGTTTTTCTTCCATAACGCCCGCACCCAGCTTGCCTATGCAACAGGCCCGTATTTTTACCTGCCCAAGATGGAAAGCCATCTCGAGGCACGGCTCTGGAACAGCGTGTTCAATGCAGCCGAGGATCAACTGGATATTCCCCGCGGCACCATCAAGGCCACGGTGCTGATCGAAACCATTCCTGCTGCGTTTGAGATGGACGAAATTCTGCACGAATTGAAATCGCATTCGGCCGGGCTGAATTGCGGGCGCTGGGATTACATTTTCAGCTGCATCAAGAAATTGCATCAGCATCCTTCATTCATGCTTGCCGAGCGCGAGGCGCTGACCATGACGACTCCCTTCATGCGCGCCTATTCCCGGTTGCTGATCAAAACCTGCCATCGCCGCAATGCCCATGCAATCGGCGGCATGGCGGCACAGATTCCCATCAGGAACGATCCCGAAGGCAATGCCGCCGCACTGGCCAAGGTCGGCTTGGACAAGAACCGCGAGGCTGCGGATGGCCATGACGGCACATGGGTGGCGCACCCTGCGCTGGTACAGGTGGCACGCGATGCCTTTGATCGGGCAATGCCCGGGCCGAACCAGATTCAGCGCAAGCATGAAGACGTGCATGTCACCCGCGCAGACCTGCTGGATTTCCAGCCCCGGACGCCCATCACCGAGCATGGCTTGCGCAACAATATTCAGGTCAGCATTGAATACATGGGCGCCTGGCTGGCCGGGCAGGGCGCTGTGCCCATTCACCATCTGATGGAGGATGCGGCAACCGCAGAGATTTCGCGCTCCCAGGTATGGCACTGGATTCGCAGCCCGCTGGGCGTGCTGGATGACGGCAGGAAAGTCACGATGGAGCTGGTGCTAATCATGATTCCCGAGGAATTGCAGCATATCCGCAACGAACTGGGGGAGGCCGCATTTCTTGCCGGAAAATACCCGCTGGCGGCGGAGGTCGTTCAATCCCTGGTGGTGAACGACGCGTTTGCAGATTTCATGACGCTCGCGGCTTACGAATATCTGGGTTGAGTCTGCCGGCTTTCCTGGCATAACGCTTCAATTGACTATAATCTGTCTTTTGCCGGCACCGGACCTGATGGCGCCCTATGCCGCCACTTGCCTTAACTACTTTATAAACGGAGGCGATTTTCCATGATTGCACTCACCATCAATGGCAAACAGCACACTGTGGACGTTGCCCCCGACACACCCCTGCTGTGGGTGTTGCGCGACACCGTCGGCCTGACCGGCACCAAGTACGGTTGCGGCATCGCGCAATGCGGCGCCTGTACGGTGCATCTCAACGGCGCACCGATACGCTCCTGCATGACGCCGGTATCGGCAGCGGCAGGCCAGAAGATCACCACCATCGAAGGCCTCGACTCCAGGGTCGGCCACGCCGTACAGGCGGCGTGGGATAAACTGGAAGTGGTTCAATGCGGCTACTGCCAATCGGGCCAGATCATGTCCGCAGTGGCCCTGCTCAGCGGCAACCACAAGCCCAGCGACAGCGACATCAACAGCGCGATGGCCGGCAACCTGTGCCGCTGCGCGACTTATCAACGCATCCGCGCGGCCATCAAGGAAGCGGCGAAGAAGTTAGCTTGAGGAGCCGGGACATATGGACGCCTCCAGAAATTCGCTTTTGCGGGATGAAGCGCAAGGAGCCGCGCAGTGAGCGACGAGGCATATCGGATTGATAGACGAGGAGCGAACGAGCATGTGACGCTGCGATTCGCCCGCAAAATGAATTTATAGAGGTGACCATGAGTGAAATCGGGATCGTCAATGTAAGCCGCCGGCGCTTTCTGCAAGCAGGCGTCGGCCTCACCCTCGCCATCTATTTGCCGTTGGGACACGCCGCATCGCCCGTAGCCAGGCCTGGCAAAGCCGGCAGCGCCGCAGCAATATCGGAGACATTCGAACCCAATGCCTTCGTACGCATCGGCGAGGACAATGTGGTCACGGTGATCGTCAAGCATCTGGAAATGGGGCAGGGCACTTACACCGGACTGCCTACCCTGGTGGCCGAAGAACTTGATGCCGACTGGTCGCAGATCAAGGTGGAAGGTGCCCCGGCCGACGCCAAACGCTACAACAACCTGTTCTGGGGGCCGACGCAAGGCACCGGCGGCAGTACCGCCATCGCCAACTCCTTCGAACAGATGCGTAAGGCCGGCGCGTCCGCGCGCGCCATGCTGGTCGCCGCCGCTGCTGCCGAGTGGCAGGTTCCCGCAGACAGTATCCAGGTGAAAAAAGGCGTCGTCAGCCACGCTGCATCCAACCGCAAGGCCAGCTTCGGCGAGCTCGCAGTCAAGGCAGCCGCGCAGGAAGTGCCCGCGGAAGTCAAACTCAAGAACCCGAAAGACTTCGTGTACATCGGCAAAAATGTGGCGCGCAAAGACAGCAAGGCCAAGATCAACGGGACTGCGCAGTTCACCCAGGATGTGCGCCTGCCCGGCATGCTTACCGCCGTAGTTGCGCACGCGCCGCGCTTCGGCGCCAAGCTCAAATCGTTTGACGGCGCGCGTGCAAAATCGGTGAAGGGCGTGGTGGACGTGGTGGCCATCCCCACCGGTGTAGCCGTTCTGGCCAAGGATTTCTGGTCCGCCAAAAAAGGCCGCGACCTGCTCACTGTAGCGTGGGACGAGTCGCAGGCATTCAAGCTGGGCACCGATGAAATATTCTCCCGATACCGGATACTCGCCCACACCCCCGGCGCGGTGGCCCACCGAAGCGGCGATGCGGAAAAAAGCATAGGCCGGGCCGCAAAGCGTCTGGAAGCATCGTTCGAATTCCCTTATCTCGCCCATGCCGCCATGGAGCCGCTGGACTGCGTGGTAAAACTCGACCGCGACAGTTGCGAAATATGGAACGGCGATCAGTCCCAGACCGCCGACCAGAATGCCATTGCCCAGGCGACCGGTCTCAAGCCGGAGCAGGTAAAAATCAACACGCTGTACGCCGGCGGCAGCTTCGGCCGCCGCGCCAACCCGCACTCCGATTATGTGCTGGAGGCCGTGCATATCGCCAAGGCCTTCGGCGGCAAAGCGCCGGTGAAAATGGTCTGGACGCGCGAAGACGACATGCGCGCCGGCTGGTATCGGCCTCTTTTTTACCACACCCTGCGCGCCGGGCTGGATGCGGACGGCAATCTCGTCGGCTGGCAGCATCGGCTGGTGGGCCAGTCCATCATCACCGGCACGCCTTTTGAAGGCGCCATGCTGAAGGATGGCGTCGATGCTACTTCAGTCGAAGGCGCGGCCAACCTCCCTTATGCCATTCCCAACATGCTGGTCGACCTGCATTCGCCCAAGCAAGCTGCCGGTTCCCGTCCAGTGGTGGCGTTCCGTCGGGTCCACCCATACGGCGTTTTCCACCGAGGTGTTCATCGACGAGGTGGCGCATGCCGCAGGCAAGGATCCCTATCACTTCCGGCACGATCTGCTTAAAGATCACCCGCGCCATCGCGGCGTGCTCGAACTGGCGGCGAAAAAATCCGGCTGGGACAAAGCGCTGCCGCACCGTGATGGCGTCCGGCGCGGGCGGGGCATTGCATTGCACGAATCCTTCAATACTTACATTGCCGAAGTCGCCGAAGTCACGGTTCGACCGGATGGCAGCTTTAGCGTAGACCGCGTGGTATGCGCGGTGGACTGCGGCATGGCGATCAACCCCAGCATCGTCCGCGCGCAAATGGAAGGCGGCATCGGTTTCGGCCTGACGGCGGCGCTGTACGGTGCGATCACCCTGAAGGAAGGCCGCGTCGAGCAATCCAATTTCAATGACTACCCGCTGCTGCGCATCCACGAAATGCCGCAGGTGGAAGTGCACATCGTTCCCTCCGTCGCCAACCCGACTGGTGTGGGCGAACCCGGCGTACCGCCCATCGCTCCTGCCGTGGCCAATGCCCTGTTTGCCGCCACCGGCAAGCGCCTGCGCAAGCTGCCGTTCGATACCAGCGTGCTGAAGATTGGATAACGAGATTGGATAACGAGATTGGATAACGAGATTGGATAACGTTGACCTGCACGTACTACGCGCCGCCATCGACTGGCTGGAACAGGGTCATCGCGTCGCACTCGCCACGGTAGTCAAGACCTGGGGCTCTGCGCCGCGTCCGCCCGGCTCCTGGCTGGCAATGCGTGCGGATGGACAGCTGGCTGGATCGGTGTCCGGCGGCTGCGTGGAGGATGATTTGATCGCGCAGTTGCGCGACAACCGGCTGGCAACCGACACGCCCGGCCTCATCGCCTACGGCGTGGGGAAGGAGGAGGCCGCGCGTTTCGGCCTGCCCTGCGGCGGGCAATTGCAATTGCTGCTGGAACCCAGACCGGACATCCGCGTGCTGCGCGCCATGCTCGCCGCCATCGAACGGCGCGAATTGTTCGCGCGCCGCGTCGATCTGCAAACCGGCGATGCGGCGCTGCTCCCCGCACAACGCAACGACACGCTGCAATTCGATGGAAAACAACTCGTCACCATCCACGGTCCAAGCCAGCGTCTGCTGGTCATTGGTGCCGGGCAGATTTCGCACTTTCTGGCACAGATGGCACAGGCTCTGAATTACGAAATCATCGTCTGCGACCCGCGCGAAGAGTATCGGCAAGGATGGCAGGTGCCCGGCGTGCAACTGCTGACCTGCATGCCGGACGATGCCGTAAAACAATTGCAAATGGATGCAAACAGCGCCGTCGTGGCGCTGACCCACGACCCCAAGCTGGACGACATGGCGCTGCTCGAAGCACTCAAATCGCCTGCCATTTATGTCGGTGCGCTGGGCTCCCGCGCCAACAATGCAAAGCGGCGCGAACGCCTGCGCCTGTTCGACCTGAGTGAAGCGGAAATCAGCCGCTTGCACGGGCCCGTGGGCCTGCCCATCGGCAGCCGCACCCCGCCGGAAATCGCCGTCGCCATCCTGGCGGAAATGACCGCCCTGCGTCACGGAATCACGCTCCAGGCCACTCCATCCCGGCAGCCGGAAGCACAACTGCGGCAAGTTGCACTCAAGCTCGCATGATCGCCGGCATCCTGCTGGCGGCAGGCAGCTCCAGCCGCTTCGGCTCCAACAAGCTGCTGCATCTGCTGCCGGACGGCACGCCGATTGCCATCGCCGCCGCACGCAAGCTCAAGGCAGCTACGTCCATGACGCTCGCCGTCGTGCACCCGGATAATCTTGCGCTCGCCGATATGTTCGCCGCGGAAGGCCTTACCGTAGTGGCCTGTCCAGCCGCCACGCAAGGCATGGGCACCAGTCTCGCCTGCGGCGTGCTTGCCAGCAGCCACGCCCTTGGCTGGATCGTCGCGCTTGCCGACATGCCATTTATCCAGCCGGCCACCCTGATGGAAATCCGCGGCCAGCTCGAACAGGGCGCCCCACTGGCAGCCCCGGTTTACCAGGGTCAGCGCGGCCATCCGGTCGGCTTCGGGAGCGAATTCTTTGAAGCGCTCGTCCATCTCAGCGGCGACCAGGGCGCACGCGCAATTGTCCGCGCTCACGAGGCACGCGCCACACTGCTGGCATGCGAAGACCCCGGCATCCTGGCGGACATCGACACTACGGAGGATATGGCACGCTATCGGAACCTGCTTGTAAGCCAGGAATAAAGTCTGCGGTATCGGGGCGGGATTCGAATTAAATTGTGTTGTATGGCAGCATTCTGGGGGATGCCGCTTTTCTTGCCGCTGGCGGCTTACGAATATCTGGGGTGAGTCTCCCGGTGATTTGCCGTTGCTAACTAAGTATTCGATGAAATCTTTGCACGCTTATGGAAATGCCTGGGCGCTACGTCCCGGCAACGCTGCTCCAGCTGATGCGCTATGCGCTTGACCATCTCCTCACTGAGCGCGGTGTGAAACAATTTACCAAAGGTGCCCGATGCGTTCCGGCCATTGATAATTACAACATCGCTTCTCGCCTTCAACTCGACAAACCACCCCGGCAAAGCGAGTACTGGCTTGACCTCAACCTTGTCGCCCACCGCGCTTGAAAGCCATTGCGCAAGCCACTTTGCCTGGCGAGACGCTTGATCCAGAGGCGCGGATTCTGACCAGCCTGGGAACTGCAATCGCTGTCCGTCGAAAACCACTTTGGCATCTTCAGCTCCACCATTTCGCTTAGGTTTCATCCTGCCTTTGGTCTCAACTGCAAATACTCCCTTGGGCCAAACGATCACATGGTCGATATTGAAACCATCAGCAGGCACATCATGGAAAACGTAAGCGCCAAGGCGCATAAGCTGATTCAACTCCTGGGCGATAGCCACTTCACCCTCGTAGCCGAGCCGAAACTTATTGATTCGTTTAAAGAGAGTGATGATTTTGAAACTGAAAAATATAATCGCGCCAAGACCAAACAACACGTCAACACTGATGCGAAGAATCGACTCCGAGCTGCCGCCAAGATAGGACTGCGAGATATGAAGCGCGTAGACGAGCAACGGTATCACGGGAAGCATCACCGCATACATCAGGACGTCTAAGCGCATATCGTCCAATTCGGTGCGTAGCGACTCCCCGGGTCCACGCAACAGCATTTGATTCAGCGGGGAACGACGCTTGGATTCTAGCCGCTTCCGCCAAAGTTGAATCGCACCTATTGGCAGCAGCATTAGCGACAAATAAGTGCCAATAAGGAAAAAGGATAGCCCGAATGTGCTCATGGCTTCATCTGCTCCCACACGAATACGCTGCAATTAATTGTTGGATGGACGATTCCAAGATTCCCTTTCCTCTGATATTTCTGCAGCTTCGATGTCTTTATCAAGATAAGTGATTTCACTTTCGATCCAGGACACTACATTCCGATCAAAACCCTTACTCAACCATCCCCGGAAGCGATCGCGCTTCGATCTCAAATGTTGGCTCCTCGGCCCGCTCCATCCGCCAGAGCCAAAATTTTCACTGATGCCACTAAGGACACCATCGACATCCCGATAGCTGACGAGCAGTGCTCTTGTTAGGGCGCCTCCCAGATCGTCGTCTAACGAGCTGGGAGCGCAATGGGCAATCATGGCGGCACGGCCTTCAGGATTTTGTGCTATCCAAACAAGAACCGTCTGTAGAGGAAATTCGGCCATCGGCGGCACTGAACTTGCATCACCGAAATCGCCTATCCCACCTTTCAACCAGTTTATTAGATCATCGCGCCAGTTGGGGGCGACACTTAGCAAGTGCATTGCAACAATCTCCCATGCCTCGGCTGGGTTGTTATGGCACAGCTCTTGCGCAAATGGCTCAACGTCATGGTCGTAGCCCAGACGATAATTGCTACCCATTTGTTGAAGGAGCACATCGAGCAATGGCATTGCCTTTGTTGGATCGTATGCCACCAGTTTTTCGCAGACTCTATGCCAATGGTAAGCGTGCATAGTGTCCTGTCGTTCTTCAAAATGGCTTGGTAAAGTAACGACACCGAACGCAAAATCAGAATCTACAGGCCAGTTTTCAGTCGTCAGAACATGGTCTAGCAGCTCAACTAGAGCGTAAGCTGAAATTTGATCCTTACGGTTGGAGAGCAATGTCAGAAGACGGACTAAAACGTCTTGAGAAATTGTCTGCCAACTCCTTCCGTAACAGAGTCTTTGAAAATAACCGGGTTCCACCCAACCTGCTTCAAACGTATCCAAACATGCACTCAATACTTGATCATCAAAGCCGGATCGGCAGATTAAATCAGCGCCGAAATTGGCCGTGCTTAGGTTAGCCAGTAATCCAAGCAGCGCCTCCCGCCATTTGCTCTGGTCACGGGCTTTAAGACCAGCAAGGTAACCGCCAAGACATTGAGATTTTATTGAAACACTCTCAAATAAAAGTAAAGATGGAAGGCGCTGATTGTTCACGTCAACGGCAGCCATAGCCTCTCCAAAAGCGTATAAGGCCGCAGTCTCCGTTTCTCCCGTTACAAGCTTCGGCAACAAGCGCTCAAATGCTTCATCGCTTCTGGCCACACGCTCGGCCAGTGCTATCAAAAGTCTTTTCGGTCGAGTGCGCTCTCGAAGCTTGGCATCGACCTCATAGTCCTCCCATTCCCCCCAGGTCGTGTCCAACACATATCGTTGGAAACGCGATTCAAGGCTCTGTCTGGCAAGACGCCCTGCAAGGCGGCGTAGGCGAAAGTGGATTAATCGGTCATCCTCTTCATGATTTCGCTTGAGCAGTCGAATAATAAAATGGTTAAGTCGTCGCCGGTCAGTGTTCGGGTCGGTTGACACCTGTTCAATTACAGAGAGAACCTTCTCCCTATGGGGGGCAATTCGCAGCTGCTCTCCCGCGGCTGCAAGAATCGCCGAGTTCGCCTCCCTTCGCAAATCGGCACCCCAGTTCCGCGTTTCACCGATCAAGCAGTCCCAATAACGCTGATATTCTGCCCACCAATCACCGTAAGTTTTTGGACTCCAGAGGTCAGCCCTTTCTTTGATCCCCTGATACTCAGCACCGACTCTTCGGTAGCCCATTCCAGAGGCCGTCAGTGCCGCCTCGGCTACCTTGAGTCCCATGCGTTTAAAATCGTCATTGTCTGAACGTAGCATTTCCAACAAAGCTGGTAATCGTTCTTCTGGGCTTGCTTCAGTAGCCGCCGCTTCGGGACCAATACGAAATAATCCCAATACCGTTCCAGTTGAGTTGTTGCTATTGCTCGCGTTCTCCGAAATCGCCATCCGGGCCAGCATTCGGATTGCGCGAACGACGGTCGGGCGCCAGACGGCGATTTTTTCTAGCGTCCAAACGATACTTTGGCGATTCGTTTTAAAAGCAAGAAGATCTTCCTGTGACCAAGAACCAATCGTGTACTCGATTAGATCAAGGGTTGCATATGGATCGGCTTCGGCAAGGGTCGAAAGAAATGAAGTGCCCTTTGCTGAGCATAGAAAATTATGGTCAGAAAAGACACCATCACGGCGAAGGATATTTCGAACGATCTGGGTGGCATCTGAACCATGGGCATAACGAAACATATCCATGAACCAGCCGTGCAGCGATTCCGGCATAGCCTCGAATGTGCTAACGAAATCGAATCCGTTGCCATTCCAATGCCAATATTCCCGCCACAAGTGAATATGCAGCGCCCAAGGAACGATGAACAAAGTGCGAGTCCCTTGAAGAACGCGCCGTCCACGAAGCGTTTGTACAATTTCCTGGAATCTTGACCAGGTAATTGCCGGATCAGCTTGTGCCACAAGTCCCGCAATGTATCTTGCTTCGCTTCCAACCGGGTCTTCAAACCCGAAGCGAGAGAATAAGGCTATGTGCCTCATTATCCTTGCTATCTGGCGAGCTTCATCGCTCTGATGCTGCGCGTAACCAAAGAGAAATCGTTCCCAAATCGGAACCGTCGCTGGTGACCTGAGGATGTCGTCCGGATTGGCGGCCAGATTTTCACCTACTGCCTGCGTTACACGAGGAGAGCCCTCGCATATAGACACCCAACGATCAAGTTCTGCGTGCTCGCCTACATGACGTGCCAAAATTGCCCGGACGGTTTGATCTGGAAGGCGGGGAGCAGAAATGCGCTCAATCTCGGAATCCCAGCTGCGATCCGGGGCATGATCAATGCTGATTATCTTCAATGCGCCACTACGATTCTTAAGGTGCCCCCAAATTTCCGACATCTCACGCTCGGAAAGCTCGTCAAGGACTAACACCAGCGGGAATTTTGAATCGGCGCGCAAGAGTTCCCGAAACAATTGGGTACGTGCGAATCGTTCACCATGATCAACGTAGAGTGTGATCGGAGATATATCTTCCGCGCTGACTGCTTCCAGCACCAGACGAGTTTTTCCGATGCCTGGCTCACCCAATATCCGTAGGTGTTTCGCTTTACCCCTCAATTTTTCTCGAAGCTGCTCAACAAGTTTTGCCTGCTTTTCAGATAGAACGAGTTCATTGCTCATGTGAGCATGTTTCGACCACTCGGATACAGATAGAAAATCTTCGTCGCTGCCTCCCGTGATCGAGAGGCGCAATGAGGGATAGCGCTCAACATAGGCTGAAATCTGGCTTTGCCCGAAGATTTCAATGCGAGCGTCCATGCCTAAGAAGCCGAAGTCCGCAAACAATGCAGCAATTTGTTTTTTACTGTCGTTCCGTTGTTCCGGGGTTAGATCAAGTCCGAAGCAAACCAGGAAATAATGGCCCCCCACTTCGAGAGTCCGTCTAACCTCAGATATCAACTCTCCCGTATGAGAAAGCAGTTCGTTTTTTAGCGTGCTTTGTTGCCACGGTTTGAATGTCGTGCCTGTCTTGAGTTGAAATCCGGTTCTTCCGTAGCGGATAAATGTGTCGTCTGGCAAAGGAGAGTTTGATTCGACTTGGGCATCAATGCCGCCATCAGAAACGTAAAGATTCGCCGATATGGTGATCGCGTCTGGTCTCAAGCCGACATATCTTGCCTCGCAAAGAAGCAAGTCACGGAATCTTGTTACGGCAGCTTCAGCGCCAAGGTTTCCAAGCAATTTTGGATCGAAGGGGCCGATGATGCTCATATCGCGCGCAGTGATAACAGAAGTGCCATTGGGGCAGGTTAAACTGAATTGTGTTGCCCATTGTAACAACCTATCGACTGTCGTTTTTCTCGATAGCAACGGGATTCTAATCTAGTCCTCATCCGGCCGTATGGCCGCTTCAGGGTACAGGCCCGGAAAATAGAACCGCAGCGCATCCAGCGGCAGCCCGAAACGCACCGACCAGAGAGGACTGTCCGTTTCCACCAGCCCAGTCTTGAGCAGGCGCGAGAGCAGCATCTGCGCCACCTTGTCTCTTGGGTCAGTTCGACGCGAGGTGATCTGGATGGTGTCGGATCGGATCATAAAACCAATGCCGTACTACACCCAATGAAACCCATTTTCGAGACCCGCCAAAAATACACTCATTTACGCTCAAATAGAGTGTGGTGTGCGTATGCCCAAACACAAGGCCATGGCAGTGGGTGGCTCAACATCCACATCAGTTCGATTTCGGGTCTGGCAACTGAACCCACGTCCTCATAACGATTTCTGCAGAGAATAATCCGATTATTCTCCGCGTATAATGCGGTGAATAACTTGCCTTTGCGGATAATGAGTCCCATAATCTCCGCATGAATAGCGGCGATTACACTTACATCTGGCAGGCCAGCGATTGGCCGAGCTGGCATTACGACCTGGCTTCACTGGCTGGGCCATTGGCCAACGTCAGTCGTGCCCAGGGTCTGCTGCTCGGCCGTTTGGCCGATGTCGGCATGGCCTTGCGGGATCAGGCCAGTCTGGCGGCGTTGACGGAAGACGTGATCAAGACCAGCGAAATCGAAGGCGAGCGACTGGATGCCGGGTCCGTTCGTTCTTCTATTGCCCGCCGTCTTGGTGTCGACATCGGCGCACTTGCACCAGTGGATCGCCACGTTGAAGGCGTGGTCGAAATGGTGCTGGACGCGACCGCACGTTGTGATGCCGCGCTGACCATGGATCGGCTGTTCGGCTGGCATGCCGCCTTGTTCCCTACCGGCTACAGCGGGCTGGCCCAAATCCACGTTGGTGCATTTCGAGATGATGCCAGTGGCCCCATGCAGGTCGTGTCCGGCCCGATCGGCCGCCAGCGGGTTCATTTCGAGGCACCACCGGCCGATCGGCTGGATGCGGAGATGGCGCGCTTTGTCGAGTGGGTCAATGCCAGCACGCCTGACCATCCCATTCTGAAAGCGGGTCTTGGCCACCTGTGGTTTGTCACGCTACATCCGTTCGACGATGGCAATGGCCGTATCGCCCGAGCTATCGGCGATCTGTTGCTGGCGCGTGCCGATGGTAGTCCGCAGCGCTTTTATAGCCTGTCGGCACAGATCCAGCGGGAGCGCCGTGATTACTACGATATCCTGGAGCGCACACAAAAGGGTTCGCTGGATGTGACGCCGTGGCTCAAGTGGTTTCTGGAAAATCTGGCGACGGCAGTCAATACTGCGCAGCACACACTGGATGCCGTGCTTGCCAAGACACGCTTCTGGCAGCGCTGGGCCACCACGCCGTTGAACGAGCGGCAAGTGAAACTGATCAATTGCTTGCTGGATGGCTTTGAGGGCAAGCTGAACAGCAGCAAGTGGGCGTCCATTGCCAAGTGCTCGCCGGATACTGCCCTGCGCGACATCAATGAGCTGCTGGCCCTTGGTGTGCTGCGCAAGTCTGCGGCAGGCGGGCGCAGTACCAGCTATGAACTGAATGAATAATTTTCCGAGTGGACAATGTGGCCAGGTGCCTGGTCCACAGGTTTTCACAGAACCCCCCGTGAACACGCGGGAACTGACGCGAGCAGGCAAGAAAAAACTCCAACCAGGAAACGGTTGGGGTTTTGTTATTGGTGGCGGACGGTTGACCATGCGCTGACTGGCCTCCCGAGCTTATGAGCACTGGTGCGGGCAGCTGCGGGTTGGTGGGTGCTCGTCACCGGGAGAGCAGTTCAACGTAGGCTTGGTAGCTGTAGTTGCGGTTCTTCTTCTGCCCGGTTATCTCCGTCACGATGCCCAGGTCCTCCAGCACCTTCACGGCAGCCGTCGCGGTGGGGAAGCTGGTATCCAATTGCTGGCGAACGCGTTCGATGGTCAAGCGCGGCATCATCGGTAGCATCTCGAACAGCCGGTAGCTTGCCGGGCCTGCCCTGGATGACTGCAATAAGCGTCTGCGGTCCCCGGCAACAAGGCTGGCAACTTCAATGATGTTCTTCTCCGCATCACCAGCGGCGCTTGCCACCCCCTCCAGAAAGAATGTCACCCAGGACTCCCAATCGCCGTCCGTACGGATGGCCGACAAGCGACGGTAGTACTCGGCCTGATGCTGCTTCAGGTAGCCGCTGAGGTATATCAACGGCTCTGACAGCAATCCCCAATGTTCGAACAGAGCCGCGATCAGCAGGCGGCCGATACGTCCGTTGCCGTCAAGGAAGGGATGGATGGTTTCAAATTGCGCGTGGATGAGCGCCACCTTGATCATGGGCGGCAAATCCGTCGCGGTGTCGTGAATGAACCGCTCCATGTCGGCCAGCAATTCGGATACGCGCTCGGGCGGTGGTGGCACAAAAACGGCATTGCCGGGCCGTGTGCCACCGATCCAGTTTTGCGATCGGCGCAGTTCCCCAGGCTGTTTGCCAGCGCCTCGAGCACCGTCAAGCAGCAGCCGATGGGCGTCGCTAAGCAACCGCACACTGATGGGCAGTCCTTTTGGGTCACGCAATTGTTCTTGAACCCAGCGGAAAGCACGGAGGTAGTTCGTTACCTCTTCCACATCGTCGGTGTTGCTCACCTTGAAGCCCGCTTCTTCATCGAACAAGTCGGTCAGCGTGGCCTGCGTGCCCTCAATCTGCGAGGTGAGCAGGGCTTCCTTGCGGATGGCGCTGTACAACAGCCAGTCCACCGACGGAACCAACCCGGACACGCCCGCCAGACGCGCGAGCGCAAGTTCTGCCTGACGATTGAGGTTAGCAAAAAAGGTAGGGGCCAGGACCGGGTCAGCCGGTGGCAACGGATGAGGCACGAACGCCCGTACCGACTCGCCTAGAGTCGTCGAAATCGCGTAAGTACCGGTGGAACGAGTCATTTAAAGTGCTCTTTGATAAAGCATCGCAATATTAAAGCATTCTTTAATATGATAGACAACAATTAAAGAAGTCTTTCATTTGTCCAGATTGCATCACTTCACGCGCCGCAGGCGCTTAACCACATCAGCCACCGGCTTGACCTTGAATCGCCCGGGTTTCGTGGAGGCTGTTTGGTTTAAGTTAAGACCCCGCAATTGATCTTTTCGCGAAGTTGCTCCAACAGGCGGTTGTGATTGAACCAGGCATCCATTCCAGCGTTGCCAGTTTCACAGATTGAACGGAACGCGCGGTCGTCCGGTGGCTCAGGCAGATGGTTCGGCGACCGCTTCATTTTCGGCAGCGGGGTCGGTGAGCCGCCGAATCGTCAGAGAACAGCGTTGTTCAATCAAGACATTGATTCGCTCAACCACGGCATTACCAGCAAAGCTTTGCCCATGTTCAGATTGGAGCTTGCGCGCCGTGGCTGGCAGTGACTTTGCCAACTCCAGAATTCGCCTCTTGGCCTGCGCCTTGGTAAGCCCAACGCTTTCTGCAAACTGACCCCAGTGCTGTGCCTGGACTTCGCTGAACTTGTACTTGCTGCCGATTTTCATCGCCATTTTCGTTGTCAGTGTTGGATACACCGCTGTCGAGAGCGTGTCGTAGAACGGTGCCAGGGCGGGAGTCTTTCCTGAATGCAGCAGTGAGAAATTCTTGGCGTGCGCATCATGATTGCCGATCAGCGCATTGAAGATTACGTAGTCGAGCAGACGCAGGATATGCGGCGCACTGGGGCGCGTCGCACGGCGCACCAGATCAAAGCATTGGGCCAGATCGGGGCCGCCTTCGTTTTGGTATTTCATTTCAGGCACCACGCCAAGCGCCTGGCAGAAATCCTCTTGATGAAGGCGTTGCCGATGCCCTGGAGCATCCACGACCCGGTCGTAGCGCTCAACCAGCAGGAATGGGCGATCCAAGACGACGTGAACTTTTGACTTTGCCGGCTTGAGTTGCATGGCCTCAGCCAGTGCCATGCAAAATCCTTCGTTGATCACACTGTTTTCAACAGCGTGAATGGCGGGCTTCAAGATGTGGGAACTGGGCGTGCCGTTCAGGGGCAGACCAATGCGGGCACCATCGAAAACCACCGGTAGTTTGTCCTGGGCACCCGCCAAGGAAAGCCGCAAACCGTCTTTGCCGGCCAGCATGGGGCGACGCGGCAATTCATCCAGGACGGCAACGACTTCCTCGTCGCTCAGCCATTGAATGTCATCGTTGTGTGTGGATACAGGCAAAGCCTGCCCCGGCTCAAGGAAGGTCACGGCCCCGGCGCATTCGCCACCGATGTGGTCCAGCAGTGCAAAGTCGTTCTGGCCCGAAACCTGGAACTGTTGCGCAATCAGGCGGCGCATCTGCCCCTCTGGCAGCAGACCGGCAAAGAAGGGGCGAGTTTTGCGATCGTCGAACGGCTCTGCTTGCAAAGGCAGCGAGGCGGACAAGGCAATGGCGTCTGGACGCGATAGCCAGCCGGGTGCGTAGCAAAAGTTCAGGCGTCCGTCGACCAACGCCAGGGTGCCGACATGATCGGCAAAAAGCCAGACTACCAGTTCATACGCCATGGTTGCCACCTTCACGTTGATCGTCTGCCGCAATGGATGGCAATCCGCTCAACTGGATCTCTCCACCCAGGGCATCAATGACCCGCAGCACGTTTTCCAGTCGCAAGGTGGGCTTGCCCGCTTCAAGGTCGACGATGAAGCGCACACCAACCCCCGCCGCGAGGGCCAACTGGGGCTGTGTCAGCCCGAGATGCTTGCGAGCGGCACGAAGTGCATCGCCGAGTTGTTGAGGTGATCGTATGGATGTCATGGAATTGTTGAGGTTATCGTATGGATGTCGTGGTTTCGTAGTTTCCCGTTCGGGAAATTATCAACCACAACCGGACTAGGCGCAAGCTGTATTTCCCGATCGGTAACGTTTTTCCATGTAAGGGCGCGACTACTAAAATATTTCCTGATCGGGAAATATTAAGCAGGGTGCGTGAATTACCTGGTCAACCCGCAACCGGTACAAACGTGTCTATTTGATCATTATTCAACGGGCGCCAGAGGCGTCGGCAGGGGTGAAACGCGGGTTTGGCGGTGTGGCGCGCGCGAGGCCAGGCCCACAGACCGCGCCAACACTGGAGGAACAGGCGAAAAAAAAACCAACCGAGAACGGTTGGTTTTTTTAATATTGGTGGTGGGGCGCAATCCCGCACCAAACCGCGCCAGTTCAGGTCATTATGACCGCTGCGAACTGCTGCGAACTGCTGCGGAAAGAAGCGAAACCTACCCGTTACTTCCGTGAATGGTAGCAAACCCTGCTGCCACTGACCTCATCCTGTGCCCGGCGATCAACGGCGAATTCGATTCCCATTTACGGAATTGAACCCGCGTCCGCATCGACTCACCAGAACTTCGATCAGGCTGTGAGAAACCGCTCCCGAAACGCTCGTCGGCCTTGGTCGTAAGGCACAGGGTTGATGGATCCCGTTGGGGCTGTTGCGCAACTTCCTACATTGCTTCCATCAATCTACCCCCAGTACTTCAATTGTTTTCGGATCAAAGCGCCATGGATGGCTGATGCATCATCCTTTTCAAGAAATCTTCTTGCGAAATGCGAGGCAATGTCTCACGGTGTGCAGCCGTGAAATGACGCAACCCACCCCACAACGCGGCGTCACCGATCATGAAAAACCTATGCTGCGCGCGCGTAAGTGCGACGTTTAGCAAGTTCGGCTTTGCCGCAGCCCAAGCGGCAGCCCCTTGTGTTCGTTCATCGCAACCAAGCACCATCCAAACGATGCTCTCTTCTTTACCCTGAAATGTATGAACCGTACCAATCCGCGCTTTCGTCCATTCCTGCAGCGCGTGTTTTTTAGGTAAGACTTCACCCGCTGATATCAGGTGTGTCCAGTTCTCAGGTTTGGAGATTCGACTGATCAACTCATCCTTGATTCGCTTGAAAGGAGAGATGATGTAGATAGGCGGCAATGCCCCGGTCCGCTGGTAAAGTGCGGCCAGAGCTTTATGAACAAGGTCAATTTGCGCCTGCACGGCTTGCTTGCTATGAGTAGCTCCCGGTGAATGAACCCAGGCACTGGATCCCAAATCGAAACTATCTGCCGGCGGGTGGCGTTTTTTGGGATCATTGGGGTCAAAGAAGATCATCTTCCCCTGATAGGCGATTTCGTTGGCGATGGAAAACATAGGCTCCACACAGCGCCGATGTACCCTCAATGGGCTACCTATCCATTGTTTGCCCTCACCAGAACCGATCCAAGCACCCAGGGGATTGGCGGCATCTGCCAGATTCTGTACCGAGACATGATGAGGCGCGACGTCCATATCAGACGGTAACGCTGAAGATGCGGACAGCGCTTCGATCAACTTTATAGGCACCGTAAAAACGGGTTCAATCTGTAAGGGATCACCAACCACAACGGCACGCTTGGCTCTCCACAAGGCGCCAACAGCAGCCTGGGGCACAGCCTGACCAGCCTCATCGATAAATAGCCAGCCAAGAGCATTGGGACCCAGGTCGCGGAATTGGCTCGCAAAGGAAGCGAAGGTAGTTGAAACCACCGGCACCACCATGAACAAGCTTTGCCAGATTGTCAGCGCATGTGGTGCCTCTTGCGGACGCTTGCCAGACAACAATTGGCAGAGGGCTACGATGTTGCCACCGAATCGGCCGCCTTTTTTGAGGACCTCCGCAAGCCAAGACTCCTGGAGCTGAAGCGCAGCCACAAAAAGTTCGGACCGCTTCTCGTTAAGCGTTTCGTGTCGCCAAATCCCATCAATTTGCCAACGCTCTTGTTCAAGATGGTTCAAATCCGTCGGACAGGCAGCTTGCGGGAAATCCTTGAAAAACTGATTGAGGATATTCTGTTTGGCTGTCCAGTCTGCTCTTCGACTTTCCAATTCCTTAGTTGCTAGGCTAACTGCTGCAGTTGAGCGCTCTTCTGATTTTTGTTTGGCTCGTCGAGGCTCATCAATTTCATACTTCCGTCGCAACCACACCCCTTGGTCGCGACGATTAGCTTCCAACTTGCCCCCGTATTCCTTGTAGGCGGGATTTTTCATTAAACGCGCCCACCATCCCGGGCGCTCCTTCTCAAGGAGCTGCTCCTCGGAACTGAGTAACTCTAGCTGGGTATTGCAAAGCTTCCACTCTTCGTCAGCTGCCTTGAAATCAATTTGGGCAGCTTCCCGAGCCTGCTGCGCAGCCTGTAAGTTTTTAGCTGCGGCCAGCGTATAAGAGGCAAGGGTGTGCCCCCGCAAGTCTTCTTGCAACTTAGCAAAACGCCCCATATTTTCAATTAATACCTTGACAGCATTGTCAGCATTCAAAAATGCCAGTCGTGCCCCGTTGTAATCGAGGCCCTTGTACCCATCGCGCCAGGTCCATAGCGAATGATGTTGCTTTGGATCGAACCCCCTTGGTGCTTTCTCCGACGGCTTTGCACCAGCAAAGCTGATTCGATCGACAAATGCCGTTCGATTCGACTTTTTCCCCAGTGCGCAAGAAATCAGTCCCCAAGGCTCGTCGTCGATGGCAAGTTTGTCATATTCGCCCTTGCTATTTCGAGCAGCAATGTTGTGGGCTATTTGTTGAAGGTAGTTTGCCTTCGCTTTGCCATGCTCGTCTCGCCACGCTTTCTCGCCTGACAGGGCCGGTTTGCCCAGAGATTTCGACTTTGGGATATCCCGCGATATATTTTCAACAGCTGCATTGTTGGACGAGGCCACAACCATTTCAAAGCCGGTGAGGTCATCCCGTAATTGAGCGACTACGCATGGCTTATCGCCCCCAGCGAACTTGACCTTGACTGCATCTGGCAAAAAAGCGTCCCCAGACAACTTGTATTTTGCCAATGCCCTAGCGCGCCGTACGATGTTCTCAGCAAAGATGTCACGCAATAGTGTTGTTTTGCCTGTGCCAGGCGGCCCGTTGACTGAAAATACACCCGACGTTTTTAAGTTTTCAAAGGCGCTATTAATGGCGAACTGTTGCATCAAGCTCATTGCATGATTCGGTCGATCAAGCCAGTGACCGGCAATGAGGCGGTCAGGCCGCAACTCATGCGCAATTTTTTGTCTCCCTGCCGATTGGTAGAGATCAACACGATCAGAATCGGCTGCCGGAGTCAGATAAGCCTCAAGTGCAGGGCAGGCCTCCCCACGTTGTAAAGACTCAATAGCACGGGCAATGTCCTGGGCATAGAAACTATTCAGAATATCAATTTCACTGTCTTCTATCGCAGCTTCATCATCCTCATCTTCTGTCGCAACTGCACTGTCCTTTGGCGATTTATTCATCGCCTTCTCGGTTATTTCCTTCTTTTTGTCCTCGGCACTTTTTGCGCGGATAACAAGTACCGGAGAATTAGAGCGACTCGATTCTGGCAAATAGCTTGCCCAGCCATAGAAAATCTTGAGAAGCTCAGACAGATCTGCACCGGTCAATGGCAGCGAGACGGGCGACTGCGCACCATCGCCGGTTTGGCTTTGAGTGGAATGGTCAGACGACACTTTAGAGATTCGACAAGTCCGGAAATTATTCAAAGACTCTTTGAGCGTCTTGATGTCTGCTTGAAATACGTCGAAATCTAACCCCGAAAGCCCATTTTTTTGTATGCACCCAAGGGCCCAAGGCGCTGTAGAGACGGACACCTCGTCGAGATGTGGCTCCCCCTGAGCACTCACCTTAACGCGTGCGAAGCAAGTCAAACCTTCAAGTTCACCACGCTGTTCCTGCTCGAACTCTTCTTCAGGCGTCAGAGTTTCACGGACCACACGTCGTGTGACTTCAGTTAGTTCAACCTTGTCAAAAACTCCAAAAAAAACCTCGAAGCCAGTCAATTTTCTTCCTACTGGTGGAGTAACCAACCAAAAGGCTTTGACATCAACCGCATCCAATTGATCCTTGGAAAACGTCCGCACACTCGTTTCAGCATCTTTGGCCTCCAAGACTTGTCGCTGCAGGTCGAATGGAATGAAGAATTCGATCTTGTGCCAAAACCTCAGAATATTGGTGCAACGAGAAAATGATGTGCTGCTCATCTTAGATTTTGATTTCATTGTTGACACTTTAAAGACGTGGATGCGTTATTCATGTTCAATCCATCGCCCTGAAAGGTCGGATTTTGATTTCGCTGACGTCGAGACGCGATGTCTATCAGATGAAATGCCGAATAGGCCAAACACCACAGGCTCGCCAATCCGGCGTAAGAAAGATAAATAGCGCAATCACCAGGTACCGCGTAGAAGTTGGCCTCAGTCTCGCTCGAAGCGATCGACCATTTACCCCTTCCAAAAATCTCGGACGCCAGCGCATCAGCCTTCTCTGGAGCTATGTTGAAAGGCGCACGTTTGGCTAGTTTGAATAAAGCTTCAGTTGCCGACTTTGTCGTGATTTGCACTCTTGGTATCTCCCTGTTTTTTGGTATCCGTTTGATCGAGCGAAGTGCCATGGGTAGCAACTGGGTCGAGGCGCTGGCGGGAAGAAGAACACTCGAAAAATTCTGCGCCCAGCAACTCGTAAAGCTTGTCCAATTCTGCTCTGCTTTTTTCGTCCTTAAGCTCACGATCAGCCCCAAAGAGATCTGGGTAAAGACTCGGGGCGTCGACGGACACCGTAAATTTGTGAGCTGCCCCGTCCGACATTTCCGTTGTGCTCACAGATTGCACGGTGAAATAGCGCAACATGTTGTGAAGCGGAGAATCTGCGGTCTTGAATTTACCGTTCTTGAACGGTCCACCGCTCGCGCCGGCTCGTTGGATGAAGCTGGTCATCATTCCAGCGACACGAGAGATCGATTGAATATCACCAAGAGCATTGCCGGGATTGAAGTTCCCCGGCTTCCCTGCGAATTTCATCACCAGCTGGGCGTCCTCGCACCCATACACGCATGCGATCGGCACCAGCACCACCGGGTGACTCGTACTGATCCCCAGCTCTTGTGCTTTGGTGCAAAGCACTTTAGCAATCTTGAGGCGTTTCCCTGCGGCAGTTTTGTTGTGCAGGCCTTGGTCGTTCGCGAACTGAAGGAACGCTAGATACTCTGACGTCGACTGCTCAGGGTGGGCTCCGAAAAGCTCGGTCGCGTACGCGTCGACGAAGTCCCAAGGCTCAAAGGCACGCGCGTTCTTGAAGAAGGTGCCCATGGCATCCCAGTCGCGTCGTGCCTCGACGATGAACTCCTCGGTAGAAAACTTGCTACGTTGGTCGCTGGCCTTCTCCATCAGGGCTGGGAGGTAGGACACGCTGTTATGTGAAAGGTCGAGATATTGAAGTGCCCGGATTGACTCCTTGTGATGCTCGTCCTTGAAGCTCTTGGTCGTAAGGTAGGTCATGATGTGCCCGATCGCACAAATGTCCAGAAAGTAGACGGTGGGTACTCTCAGCATCCATTGCCGCATAGTGGCAGTGAATGTTTCGACCTGGTCCCGAGGAACACTCACTCGCATCGTGATCTGTGTGAATTGAGGCACAAGCGACTTCTTTGAATCTTCCATATCGATTGATTCCACTGCATTCTCTACTCGCTGAATCGGGGCGGTTTCCTTCGCCTGCCGATGCTAAAAACAAACCGCTTGATTTGCCCGCCAGTAACTCGATGATCTATAACCATATTAAAAGTGGACCTTGCGGACTTCAGCCACTTCAGGATGGCGGGGTCGGAGAGAAAAATGGCCTGGAGAAAGTAAAAACATCCATTTTCAAGTGCCCCGGCCAAACATTGAAGTCCGCAGGAATCCGCGTGAACCCTCGCAAACACGTGGGAGTTCAAGAAAAATGCCCAACTGCATACACAGTTGGGCATAAATATTGGTGGAGGCGGGGGGGATCGAACCCCCGTCCGCAAGCACTCTACAGACAGTTCTACATACTTAGTCCGGTAATTTGGTTTTAACCTGCTTCACGCCCACCGAACAGGCTGGAAGCCAGCGAGTTGCCTTGGTTTTAACCTTGTCCAAAGCAACCCTGAACAAGGCGATCATACTGAGATTACCCTACTGCCAGTTGCCTGGCCCAACTCGTATGCTAGCTGGTGTAGGGTCTGGCGCAATTAAGCGGCCAGAGCGTAAGTTTCGTCGTTTGCAGTTATAAACGATCGGATTGTATTTACGAGGTAGTCCGTCCTCGGTATGCCCTGCTCTGCTTTGCAACCCACGTCGAAGCCAGGTCGCCCCCAGATTACTGCTTTACTACTGTTGGGTAGATGGAGCCATCACAGAAAAGTTCAAGTCCCAACGGGGTGAATTGTACACCAATCAGTAGCCCAGATATTCGAGCAGCGCGGTGGGCGACCGGATGAAGCCGTCTGCGCCCCATTCCAACGGGTTGTCTTGCGGGCCGATGTAGCCGTATTCGGCGATCAGTGCGGGCATGCCGCAGGCATGGGCGGCTTCGACATCGCGTTCGGCGTCACCGATGTAGACGCAGGTGTGGGGCAGCACACCGATCTCGCGGCAGGCGGCCAGCATGGGCTCGGGGTGCGGCTTGGGGTGGGCGCAGGTGTCGCCGCTGATGATGGTGGCGGCGCGGTCATCCAGCCCCATTTGCGCCAGCAGCGGGTCGGTGAAGCGCGCAGGTTTGTTGGTGACGATGCCCCACGGCAGGCCGCGCATTTCCAGCTCGTCGAGGAGTTCCATCATGCCGGGGAACAGGGTGCTGAACAGGTTGAGATTTTGCTCGTAGAGTTCCAGATATTCGGCGCGCAGATCCTGAAATGCCGGATGATCGGGGCTGATGGCAAAGCCGATTTGCAGCAAGCCGACGGTGCCGTGCGAGGCGTAGGGACGGATCAGTTCCAGCGGCATTTCCGGCAAGCCGTGCATCTGGCGCTGCTGGTTGAGCGCATAGCCGAGGTCGGGCGCGGTGTCCACCAGCGTACCGTCGAGGTCGAACAGGACAGCATTAACCATGGCGGCGGCAGGCGATGGTGTAGTTCACGGCGGTATCGTGTTCCAGCTTGTAGACTTTGGTCAGCGGGTTGTAGGTCATGCCGATGAGGTCGTTCACGGCCAGCCCGGCGCTGCGTGCATAGCGCGACAGTTCGGATGGCTTGATGAAGCGGGCGTAATCGTGGGTGCCGCGCGGCAGCAAATTGAGCACGTATTCCGCGCCAATGATGGCGAACAGGTAGCTTTTCGGGTTGCGGTTCAGGGTGGAGAAAAACACCCAACCGCCCGGTTTGACCAGCTCGGCACAGGCACGCACCACGGATTCCGGATTGGGTACGTGTTCGAGCATTTCCATGCAGGTGACCACATCGAAACTGGCCGGGTGTTGCGCCGCCAGCGTCTCTACCGCGATGCATTGATAATCGACACTGGCACCGGACTCGAGCAAATGCAGTTTGGCGACTTTGAGCGATTTTTCCGCCAGATCGATGCCGGTGACGGCGGCGCCGCGTCCGGTCATGCTCTCGGCCAGAATGCCGCCGCCGCAGCCTACGTCGAGAACGGTTTTGCCATCCAGGCTGGTCAGGTGGTCAATATAGTCCAGACGGAGCGGGTTGATTTCATGCAAGGGCTTGAATTCGCTGTTGGGATCCCACCATTTGTGGGCGAGTGCGCTGAATTTGTCGAGTTCCAGTTGGTCGGCGTTGCTCATGTTGTTCTCTTTCAGTGCGTGATCCGTGATTGCCAGACGTTGGCAGTCAACTTAAGTTCCCGTTCGTCCAGGCTGGTGAGCTGGCGGTTGTCGAGGCGCAACTCGCCATTTACCCAGACATGGCTGACCTGCTCGCGCCCAGCGGCATAAACCAGGGCGGAGATCGGATCGAAGCAGGGTTGGGTCTCAATACCTGATAAATCCACCGCTACGATATCAGCCAGTTTGCCGGGTGCGAGCGAGCCGATGCGGTCGTCCAGTCCCAGGGCGCGTGCGCCGTTCAGTGTGGCCATTTGCAGCGCGGTATGAGCGGGCAGGGCAGCGGCATCACCGCTCACGCCTTTGGCGAGCAGGGCGGCCAGACGCATCTCGCTGAATAGATCGAGTTTGTTGTTGCTGGCCGCGCCGTCGGTACCGATACCGATGTTGACGCCATGCCCGGCCAGCGTCGCGATCGGCGCAAATCCGCTGGCGAGCTTGAGGTTGGAAGCCGGGCAATGCGCCACGTGGCAGCCTTGTTCCGCCAGCAGTGCCTGTTCATCCGGCGTCAAATGTACGCCATGCACCGTGATCAGCCCGGGACCGAGCAGGCCGAGATTTTGCAGCCGTGCCAGCGGGCGCAGATTGTGCTGTGCCAGGCTCTGATGGATCTCGTCCTCGGTTTCGTGCAGATGGACGTGCACCGGCAAGTCCAGCTGGCTGGCGAAGGTGGCGATCTTTTCGAAGGTTTTATCGCCCACGGTATACGGCGCGTGCGGAGCGAGGGTAAACGACAGCAAGGACTCATCGCGCAGGCGGTCGCGCAGGGCGAAGCCTTTGTTGAGGTAGTCGTCGGAATCGCCCGCATAAGCGGTGGGGAAGTCGATCACGATCAGCCCGATAGCGGCGCGCATTCCCGCGTCCAGCGCCGCCTCCGCCACCGCTTCCGGGAAAAAGTACATATCGTTGAAACAGGTGGTGCCGCCGCGCAGCATTTCGGCGCAGGCGATGCGCGCGCCGTCGCGCACGAAATCGGGCGACATATGGCGGTTTTCTGCAGGCCAGATGTGGCCTTTCAGCCATTCCATCAGCGGCAGGTCGTCGGAGTAGCCGCGCAACAGCGTCATCGCCGCATGCGTGTGCAGGTTGATCAGGCCCGGGATCAACGCATGGTCGGCGAGCCGGTAGTAGCGCTGCGCCACAAAACGGCGGCGCGCTTCTTCCGTGGGCAGAATGGCGACAATGCGGCCGCCATCCACCGCCACGCTGTGATCGGTGAGGACTGCGTCTGACGGTTCGACCGGGATGACCCAGCGGGCTTCGATAAGAGTTTCGACAGGATGAGCGGGGGTTTCGGGCATGATTCAGTAATTGGGCGGGTTGGCCGCACTATAAAGGCAGGTCTGCCGCCTGACAAGGATGGCGAGCGCCAATTTTGCCGGGTGCGCTGCGCATGCTAGAATCGCGGGGTTTCCTTTCTCCTATAAAAACCAGACCGATCAATGGAATCTTTCGCTAAAGAAACGCTTCCCGTCAGCCTCGAAGAGGAAATGCGCCGCTCCTATCTTGATTACGCAATGAGCGTGATTGTGGGGCGTGCCCTGCCCGATGTGCGTGACGGCCTGAAACCGGTACACCGCCGCGTGCTGTTTGCCATGCACGAGTTGTCCAACGACTGGAACAAGGCCTACAAGAAGTCGGCGCGTATCGTCGGCGACGTCATCGGTAAATACCACCCGCACGGCGATACCGCTGTGTACGACACCATCGTGCGCATGGCGCAGGACTTTTCCCTGCGTTATCCGCTGGTCGACGGCCAGGGCAACTTCGGCTCGGTGGACGGCGATAACGCGGCGGCCATGCGTTACACCGAAATCCGCATGTCCAGGATCGCCCATGAACTGCTCGCCGATCTCGACAAGGAAACGGTCAATTTCGGCCCGAACTATGACGGTTCCGAACACGAGCCGCTGATTCTGCCGGCCAAGATACCCAATCTGCTGATCAACGGTTCGTCCGGTATCGCAGTAGGCATGGCGACCAACATCCCGCCGCACAATCTGACCGATGTGTGCGATGCCTGCCTCACCTTGCTGGAGAATCCGGAAACCGATATCGAAGCACTGATCGATATCATCAAGGCGCCTGATTTCCCAACTGCCGGCATCATTTACGGACTGGTTGGCGTGCGCGAAGGCTACCGCACCGGACGCGGCCGCGTGGTGATCCGCGCGCGCACCCATTTCGAAGATCTGGACAAGGGCGCCAATCGCCACTCCATCATCATCGACGAGCTGCCCTATCAGGTGAATAAGGCCAACCTGCTGATCAAGATCGGCGAGTTGGTGCGCGAAAAGAAGATGGAGGGCATCTCCGATCTGCGCGACGAGTCGGACAAATCCGGCATGCGCGTGGTGATCGAGCTGAAGCGCGGCGAAGTGCCCGAAGTGGTGTTGAACAATCTGTACAAGCACACGCAGATGCAGGACAGTTTCGGCATGAACATGGTGGCGCTGGTGGACAACCAGCCGCGCCTGTTGAACCTGAAGCAGATGCTGGTGGCCTTTCTGCGCCATCGCCGCGAGGTGGTTACACGGCGTACCGTATTCGAGCTGAAAAAAGCACGCGAACGCGGCCATATCCTGGAAGGTCTGGCGGTAGCACTTTCCAATGTGGACGAGATCATTGCCTTGATCAAGGCTGCGCCTACGCCGGCGGTCGCCAAGGAAGGCCTGATGGGCAAAACCTGGCGTTCGCAGCTGGTCGAGGAAATGCTGTCGCGCGCAGTGGCCGACGCCAATGCCTTCCGCCCCGAGGGGCTGGCGATCGAGTTCGGTTTCTCGAAAGACGGCTACCGGCTGTCCGACGCGCAAGCGCAAGCAATTCTCGAATTGCGCCTGCAACGCCTGACCGGGCTGGAGCAGGACAAGATACTCACCGAATACAAAGAGGTGGTTACCAAAATCGCCGACCTGCTCGATATTCTCGCCCGACCCGAGCGCATTACCGCCATCATCGTCGAGGAAATCGGTCTGGTGAAGCAGCAGTTCGGCGACAAGCGTCGCTCCGAGATCGTTGTCTACGCGCAGGACTTGAGCGTGGAAGACCTGATCACGCCGCAAGACATGGTGGTCACGCTGTCGCACGGCGGCTATATGAAATCGCAGCCGCTGGATGACTACAGTGCACAAAAACGCGGCGGGCGCGGCAAGCAGGCTGCGCCGACCAAGGAAGACGATTTCATCGAGCGCCTGTTCATTGCCAACAGCCATGACTACATTCTGTGCTTCTCCGATTTTGGCAAGGTGTATTGGGTCAAGGTTTACGAAGTGCCGCAGGGCAGCCGCATCTCGCGCGGCAAGCCTATCGTCAATCTGTTGTCGCTGTCGGAAGGCGAGAACATCAATGCCATCCTGCCGGTACGGGAATTCACGGATAACCGCTTTGTATTCATGGCCACTGCCCGCGGCGTCGTCAAGAAGACCGCGCTGTCCGATTTCTCCAATCCGCGTCGCGCCGGCATCATCGCGGTAGGGCTGGACGAGGGTGATTACCTGGTTGGCGTTGCCCTCACTGAAGGCAATCATGATGTCATGCTGTTCTCGGATGGCGGCAAGGCGGTGCGCTTTGACGAGAACGATGTGCGCGTGATGGGGCGCGGCGCACGCGGGGTGCGCGGAATGAAACTTGCGCCAGGGCAGAAGGTCATTTCCTTGCTGGTAGCCGAAAACGAGCAGCAGTCGGTACTGACCGCTACCGAAAACGGTTATGGCAAACGCACCAATATTGCGGAATACACCCGTCATGGCCGCGGTACGCAAGGCATGATCGCGATCCAGACGACGCCACGCAACGGCCGTATGGTTGCTGCCACGCTGGTCGAACCGGACGATGAAATCATGCTGATTACCGACGGGGGCGTGCTGATCCGTACCCGCGTCAATGAAATGCGTGAGATGGGGCGCGCGACTCAGGGCGTTACATTGATCAATCTCGACGACAAGCAAAAGCTTATTGGTGTGCAGCGTGTACTGGAACGCGAAGAAGAGGAAGCAGAGTAATTAATCTTAAAAATTAACAACAAATTTTAAGGTATTGATAATGAACCATATTTATAACTTCAGCGCGGGTCCTGCCGTGTTGCCGAAAGCGGTACTTGAACAAGCCCGGGACGAATTGGTGGATTGGCACGGCAGCGGTATGTCGGTGATGGAAATGAGCCATCGCGGCAAGGAATTCATGGGCATTGCCGCCCAGATGGAAGCCGACTTGCGCGAGTTGATGGGCATTCCGGCCAACTACAAGGTGCTGTTCCTGCAGGGTGGCGCGTCTTCGCAATTCGCCATGGTGCCGATGAACCTGCTGCGTGGTAAAGCCGCGATGGATTATCTCAACACCGGCGAATGGTCGAAAAAAGCCATCAAGGAAGCCAAGCGTTACGGTTCTGTCAATGTGGTGGCGAGCAGCGAAGACAAGAACTTCAACTACGCGCCTGCACAGGATGCGTGGAAGCTCGATCCGAATGCGGCCTTTGTGCATTACACGCCGAATGAAACCATTGGCGGCGTGGAAATTTTCTGGACACCGAAAACCGGCAATGTGCCGCTGGTGGCGGATATGTCGTCCACCATATTGTCGCGCCCCATCGATGTGAGCCAATTTGGCCTGATTTACGCGGGTGCGCAGAAAAACATCGGACCGGCCGGATTGACCATCGTCATTGTGCGCGACGACCTGATCGGTCAGACCGTGGCGGGAACGCCGACCATGTTCGACTACAAGACGCATGTCGACAACGACTCCATGTACAACACGCCGCCGACTTACGCGATGTATATCGCCGGGCTGGTGTTCCAGCTGCTGAAGCGTGAAGGCGGCCTGGCCGAGATGGAAAAACGCAATATTGCCAAAGCCGATTTGCTCTACGGTTATCTGGATGCGACCGATTTCTACGCCAGCCCGGTGGCGCGCGACAACCGTTCGCGCATGAATATTCCATTCACGCTGAAAGACGCCGCACTGGACGAGGCCTTTCTCAAGGGCGCCAAAGAGCATGGGCTGCTGCAATTAAAAGGTCATCGCTCGGTGGGCGGCATGCGCGCCTCCATTTACAACGCCATGCCGATCGAAGGCGTGGCTGCACTGGTCAACTACATGAAGGCTTTCGAACAGAAAAATGGCTAAAGCTTTTCAAGTCCAGATACTGAACGCCATTTCCAAACAGGGACTTGCACGCCTGCCCGCAAGCTATATTGTGGGCAGCGATGTGGTGCAACCCGATGCGATTCTGGTGCGCTCCGCCAATATGCACGAGATGGAGATCCCTGCTTCGGTGCTGGCGATTGGCCGTGCGGGTGCAGGTACCAATAACATCCCGGTCAAAAAAATGTCCGAGCGCGGCGTGCCGGTATTCAATGCGCCGGGTGCAAATGCGAATGCGGTCAAGGAGCTGGTCATCGCGGGCATGCTGATGGGTGCGCGCAATCTGATTCCGGCAATCCGGTTTGTGGAAACGCTCAGCGGCAGCGACGAAGAAATGCACAAGGCGACCGAGGCGGGCAAGAAAGCTTTTGCCGGAACCGAGTTGCCGGGCCGCACCCTCGGCGTGATCGGACTGGGGGCGATTGGCTCCCTGGTGGCCGATGCCGCCATCAAGCTCGGCATGAAAGTCATCGGTTTTGATCCGGCAATCACCGTTGAAGCTGCCTGGCGTTTGCCTGCCCAGGTCAAAAAAGCCAACAGCGTGGAAGAGGTAGTGAAAGCCGCCGACTTTATTACATTGCATGTTCCGCTGCTGGATGCCACGCGTAACCTGATCAATGCCGAGCGCATCGCCCTGATGCAGCCGGGCACGATACTGCTCAACTTCGCCCGCGAAGGTATTGTGGACAATGGCGCCGCGCTGGCCGGCCTGAAATCCGGACAACTGCGCGCTTACCTCAATGATTTTCCTGCCAATGCATTGCAGAACCAGCCTGGCGTGGTGTGCCTGCCGCACCTGGGCGCCTCGACCGGCGAGGCCGAGGAGAACTGCGCGGTCATGGTGGCTGAACAACTGACCGATTATCTGGAAAACGGCAATATCCTCAACGCCGTCAATTTCCCCAACGTGGACATGCCGCGTGAATCGGCCTACCGCGTGGCCATCGCCAACGCCAATGTACCCAACATGCTGGGCCAGATTTCCACCGCGATGGCGAATGCCGGGCTCAATATCCACACCATGGTCAACAAATCCAGAGGTGAAATGGCTTACACCCTGGTGGACGTGGACAGCAACGTCCCCGATTCGGTTGTAAAAGAATTGTGTGCCATCGCTGGCGTGCTGGCCGTGCGCTATTTGCCTGCAGCGTAACCATGGCTGAAGATTTACAACAATTACGCGCTGCAATCGACGCGCTGGACGTTGAAATTCTCAAGCTCATCAACCAGCGCGCCGCCCACGCCCAAACCATCGGCCGTCTGAAAAACGGCACGGTGTATCGTCCCGAGCGCGAGGCCCAGGTGCTGCGCCGCATCAAGGAACTCAACCCCGGACCGTTGGCGGATGAAACGGCAGCGCGCCTGTTTCGCGAAATCATGTCGGCCTGTCTGGCGCTGGAAAAACCGCTATCGGTTGCATTTCTGGGGCCATTGGGTACGTTCAGCCAGGCTGCCGCACAGAAGCACTTTGGCCATGCTGCCGTCCCCATGCCCTGCGCATCCATAGACGAAGTGTTTCGCGACGTGGCTTCGGGCAATGCGGACTACGGCGTCGTGCCGGTGGAAAATTCCACCGAAGGCGCCATCAACCGTACCCTGGATTTATTGCAGGATACCCCGTTGAAGATCTGTGGCGAAGTGGCGTTACGCATCCATCAGCACCTGCTGCGCAAAGTACCCGGTCTGGACGATGTTGCGGTGCTGTATTCGCACAGCCAATCGCTGGCGCAGTGCCATGAGTGGCTCAACAGCAATCTCGCCAAGGTGCCGTGCGTACCCGTGGCGAGCAATGCCGAGGCGGCGCGTCTGGCAGCAGCCGACCCTGCAGCGCTGGCCATTGCCGGTGATGCTGCAGCCGAACTGTATGATTTACATCGGCTGGTGGAAAACATTGAGGATGAACCCAATAACACCACGCGCTTTCTGGTCATCGGCAAGCATGATGCAACGCCTTCCGGTCAGGACAAGACCTCGCTGCTGATGTCTGCGCACAATCGGCCTGGCGCGGTGGTGGAGCTGTTGCAGCCACTTGCGCGCCACGGCGTATCGATGACCAAATTCGAGTCGCGCCCGGCACGCTCCGGCTTGTGGGAATATGTGTTTTTTATTGACCTCGAAGGTCACCGCGATGAACCGCAAGTTGCTGCCGCACTGGCAGAATTGCAGGATAAAGCCGCGTTTCTGAAAATTCTTGGAGCCTACCCGGTAGGCGTTCTGTAGGTTGTAATAATGAATCTGTGTGATCTTTCCCCGCAATACGTGCGCGCCATTGCGCCGTATCAGCCTGGCAGGCCGATTGCCGAAGTGGCACGTGAACTGGGTCTGGCCGAGCACGATATCGTGAAATTGGCGTCCAACGAAAATCCGCTCGGCCCCAGCCCCAAGGCCCTCGTCGCGATTGAAAACGCGCTGGCCAATATTGCGCTCTACCCGGACGGCAGCGGTTATGATTTGAAGGCCGCGCTTACGCGCAGGTTTGGCGTTCCCGCCGAGCAGATCGTATTGGGTAATGGTTCCAACGATATACTGGAACTGGTGGCAAGAGCATTCCTGGCACCCGGCACCTCGGCGATATTTTCTCGACATGCATTCGCCATCTATGCGCTCGCCACCCAGGCGGCGGGTGCAGAGAGCATAGAAACTGCGGCGCATGATTTCGGCCATGATCTCGATGCCATGCTCGACGCCTTGCGCGCCGACACGCGCGTGGTGTTCATCGCCAACCCCAACAACCCCACAGGCACCTGGCTATCCAATGCGGATTTGCTGGCTTTTCTGCAACGCGTACCGGAAAATGTGATCGTTGTGCTGGACGAAGCCTATGGCGAGTATTTGCCGCAGGACAAACAATCCGATGCACTGGTCTGGCTGCAGCGCTTTCCGAATCTGGTGGTGAGCCGCACCTTCTCCAAAGCCTACGGCCTGGCCGGCTTGCGCGTGGGTTACGCGCTCACCAGCCGCATGGTGGCGGACATGATGAACCGCGTGCGCCAGCCGTTCAATGTCAACAGCCTGGCGCTGGTTGCGGCGGCTGCCGCACTCGACGACAACGATTTCATCGCACGCAGTTACGCGCTGAATCAGCTCGGCATGCGTCAGATGATCCAGGGCTTGTTGCTGATGGGGCTGGACTACATTCCGTCGTTTGGCAATTTCCTCGCCATCCGCATCGGCAATGCCACGGCCATGTATCGACGTTTGCTGGAAAAAGGCGTGATTGTGCGTCCCATCGGCAATTACGCCATGCCCGAATACCTGCGCGTCAGCATTGGTCTGGCCGCAGAGAATACTCAATTTTTGCAGGCGCTGGAAAGCGCTCTTAAGGAGCAAGCATGATCGTCGTAATGAGCCCAGAGGCAACGGAATCCCAGATTGACGGGGTGGTAAAAAAAATCAAGGAGTACGGTTGCGATGCCAATATTTCGCGCGGTGTCGAGCGCACGATTATCGGCGCCATCGGCGACGAACGCAGCATCGATCAGGAACTGATAGACGCGCTGCCCGGCGTGGAGCAATCCATGCATATCGTCAAACCCTACAAGATCGTGGCGCGCGAGTGGCACAAGGAAAATAGCGTCATCGACATCAAGGGTATCAAGCTGGGCGGCAATACCATCCAGGTCATCGGCGGCCCATGTTCGGTGGAAACCCAGCAACAGATGGACGAGTCGGCAAAATTCGTCAAGGCAGCCGGCTGTCGCCTGATGCGCGGCGGCGCTTTCAAGCCGCGCACCAGCCCCTACAGTTTCCAGGGCAAGGGCGTGGAAGGTCTGGAAATGTTCCGCAAGGCCGCCGATGCGCAAGGCCTGCCCATCGTGACCGAACTGATGGACGTGCGCATGCTCGATACGTTTCTGGAATGGGATGTGGACGTGATCCAGATCGGCACGCGCAATATGCAGAATTTCGATTTGCTGAAAGAAGTGGGCCACACCAACAAGCCGGTCATCCTCAAACGCGGGATGTCCGCAACGGTGTCAGAATGGCTGATGGCAGCGGAATACATCGCCGCCGGCGGCAACCATAACATCATCTTCTGCGAGCGCGGCGTGCGCAGTTTCGAGACCTACTATCGCAACATGCTCGATGTGACCGCCATTCCGGTGCTGAAAAAAGAAACTCACCTACCGGTGATCGTTGATCCCTCCCATGCGGGCGGCAAGGCGTGGATGGTGCCTGCACTGTCGCGCGCAGCCATTGCTGCGGGCGCCGATGGCCTGCTGGTGGAAATGCACCCCAAACCCTGCGAAGCCTGGTGCGATGCCGATCAGGCGCTGAACCCCGATGAACTGAAGAGCCTGATGATCGAGTTGAAGGGTATTGCCCAGGTGCTGGGACGGGATATCTAAATGCATTTGCCACGGAGGGCACAGAGAACACCGAGAAAGAATCACAAAGGAAACTCGGTGTTCTCCGTACCTTCCGTGGCTAAAAGGCCTTTTTACACAACGTAGAAAATGACCGCGCACATCCACAAGCTCGCCATATTCGGTGTCGGCCTGATCGGCGGCTCGGTTGCGCTGGCGTTGAAACAGGCTGCTGCAGTGGGTGAGGTGGTTGGTGTAGGGCGCAGCCGCGCCAACCTGGATGCAGCACTCAAGCTGGGTATCATTGATCGTATCGCCACTACTGCCGCAGACGCAGTGCAAGACGCGGATGTTGTGCTGCTCGCGGTGCCAGTTGGTCAAATGGCTGTGCTGATGCTGGAAATCGCACCGCATCTGGGTGCGGAAACGATAGTTACTGACGCGGGCAGTACCAAACAGGATGTGGCTGCGCTGATGCAACAGCACCTCGCCGCGCACCTGCCCAATTGCGTACCCGGCCATCCCATCGCCGGGGCGGAAACCTGCGGAGCCGCAGCCGCCCGCGCTGACTTGTATCAAGGCAGGAATGTCATCCTCACGCCCTTGCCGCAATGGAACAAGGCTGCGCTGGAAAAAGTGCGCGCGCTCTGGCAGGCCTGCGGCGCCAAGATCAGCGAAATGCCCGCCACCCAGCATGATGCCATCTTCGCCACGGTCAGCCATTTGCCGCACCTGCTGGCCTACACGCTGGTGGACATGATCGCCCGTCGTGACAATGCCGACACCCTGTTCAGTTTCGCCGCCAGCGGCTTTCGCGACTTTACTCGTATTGCCGGCAGCAGCCCGGAAATGTGGCGCGATATTGCGCTGGCGAACCGGCAGGCGTTATTAAATGAAATTGAGCAGTATCAGGCCAGCCTGGAACAGATGCGGATAGCTTTGACAGCAGAAGATGCAGCAGCATTGGAAGCGACTTTCAAGCGTGCGCAAACGGCACGTGTGCGCTGGTCCGAGGAATAATCGGGCCCGTTTGTATTGCCTTACCCAAGCATTGTCCACATGAACTGATAATGGAATTTCTCGACCTCTCTCCACTGATTCGTGCCCGCGGCAGCATTCAGCTACCGGGCTCCAAAAGCATTTCCAACCGCATTCTGCTGTTATCCGCGCTGGCGCAGGGCACCACGGAAGTCAAAAGCCTGCTGGATTCCGACGATACCCGCGTGATGCTGGACGCACTTGCCCGGCTGGGGGTGAACTGGACCCGCCAGGGCGATACGCAGGACTATGTCGTACAGGGTGTGGGCGGGGCGTTTCCGGTCAAGCAGGCCGAGTTGTCGCTGGGCAATGCCGGCACCGCGTTCCGCTCGCTGACCGCAGCCTTGGCGCTCTCCGGAGGAGATTACACCTTGAGTGGTGTTGCGCGCATGCACGAGCGGCCGATCGGCGATCTGGTTGATGCCTTGCGCCAGCTTGGCGCGCGGATCGAATACCTGGGCAACGCGGGTTTCCCGCCGCTGAAAATTGCACCCGCGCACTTGACGGAAACGCACGAAGTGGCGGTGCGCGGCAATGTGTCCAGCCAGTTCTTGACCGGACTGTTGCTGGCGGCACCCCTTACCGGGAAATCCATCACCATCCGTGTTATCGGCGAACTGATTTCCCGACCCTACATCGAGATTACGCTGAACCTGATGCGTCGCTACGGTGTGGAAGTCCAACGTGACGGCTGGCAAGCCTTCACGGTGCCTGCGGGCCAGGCTTATCGCAGCCCCGGCACGATTTATGTGGAAGGCGACGCCTCTTCGGCGTCGTATTTCCTCGCCGCGGGTGCCATCGGCGGCGGTCCGGTTCGGGTGGAGGGCGTAGGCAGCGCCAGCATTCAGGGTGACATTCGTTTTGCCGAGGCGCTGCAGCAGATGGGCGCAGACATTACGATGGGCGAGAACTGGGTGGAAGCATCTTCTCGGGGGCGTCTGCATGGCATCGACGCAGATTTCAATCATATCCCCGATGCCGCCATGACCATCGCTGTGGTCGCCTTGTTTGCGCAGGGGCCTACCACGCTGCGCAATATTGGCAGCTGGCGGGTGAAGGAAACCGACCGCATTTACGCCATGGCAACGGAGTTGCGCAAGGTCGGGGCCGTTGTCGAGGAAGGTGCAGATTACCTGCGCGTGACGCCACCCGTGCAGTTGCAACCCGCAACCATTGATACCTACGACGATCACCGCATGGCGATGTGTTTTTCGTTAGTGACACTGGGCGGCGTGGCAATGCGCATTAACGACCCGAAATGCGTGAACAAGACATACCCGGGATATTTCGATGCGTTTGCAAGCATCACCCGGCGCGCAGACATCCCGGTTATAGCGATTGATGGGCCGTCAGCTTCCGGTAAGGGCACGGTCGCAGCCCTGGTCGCGCAGGCGCTGGGTTTCCATTATCTGGACAGTGGGGCGTTATACCGGCTTACTGCACTGGCTGCACAAAAGCACGCGATTGCGCTGGATGATGAGGCCGCATTGGCGCAGCTCGCGCGTAATCTGAACGTGCGTTTCGAAGGGAATGAAATCTGGCTGGACGACGAGCGGGTGAGCGATGAATTGCGCACGGAAATAATCGGGAATGGCGCATCCAAAGTGGCGGCACTCCCTGCGGTGCGCAGCGCCTTGCTGGAACGCCAGCGTGCCTTCCGTCAGGCGCCTGGGCTGGTAACCGACGGACGCGATATGGGCTCGGTGGTGTTCCCCGATGCTGCGGTTAAAATTTTTCTCACCGCCAGCGCCGAAGAACGCGCACAACGTCGCTATAAGCAGTTGATGGAAAAAGGATTCAGTGCTAATCTTACAAACTTGCTTGAGGAATTACGTGAGCGCGACGCACGGGATGCGGCGCGCAGCATAGCCCCGCTCAAGCAAGGCGCGGATGCCACCCTGCTGGAAACCACGCACCTGACCATCGACCAGGCAGTCGCCAGCGTGCTGGCTAGCTACCAGGCCAGGCAGTCCGGGCAAGGTGTCTGAACCCGATGATCGGGTTTGGGCTTTGTTAATAATGAACCCCGCATTTCATCGCGGATTTTTAGGCCTTTACATTTAATGATGTCTACTGCTTCTTCCTCTACCACCGAACCCAGTTTCGAAAGCTTTGCCGCCCTCTTTGAAGAGAGTTTGACGCGCCAGGAATTGCGCGCGGGTGAAGTCATTACCGCCGAAGTCGTGGCGATTGACGATAATTTCGTTACCGTAAATGCCGGGCTGAAATCCGAAAGCCTGATTGCTACTGAAGAATTCCGTGATGACCACGGTGAACTGGAAGTCGCCATAGGCGATTTCGTCAGCGTGGCCATTGAAATGCTCGAAGACGGCTATGGTTCGACCAAGCTGTCGCGCGACAAGGCCAAGCGTCTGGCCGCCTGGATCAGCCTGGAGAAATCCATGGAAGACGGCGAAATCGTCACCGGCATGGTGAATGGCAAGGTCAAGGGCGGTCTGACTGTGATGGTGAACGGCATCCGTGCCTTCCTGCCCGGCTCGCTGGTGGATATCCGACCGGTCAAGGACACCGCGCCGTACGAAAACAAGGAAATGGAATTCAAGGTCATCAAGCTCGACCGCAAGCGCAACAACGTGGTGGTATCGCGTCGTGCCGTGCTGGAACAGAGCATGGGTGCCGATCGCCAGGTGTTGATGGACAGCCTCAAGGAAGGCGCCATCGTCAAGGGCGTGGTCAAGAACATCACCGACTACGGCGCATTCGTGGATCTGGGCGGCATCGACGGCCTGTTGCACATCACTGACATGGCATGGCGCCGTGTCAAGCATCCATCCGAAGTGGTGCAGGTGGGCGACGAAGTAGAAGCCAAGATCCTCAAGTTCGACCAGGAAAAAAACCGCGTTTCCCTGGGCATCAAGCAATTGGGCGACGACCCCTGGAGTGGTCTGTCACGTCGCTACCCCACCGGCACCCGCATGTTCGGCAAAGTGGCCAATCTGACCGACTATGGCGCGTTCGTGGAAATCGAGCCGGGTATCGAAGGCCTGGTGCACGTGTCCGAAATGGACTGGACCAACAAGAATGTGCATCCTTCCAAAGTGGTTCAATTGGGCGACGAAGTGGAAGTCATGGTGCTTGAGATTGACGAAGAGCGCCGCCGCATCTCCCTGGGCATGAAACAGTGCAAGTCCAATCCTTGGGATGATTTCGAAATGAATCACAAGAAGGGCGATAAAGTGAGCGGCCAGATCAAGTCGATTACCGACTTCGGCGTGTTCATTGGCCTGCCAGGCGGCATCGATGGTCTGGTGCACCTCTCTGATCTGTCCTGGAGCCAGCCTGGCGAAGAAGCCGTGCACAACTTCAAGAAAGGCGATGAAGTGGAAGCCATGGTGCTGGCCATCGACGTGGAACGCGAGCGTATTTCGCTGGGCGTGAAACAGATGGAAGGTGACCCGTTCAACAATTACGTGTCTGCTTTCGACAAGGGCAGCATGGTCAAAGGTACGGTCAAGTCCATGGATGCCAAAGGCGCCGTGATCCAGTTGGCAGATGAAGTCGAGGGTTACCTGCGTGCCTCCGAGCTGTCGCGTGATCGTGTGGAAGACATCCGCACCCACCTCAAGGATGGCGACGAAGTCGAGGCCATGATCATCAACGTTGATCGCAAGAACCGCAGCATTAACCTTTCGGTCAAAGCCAAGGATAACGTTGAACAGACCGAGGCGCTGCAAAAGCTGGCGGGTGATCAATCCGCAAGCACAGGGACGACAAGTCTGGGTGCGCTGTTGAAAGCCAAGCTTGATAATAAAAACCTCGAGTCCTGAAAGGCGTGTTCATGACCAAGTCGGAGTTGATTGTGCGGCTAGCCGCACGCTATCCCCAGTTGGTCGTTACCGACGCTGAACTGGCGGTCAAGACCATACTGGATGCAGTTTCCAAAAGCCTGGCGGAAGGCGAGCGGATCGAAATTCGCGGGTTTGGCAGCTTTAGCCTGAACTATCGCCCCCCCCGTTTGGGACGTAATCCTAAAACCGGTGAGAAGGTAGCGGTACCCGAGAAATACGTGCCTCACTTTAAAGCGGGAAAAGAGTTGCGTGAGCGCGTGGATTGCAAGGAAGTTTGAGTTCGGTAGCTTAAGGAGTTTGTCAGTGAATGGTTTAAGCCGGTGTTAAATTATTCAGGGGCAGGCTTAAAAAAACGGCATGTCGTAAGACATGCCGTTTTTTTATGTTCGAAGCGGGATGCAAAGGTTAAAATCAGGCATTGCCGATGAGCAGGGGAAATTGATGCGTTATTTTGGGTGGCTCGTGAAGGGTTTTTTGTTCATTCTGCTGCTTGGGTTTGCAGTAAAAAACAGCGATGTAGTGACCCTGACTTACTATCTCGGTTATCAATGGCAGGCCCCCCTGGTGCTGATCATATTGATGTTTTTTGTGGCGGGCGCAGCAGTAGGCGTCGCTGCATGTATGGGATATCTGTTTCGCCAACGCCGTGAACTGACGCATTTGCGCAAGGAAGTCCAGGCCAGACAAATTGTCTTGCCTGATGAAATATAGCCAAATTAATCGAGCGCACAAAAATAATGGAATTTGAACTTTGGTGGCTACTGGCCTTGCCGCTTTTTTTTGGATTGGGATGGCTTGCAGCGCGCGTGGATATTCGTCACGCGATGAGCGAATCGCGCAGCCTGCCCGCATCGTATTTCAAGGGGCTTAATTACCTGCTCAACGAGCAGCCTGACAAGGCCATCGAAGCATTTATTGAAGTTGTCAAAGTGGACAGCGATACTGTGGATTTGCACTTTGCGCTGGGAGGGCTGTTTCGTAAACGCGGTGAGGTGGAACGCGCCATACGCATGCACCAGAATCTGGTCGAGCGCGATGATTTGCCGAATGAGCAAAAACTCAAGGCGCTGTCCGAGTTGGGACAGGATTACCTCAAGGCGGGAATTCTCGATCGCGCCGAGACTATCTTTAATCAGTTGGAGCAAACAACGTACGCTGCAGAAGCGCGCCAATTCCTGCTGGAAATTTACGTGCAGGTGAAGGACTGGCACAAGGCGATTGCCGCCGCACGCGAGCTCGCACCGATTTCCAGTAAACCGTACCACATAGAAATCGCGCATTATTTTTGCGAACTCGCGACCATCGAAAACGTTCACGGCAATCCTGAAGCTGCGCGGGCATACCTTGCCGAGGCATTAAACGTTAACCGCAACTGCGTACGCGCCAACATGTTGTTGGGTGAAATTGAAGCCACAAGTGGTGCGCATGAAGCCGCCATCGCATTATGGAAACGCGTAGAGGCGCAGAGTGGCGCCCATTTGACGCTGATCACCGATCGCTTGATGGATTGCTATCGCACGTTGGGGCGCGAAGAAGAAGGGCTGGCGTGGTTGCGCGCCGCCCTGGCCCGGCATCGCACGTTCGAGCTCTTCAACGCCGTTTTTGCCGGCACCCTTAAAATCCAGGGTGCGGAAGCCGCCTACCAGCTGGCTCAGGAAGAGTTGCGCCGCAGCCCGAGCCTGCGCGGCCTGGATCGCTATCTGGAGGCCGAGTTGCTGGACGCGCCGATGGAGCGGCGCCAGGATCTGCAAATCATCAAGAGCCTGGTGTACAGCTACAGTCAGCGCCAATCCATGTATCAATGCGAAAAATGCGGCTTCAAGGCGCGCAGCTTTTTTTGGCATTGCCCGGCATGCGGCAGCTGGGATAGTTTTCCGCCGCAGAAAAGGGAAGAATGAACGATCCGAAAATCATTGTCGCGCTGGACTATCCGGACGCCGGCAGCGCCGTGGCGCTGGTTGCCCGGCTCGACCCACAGCTATGCCGTCTCAAGGTCGGCAAGCAGTTATTCACCGCGGCTGGTCCCAGGCTGGTGGAATCGCTTGTCAACAAGGGGTTCGCGGTGTTTCTCGACCTCAAGTTCCATGATATCCCCACTACCGTAGCCCTTGCCTGCAAGGCGGCGGCAAACCTCGGTGTGTGGATGATGAATGTCCATGCACTGGGCGGGAGTTCCATGATGCGCGCTGCGCGTGAGGCGTTAGGCGAGTCCGCGCAACGTCCGCTGCTGATAGCGGTGACCCTACTTACCAGCATGAGCGAATCGGATATGGCCGAGATTGGCCTAAACGGCAGCCCGCAGGATGCGGTATTGCGCCTGGCCTCGCTGACCCATGCAGCCGGACTGGATGGCGTGGTCTGCTCGGCGCAGGAAGCAGCCCTGCTCAAACAGAAGCTCGGCAAGTCGTTCTGTCTGGTTACTCCCGGCATACGTCCGGCGATGGCTGCGCGGGGTGATCAGCAACGCGTCATGACCCCGGTTGCTGCGCTGGCGGCGGGTTCGGATTATCTGGTAATCGGCCGGCCGATTACCCATGCGACAGATCCACTCAAGGCTTTGCAGGACATTCACACTGAAATATCAAAAGAGGAGAGCTTATGAAAGTTACGGTCATCGGAACAGGCTATGTCGGCCTGGTAAGCGGAACCTGTCTGGCCGAAGTCGGCAACGACGTATTGTGCCTGGACGTGGACGCCAAGAAAATCGCCATCCTCCAGGGTGGCGGCATTCCCATTTACGAGCCCGGTCTGGAAGATATGGTGAAACGCAACGTGGCTGCCGGCCGTTTGCGCTTTACTACTGATATCGAAGCAGCCGTGCATCACGGTGCTATCCAGTTCATTGCCGTGGGCACACCGCCGGACGAGGACGGTTCCGCCGACCTGCAATACGTGGTCGCCGCCGCGCGCAACATCGGCAAACACATGACCGAGTACAAGCTGGTGGTGGATAAGTCCACTGTTCCAGTGGGTACTGCCGACAAGGTGCGTGCGGCATTGCAGGAAGAACTCGACCGACGCGCGGTCAAACTGGAATTCGGTGTTGCCTCCAATCCGGAGTTTCTCAAGGAAGGCGCCGCGGTAGAAGACTTCATGCGCCCGGACCGTATTGTCATCGGCACCGATAACGAGCATGCCACACAAATGATGCGTAACCTGTATGCGCCCTTTCAGCGCAACCGCGAACGTCTCATCAGCATGGATATCCGTTCGGCGGAACTGACCAAATACGCCGCCAATGCGATGCTGGCGACGCGTATTTCGTTCATGAACGAACTCGCCAATCTGGCGGAAAAACTCGGGGCGGACATCGAAAACGTGCGACACGGCATTGGCTCGGACCCGCGCATTGGCTATCACTTCCTCTATCCCGGTTGTGGCTACGGCGGTTCGTGCTTTCCCAAAGATGTGCAGGCATTGCGCCGTACTGCGGGCGAATACGGCGCACCGATGCACGTCATCGATGCGGTGGAAATTGCCAATGATGCGCAAAAGCACGTGCTGCTGGACAAGATCCTTGCACGTTTCGGCAATGATCTGCAGGGCAAGACCTTTGCTCTCTGGGGGCTGGCATTCAAGCCCAATACCGACGACATGCGCGAGGCTCCCAGTCGCGTACTGATGGAAGGTTTGTGGGAACGGGGCGCCAAAGTGGTGGCGCATGATCCAGCTGCCACGCATGAAACCCAACGAATTTATGGCGATCACCCGCAATTGCAGCTGGTGGATACCCCCATGGCGGCTTTGCAGGGCGCGGATGCGCTGGCTATTGTGACCGAGTGGAAAGTATTCCGCAGCCCCGATTTTGGCGCCGTAAAAGCAGCATTGAAAAACCCGCTGATTTTCGATGGTCGCAACCTGTACGACCCGGCCAGCATGCGTGAGGCAGGCTTCGAATACCTTGCCATCGGCCGCCAATGAAACTGGATCAGCTTTTGGGTGGCGCGCGCATCCTCGTTGTTGGGGATGTCATGCTGGACCGCTACTGGTTCGGCGATGTGGCGCGGATTTCGCCCGAAGCGCCGGTGCCGGTAGTCAAGATCAACCGTCAGGAGGAGCGCCTGGGTGGTGCCGCCAACGTGGCGCGCAATGCCGCAGCACTGGGCGCAAACAGCACACTGCTGTCGGTGGTCGGCGCCGACGAGGCGGGTGCTGCCGTCGCCCGCTTGCTGCAGGAGGATGGCATCCACGCCAGCCTGCACCAGGACGCCACACTGGCGACCATTATCAAGCTGCGCGTCATCGGCCGTCAGCAACAATTGCTGCGCATTGATTTCGAAACACCGCCCAGCGATGCCGTGCTGGCCGACAAACTGGACCGTTTCCACGCCATGCTGGCGGATTACGCGCTGCTGATTTTGTCCGATTACGGCAAAGGCGGGCTGACGCATATTGAAACCATGATTGCCGGCGCCAACGCGCGCGGGGTGCCGGTGCTGGTCGACCCCAAAGGCGACGACTATGCGCGCTACCGCAATGCCACCTTGCTTACACCCAACCGCAGCGAATTCCGCGAAGTGGCGGGAAGCTGGAAAAGCGAGAACGAATTCCGTGCCAAAGCCGAAGCGTTGCGCCTGGAGCTGAACCTGAAAGGTCTGCTGATCACCCGCAGCGAGGAGGGTATGACCCTGTTCACGGCCGAGGGCGTGTTCCACCAGGCGACCGAAGCACAGGAAGTGTTTGACGTCAGCGGCGCCGGCGATACTGTGATTGCCACGCTGGGCGTCATGCTGGCGGCCGGGCTGACACTGGAAGAGTCCGTCACTTGGGCCAACCGTGCGGCAGGTATCGTGGTCGGCAAGCTGGGTACGGCGGTGGTGCATCCGCAAGAACTGTTCATCGAAGACAAGGAATAAGCATGTATTACGTAGTGACTGGGGCAGCCGGCTTTATCGGCGCAAATATTGTCAAGGCGCTGAATGAGCGCGGCATCACCGATATCATCGCGGTGGATAACCTTACCAAAGCCGACAAATTCAGGAATCTCACCGACTGCGAAATTGCGGATTACCTGGATAAAAACGAATTTCTCGAACTCATCCACTCGGAAGCCCTGGATGGCGAAGTGGCGGCGGTGTTCCACGAAGGCGCGTGTTCCGACACCATGGAAACCGACGGCCGCTACATGATGGAAAACAACTACCGTTACTCCATGGATCTGCTCAATTTCTGCCAGGATAACGACGCGGCTTTCCTGTATGCCTCGTCGGCCTCGGTGTACGGTGCCGGCAGCGTATTCAGCGAACAGCGCGCGCACGAATCGCCGCTCAATGTCTACGGTTATTCCAAGTTCCTGTTCGACCAGGCGGTGCGGCGCATGTGGCACGACAGGACTGCGCAGATTGTCGGTTTCCGCTATTTCAACGTATACGGCCCGCGCGAACAGCACAAGGGACGCATGGCCTCGGTGGCGTTCCACTTCTTCAACCAGTACAGCGCCCACGGCAAGGTGAAGCTGTTCGAAGGCTGTGACGGCTACGCCAACGGCGAGCAGCGCCGCGACTTTGTTTCCATCGAAGATGTCGCCAAGGTCAACCTGTGGTTCCTCGATCACCCGGAGCAGTCCGGCATTTTCAACCTCGGCACCGGCCGCAGCCAGACCTTCAACGATGTCGCGGTCGCTGTCATCAACACCTGTCGTGTCCATGCAGGCGAAGCGGCGCTGGATCTGGCTACGCTGCAAGCGCAGGGCATCATTGAATACATGGATTTTCCCGAAGCACTCAAAGGCAAATACCAGAGCTTCACCCAGGCTGATATTTCCGCGCTGCGCCAGGCCGGCTACGACGCATCGCTGCTGACCGTGGAACAGGGCACGGCGCGTTATGTCGAGGTGTTGCGCGCCAAACAGGGGATGTAAGCCATGCCGCACTTTAAAACCATCGAAGACTTCGTCGGCAATACGCCATTGGTGCGCCTCAAGCGTATGCCGGGCGCAACCAGCAACATCATTCTGGTCAAGCTGGAGGGCAACAATCCGGCCGGCTCGGTGAAAGACCGTCCGGCACTGGCGATGATTACCCACGCCGAAGCGCGCGGCGAGATCAAGCCAGGCGACACCCTGATCGAAGCCACCAGCGGCAACACCGGCATCGCACTGGCGATGGCCGCCGCGATGCGCGGATACAAGATGATCCTGATCATGCCCGAGCACCTGTCCATCGAACGCCGCCAGACCATGCGCGCTTTCGGCGCGGAAATCATACTCACCAGCAAGGCGGGCAGCATGGAAGAATCCATCGATGTGGCCAATCGCATGCAGGCCGAAGGTAAAGGTATCATCCTCGACCAGTTCTCCAACCCGGACAATCCGCTCGCGCACTATGAAAGTACCGGCCCGGAAATCTGGCGCGATACCGAAGGCAGTATCACCCATTTTGTCAGCAGCATGGGCACCACCGGCACCATCATGGGTACCTCGCGCTATCTGAAAGAGCAAAACCCGGCGATCCGGGTGGTCGGCGTGCAGCCCAAGGACGGCGCGCAAATCCCCGGCATCCGCAAATGGCCCGAGGCCTACCTGCCAAAAATCTGCGATTTCTCGCGCATCGACCAGATGATCTACGTCGGCCAGCAGGACGCCGAAGAAACCACCCGGCGCTTGGCGCGCGAGGAGGGCATCTTTGCCGGCGTATCCTCCGGCGGTGCGCTGTTTGCGGCGCTGGAACTGTCGAAGCAGGTGGAAAATGCCGTGATCGTTTCCATCGTGTGCGACCGCGGGGATCGGTATTTGTCCACCGGCGTGTTCCCGGCGTGACGGCTACCGTCAATATTGCCTTGCCTGGATCTTGCCCTGGCAGCGCGAAACCGGCTGCGAATGACCCCAATGGCTAAAGCAAAAACCCTCTATTCCTGCACCGAATGCGGCGACACCCTGAGCAAGTGGCAAGGCCAGTGCCCTTCCTGCAAAGCCTGGAATACGCTGGTGGAAACCGTTGCCGAGGCCGCCGCGCCGTCGCGTTACAGTGCGCTGTCGGTGGTGAGCGAGGTGTTGTCACTGGCTGAGGTGGAGGCGGTGGAGGACGAGCGCGTTGTCACCGGCATCAGTGAGCTGGATCGAGTGCTGGGCGGCGGGGTGGTGAAGGGCGGGGTGGTACTGATCGGTGGGGATCCGGGCATCGGCAAATCCACGCTGCTGCTGCAGGCGCTGTCCGGCATGAGCGCGGCGCACAAGACGCTGTATGTGAGCGGCGAGGAATCGGCACGGCAGATCGCCTTGCGCGCGCATCGCTTGCAACTGGATGCGGCGGAACTGCAGTTGCTGGCGGAAATCCAGCTGGAAAAAATTCTTGCCACGCTCAACCAGCACAAACCTTTCATCGCGGTGATTGATTCCATCCAGACGGTTTATTCCGAGGCCTTGCAATCGGCGCCCGGATCGGTGGCGCAGGTGCGCGAGTGTGCGGCGCAATTGACGCGCTACGCCAAGCAGACCGGCACGGTGATTTTTCTGGTCGGCCACGTGACCAAGGAAGGTGCGCTGGCCGGGCCGCGCGTGCTCGAGCATATCGTCGATACGGTGTTGTACTTCGAGGGCGACACCAGTTCCGCTTTTCGGCTGGTGCGGGCGTTCAAGAACCGTTTTGGCGCAGTGAACGAACTGGGCGTGTTCGCGATGACCGACAAGGGGTTGAAAGGCGTATCCAATCCGTCGGCGATTTTCCTGTCCGGGCATAGTGCGGACGTGCCCGGATCGTGCGTGATGGTGACCCAGGAAGGCACGCGCCCCTTGCTGGTGGAGATTCAGGCGCTGGTGGAGTCGTCGCAGTCGCCCAATCCGCGCAGGCTCAGTGTCGGTCTGGAGCAGAATCGGTTAGCCATGCTGCTGGCGGTGTTGCACCGCCATGCGGGGCTGGCGTGTTACGACCAGGATGTGTTCATCAACGCCGTGGGCGGGGTGCGTATCAACGAGCCGGCAGCGGATTTGCCGTTGCTGCTGGCGATAGTTTCATCCTTCAAAAACAAGGCAATGCCGGATAAACTTGTGGTGTTTGGCGAGGTAGGGCTGGCGGGAGAAATCCGGCCGGTACAGCGTGGGCAGGAGCGCCTGAAGGAGGCCGCCAAGCTGGGTTTCACCCGTGCCATTGTACCTGCGGCCAACAAGCCGCGTCAGGCAATTTCAGGGATGGAGATCATTGCAGTAGAGCGCTTGCAGGATGCGGTAACCTATCTGCGCGAGCACGGGTAGCTATGCTGGGTTTAACCTTTTTCCCGCGCCAGCTTGAGTTTTTCTTTTTCAAGACGTTTGATCTGCTGCGTGGCCATTACTACGTCGGGATGAAGCTTGGTGAACTTTGCCAATAACTCAGCGCGTTTGACTTTAAGCGACTGGATTTTTTTATCCAGTTGAACGATGGCGATCTGGTTAGGTTGAGCTTTTTTGGCTTTCCCGCCATGGTTCTCTGGTCTTGCGGAGAAACTCTGAATCACAGACTGGCTGCCTGGGGCAGCAGGCACAGGCACGGTAACGATGGATTTAATGTAACGGGTAACAGGCGGTGGATGACCCGTGTCCGAACCCACGGTCAGAGCGATGATTGCCAGCACAGCCACCGTGGCAATTCCAAGGCTGATCATGCTCAGCAGCGTGCGCAACATTGCCTTGTCGGTCTGTCTGGTACGCTTCAGCAGTGCGGCGGGGGTGTCATCCGGAGTTGGCTTGATTGGCTGAACGGCAGTTGGGGTAACACTGCGCAGCGCGCGCAGGTCGGCGGCCATGTCACGCGCAGACTGATAACGTTCTGCAGGCCGTTTGGATAACGCGCGCATGACAATGCGATCAAACGGCTCCGGCACACCCTTATTGATGCTGCTGGGTGGAGCGGGTTCGAAGTTCATAATGTTGTAGAGAATGGTGCCGAGATCGTCTCCGGCAAAGGGCGGATGGCCGGTCAACATTTCGTACAGCACGATACCCAGCGAGAACACATCGCTGCGGCCATCCACAACTTGGCTCTGTACCTGTTCCGGGGACATGTAACGCGGCGATCCCAGCAATGTACCGTCTCCGGTTTTTTCGCTGGTTGGAATCTGGGCGATACCGAAATCGGTAATTTTAACGATTCGGCCACTGCGCATCAGAATGATGTTGGCAGGTTTGATATCGCGATGAATGATGCCGTGCTGGTGAGCATAGGCCAAGCCATTGGCAATCTGCAGGGTAATGTGTGCAATGCGTTCAATGGAGAGGTGAATATGGTTATCGAGCAGCATATCGAGCGACTCGCCTTCCAGATATTCCATCGCGATGTAGGCACTGCCTTCGGTTTCGCCTACGTCGTAGATCGTTACAATATTGGGGTGATTAAGGCGGCCCGCCGATTTGGCTTCGCGGTAGAAACGTTCCTCGAACACCTGGTGTGCCTGATGTGACAGGTCCAGTCGTATGGTTTTGAGCGCCACGGTACGCTCAATCAGGGGGTCATGCGCTTTGTAGACAGTGCCCATCGCGCCGTGTCCGATTTCGGCAGCGATTTCGTATCGTCCCAGTTTGAACTGGGACTTATTGGACAATTTGGCGCTGGTTTCAGTCATTATTCAGTTCGATGATCCGTCCTTTAACGTCTGCGCTCTCAGCGCCCATCAAATACAGGTAAGCGGGCATCAGGTCGGGCATCTGTGGCAGCGTGTCCGGATCTTCGCCGGGGTGGGTCCGGCGACGCTTGGGTGAGGCCACCGGCCCTGGAATCAGGGTATTGATGCGCATGTTGGGGTAGAGTATTTCCCATTCTTGCGTCCATATTTGTGTCAGGGGCTCCACACCTGCTTTGGATACCGCATAGCCGCCCCAGTAAGCTGCAGGGTGGTGACCGTGGGATTCGCCGGTCAGGATCACCGATGCGCTGGGTGATTGTTTGAGCAGAGGCAGGCACGCGCGGGTCAGCGCAAAGGGTGCAATCAGGTTGACACGCATCAATGTGAGCCATTGCTCCATGGTTTGCAGTTCGAGCGGGCAGGCGCTGTAAAACATGGCTGCATTGTGCAGGATACCATCCAGGCGTTTGAGTTGCATGCCGATCGAGCCAGCCAACCCTTCATACGCCTTATCGTCTGCAACATTCAGATCGAGTGGAATGATGGCGGCTTGCGCATAGCCAGAGGCTTCGATTTCGTCATAAACCTGTTCCAGTTTGGGCACATCGCGGCCGTGCAGAATCACGGTGGCGCCGTGTTTTGCGTAAGCCAGTGCGGCTTCGCGGCCCAGACCCTGGCCTGCGCCAGTAACGAGAATGACGCGATCTTTCAGTAAATCAGTGGGTGCCTGGTAATTTTTCATGCTTGGTCCAATATCAGTTGTGCGCATTTTACGCCACTTCGTGTTGCTGCTTCGAGGGTGGCCGGGTAATCGCTGGCAGTGTAATCTCCAGCCAGAAAGAAATTCTTGAGCGCCGTGACCTGATCCGGGCGCTGCAACCCGGCGTCGCACGAATAGGTGGCGCGTTTTTCGACAATGGCCTTATGCCAGAGCGGCGCCGGTAAAGTGCCCAGCGCGCTGCGCAATTCTGCATCCAGGTGCTGTGCCAGCGCTTCCGGAGCAAGGTTGCGGTGATGGCCTTCGGCGCTGATGACCACGGCCAGAAGACCATGCTGGCCGTGGGTCATTCCGCGATCAAATACCCATTGTGCGAGTCCGTCAGTCAGGCCCAGCATGGGTTTCGTGAGTGTCACCTGGGCAGGGTACTGCAAATATACCGTGGCTATCGGCTGATACCGAAATGCATTGATCAAGGCGCGTACCTGGTCCAGCTTATCCAGCCCGGCCAGCAGGCGCATTGCCTGGTGCGGTGCCACGGCGCAGATCAGGTGGGTATGGTGGTTGCCATTCACATTAAACCCCGCTGTGGTTTGGGTAATCGCGTCCACTGCTTTCCCGGTCGTCACGGCACCGCCATGTGTGCGAACAAAATCCGCAGCGGGCTGCGGAAACAGCGCGGAGAGATCGCGAACCGGAAAAACCAGGTCGCTGTCGCTGCGGTGGCGTGCCAGACTGTCGCGCAGCACGTTGAGGAAGACTTGCGCCGAGGCGGTGGCAACTGGTGTATTGAGCGTGGCGATACATAATGGCGCCCACAGCTTGTCCACCAGTGCAGCCGGCTGGGCGTGCTGCGCCAGCAACTGGACAACCGGCAAATCCTGCATTAATTTGAAATGCGCGCGGCGTTGCGCCAGCATGAAACGAATGGCCGCAAAGCGTTCGCTGACGCTCAAACCGCGTGCTCCGAGCAATGCCAGTAAAGTATTCAGCGGCGCAGGCAAGCGCGGAGCGGAGAGTTGCAAACCGCCCAGGGTATGCAATTGTAGTGGCCGGCGCTGCCACGCCGCGCTTTGCGGCGCTACCAATTCGACCAAGCGCAATGTCTCGCTGTATGCCCCCACTAGCAGGTGTTGCCCGTTATCAACACAAATATCGTTTAACGTCACCTGGCGTGCCCGCCCGCCCAGTATTTTGCCTGCCTCGAACACGCTTACTTTCGTTCCATGCTGGGCCAAGGTCACGGCAGCGGCCATGCCTGCGTAACCTCCACCGATAATGGCGACGTGCCGGGTCAAGCTTTCATCCAGGTGCGCCACGCGATCCACAGTTTGCGCAGGGGGGTGAGTGCGGTGCGCTGGGTGAGTACCTTGAATCCCTCGCTGCGGATTTCTTCCAGCAGAGTGCGATAAATGCCTGCCATCACCAGCCCGGTACGCTGGGCCTTGCGATCGGCATGAGGCAGGGCGGCAAAGGCTTGTTCATAGAAATGCTGGGCGCGCTGGTACTGGTATTCCATCAAGCGGCGGAAATTGTCGGTCTCGCGCGCATTGAGGATGTCAGCAGCACTCACATTGAATTGTTCCAATTCATCCATTGGCAGATAAATACGGTTGCGACGGGCGTCTTCACCTACATCGCGAATAATGTTGGTGAGTTGAAATGCCAGGCCCAGGTCCGCAGCGTAGCGCAGGGTGGCGCGTTCGGTGTAGCCGAAAATAACCGCAGATAGTTCACCGACTACACCCGCCACGCGGTGGCAATACAGTCGCAGCGATTTGAAATCGGCATAGCGATGCTGGGTCAAATCCATTTCCATGCCATCGATGATTTCCAGTAATTGTTCGGCGGGCAGATCGAACTGCTTGATGACCGGCGCCAGCGCGTGGCTGACTGGATGATGCGGCTGTCCTCGATACAAGTCACCCACCTCGGTGCGCCACCAAGCCAGTTTGGTATGGGCCACATTGGGGTCGGTGCACTCGTCGGCAATGTCGTCCACTTCGCGGCAGAAGGCGTACAGCGCAATAATGGCGCGGCGTTTTGGGGGCGGCAGGAACATGAAGCTATAGTAAAAGCTGGAGCCGCTGGCGGCGGCTTTATCCTGACAGTACTGGTTGGGATCCAAGGCGGTGTCCTATTTGGCGCGCACGGCGCGATATAGCATGTTGAGCCAGTCCGCGGCGTTCAACCGGGGGCGCTGGGTGTAGATATCGCCACGGGTTTTATGCAATTTTTCCAGAATGGTGGCGCCGCCCATGATAATCATGCGTAACTCCAGTCCGATGCGACCTTTGAGCACTTTGCCCAGTGGCGCTCCGCCCTGCAATATTTTACGGGTTCGCTCGATCTGCGCCAGCATGAATGGCTGCCACAGCCCACTCGCGTCATGGTGGGCAATCTGTGCTTCGTCCACTTGGTACTTGGCCATCTCGTCCTGCGGCAGATAAATGCGGCCTTTCTGGTAATCGATCGCGATATCCTGCAAAAAATTGATCAATTGCAGGCTGGAGCAGATGGCGTCTGAATAGGCCACGCTGCGTGTGTCGGTTTCTCCATACAGGGCGAGCATTAGCCGGCCCACCGGGTTGGCGGATTTTTTACAATATGCCATTACCTCGCCAAAATGAGCGTAGCGGGTTTTGACCACATCCTGTGAAAATGCGTCCAGCAGATCGCGGAATGGCTGCAAAGGGAGTGCATGCTTGCGGATGACCGCTTCCAGTTGCTGGAATAATGGGGTGAGGGGAGGGTGATGCGTTTCGATGCGGCTTAATTCCTCGCGGTAAGCATCGAGTGCAGCCAGGCGTTGCTCCGCCGTCGCGTCCCCTTCATCGGCGATATCGTCTGCGCTGCGCGCAAAACGGTAAATGACCGCAACCGGGTGGCGCAGGCGACGTGGCAGCAGAATGGACGCCACTGGAAAATTTTCGTAATGACCAACAGACATGTAAGGTAGCGAGCAGTGGCATCGATAATTGGCGCTATGGGCATAGAAGCTGACAGCGAAGGCGCAATTATATTACACTTGGCGGTTTGCGAAAGTGGCGGAATTGGTAGACGCACTGGATTTAGGTTCCAGCGCCGCAAGGTGTGGGGGTTCGAGTCCCCCCTTTCGCACCAGAATTTATAACTCATTCATCAGTCAGCAAGGATTTCCCCAATGCAAGCCACCCTCGAGCAAATCAGCACTCTGGAACGTCGTATCAACCTGGCCGTGCCGATGCAACAGATCGAAACCGAGGTCAGTAACCGCCTCCGCGACATTGCCCGCAATACCAAGCTGGATGGTTTCCGCCGTGGCAAAGTACCCATGAGCCTGGTTACCAAGCAATACGGTGGACAGGTTCATCAGGAGGTGCTTGGCGACGCGGTGCAGAAAAGTTTTATGGAAGCGATTCAGGCACACCAGCTCAAAGTAGCAGGCTATCCGCGTATAGAACCCAGGGCGGACGCGACAGACAAGACGTCTATCGAATTTTCTGCCACCTTCGAGGTCTATCCTGAAGTCACCCTGGGCGATGTCAGTTCAGCCAGAATCACGCGGCCTGTTGTCACGGTAAGCGATGCCGATGTGGACAAAACTCTCGATGTTTTACGCAAACAACGTGTCCAATTCAATACCGTCGACCGTGCATCACAGCCTGGCGATCTGGTTACCCTGGACTATATCGGGAAAATTGATGGTGCTGTATTTGAGGGCGGCGAGGCCAAGGGTTTTCGAGTCGTGCTGGGCGAGGGACGCACGTTGCCGGAGTTTGAAGCAGCGCTGGTTGATGTGAAAGCAGGTGAAAACAAGTCTTTTGACGTGACTTTTCCGGAGGCTTATCAAGCCAAGGAACTGGCTGGTAAAACGGCGACGTTCGAAGTGTCTGTCACGGATATTGCGGCACCGAAATTGCCGGAAGTGGACGCAGAGTTTGCCACGAGTCTGGGGGTTGCCGATGGCGATGTGCAAAAAATGCGCGCCGAAATCCAGGCAAATCTTGAGCGTGAAGTGAAAAATCGCATTCAGGCCAGGCTCAAGGAACAGGTCATGCAGGCGTTCTTGGACAGCACTAAGATTGAGGTGCCCAAGTCGCTGCTGGAAATGGAAACCCAGCGCCTGATGCAAAACGCGCTGAAAGACATGCAGGCGCGTGGAATGAATGTTAATCCTAATGACGTGCCGTTACCTGCCGATATATTCACTGAGCAGGCAATGCGCCGGGTCAGCCTGGGGCTGATTCTGGCCGAAGCAGTACGTGTCAATGCATTGACTGCCAGGCCGGAGCAGATCAATGCCCTGATACAGGAATTTGCGCAGAGTTACGAAGATCCACAGGAAGTGATAAAGTGGCATCATCAAAACCCGGAGCGCATGCAGGAAATCGAATCGCTAGCGTTGGAAAACAACGTGGTGGAATGGGCTCTGGAACGTGTTCAGGTTGAAGACCAGTCGATCAGTTTCGACGAATTGATGGGGAAGGCGTGACAGGATGATGGAAAGCCGTAGTTGGGAGCCGCAAGGCTTGGGTCTGGTACCCATGGTGGTCGAACAAAGCGGCCGGGGCGAACGCGCCTACGATATTTATTCGCGCCTGCTTAAAGAACGCGTAGTGTTTTTGGTAGGCCCGGTAAATGAAGTCTCTGCCAATCTGGTCGTGGCGCAATTGCTGTTCCTCGAATCGGAAAACCCGGACAAGGATATCTATTTGTATATCAATTCCCCCGGGGGGTCAGTGTCCGCCGGTCTGTCCGTGTATGACACCATGCAGTTCATCAAGCCCGATGTGAGTACCCTTTGCATGGGCCAGGCGGCAAGCATGGGCGCGTTCCTGCTTACCGCAGGCGCCAAGGGCAAGCGTTTTTGCCTGCCCAATTCACGCATGATGATTCACCAGCCCAGCGGCGGTTTCCAGGGGCAGGCTTCGGATATTGAAATCCATGCCAAGGAAATTATTTATTTGCGGGCAAGGCTTAATGGCTTGATGGCTCATCATACCGGGCAGCCTGTAGAAATCATTGAGAAAGACACGGATCGTGATAATTTCATGAGTGCGGAAGATGCCGTGAAATATGGCCTGGTAGACAAGGTAATTACCAGCCGCATGGACAACGTCGGTTAACGCCGGCCAGCTTAGCATCGGAGAGTTTCATGTCAGATAAAGGAAGCGGCGAAAAACTGCTCTATTGCTCGTTTTGCGGCAAAAGTCAGCACGAAGTTCGCAAGTTGATCGCAGGGCCTTCTGTATTCATTTGTGATGAGTGCGTGGATCTGTGCAACGACATCATCCGTGAAGAAGTGCAGCAGGGACAGGGCGGCAAGTCCGGGAAATCCGATTTGCCTACTCCTCGCGAGATTCGGGAAATTCTGGGTGAATACGTGATTGGTCAGGAAAAAGCCAAACGTATTCTCTCGGTGGCCGTCTACAACCACTACAAGCGTCTGCGCCATCTTGGTGGCAAGGATGAAGTGGAATTGGCTAAAAGCAATATTCTGCTGATCGGCCCCACCGGTTCGGGCAAAACCCTGTTGGCACAAACCCTGGCGCGGCTATTGAATGTTCCTTTCGTGATCGCCGACGCGACGACGCTGACCGAAGCTGGCTATGTGGGCGAGGATGTGGAAAACATCATCCAGAAATTGCTGCAAAAGTGTGATTACGATGTAGAGAAGGCAAAAAACGGCATTGTTTACATTGATGAAATAGACAAGATTTCACGAAAATCCGACAATCCATCGATTACTCGTGACGTATCTGGCGAAGGTGTACAGCAGGCTTTGCTGAAACTGATCGAAGGCACTACCGCTTCGATTCCCCCTCAGGGTGGCCGCAAACATCCGAATCAGGAATTTGTGCAGGTTGACACCAGTAACATCCTGTTTATCTGCGGCGGAGCTTTCTCAGGCCTTGAAAAGGTGGTGCAAAACCGCTCTTCCAAAGGCGGCATAGGCTTTGGTGCGGAAGTCAAAAGCAAGGATAACAGTCGCAATATTTCGCAACTGCTGCGTGATGTAGAGCCCGAAGACCTGATCAAGTTCGGTCTGATTCCAGAATTCGTCGGACGTTTGCCCGTCGTTGCTACACTGGAGGAACTGGATGAAGAAGCACTGGTTACCATACTGACCGAACCAAAAAATGCGCTGACCAAGCAATATGCAAAATTGTTCGAGATGGAGGGTGCAGAACTCGAGTTTCGCGACACTGCTTTGGCAGCGATAGCCAAACGCGCTCTGGAACGCAAAACCGGGGCGCGCGGGCTACGTTCCATTATTGAGCATGCACTCCTCGACACCATGTTCGAACTTCCTTCCATGGACAATGTCACTAAGGTAGTTCTGGATGAATCGGTTATTACCGGTGAGGGTAAGCCTTTGCTCATTTATTCCGACCAGCCCAAAGTTGCCTCCTGAAACATCGCGGACATCCTTAAAGGTTTTCCGCGCGTAAAAAAGTTTTTCATTGGATTCAATCGCTTAAAGCACATCAGTGCAGGTGCGACTTGAATTTGCTTGAGCCGCCCTGCATTTGGTGTCCTGGTCTATTTTTACTGACATAAGGTTAAACACCATCATGGCCTTACTCCAAGATACCGAAGAATTAACGCTCCCACTTTTACCATTGCGAGACGTCGTCGTTTTCCCGCACATGGTTATTCCATTGTTTGTTGGTCGGCCAAAATCCATCAAGGCGCTGGAAACCGCGATGGAGTCTGGTAAGAGCATTCTGCTGGTCGCACAAAAATCCGCTGCCAAAGATGAACCGTCACCGGATGATTTGTACACTATCGGCACCATTGCAACGATATTGCAAATGCTCAAATTGCCTGACGGTACCGTAAAAGTGCTGGTGGAAGGCAATCAGCGCGCCAATGTAATCGAGTATTCCGATGTGGATACCCATTTTGTTGGGCGCGCCGAACTGGTTCCTGTCGATGATACGAGTGCCGACAACGAGGCAGAGGCAATGCGCCGCGCTCTGGTTGCGCAGTTCGACCAGTACGTGAAGCTCAACAAGAAAATTCCGCCTGAAATACTCACCTCGCTGGTGGGTATTGACGAAGCCGGACGCCTGGCGGATACCATTGCGGCGCATCTTCCCTTGAAGCTGGAACAGAAGCAGGAAATCCTGGAAATGTTTCCGGTGCGTGCACGTCTCGAGCATCTGATGAGCCTGATGGAAGGCGAAATCGATATATTGCAGGTGGAAAAGCGCATCCGTGGACGTGTCAAACGTCAGATGGAGAAAAGCCAGCGCGAGTATTATCTTAATGAGCAGGTCAAGGCAATCCAGAAAGAGCTTGGCGATCTGGAAGAGGGGGCCGATCTCGAAGACCTCGAGAAGCGCATCCAGGAAGCGCACATGTCCAAGGAGGGTCTTGCCAAGGCCGAGTCAGAGCTAAAAAAACTCAAGCTGATGTCACCCATGTCCGCAGAAGCCACGGTTGTGCGCAGCTACATTGAAACCTTGGTGGGTTTGCCCTGGAAGAAAAAAACCAAGATCAGTAAAGACTTGAAAAAGGCTGAAGCGATTCTGGACCTTGATCATTACGGCCTGGACAAGGTCAAGGAACGCATCGTCGAATACCTGGCGGTTCAGCAGCGTGTGGACAAACTCAAGGGTCCAATTCTGTGCCTGGTCGGACCACCCGGTGTGGGGAAAACTTCGCTTGGACAATCCATTGCCAAAGCCACGAATCGCAAGTTTATCCGTATGGCCCTGGGTGGTGTGCGCGACGAATCCGAAATTCGCGGTCATCGCCGTACCTATATTGGCTCCATGCCGGGCAAGATCCTGCAGAGCATGAGCAAAATAGGCGTGCGTAACCCACTTTTTCTTCTGGATGAAGTGGACAAGATGGGGCAGGATTTCCGCGGCGACCCATCCTCTGCGCTGCTGGAAGTACTGGATCCGGAACAGAACCACACCTTTGCAGACCACTATGTTGAGGTGGAATTTGATCTTTCCGACGTAATGTTTGTAGCGACTGCGAATACCCTGAACATTCCTGCACCGCTGCTGGATCGCATGGAAATTATTCGTTTGTCGGGTTACACCGAGGACGAAAAAGTGAGTATTGGCGAGCGTTATCTGGTAGGCAAGCAGATGAAAGCGAATGGTCTCAAACCCGAGGAATTCTCGATATCCGAGAGCGCATTGCGTGACATCGTACGTTACTACACGCGTGAAGCCGGGGTGCGTAACCTTGATCGCGATATCGCCAAAATTTGTCGCAAAGGGGTCAAGGCTCTGCTCTTGAAACAGGGCAAAGCCAGCAAGATCAGCGTGACTGCACGCAATCTGGAAAAGTATCTGGGCGTGCGCCGTTTCAATTACGGTGTTGCCGAGAAAAACAACCAGGTTGGTCAGGTAACCGGTCTCGCATGGACCGAGGTAGGCGGCGAGTTGCTTACTATTGAGGGTGTGCTGTTGCCGGGTAAAGGCAAGATGATTACGACAGGCCAGCTCGGCGAGGTGATGCAGGAATCTATCCAGGCTGCGATGTCCGTAGTGCGTAGCCGTTCCGCAGTGTTGGGTATTCCGCAGGATTTCTACCAGAAAAATGATATCCACATTCATCTGCCGGAAGGCGCCACACCAAAAGACGGACCGAGTGCAGGTGTGGGCATTTGTACTGCGATGGTATCGGTACTGACGGGTATCCCGGTGCGTGCAGATGTGGCGATGACCGGTGAAATCACGTTGCGTGGCGAAGTGCTGCCTATTGGCGGATTGAAGGAAAAATTACTGGCGGCGCATCGAGGTGGAATCAAAACCGTACTGATTCCTGAAGAAAATGTGCGCGACCTGGTGGATATTCCGGAGAACATCAAGAATAAGCTGGACATTCGACCAGTGAAATGGATAGATCAGGTGCTGAACATGGCGCTGGAACGCATGCCGGAAGGTTTGCCAGAGTTGCCAACTCCGCCGGTAACTGAGACGCCACCCGCGGCTTCGGCCGAAACGGATAAGGTGGCAGTCATTACCAAGCACTGATCGAGACGTTTTTTGTTGGTGTTGTGAATGCCGCCCTGATGGGCGGTTTTTTTTGGCCAAAATAGCTGGAAGCCGCTTGACATAAGGTTTTCCGGCTTGCTATAAAGCGGATGCAGGGCATTCCTGTGGCTGACTCTACGAGAAAGGGGACACACGTGAACAAATCCGAACTGATAGATGCTATCGCCGACTCTGCCGATATTTCCAAGGCAGCAGCAGGCCGTGCATTGGATGCTGCTGTTGACGCAGTGAAAGGCGCTCTCAAAAAAGGCGATATGGTGACACTGGTTGGTTTTGGTTCTTTCTATGTTGGTAAACGCGCTGCCCGCACCGGTCGTAATCCGCGTACTGGCGCAGCCATCAAAATCAAGGCGGCTAAAGTTCCTAAATTCCGTGCTGGAAAAGCGCTGAAAGATGCAGTAAACTAGCGCCTTTCCGGGTGCTTAGCTCAGTTGGTAGAGCGTCGCCCTTACAAGGCGAATGTCGGGGGTTCGAACCCCTCAGCACCCACCAGTTACGACAATACCGGTATTTGGAGTGGTAGTTCAGTTGGTTAGAATACCGGCCTGTCACGCCGGGGGTCGCGGGTTCGAGTCCCGTCCACTCCGCCAATACAAAAGGCGAACGAGAGTTCGCCTTTTTCCGTTTGACTGAGATCAATACACGACGACTATGCTAGATGCAATCCGAGAACGTGCACAAGGCTGGCTCGCCAAGGTAATTTTGGCGCTGATTACTATTCCATTCATGTTGTGGGGAGTGGAATCCTATTTTAACAAGAGCGGCGATGGCGACGTTCTTGCCAGCGTGAACGGTTACAAGGTGACACGGCAGGAATTTGACCGGGCTGTCCAATCACAGCAGCAGGAAATGCGGGCATCCATGGGTGCAGCCTATGATCCAGCCATGTTTAATGATCCGAAAATCCGTAAATCCATTCTGGATAGTATTGTAAACCAGCACCTGATTATCGAAGCTGCAACCAAGGCAGGCATGGTGGTCAGTGACGCTGAAATGGCCAAGATTATTGCCGGTCTGCCCGCATTTCAGGAAAACGGTCAGTTCTCGCAAACTCGCTATGAGCAGGCTCTGCGACAACAAGGCATGAGTATCACCGAGTTTGAAAATCAGCTGCGCCAGGAATTGCTGATTAACGATGTGCGTTCAGTTTTCCAGGCTTCAAGCATTATGCCATCCAATGTTACCGCGCGATTCTTGCAGGCATTCGAGCAAAAACGTGAAATCAGCACGGTTAAACTCACACCTGAACAATTCCTGAATCAGGTTCGCGTCAATGCAGCGGATATACAGAACTGGTATGACGCTCACAAAGCCGATTACACATTGCCGGAACAGGCGCGCTTCCAATATGTAGTGTTATCGCAGGACGCCTTGGCCAGCCAGATTCATATCAGCGATGCGGAAGTCAAGCAGTACTACGATCAGAATCTTGCAAAATATAGCGAGCCCGAGCAGCGCCGTGCCAGTCATATTCTGATTGCGGTAAAACCTGGCGATGATGCACAAAAGCGCGCAGCTGCCAAAGCTCGTGCCGAAGCTATTTACCAGCAAGTCAAAGCGAATCCTGGCAGTTTTGCTACGGTAGCCAAACGCGAATCGAGTGATACGGGTTCCGCCCTGCAAGGTGGCGATTTGGGCTGGTTCCCTCGTAACGCAATGGTTAAACCTTTTGCAGATGCCGTGTTCGCAATGCGGGATGGTGCCATCAGTCCGCCTGTATTGAGTGAATTTGGTTATCACATCATCGAATTGACGGGTATCAAGCCTGCCCGTACACGTAGTCTGGATGAGGTGAAGGCGGACATTGTGCGCGATTTGCAAATGCAAAAGGCCAGCAAACGCTTTGCCGATACGGCGGAAACATTCAGTAATCAGGTTTACGAACAATCCGATAGTCTCAAGCCCGTGGCTGATGCGCTTAAGTTGCAGATTACAGACTCCGGTTGGTTAAATCGTAAGGGCGGTGACAGCAGCCTGCTGGCAAATCCGAAAATGCTGAAAGCGCTGTTTTCTGATGATGTGTTGAAAAACAAGCGCAACACCGAAGCCATCGAGGTTGCTCCCAATACACTGGTATCAGCTCGTCTGCTCGAATACAAACCGGCTGCGCTGCAACCACTGAGTACGGTACGAGCGGCTATTGAACAACAACTCAAGCGCACTCAGGCTATAGCGCTGGCCGAAAAACAGGGCAAGCAGGATTTGGCGCAATTGCGTGCAGGCAAGGAACCCGACGTAAAATGGGGTGCGTTTCAGCTCATTACTCGGCAACAGGTAACTGGATTGCCCGCGGCATTGGTTGAACCGGTATTCAGTGCAGCCGAACAGCATTTTCCGGCATATGTCGGCGCAGCAGGCACGGATGGTAGCTATACACTGGCGCGTGTGACGCGAGTGATTCCCCCACCACCAGCGGATGCCGCCCAGATCAAGGCTCTGCAAGGCCAACTGGCACAACTGGCAGCGCAGGCAGATTTTTCCGCCTATCTTGCCAGTTTGGAAGCAAAGGCCAAGATCAAGATACTTTCCACAAGCCTGGATAAAACTGCACAATAATCCATTGCACAAAGACGTGTTGGCGGCCGTCTCGCAATCGGTGACGATTTACATCTCAACAAACAATCCGGGAATAAGACGCTGATATAACAATGGGCGCGAGTATGGAATACTCGCGCCCATTGTTTGGTAAGCTTTCTACTTGCCTCGGATTGCTCCCGCATTACCCCATGTCGGCCCCGGCTGTGGTATTGAAGCCCGCGTCAACGTAGGTAATCTCGCCGGTAATGCCGCTTGCCAGATCGGACAGCAGAAAGGCTGCAGCATTACCCACTTCTTCTATGGTTACATTGCGTCGTAGCGGAGAGTTGCGTTCCACGTAATTCAGTATCTTGCCAAAATCCGATATCCCGCTGGCAGCCAGCGTTTTGATCGGCCCGGCCGATACGGCATTGACGCGTATCCCTTGCGGTCCCAGGCTTTGTGCCATGTAATAAACGTTGGATTCGAGGCTGGCCTTGGCCAGCCCCATGACATTATAGTGAGGCAAGGTACGGGTGGCACCAAGATAACTCAAGGTAAGCAGTGCCGCGCGCCGTCCCTGCATCATGGGGAGACCTGCCTTGGCCAGCGCGGCAAAACTGTATGAACTGATGTCGTGGGCGATGCGGAAATTCTCGCGTGTTACCGACTCCAGATAGTCGCCTGCCAATGCTGCCTTGGGAACGAAAGCAATCGAGTGAACAATGCCATCCAGACCATCCCATTGATTTCCGAGATCGGCAAATAGCTGTGTGATTTCCTCGTCGCTGGCGACGTCACAAGACAGAACTAATTCACTTCCGAATTCTTTGGCAAACTCGGTTACCCGATCCTTGATCTTGTCGCCCTGATAAGTAAAGGCCAGCTCAGCGCCTTCGCGTTTGCAGGCCTGGGCAATGCCATAGGCAATGGAGCGGTTACTGATCAAGCCCGTGATGAGGATGCGCTTGCCGACGAGAAATCCCATGTTTTTTCCTTTAGTGAAAATGCCCGAACATTATACCCGCTGTGTCGTGACGCTAGACACGGGCTGGGTTAAACTCATCCGATATGAATTTTTTACGGCTATTTGGTCTGTTGATACTGCCTGTGCTATTGAGCGCGTGTGGTAATGGCCCTTTGAATGACCCTTATCCGGCAGCCGATCGTGACAGCAACATTCTCTATTCTTCATTCGAAGAGCGGCCCAAACATCTCGATCCGGCACGCTCCTATGCCAGCAACGAAGCAGAATTTACTGCGCAGATTTATGAACCACCGTTGCAATACCACTATCTGAAACGGCCTTATACGCTCATCCCGCTGACTGCAGCGCAAATGCCCACGGTGACCTATTACGATGCTGCGGGTCGGCCACTGCCCGCCACTGCACCGGTCTCCGCCATTGCCGAGAGCGTATACGAAATCCATATTCGACCGGGTATTTACTATCAGCCGCATCCGGCCTTTGCGCACGATGCCCAGGGCAAGCTGCGCTATCAGGACATGAAACCGGGCGACTGGCATGGCATCCAGACACTCGGCGATTTCCGCTACAGCGGCACGCGCGAACTGGTGGCTGCAGATTATGTTTACGAGATCAAACGGCTCGCCGCGCCGCAACTCAATTCACCCATTCTGGGGGTGATGGCCGAATACATCATCGGTCTGAAAGACTATGCCGCGCGACTGGAAAAGGTGGCGCGCAGCCTGCCGCGCGGGGCCTATCCCGATCTGCAGCGTTATCCGCTGGCCGGGGCCGAGGTGGTGGATCGCTACACCTACCGCATCAAACTGCGTGGCAAATACCCGCAGTTTCTGTATTGGCTGGCGATGCCGTTTTTCGCGCCGGTGCCGCCAGAAGCGGATCGCTTCTATGCGCAGCCCGGCATGGCTGAACGCAACCTGAGCCTGGACTGGTACCCGGTGGGCACCGGCGCCTACATGCTGACCCGCAACAACCCCAATCGCCAGATGGTGCTGGAGAGAAATCCGGATTTCCATGGCGAGACCTACCCGCGCACCGGCGAGCCGGGCGACGCAGCCGCCGGTTTGTTGAAGGATGGCGGCAAGCCGCTGCCGTTTATCGACAAGGTGGTTTTCAGCCTGGAAAAGGAAACCATCCCCTACTGGAACAAGTTTTTGCAGGGCTACTACGACGCCTCCGGCATCAGTTCGGACAGCTTTGACCAGGCTGTGCAGATCAACGCCCAGGGGGTGGCGCAGCCCTCCGAAGCGATGCGCGCCAAGGGTATCCGGCTGACTACGGCGGTGCGGCCAACGAGCAGTTATACGGGTTTCAACATGCTCGATTCGACGGTAGGCGGTTCCAGTGAACGCGCGCGCAAATTACGCCAGGCGATTGCCATCGCGGTGGACTACGAAGAATACATTTCCATTTTTGCCAATGGACGCGGCATCCCGGCGCAAGGGCCAATCCCGCCGGGCATATTCGGCTACGTAGGCGGCGCAGCCGGGGTGAACCCGGTGGTGTACCGGCTGGTCAATGGCCAGCCAGTGCGGCGCCCGATCGCTGAAGCGCGACGCCTGCTGGCCGAGGCCGGCTATCCGGACGGACGCGATGCCAAAACCGGCGCCCCGCTGGTGTTGTATTTCGATACGAATGCCAGTGGCCCGGATGCTGCCTCGCGGCTGAGCTGGATTACCAAGCAGTTCGCCAAACTGAATATCCAGCTGGTGGTGCGCAGCACCGACTACAACCGCTTTCAGGACAAGATGCGGCGCGGCACCGAGCAGATATTCGAATGGGGATGGAATGCGGATTACCCCGATCCGGAAAACTTCCTATTTCTGCTGTATGGACCCAACATGAAAGTGGGAAAAAACGGCGAAAACGCAGCGAATTACAGCAACCCGGAATATGACCGACTGTTCGACCAGATGAAATACCTGGATAACGGCCCTGAGCGTCAGGCCATCATCGACCGCATGGTGAACATCGTGCGCGCGGACTCGCCCTGGCTGTTCGGATTTTTTCCCAAGGCGTTCAGCCTGAGCCATGCCTGGGTCGCACCCAGCAAGCCCAATGTGATGGCCTACAACACACTGAAATACCGCCGCATCGACCCGAAATTGCGCGAGAAATTGCGTGACCAGTGGAATCAGCCGGTGCTGTGGCCATTGCTGCTGTTATTGCTGGCGCTGATCGCGGCATTGGCACCTGCGCTGTGGGCGTGGCGGCAGCGTGAACGGAGTGTGGCGCGATGATTGCCTATCTGCTGCGCCGAATTTTATACGCCATTCCGATACTGATCGGGGTGAATCTGCTGACCTTCGCGCTGTTTTTCGTGGTCAATACGCCGGACGATATGGCGCGCATGCATCTGGGCATGAAGCGCGTCACGCCGCAGGCAATCAGCAACTGGAAGGCTGAGCATGGCTATGACGCGCCGTTGTTCTATGACGCCAGTGCGCCGGGCATCAATAAAATCACCCATACCATTTTTTTCGAGAAATCCGCGCGCATGTTCGTGCTTGATTTCGGCGCCTCCGATGACGGGCGCGACATCTGGCATGAGATCAAGACCCGCGCCGGCCCCAGCCTGGCGATCGCGGTGCCGGTGTTTGTCATTGGGCTGCTGGTGAACATCACCTTTGCCCTGCTCATGGTGTTTTTCCGTGCCACCTATCTGGATTTCTGGGGGGTGGTGCTGTGCGTGGTGCTGATGTCGATTTCCGGCTTGTTCTACATCATCGCGGGGCAATATCTCATCGCCAAGCTGTGGCATCTGGTGCCGATTTCAGGCTTCAGCGGCGGAATCGACGGGCTGCGCTTCATCCTTCTGCCGGTGGTGGTTTCCATCGTTGCGGGAATCGGCGGCGGTGCGCGCTGGTACCGTACTATTTTCCTCGAAGAGATCGGCAAGGACTACGTGCGTACGGCGCGTGCCAAGGGCCTGTCCGAATGGCGCGTGCTGTTCCGCCACGTGCTGCAGAACGGCATGATCCCCATCCTCACCGGTGCGGTGGTGGTGTTGCCGCTGCTGTTCATGGGCAGCTTGATCACCGAATCGTTTTTCGGCATTCCGGGTCTGGGCAGCTACACCATTGACGCTATCCAGTCGCAGGATTTTGCCATCGTGCGCGCCATGGTGTTCATCGGTTCCGCTCTGTACATTATCGGCCTGCTGCTGACCGATATTTCCTACACCCTGGCTGACCCTAGGGTGCGCCTGCAATGATGTTCAAGCCGGTCATGCTGTGGACGGATGCATTGATATTCCTGCTGCTGGCCGCAGTAGGCATATTTACCTGGTATGTGCGCCGCCACGACTATCTGCGTGCGCCATGGCGGCGTGTGCTGACCAATCCCACCGGCATGGCAGCGGCAGTGGTGCTGGCGGTGTTTGTGGTGATCGGGCTGCTGGATTCGCTGCATTACCGCCCCGCATTGGCGATGAAAGCCGGGCAGCCGGTGCAATACGGGGTCGAGGTGCTCAGTGCACTCGATGCCATGCTTCCCAAGCTGCGCACGCACAAGGAAAAAACCTATTCGGCGCCACTGGCTACGCATCTTTATGCCAAGGAGACCATCGTGCTGGCCAATGGCAGCACCGTGCGTGATTATCCGCGCCTGAAATATGGCGGCGCGCAGCTGGCTGATCCGCACACGCAGTGGATGCGCGACATTGTGCAGCGGATCGCATGGGGCGTGATCGAGGGACTTGCATTGACGGTGCTTCTGATTTTGCTGCTGGCCGCTTTGCTGGCACGCCGCCAGCCTGGCGGCTTGATTGCGGCACTGCCACGCCTGCTGCGTGGCGGCAATGCGATTCCTTGGCGCACTCTGTTGATTACCTGCGCCATCCTGCTGGTGCTGGGTCTGGTCATAGCACAACTGGCGGCTGCCTATCATGTATTTGGTACCGACAAAGTGGGCCAGGACGTGCTCTACATCTCGCTGAAAAGCATACGTACCGGACTGGTCATCGGTACGCTGACGACTTTGGTGATGCTGCCATTCGCATTGTTGCTGGGGATAGTGGCGGGTTATTTCCGCGGCTGGGTGGATGATCTGATCCAGTATCTCTACACCACACTCAACTCCATTCCGGGCGTGCTGCTGATCGCAGCTTCGGTGCTCATCATGCAGGTGTATATCGAAGCCCACCCGGGCGTGTTCGACACCTCGGCCGCGCGTAGCGATATTCGGCTGCTGTTTCTGTGTCTGATCCTCGGCGTGACCAGCTGGACCGGGCTGTGCCGTTTGTTGCGCGGCGAGACGCTGAAACTGCGCGAGCAGGAATACATCCAGGCCGCCACCGCGTTTGGCGTGTCGCACTGGCGCATTATCACGCGTCACATTTTGCCCAATCTGCAACACCTGGTGCTGATTACCGTGGTCATGGATTTTTCCGGCCTGGTGCTGGCCGAGGCGGTGTTGACTTATGTCGGTGTGGGGGTGGATCCAGCCATGTACAGCTGGGGCAACATGATCAACTCGGCGCGCCTGGAAATGGCACGCGAGCCGATCGTGTGGTGGCAGCTCAGCGCGGCGTTTGTGTTCATGTTCGCGCTGGTGCTGGCCGCCAACCTGTTCGCCGACAGCGTGCGCGATGCGTTCGACCCGCGTGGGAGGGCGCAATGAAGCCCACCCCGTTGTTGCAGATAAGCGATCTGCGCACCCGGATCGGTGCCGTGCGTGCCGTGGATGGCGTGAGTTTCAGCGTGTCCGCCAATGAAACCTTCGCGCTGCTGGGCGAATCCGGGTGCGGTAAATCGATGACGGCATTGTCCATCATGCGCCTGTTGCCGGAGCATGGCACCATTGATGCCGGGGCGGTCTTGCTGGAAGGGCGCGACTTGCTGGCACTGCCCGAGGCATCCATGCGTGCCGTGCGCGGTGGTGCGATCGGCATGATCTTTCAGGAGCCGATGACCAGTCTCAACCCGGTGCTCAGCATCGGCGAGCAGGTCGGCGAATCGCTGCGTCGCCATCGCAATCTGGGCGGCGCAGCCTTGCGCGCCGAGTCCATCCACTTGCTCAATGCCGTGGGTCTGCCGGATGCGGCGCGGCGTATCGGCGAATATCCATTCCAGTTATCCGGCGGGATGAAACAGCGCGTCATGATCGCGATGGCATTGGCAGGCAATCCGCGCCTGCTCATCGCCGACGAGCCCACCACCGCGCTGGATGTGACGATACAGGCGCAGGTGTTGCAATTGCTGCGCAGCATACAGCGTGAGCGCGGCATGGGCATGTTGCTGATCACCCACGATCTGGGTGTGGTGGCCGAAATGGCGGATCGCGTAGGCGTGATGTATGCCGGCGAGCTGGTGGAAATCGCACCGCGCGATGCATTTTTTGACACGCCGTTTCACCCCTATAGCCGCAAACTGTTTGCCGCACTGCCCGGCAGAGGGCAGCATGGCGGCGCGCTGGAAGTCATACCGGGCATGGTGCCTGCCCTGGACAGCGCGTTCGTCGGCTGCCGTTTTGCCGAGCGCTGTGATGCTGCTTTCGATCTTTGCTGGCGCGAGACGCCGGCGTGGACGCAGCTGGCACAGGGGCATACAGTGCGCTGTCATCTGGCGCCTTCCGGCAGCCGCACCGCCATGCCGGCACCCACAACTTCTGTGACGCAAGCTGTCATGGGCAAAGCGACAGCGCTTTTGACGGTACGTAATTTGCAAGTGCATTTTCCGATTCGAAGCGGACTGTTGCGACGCCAGGTCGGTGCAGTCAAGGCCGTGGATGGGGTGTCGCTGGATATTGGGGTTGGGGAGACGCTGGCGCTGGTGGGCGAATCCGGCTGCGGTAAAACCACCGTGGGCAAGGCCATTATTCAATTGGTCAAACCGACAGCAGGCAGCGTGCTCTTCAATGGCAGCGAACTCACCCGGCTCAGTGCAGCCGGGTTGCGCGCTCAGCGCAGCGGATTCCAGATGATTTTTCAGGATCCGTACAGCTCGCTCAACCCGCGTATGCGCGTGGTGGAGATACTGGAGGAAGGCATGATGGCGCTGGGCGTCGAGCCTGCCGCCGGGGCACGCAGAAAAGCGATGACGCGGTTGCTTGATCAGGTTGGGTTGGCGCAGACAGCGCTGCATCGCTATCCGCACGAATTTTCGGGTGGCCAGCGCCAGCGCATCGCCATCGCCCGTGCGCTGGCTGTGCGGCCCAGACTGATTGTGTGCGACGAACCCACCAGCGCGCTGGATGTGTCCGTGCAGGCGCAAATCCTTAACCTGCTGAAAGATTTGCAGAACGAACTGGGGTTGAGTTACTTGTTCATCACCCACAATCTGCCGGTGGTGGATTACCTGGCGCAGCGCGTCGCAGTGATGTATCTGGGGCGTATAGTGGAAACGGGTGATACGCGAACTGTGCTGGAACATCCACGCCACCCTTATACCCAGGCCTTACTTTCTGCTGCGCCGGTAATCAGCGGGCCGCGGCCACCGAAGATTCAGTTGCATGGGGATTTGCCGTCACCGGCACGGCCGCCGGCAGGCTGCCATTTTCACCCGCGCTGTGCGCAGGCCATGGAGGTGTGCCGCAGGCAATATCCCGGACAGACAGAAATCAATTCCCATCAAGTTGTGTGGTGCCATCTGGCAAATCAGATTGCGTGAATAGATATTGCTGCTGAAAAAATCTAATTAAGCACCAGCCTGGTACCGGGTTTGATTGCTGCGTGATGCTTGATGCGATTCCAGTGCTGAATTTCAGCCACCGAGACATCGAACTTTTCCGCAATACCAGACAATGAGTCGCCACGCTTCACCGTGTAATGTCTGGTTACGGTGTGGTGTGCAAACCGTTTGTGTGAAGCGGCCTTACGGCCAGCCTGTCCATTTGCTTCAGCGACGACAAGACGGCTACTGGGCCGCAAATGTTCGCCGCGCAAGTGATTCCAGCGTTTGATTTCGGCAATGCTGACACCATGATGTCTGGCCAGCCCGGCGAGGGTATCGCCACGCTTTACCTTGACTGTATTTGTATGGCGCGAGTTTGCTTCAGCTACTGTGGGGCCGGATTTGTGGGCAAGCGGCAGCATCAGGGAATAATTGGCCGTCAATCTGCCTTTGCGGGTGAGTTTAAATTCATTGTGTTGCTTGAGCCATGCCATGGTCACGCCGAATTTTTTGGCAATGCTAACCGCACGTTCACCCTTTTTGGCCGAATATTGCTGCCAGCTTACCAGCGGACGATCGTAATTTTTCAGGTTGTCGGTGAAGGCTTCGGCCCGGTCCACAGGCAGCAGGATGGGCTGGGCGGAATCCGAGCGAACAACCGGTTTTGTGAACGCCGGGTTGAGCGATTCGAATTCCTTGACCGGCATGTCCGCCAGCTTGGCAGCCAGTTTCACGTCGATGGGTTGATGCAGGCTGACTGGAACGAAGTAGGCCTGATTGGGAATGCTGTCCAGGCTGAGTCCAACCACGCCGGGATCGGAGATGATTTCTTTTACGGCCATCAGCTTGGGGACATAGTGCCGGGTTTCGGCGGGCAGGTTCAGGCTGAGGTAATTGGTGGGCAAACCCTGCGCCTCATTTTTGGCGATGGCGCGGGAAACGCAACCCTCGCCACAATTATAAGCAGCGAGCGCCAGATTCCAGGTGCCGAACATGCCATGCAGTTTTTCCAGATAATCGAGCGCGGCATCCGTTGCCGCTACGATATCGCGTCGGCCGTCATACCAGCTGTTTTGCTTGAGGCCGAAATCCTTGCCGGTGGAAGGAATGAATTGCCAGATGCCCGACGCATGGCTGCGTGAATAGGCCATCGGGTTGAAAGCGCTTTCCACAATCGGCAACAATGCGATTTCGGCCGGCATGCCGCGCTTCTGTACCTCCTCCATAATATGAAACAGGTACATCTTGCTGCGCGCTATCGTGCGGCGCAGATAATCCGGGCGCTGGGCATACCAGTCAACGTGGGTGGCGACCAGTGGACTATCTAGCGGCTTAAGCGCAAAGCCGTTGCGTATGCGTTGCCACAAATCGCCTGTATCAGGCGAAGGGGTCTCCGTTGTATTCTCTGTTTCCTGCGCAGCATCGCCCGGGCGAGCCGTATCGATGACAGGTGCGGCATTCGGATCGTTGGGAAGAGAACCGACTGTTGTTGCATGAGTGGAAGCGGCAGCGGATAAGACCTGCGTCTCTGACAAGACAGTAACCGTTACACCATTCTGCGAGGTGACTGAAGGAATGCGGCCATCGGCTTCAGCAAATGCTGAAGGGACCAGGCTCAAAGCCAGTAAACAAAAGCATAGGGGCTGGCGAAAGATATTCAGATCTGAGGACTTATGCATAAGTCGGGCTATGGTACTGGAGCGACCAAGGGGGGTCAAGGCGCCCACATTTGGTGCACATCAAGCCCGAAATACGTTTTTCATTTCACGCAAGGCCGCGAATACAGCGATGTCATCCGCTAATGATTGACCAGCCCAGGATTCTGCGGCTTTATGTAATGCACTAAGATGACAGCGCAAAAAAGGATTGGTCACTTTCTCCAGGCCGATACTGCTAGGCAAGGTCGGTAAATCAACAGCGCGTTTCTCCCGTTCGATGCGGGCGCGTTCGATCAAGGCCGGGTTGGCGCCATCCACGCTGAGGGCAAAATCGATATTGGCAAGCGTATATTCATGTGCACAATAAACAGCCGTGTCATCAGGCAATTGTGCGAGTCTGGCGAGTGAGGCGGCCATCTGCGCGGGGGTGCCTTCAAACAACCGGCCGCAACCCGCAGCAAACAGTGTATCGCCACACAGCAGGCTACCTGTACCATAATAGGCAATGTGTCCTGCGGTGTGCCCCGGCACACTGAGCACATGCAAATCCAGCATCAATTCTGGCAGGGTAACAATATCTCCATCATGTAGCGGCTGAGTGATGCCGGGGATAGTTTCGCTGGCGGGGCCGTATACAGGCACTGGATAGCGTTTTAATAGGGCGAGATTGCCACCGGTGTGGTCGACATGGTGGTGTGTGGTTAAAATAGCCACAAGTTGTAAGTGTTTGTTGCGTAAAAACCGGATGACTGGCTGGGCATCACCGGGGTCAACCACGACTGCAAAAGTACCGCGATGGATGACCCAGATATAGTTGTCGGTAAAGGCGCGTACCGGCGTCAGGAAAATATCAGAATGCATGGGAGCAGGATAGCATGGCGCAAATGACTATTTCTCTGGATGAATGGTTGACAACGCCGCTGGGACATCACCTACTGGCGCGAGAAAGTGCTTATTTTGACACTGTAGTGGCCGATATGTTCGGTTTTAATGCAGTGCAAATCGGCCACCCGGAGCTGGATTTGTTGCGTAGCTGCCGTATCCCGAAGCGCTACCGGGTCGGATATGGCGGGGCAGTGGCGGTGCGCGCAGATGTGGAATTGCTGCCGTTTGCCAGCCAATCAATGGATCTGGTGGTGATTCCCCACACGCTGGAATTTGCAGCGCACCCGCATCAGGTATTGCGCGAGGCGGAACGTATCCTGATGCCTGAAGGCCATCTGATTGTAAGCGGTTTTAATCCGCGCAGCCTGTGGGGCGCAAGCCGCTGGATCAAACAGAGAGAGGGCGAATTTCCGTGGTGCGGCCGTTTCATAACACTGCCGCGTCTCAAAGACTGGTTATCCTTGCTGGGTTTTGAAACGCAGGGCGGTAGCATGTGCTGCTACACACCCCCGTTCAGTCAGGAAAGATGGCTGCAACGTTTCGCTTTTATGGAAGCTGCCGGAGACCGCTGGTGGGCCATGGGTGGAGGCGTCTACTTCATCAAGGCGGTCAAACGCGTGCAGGGCATGCGTCTGATTACACCCAACTGGCGCGAACCGGCTGTCAAATCAGCAGCGTTGACCCCCGCTGCGCGGAATGTAGTGAATTTGAATCAATATAGAAAGTTGAAACACCCTAATGAGTGACCGTAGTTTGCCTGTTATAAACATTTATTCGGACGGGGCGTGTAAAGGCAATCCCGGCGTCGGGGGTTGGGGAGCACTCCTGGTTAGCGGAGAGCATCGTAAGGAACTGGTTGGCGGGGAACTTCTCACTACCAACAACCGCATGGAGTTGACGGCTGTCATCGAGGCCCTGCAAAGTTTGAAACGCAACAGCCGTGTGTGTATCCATACCGATTCACAGTATGTGTTGAAGGGGATCACTGAGTGGTTACCCAACTGGAAACGGCGTGGCTGGCGTACCAGCGGCAACACTGCAGTCAAAAACGTAGACCTGTGGCAGCGGCTGGATGAATTGGTCAGTCAGCATCAGGTAGACTGGTTATGGGTAAAAGGTCATAGCGGGCATCCCGGTAACGAACGCGCTGATGCACTCGCCAATCAGGGCGTGCTGTCAGTACAGTAAGCATAACAAGCAAGCGAACCAGACATGCGACAAATATTTCTCGATACCGAAACGACCGGCCTCGACCCAAGACAAGGGCACCGTATTATCGAGGTGGCCGGCGTGGAGATGGTTAACCGGCGGCTGACTGGTAACCGGTTTCATCGCTATCTCAATCCGGAACGCGATATCGACGCGGGTGCGCAGCAAGTGCATGGACTGACCAGCGAATTTCTGCAGGACAAACCGCGCTTTGCGGATATCGTGGACGAACTGCTTGCATTCTTGCGCGGAGCCGAGCTGGTCATCCATAATGCGCCATTCGATCTGGGTTTTCTCAATGCCGAATTGCAGCGTCTGGATCGCCCGCTCATGGTCGAATATTGTCCGGAAGTTACCGACACGCTCAAATTGGCCAAAGATCTCCATCCTGGTCAAAAAAATAACCTGAATGCCCTGTGTAAGCGCTACGAAGTGGATAATACCAGCCGTACCTTGCATGGGGCTTTACTGGATGCCGAACTGCTAGGCGCCGTATATCTCGGAATGACACGGGGTCAGGAAAGTCTGGTAATGGAGATGGAAACGAAACCCGCCCAGTTCGGCCAACAATCCAGCAGTACCCATGCTCCATTGAGAATTATCCTGGCTGACGCGCTTGAAATATCCGCACATGAGACTGAACTCACACGACTGGAACAGGAAAGCCGCAAATCCAGCCTGTGGCGCTCCACTCTGTCAGGATAAGTGGCCATCCAAGTAAAGCCGAGTCAGGTGTATCTTCTTCCCGCGATTTCCAGCTCCGACGCGACTATACGCTGGAGCTGGTTACTCCTGTACCGACTCGTATTGGTGTTAGCCACAAGTTTGGTTTTCTGCGCACCTTCCTGGGCAACAGGCGTGCTCGTGTTGATGAGCGACAACAGTCCGCCTTACCAGGAAGTTGCAGAGGGTTTTCGTGCGCAACTGCAGCATGCACGCCCTGCCGTTAAGGTCGTCATTGAAACATCTCTAGAGCACGCCGAAAGTGCGGTGTCTGCAAACCCGCGCTTGCTGGTAAGCGTCGGAATGAAAGCCACCCGGGCAGCGCTTGCCCTGAATACCCGCGTGCCTATCCTGGCCGTGCTGGTACCCAAAGACGGCTTCGACGCATTAGCCGTGCCAGCCAATGAGGCACGCAGATCAATGAGTGCCATTTACCTTGATCAACCCTATTCACGCCAACTGGCCATGATACGCATGGCTTTTCCGGAACGTCGGAGAATAGGCGTGTTATTGCGTGAGCAAAACCGGCAAAAGCTGGAGGCGTTATTGGCATCAGCCAGATTGCAAAAAGTCCTGGTGACGGGTGAATTGATACCCAATGCAAGTGAAATCATCCCCGCTTTGGAGCATTTGCTGGGAGCCAGCGATATGCTGCTGGTGCTGCCGGATGCCTTGCTATATAACAAAAATGATATTCAGGGCGTGCTGCTTACGTCTTATCGCTATCATGTCCCATTGATTGGCTACTCGCAGGCACTGGTACGTGCCGGCGCAATTATGGCGCTGTATTCAAAGCCTCAGCAGATTGGTTATCACGCTGCCGAAGTGGCATTACGCTACCTCGATACCGGTGATTTACCTGCGCCGCAGTACCCGAAATATTTTACCGTGAGCATTAACCAGCAGGTGGCGCGCTCATTGAATATTTCCGTGCCGGGCGAGATTGAGTTGCAAACGGCGTTGCAGCGCAGGGAACAGGAGCAATGATGAAATCAAGCATACGCCGACGGGTTTTGTTGCTGGCTCTTCTGCCTGCCACATTACTTGCATTATCTCTAGGCTATTTTTTCACGCTGTCGCGTATTACTGATCTGGACCAGGCGCTACGCGCACGCGGACTGGCCATTGCCCGTCACCTGGCACCCGCATGCGAATACGGCGTGTTTTCCGGGAATAACCAGATACTGCAGCGCCTGGCTGATTCAGCGCTTGCTGAGCCCGATGTTATCTCAGTGTATATCATGGATCGCGGCGGTAATGTACTGGCCAGCAACAGCCTTAAACAGAGCAAACTGGCCGGTATTCAACCTGGCGATATCCCTGTTTCGAGCCAGAACAATATTGTTACCGTGGCCACTCGATCCAACGTGTTATTTTTCCGGATGCCTATCCGGCAGACGGAAGTACAGGTTGATGATTTCGCGCTGACTTCAACACCATCGCCAGTCATCCAGCCTGTGAACGCGGCGCCATTGGGATACGTGGCTATAGAGTTGTCCCGTAAAGCCACCATGGAACGTCAGAATGAGGTGCTGCGCAGTGCCGCCCTGCTGACCATTGCCGCGCTCATTGCCACGGCTTTGCTGGCACTACGCTTGGGACGGGAGATTACCGTTCCGATTATGAAGCTGGCCAGTGCTGTGGACAAAATCGGCAGGGGTTATCTGGATGTGCGCGTGAAGCTGGGTGGCAATGATGATGAATTCCGTATCCTGGAAGATGGCATCAACGGCATGGTAAGCAAGTTGCACCGGGCGCATGACAACTTGCAGGAGCAGATTCTGCAGGCCACCGCCAAGCTCAGCTATCAGGCTAGCCACGATATGCTAACTGGCCTGATTAACCGGCGCGAATTCGAAGTCAGGCTGAAACGCGCCTTGTTCAGTGCGCAACACCAGGATAGAGAGCATGCACTGTGTTACATGGATCTTGACCAGTTCAAGATCGTCAATGACAGTTGTGGTCATGTGGCAGGCGATGAACTATTACGCCAGCTGACCCTACATTTGCAACAGGAAGTCCGCGAACGCGATACCCTGGCGCGTCTGGGGGGGGATGAATTCGGCCTGTTGTTGGAAAACTGTCCTCAGGATAAAGCGCTGGAGTTGGCTGAAATCATGCGGAAAACGGTGGAAGATTTCCGTTTCAGTGTGGGCGAAAAAAACTTCATGGTAGGAGTCAGTATCGGTATTGTCATGATCAACCACGAAAGCGACAACGTGGTCAGCCTGCTCACCTCGGCGGATGCTGCCTGTTACGCTGCCAAGGATCATGGTCGCAACCGCGTCCATTTATATCAGATGCAGGATAGTGAACTGGCCCAGCGTCGTGGCGAAATGCAATGGGTCAATCGTATTCAACAGGCCATCGCAGAAAACCGGTTGCAACTCTATTTTCAGCAGATCCAGCCTCTGCAGAAGCAGGAACAGGGCCTGCATGTGGAGTTATTGCTACGCATGATAGACGAATCGGGTCAATGCATTCTGCCCATGGCGTTTATCCCGGCGGCCGAACGTTATCATTTGATGCCGATGCTGGATCGATGGGTAATGGAAAATAGCTTCAGGCTATGCGAGGCCTATGTCGCTCCAGATGGCTGTGAACTGCAAACCTGGGCAGTCAACGTGTCGGGCGCATCACTGTGCGATGCCGGCTTCGTGCAATATCTGAAATCGCATCTTGTAGACAATCCGGCACTGGCACAAACCTTGTGCATAGAAATTACCGAAACTGCCGCCATCACCAATCTCGGTGCGGCAAATACATTTATCCAAGAACTCAAATTGCTCGGTTGCCGCTTTGCTCTGGATGATTTTGGAAGCGGACTGTCATCACTCAATTATCTGAAAAATTTGAATGTGGATTATCTGAAAATCGATGGTGCCTTTATCAAGGATATGGCGGACGATGCCATCGATCTGGCAATGGTCGAAGCCATCAACAAGATCGGGCATCAAATGGGTTTGTTGACGATTGCCGAATTTGTGGACAGTGAGCGCGTATTGTTAAAACTGAAAGAAATCGGCGTGGATTTTGTACAAGGGAACTGGATACACAAACCCGAAAATGCCGAAGCTTTGTGTAAAGCCTGATCGGCAAGGTATTTGACGTGGCGTTATCGGGTGGTACCGTTAAATTGAATGCCTGTTACTGAATACCAAGTATAGGAATGACTGCATCCAGCCCATTGAAATTCACTGCATAGCTAGCCTGAGTCTGCACCACTGGTTTGGCGTGGTAAGCAATGGATATTCCTGCTTCGCTCATCATTTTCAGGTCGTTGGCACCATCACCAATCGCTACGACCTGTTCATATGCCAGCCCCAACTCGTTACGGATGCGATTGAGCCAATTGGCCTTGCCCTGGGCGTCAATAATCTGTCCCAACACGCGCCCGCTCAGTTTGCCTGCAACGACTTCCAGTGTATTGGCCGCAGTGTAATCCAGCCCGAGCCGTGCCTGCAGGCGCTCGGTGAAAAATGTGAAGCCGCCGGATACCAGCAGCGTCTTGATGTTGTGCTGTTTCAATTTGCCGAGCATTTTTTCCGCGCCCGGTGAGAGTTGCAGGCGTTCGTCATACACGCGTTGCAATGCGGCTTGATCGAGTCCCGCCAGCAACGCCACGCGCCGGGTGAGGCTCTCGGAAAAATCGATCTCACCGCGCATGGCGGCTTCGGTAATCTGCGCGACTTGCGGCTTGACGCCTATCATGTCGGCAATCTCGTCGATGCATTCGATCGTGATTAGGGTGGAATCCATATCCATCACCACCAGTCCGAAATCACTCGGCCGACGCGTGGATGGGACAAAGCCATAGTCCAGAGCGGCCTCGTTGCAAAAATCGGCCACAGCGACCTGGCTATCCGGATTCGCGCCCGCCAGGCGGAACGCCTGCTGGGAAATAGCCTGAATTTCATGTGCGCCGCTAAGCTTGGCGAGCTGTTTCAGGGATTGGGTCGCAATGTGTGTTGCCTGAATAATCAAATTATAATTCATGATATTAAGATAACTCTTTAAATAATTTTCTAATATTTTCCACGCGGTTTGCCAAGGTCGGCGATGAGACCGTTACGCGCAGCTTGTCCGGGCCGGCCAGCTTGAAATTGCGCCGGGTCTGGATCAATTCAATAATCCGCGCCGGATTGATCGGCGGGTTGGGCACGAACTGGATGCTGATCGCATCTGTGGAGGCATCCAGCTTGGCTATGCCCAGCGGCTTGGCGAGCAGACGCAGGCGATGCGATTCCTGCAGCGCCTGCGCCGGTTCCGGCAGCAGGCCGAAACGGTCCACCAGCTCGGCGTGCAGGTCGTCCAGCTCGTCGCTATTGCTGCAGTTGGCGAAGCGTTTGTACAGCACCAGCCGTTCGTGGATGTCGCCGCAATAGCTGTCGGGCAGCAGGGCAGGGGTATGCAGATTGATTTCAGTGGTTATCCCGAGCGGCTGGTTCATGTCCGGCTCGATGCCCTTTTTCAGCGCTGCCACGGCATGGTTAAGCATGTCGTTGTACAGGCTGAAGCCGATCTCCTGCATGCTGCCGCTTTGCGAATCGCCCAGCACCTCGCCGGCGCCGCGTATTTCCAGATCATGCATGGCGAGATAAAAGCCCGCGCCCAGTTCTTCCATCATCTGCAAGGCTTCCAGGCGTTTTTTGGCGGAGGAGGTGAGCGCCTCTTCCTCCGGCGTCAGCAGATAAGCGTAGGCCTGATGGTGCGAGCGTCCGACCCGGCCGCGCAACTGGTGCAGCTGCGCCAGTCCGAACTTGTCGGCACGGTTCATGATGATGGTATTGGCGGTGGGAATATCAATCCCGGTTTCGATGATGGTGGTGCACAACAGTACATTGACGCGTTGCTGGTGGAAATCGCGCATCACATGTTCCAGCTCGCGTTCCGGCATCTGGCCATGGGCGACGCGGATGCGTGCTTCGGGCAACAGTTTGGCGAGCCTGGCTTCCATGTTGAGGATGGTTTCTACCTCGTTGTGCAGGAAATACACCTGGCCGCCGCGTTTCAATTCGCGCAGCACCGCTTCGCGGATCACGCCATCCGAGTAGCGCGACACGAAAGTCTTAATCGCCAGGCGCTTCTGCGGCGCGGTAGCGATCACCGAAAAATCGCGGATGCCCTCCAGTGACATGGCCAGCGTGCGCGGGATCGGCGTGGCGGTCAGCGTCAGCACGTCCACTTCGGCGCGCAGCACCTTCATCTGTTCTTTCTGACGCACGCCGAAGCGGTGTTCCTCGTCGATGATGACCAGACCGAGGTTTTTGAACACCACATCCTTCTGCAGCAGCTTATGGGTGCCGATGACGATGTCGATCTTGCCATCTGCCAGGCCGGCCAGTGCATGGGTGATTTCCTTGGTGGAGCGGAAGCGCGACAGCTCGGCGATTTTCACCGGCCAGTCGGAAAACCGGTCGGAAAAAGTCTGGAAATGCTGCTCGGCGAGCAAGGTAGTGGGGACCAGCACAGCGACCTGGCGGCCATCCATCAGCGCCACAAAAGCGGCGCGCAACGCGACCTCGGTTTTGCCGAAACCCACATCGCCGCATACCAGCCGATCCATCGGTTTGGCGGTGCACAAGTCGGTAATCACCGCATGAATTGCAGCGGCCTGGTCGGGTGTTTCTTCAAAACCGAAGCCTTCGGCAAAGGCCTCGTAATCATGCGGTTTAAGCGTGAAGGCGTGGCCCGCGCGCGCCGCGCGCCGCGCATACAGGTTGAGCAACTCGGCAGCAGTGTCGCGGGCCTGCTGCATGGCACGGCGTTTGGCTTTTTCCCACTGTCCGCTACCGAGCTTGGACAGGGGCACCGATTCGGGCGATGCGCCACTGTAACGCCCGATCAGATGCAGTTGCGATACCGGCACATAGAGTTTGTCGTCACCCGCGTATTGCAGCAGCAAGAATTCCGTCTCGCCTTCCCCCATATCCATGCTCACCAAGCCAAGATAGCGTCCGATGCCGTGGTCGGCATGCACCACCGGGTCGCCCACCTTGACCTCGGACAGGTCGCGCAGCATGCTGTCCACCTGGCTGCGACGTCCGCTGTCGCGGCTGCGCGTACGTACCGTGGTGGCGTACAGTTCGGTTTCGGTAACGAAGGCGGTGGGACTATCGGCTTCAAGAATGAAGCCGTGGCCCAACGGAGCAACGCCCAGCAACAGATGGGCAGCCTGTGCCGTGCAGCTTTGGTAATCCTCGCACAGCGCCGGCTTGAGCCCGTATTCGGCGAAATACTGCGCCATGGTTTCGCGCCGTCCCAGGCTCTCCGCCAGCAGCACCACCCGGCCGGAAAAGTGGCTGATGAAATCCTTGACGCGGTGCAGGGGGTCATCGGCGCGGCGCTCGACTTCCAGCTTGGGCAGCGGGCGCGTGTTCCCGCCTTCGGTGTCGCCCCGGCTGAGCTCAACGCGCGGATAGCCCTTCAGCCCGCCGAACAGCGCATCGACCGAAAGAAACAGGTCGGCAGGCGGCAACAAGGGCCGCTGCGGATCGCCGCGCAGCAGCTTGTAGCGCGATTCGGTGTCGCGCCAGAAATCCTGCGCGGCGGCCTCCACATCGCCGTGCAGGCAGAGCAGGGCATTGCCCGGCAAATAATCGAACAGGCTGGCGGTGGTATCGAAAAACAGCGGCAGATAATACTCGATACCCGCGGGTGCCAGGCCGTTGCTCACGTCCTTGTAGAGCTGGCGTTTGGAAGCGTCGCCTTCGAAGCGGTCGCGGAACCCCTCGCGGAAGCGCGCAATGCCGGCTTCATCCAGAGGAAATTCGCGTGCTGGCAGCAGGCGGATTTCATTTACCGGGTAAATGCTGCGCTGGGTATCCACGTCGAAGGTACGGATGGTCTCGATTTCATCGCCGAACAAGTCGATGCGGTAGGGCAACGGGCTGCCCATCGGGAACAAATCCAGCAACCCGCCGCGCACGCTGTATTCGCCGGGGGAAATTACCTGACTCACTGCGGTGTAGCCGGCCAGCGTCATCTGCCCGCGCAGCGCATTCAAATCCAGCGTCTGGCCTTGTTTGAGAAAAAACGTATAAGCGCCAAGATAGGCAGGGGGCGCCAGTCGGTACAGCGCCGTGGTTACCGGTACGATGGCGACGTCGCACTGGCTTTGAGAAATCTGGTAAAGCGTGGCCAGGCGTTCGGAAACCAGATCCTGATGCGGCGAAAAATGGTCATAAGGCAGCGTTTCCCAGTCCGGCAACAGATTGACTTGCAGGCCCGGCGCGAACCAGCGAATTTCCTCCAGCAGTCGCTGGGCATCCAGCGCATTCGCAGTGAGCACCACCAGCGAGCGCGCTTGTCCGGCCAGTTCAGCCAGCGCCAGCGCATCGGCAGAGCCGGTGATTGGCTGCAGACGAGCGCGTTGACCAGGTGAGGGAAGCGGCTGATTGAAAAGCATGTGGGATCGCAAATGAACGCATTATAACTTTTCGTGCTGGAAATAACCGCTGGCAGGACTATGCTGAAAAGTGATGGTTCATCTTTTTCAGGGGTAAGACATGCCGTTTACTGACCGTAACCAGGCCGCATATCAACTGGCGGAGGCACTTTCCCAATACCAGGACATGCATCCGCTGGTACTGGCGATCCCGCGCGGCGCCGTGCCAATGGGGCGCATCATTGCGGACGCACTGGGCGGGGAGCTGGATGTGGTCCTGGTACGCAAGTTGCCTGCACCGTTCAATCCGGAATACGCCATTGGTTCGGTGGATGAATCGGGCTGGACTTACGTGTCCGATTCGGCTGCAGCAGCGGGTGCTACGCCGGAATACATCGAGCAGGAAAAGCAGCGCCAGCTGGCTACCATACGCCGCCGGCGTGCCGAATATACCCCATTGCGCCCTCCTATCGAGCCGGCCGGGCGTATTGTCATCGTGGTGGACGATGGCCTGGCCACCGGCGCCACCATGATCGCCGCATTGCACGGTTTGCGCGAGCGCAAGCCCGCCAGGCTGGTGTGCGCGGTGCCCGTGGCGCCTGTGGATACCGTGGACCGGGTACGGCTATACGCCGATGACGTGGTGTGTCTGGAAACCCCCTTCAGCTTTAAGGCAGTCGGGCAGTTCTACAGCGATTTCCCGCAGGTGGGGGATGAAGAGGTGGTAGAGATTCTGCGACGCTAGTGTGAAACAGTACACTAGCGCACGGTCACGCGGCTGTCGTCTGTCAGGCCATCCCCCGGATATACGACAACCTGTTCTCCCCGTTGCAAGCCGCTGCTTACCATCGCTTCGCTGCCATTCTGGCGCGAAATTTCCACCTTGCGCAATCGGGCACGGCCCGCAGATATCACAAATACCTGCCACTGTCCGTCCTTGCGGAATAACGCGCTCACCGGCACCTTCAGCGTATCGGGCGTATTGAAAATGATGATGCCAGTCTCAACCCGGTAGCCGTCGCCCAAGGCCTGCCATTGTTGCGGTGGGGAAGTCAGATCAATGATGACATTGACGCGCTGCTCCTCCACGCCCAATGCGGAAACCTTGGTGAAGGCGGACGGTTCGACCCGGCGCACGCGTCCTTGCAGGGACTCGCCGCCCCCCCAACGCTGGATGCGCACAGCGTCACCTGGCACGATCTGCACGGCATCGGTGGTGAGCACATCCACCACCACTTCCAGATCGCCCGGCGCGCCGATTTCCACGAGCGGCGTGCCAATGGCGACCACACCCTCATTTTCCTGCATGACTCTTAGCACCCGTCCGGCAACAGGAGCGCGCAGCATCCATTGCCGATCTGCCGTCTTGCCGCCATCGCTATGCAGTCGCAGCACTGCAGCGCGGGCGGCGGCAGTATCGAATCCTGCAGCGCGGGCGGCATGCCTGGCCACCTCCAGGTCGCGGGTAGCGAGTTGCGCCGCGAGTTCAGCCTGTTCCAGTTGGGCAGGGGAAATAAAAGCGCGGACGGCCAAGGCTCGGCTACGCATGAGATCGGCACGGGATTTTTCCAGGGATGACTGAGCCCTTGCCACGCCTGCATCAGCGCGTGCCTGGCTCGCCTCGGCCGCACCGACCCGTGCGCTCAGTTCGCGCTCGGTGCGTGCATCGAGCAGCGCAGGCGCAGCGGGTTCGATGACGCCCAGCAGCATGCCCGGCTTGACCTCGTCGCCGACCTTGAGCGCAATACGCTGTAACTTGCCCGCCACCGGTGCGGATACGACATAGCGCTCGCGTACCCGGGTTTTGCCGTCTTCCTCGATCAGTTGCTGGAAGCTGCCACGGGTGACTTGCGCCACCTGCACCGCCACCGGCTGGGGGCGAAACGCCCAGATCAGCACTACTATGGCGGCGAGGCCGAGCAGTATCAGCAAACCACGTTTGATCCAGATTTTATTCATGTTCACTCTCTTGTTTTGAGTACGGCGACCAGGTCGAGGCGATCCACACGGTGGCGCACGATGAGTGCGCTGACCGTGCCCGCCAGCAGAATCGCGATGCCTGCATAGGCATATGTGTCGGGTTGAATAATGACGGGCAGCACCAGGGTTTCGTGCGGCATCAGTTGTATCAAACCCCATGCGATGAAGTAACCCAGCGGAAACCCCAGCGGAATAGCCAGCACGATTTCGATGGCGAGTTCCCCCAGTAAAAAGGCAGAAACTTCGCGTCGTGTGAAGCCCAGTACGCGCAGCGATGCGAGCTCCCAGGCACGCTCTGCAAGCGCGATGCGCGCGCTGTTGTACACCACACCGAACGCGATCACTGCAGCGAAGCCAGTGAATATCGTGGTGAAGAACAACACGTTTTTTGCCGAGGTTTCCTTGAAGCTTTGCAGCATGGCCGTCTTGCTCCCCGAGGTGGCGATTTTGGGGTGTCCTTTAAGATAGGCAAAAAAATCTTTCTCACGGCTTTTGTCGAGCGCCACCGAAATACCCGAGACCACATCGGACTCGCCCATGAAACGGTTGAGCGCACCGATCTCCATGTACGCCGACAGGCCGATCAGCTCCCCTACTGTACCGGCGACCACGACTTCGCGCTTGCGCCGCGTGCTTTCCAGCGACTCGACCCATAATGTGTCGCCGGCATGTACGTTGAGGCGCTGCGCCAGGCGGTCGGTGAGCAGGATTCCAGCACGTGGCAGTGGCACGCTGCGCAAGTTCGCGTCGAGCAGGCGGTGCAGACGCGCGTCCTGTGGAATGCCCTGGATCACGGTGCGATACGACAGGTGGCCCGACACCAGCCGCACCGGCACAATGCGCGAAACTTCGGTTTCACGCACGCCGGGAGCATGCGCGATTTCGTGGCGCACGCGGGCGGCCATCGGCTCATTGAAAACCACTTCCGCGTCGGCACGCTGCACTGCCTCGAACTGCACGTAGATCAGGTAATTCACCGCATCGCGCCAGAAAGTGCCGGACAAAATGACCGCCACCGAGATGGCAATGCCGAAAATGGTCACCAGTACGCGCAGCGGGTGCCGTTCCATGTTGCGGATCACCATGCGAGCCGCCGGAGAAAGCCAGTGCACCAGTCCCAGGCGTTCCAGCAGCATTTTCCGGTAACGCGGCGGGGACGGCGGGTGCATCGCCTGCGCCGGCGCCAGCACCACGACTTGGTGCACGGTGCTCAGCGCGCCTGCAACGGCGGCCAGCAGACTGATGCCACCCGCGAGCAGAGGGATCCAGGGTTGCATGCGGTAAGCCAGGTGCGGGAAGTGAAAAAAATCCGTGTACATGCGGGTCATGTAATGGCCGAACCAGGCGCCGACCAAAACACCGATGACGATGCCCAGCAGTGTAATGACCAGGACGAATTTCAGATAATGCGTGGCGATCGCTGCATTGCCGTAACCGAGTGCCTTGAGCGCAGCGATTTGTTCGCGCTGGGTGGAAACAATGCGGCTTAACACCACGTTGAGCAGAAATATCGCAACACCGAAGAAAGGCAGCGGCAGCGTGGTGCCCATTACCTTTTGCTGGCCGATTTCCTGCGTCAGGATTTTGTTGGATACCTGGTCGCTACGTCCGTACGCATGCAGCCCGCCATAGGGCTCGAGCAGGCGATCAAGCGCATCGATCACAACACGTTCGGAAGCGCCCGGCGCAAGCTTTACCGCGACATGATTGAACGCGCCTTCCATGTTGAACGCTGTGGCGAGATGGACACGGTCAATCCACAGCACGCCGAAGCCGCGGTCGTCCGGAAACGCGCCGCCGCGGGTGGCAAAAACATACTCCGGCGATAACCCGATGCCGACGATCTTCAATGTTTCGCGCTTGCCGTTGATCAAGGCGGCAAGCGTAGCGCCGGGTTTGAGATGGCGTACGCTGGCGAACCCTTCCGACACCACAACTTCATGCGCTTGCCCGGCTTCCGGCATGCGCCCCTGGCGGATGAATATCCGGTTCAAGCGCGGCTGCCCCCCTTCCGGCAGGCCGATCATGCGTCCAACCACCGGCTCGGCGATGCCGGGTATATCTAGCGTCACGTCGAACTGCACGGTGCTTTGCACATCCGCCACACCGGGAATCTCCGCGATCCTGCGTTCGATTGCTTTCGGGGCGCGCTTCAACTCGGCGAACACATCGGCGAAGCGTGCGGCGTCGTAATAACTTGCGCGCGACCACTGCATCGAATCGTAGGTGGAAAGCGAGCCGATGAAACCGGCAATGCCTGCTGCCACCACCAGTGCGATGGTGAATGCCTGGCTGCGCATGCGCCAGAGATCGCGCAGCAGCTTTTTGTCGAGCAGGTTCACCAGGACAACTCCGCAGGCCTGAGTTTGTTCTGATTGTGTTCGACGCTGGTGATGCGCCCGTCAGCAAGCCGCATCACCCGGTCCGCCATGCCTGCGATGGCTGCATTGTGGGTGATGACCACTGCAGTGGTGCCGAATTCCTGATTGATTCTGGCGATCACTTCCAGCACCACCTTGCCGGTTGTGTAATCCAGTGCACCGGTCGGCTCGTCGCAAAGCAACACATCGGGTCGTTTCGCGATGGCGCGGGCAATGGCTACACGCTGCTGTTCGCCGCCGGAAAGCTGGGAAGGAAAATGATTGGCGCGTTCACTCAGGCCCACCAGGCCGATGGCCTCGTCCACATCCATTGGATGCGGACATATATCGGTTACCAGTGCCACGTTCTCGCGTACGGTGAGGCTGGGAATCAGGTTGTAAAACTGGAACACGAAACCCACGTGCTCGCGCCGGTAGCGGGTCAGTTCGCGCTCGTCGGATTTTGCCAGATCATGGTCGCGCCAATGCGCCTCGCCGCTGGTAGGTGTATCGAGGCCGCCAAGAATATTCAGCAGGGTCGATTTGCCGCTGCCGGATGGCCCCAGCAACACCACGAATTCGCCGGAATAGATTTCCAGATCCACTCCGCGCAGCGCCGGAACCTCGACTTCGCCCATGCGGTAGATTTTGGTCAGGCCATGGGCGACAAACACGGCTGGGGGTGCTGGCTGCATGTTCACCCCTTGTATTTATTTATTGGAGGATTTGTTTATAGCTCAGCTGGCCGGAGATTTGAAGTAATGCCCAAACCACGCTGCCGCCTGGCGCGCCACTTCCTCCAGCGTACCGGGTTCCTCGAACAGGTGGGTGGCGCCGGGGATGATGATCAATTCCTGGTGACATTGCAGGTGGGCGGCGGCGCGACGGTTGAGTTCGATCACCACGTCGTCGAACCCGCCCACCAGCAGCAGGGTGGGGGCGGTCACCCGGCTTAGCGCGTCAGTCCCGGCCAGATCGGGGCGTCCACCGCGCGATACGACAGCGGCGATTTTTCCGCCCGGTTGGGCGGCGGCCTGCAGCGCAGCAGCAGCGCCCGTGCTGGCGCCGAAATAGCCGAGTGGCAAGCTGCGGCAATCGGCGTGATTTTTCACCCAGGCCGTGGCGGCAAGCAGGCGCCGGGTCAGCAGGGGAATGTCGAAGCGGGTTTGGTAGTCACTGTCCTCCTCGCGCGTGAGCAGGTCCATCAGCAGCGTGCCCATCCCGGCTTCACGCAGCACACGTGCCACGTAGTTGTTGCGTGGGCTGTGACGGCTGCTGCCGCTGCCATGGGCGAACAGGACGATGCCCGCCGCGTGTTCCGGTAATTCCAGCATGCCCTCGATGTGCACGTCGTCTGCCGGGATGTGTACCAGTTGCTCCAGTTTGCTGGTTGCCATGGAGTGTCTCCCTTTCACAGTCAATTTTGCGCGCGTCTGATGACGTACTGAAGAATTAAATCAAACCGCGCGCTGCATGTTGATGGCGATGGGAATGCGCCGTCGCCCGAACTGGCCGCTAAATGCCTCGAAACGACCGGCTACCTGGGCGCCGCAATCCGGGCAATGGCCTTCCGGGGTGAGCCGGTACTGGATGATCTGATGCCAGTCCCGCACGATCAGCGGCGCGTGGCAACTGGGGCAAGCGGTGGTGCCGCCCGCCGTATCGTAGACGTTGCCGGTATAAACGTAGCGCAGACCGGCGCGCAGGGCGATGTCGCGGGCGCGCGTGAGCGTGGCGGGCGGCGTGGCGGGCAGGTCTTCCATTTTGTAGTCAGGGTGGAAGGCGGTGAAGTGCAACGGCACGTCCGGCCCCAGTTCGCGCATGATCCACTGGCTCATGGCGCTGAGTTCCTCATCCGAGTCGTTCTTGCCCGGGATGAGCAGGGTGGTGATCTCGAACCACACATCGGTGTGGTGCCTGAGGTAGACCAGCGTATCCAGCACCGGCTGCAATTGCGAGCCGGTGAGCTTGAAGTAGAAATCCTCGGTGAAGGCTTTCAGGTCGACGTTGGCGGCATCCATTTTGGCGTAGAAATCGCGCCGCGGCTGATCGTGCATATAGCCCGCGGTCACCGCAACGGTTTTGATGCCGCGCGCATGACAGGCATCCGCCACGTCCATGGCATATTCGGCAAAAATCACCGGATCGTTGTAAGTGAACGCCACGCTCTTGCAGCCGTATTGCTCGGCCGCGTCGGCGATGGCCTCGGGCGAGGCCTGATCCATCAGCCTGTCCATATCTTTCGATTTGCTGATATCCCAGTTCTGGCAGAATTTGCACGCCAGGTTGCAGCCAGCGGTGCCGAACGACAGCACGCTGCTGCCCGGATAGAAGTGATTGAGCGGCTTCTTCTCGATCGGGTCAACGCAAAAGCCCGAGGAGCGCCCGTAAGTGGTCAGAACCATCTGGTCGCCGACGCGCTGGCGCACAAAACAGGCGCCGCGCTGCCCCTCATGCAGCTTGCAGTCGCGCGGGCACAGATCGCATTGAATGCGGCCGTCTTCAATAAAATGCCAGTAGCGGGCGGGGTAGCCGGATTCGACCGTCATTGGGGTGCCCATAACTCGCTCTCCCTCCATTTGCTTACGCTATAGCACGACAGGCGGATATCCTCTGCCCAGAAATCTGCTGGTAGACCGGCCTTGCGCTTCAACTGGGCCAGGAACATTCCCGGCTCCGGCAATTGCTCCCACACCTGCGGCAGAAAGGTGCTGCGGTAGTGATGGTATTCGAGCACCACGCCATCGATGCCGGGGCGCAATGCCGCCAGCGCGTCCACCTCGCCGGTGAAAGCGATGGGCTGGATAGCTGAGAGCAGCGACACCTCCACCTCGGTAATATCCAGTTCCCCGGGCTGCAATGGCCCGAAACGCGGATCGCGGAACGCCGCCGCCAGTGCGTTGGCTTTGACGTCTGCCAGCAGCGAACGGTGCGCCTCCAACGTGCCGATGCAACCGCGCAGTTCACCTTGCTGGGTCAGCGTAACGAAGCTGGCGCCGGGTACGTGCAAGCGCGGTGCGGATTCATCCGCATGCGCCGCATTACCCAAGGCATCGGCAATCGTCGCGCGGGCAATACCAAGCAGGGTTGTTCCCAGTTCAGCGGTCATGGTTTTCATCCTCGTAAAAGGCAAAGGCAGCGTAGCCCACCACCCGGCTTTTGTCGCCTGACGTATCCCCGGAATTGCGCAAGTCGAGCAGTTCCACTTGCAGCCCATGATGCCGGGCGGCCAGCAGCAGGCCATTCACCGGCGTGGCGCCGCAGGCCTGGTGGTAATCAAGGTCGCCACGCAGGCCGAGTATCATCCGGGCGGTGTCGGTGTCAACGCTTTGCGCGGTGGCATAGGGCAGGTAATGGGAAAGGTCGGAACTCACTACAATCAGGGTTTCGTCGCCGCCCCATAGCCGCTCGATCACCTCGGCCACCTGCGCGGCGCTGGCGTCACCTACTGCCAGCGGCACCAGCTTGAATTCGCCCAGCGCGCTTTGCAGAAAAGGCAGGTGTACCTCCAGCGCGTGTTCCTGGGCGTGGCAGCGGTCATCCACGACTACTTGCGGCAGATCGGCCAGTGCAGCCAAAGCCGTGGCATCCAGCTGTACTTCTCCCATGGGGCTTGCAAAAGCCTGTACGCTGGGTACTGCCAGGCTCAGTACCGGCACCCGGTGTACCGGCCCCAGCAATACCACGCGGCGCACCTTGCCGCGCAGCGGACGCAGCCGGGCGTAGGCGCTGGCGGCGATGGCGCCGGAATAGCTATAACCGGCGTGGGGCACGATCAGCGCCTTGGGCGCACTCATTTCCTCGGTAATGGGGACGTTCTCCAGCAGCGCTTGCACCTGGCCAGCCAGCAGCGCGGCATCGGCCGGGTAGAATAGCCCGGCGACTGCTGCCGGGCGGGTGGTTGCGGACATGTTTGCTTCCTCGTTTAATCCAATGACTCCAATCAATATGGAGACAAATACCATTAAGACAATAATGCCTTCAGAAATTGCATTGCTTGCAGAGGCCGACCATCCCGCCGGATAATCCGTTTCTTTGCGCATCGCCCACATGGCTGACTATTACGCACTGATTCCTGCGGCGGGCAGCGGCGCCCGCATGGGCGGAGAGCTGCCCAAGCAGTACCTTGAGCTTGCCGGCAAGCCGATGATTTACCATGCCTTGCGGAGGCTTGCCGGTTCTCCGCGCATCCGCCGGGTGTATGTGGTGATCTCGCCTGAGGATGCTTACTGGGATGATTACGACTGGGGCGAATTCGCGTCCAGATTAAGCGTATTGCGCTGCGGCGGTGCCGCGCGTGCCGACAGCGTGCGCAATGGGCTGGCGGCGATGGCGGAGCAAGTGACGGAAAACGACTGGGTGCTGGTGCACGACGCCGCGCGCCCCTGCCTTTCCGCAGCCCAGCTCGAACGCTTGCTGGATGAGGCGGGCGCCGACCCGGTGGGTGGATTGCTGGCGGTGCCGGTGGCAGACACGCTGAAGCGCGCCGATGCCGGCCGGCATGTGTGCACGACCGAACCGCGCGAAGGGCTATGGCAGGCGCAAACCCCGCAGATGTTCCGCCACGCCATGCTGCTGCAAGCCCTGCACCAGATGCGCGATGCAGTGCCTACCGACGAGGCGCGCGCCATCGAGGCACTCGGACATCGCCCCTTGCTGGTGGCGGCGGACAACAGCAATTTCAAAGTGACTTATCCGCGCGACCTCTATCTGGCGCGTTTGATCCTGGAGAACCCGGATGACTGATTTACGCATTGGGCATGGCTTTGATGTTCACGCCTTCGCAGCGCAGCGCAAGCTTATCATCGGCGGTGTGGAGATTGCCCATCCGCTTGGCCTGGCCGGACATTCCGACGCAGACGTACTGCTGCATGCCATCTGTGACGCGCTGTTGGGCGCAGCGGGGCTGGGCGACATCGGCCGCCACTTCCCCGATACCGACGCCCGCTTCAAGGGCATAGACAGCCGCCACCTGCTGCGCGAAGTAGCGCATCTGTTGGCTGGGCGCGGTTACCGCGTGGTGAACGTGGATTCCACCATCATCGCCCAGGCGCCAAAAATGGCGCCGCATATTGCGCTGATGCAGGCAAATATCGCCGATGATTTGGATGTGGGGCCGGATGCAATCAACGTCAAGGCCACCACCACGGAAAAACTCGGTTTCACCGGACGCGGTGAAGGTATCGCTGCGGAAGCCGTGTGTTTGTTGGCACGGCGAGGTGGCGGATAAACCAGCTACCACGCTGCGCGTGTTTTTTGCGCTGTGGCCGGACCGCGCGCTGCAAACCGCACTGCACAATCTGGGTAACGCCCTCAACCCCGATTGCGGCGGGCGGGCCGTGCGTCAGGAAACCATCCACCTCACTCTGGCTTTTATCGCGGCACTGCCGGCTGACCGAATAGAGGCGCTTTACGCCGCAGCGGCACGGGTCGATACGCCGGCATTCGACTGGCAAGTCGATCTGCTCGGCTACTGGCGCCGCAATCAGCTACTCTGGGCGGGCGCACGCCAGCCGCCCGAGGCGCTTACTACCTTGGTCGGCCGTTTGCATGCCGTACTCAACGACGCCGGCCTGGCTTTTGACGACAGCAAGCCATTCGTTCCGCACATTACGCTGTTACGAAAAGCCCGCTGCAAACAACTGGTACAACCGCCGGTGGCTTTGGACTGGCAGGTGCGGGAATTTGTTCTGGTGCAATCCGAAATCGCTGCCGGGGGAGCGGACTACCGCGTGATGCGGCGCTGGCCGCTGGGGTGAACCCCTCGCCCGCGGCGGGCGAGGAGGAGTCGATCAAAGATAGATACAGTGTTCCAGATGCCCGGAGAGTTCCTTGGGCGTGGCGCGCGTGTAGTCTTTCTCGATGGTGTCGCTCACCATATTGCGCACGTGCCCGGTCAGGCGCTGGTTGAGCACGCCGATGAACGGTGACGATGCCACCATAATAAGGCGCTCATAGTGGTTGGAAGCACGCCCGCATTCCAGTTCTTTCGATAATTCCTGGGCGAAACGCTCGGCTTCATGTTGCTTGGGATCGGTGGCGGGAACAAAGGAACCGTGCCCATTTCCCGTGCCCGGATTATGGCCGGGCCGGTCAGAGACCAGTTCCGAGGCTTTTTCGCGGCTTTCAGGGTGGTTGAGTTCTTTGAGGAGTTGGAGACCTTGTTTCGGGCCATTATTGGTATAGAGGCGGGCTAGACTTGCATTTGCAACAACGATCCAGGTTGTGGTCATGGTTCCTCTTTTCTTCAGTAATTAAACCCGCAAAACATTGAACCGACGCGCGTCTCAACCAGCACTCTCGCCTGTCTGCAAGGCAGGAGGCGCGCATTCTTCCGGTTGATTCCATGATTAAAGTGCGGTCAAGCCAAGTTTCTTGGATTTTCTGGTTTACGAAAGTGTTACGCTTTAAAGCTAGCACCTCAATCCAGCCCGTCAAGGCTGTTCCAAGATACGTTGTGCCGTCGAGAGAAAACCGGCCGGGCTGATGTCATCCACCACAATCGGCATCGTGTCGGCGTAATGAGGGTAATTTTTCAACGTGGACTTGCCGTAAGCGGGGTCGTAGTGCCTTTCCAGCAAAGCCAGTACCAGTTCGTCCCATGCACCCTGTTCGGCCAGTGCGTTCCAGCGCGCAATGATCTCATGGCCATACAGGCCAACCAGGCAATCGAGCTTTTCCTTGAGGGCAGCGGGATTGGCTAAAAAGTGGGCGTATTCTTCCTTGAGGAGGACTACCCGTAACGGCATTGCTACTTCAACACGCACGCAGCCACCCTCACGCATGCGTGCCAGCAGTGCATCGGGTACCCGCAGCAAACCGATTTTTTTGCTTTCTGCTTCCACATACACCGGGCGGCCGGGGTTGAAGTGTTGAAGTGTCCACCACAACTGGCTGTCGAACATTTTTTGCGGCGGTTGCGCCGCATCCGGCAGATTGCCCAGCACCGAGCCGCGATGCGCGGCGAGTCCTTCCAGGTCGAGCACCTGCGCACCGGATTCCTGCAGCGCTTGCAGCAAGCGGCTTTTGCCGGAACCGGTCGGTCCGCACACCACGCGGAAATCGAAACGGCCAGGCAGGCTATCCAGTTCGGCCAGCACTGTGCGGCGGTAAGCTTTATAACCGCCATCCATCTGGGCGGCGTCAAAGCCGATCTGTTTCAAAACATGCGCCAGCGAGCCGCTACGGCTGCCTCCGCGCCAGCAATAGATAAGCGGTTTCCAGCCACGCGGTTTGTCGGTAAAAGAATCCTCGAGATGGCGGGCGATGTTGCGTGACACCAGCGCCGCACCGATTTTTTTGGCCTCGAATGCGGAAACCTGCTTGTATATCGTGCCCACGCGCGCGCGCTCGGTATCATCGAGAACCGGGAAATTCAGGGCACCTGGAATATGGTCCTCGGTATATTCACCGGGCGAGCGCACGTCGATAATCTCGTCAAATTCGGCGAGCTGTGCTACGTTTGCGAGCGGTACAGATTTCATGAGTGTTTGCGATCAAGCGAATCGCGCAGTTTATACGAGAGGGTAACAACAATGAACGACTCCCTGGCGCCCGAGCCTATACGCCTGACCCAGTATTCCCACGGCGGCGGCTGCGGCTGCAAGATCGCGCCGGCAGTATTGTCCCAAATCCTGGCCAATTCCGGTGCTGCGCGCTTGCTGCCGCCGGAACTGCTGGTAGGGACTGAATCCAGCGACGACGCCGCCGTATACAAGCTCAACGACAGCCAGGCGATCGTTGCTACCACGGATTTTTTCATGCCGATTGTGGATGATGCATTTGATTTTGGCCGCATTGCCGCGACCAACGCCATTTCCGACGTGTACGCCATGGGCGGCAAGCCGATTTTCGCGTTGGCCATTGTCGGCATGCCAATCGGCAAGTTACCAGTCGAAACCATCCAGCAAATCCTCGCTGGTGGTGAATCAGTGTGTGCTGCGGCGGGCATCCCCATCGCGGGGGGGCATTCCATCGACGCGCCCGAACCCATCTACGGACTGGTGGTGCTGGGTATCGTGCACCCCGAGCGGATCAAGCGTAACGACATGGCTCGCGCCGGTGATGTGCTGGTGCTCGGCAAGCCGCTCGGCGTCGGTGTAATGAGTGCCGCGCTGAAAAAAGGCGAGCTGTCCGCGGAAGGCTACCGCCAGATGCTGGCCAGCACCACGCAGCTCAATACTCCCGGCAGCCGTCTGGCGGAAATGCCTGGCGTGCACGCAATGACGGACGTGACCGGATTTGCCCTGTTAGGCCATCTGCTTGAAATCTGTCGGGGTTCCAAAATGGGTGCCACAGTGCAATTTGACCAATTGCCATTCTGGAGTGTGTCACGCGAATTAGCGCAGCAAGGTTATGCCACGGGCGCTGCCGAGCGCAACTGGAATAGCTACGGTCACGATGTGGCGATCCCGGCACATATGCCCGACTGGCAACATAAGCTGTTAAGCGATCCGCAAACCAGTGGCGGCCTGCTGGTGGCGTGTGCGCCTGAAGTAGTGGCTGAGGTTTTGGCAGTGTTTCGGGAGGAGGGCTTCGATCAGGCTTGCGTGATAGGCGCCATGCAAGCCGGGCCAGCCAGGGTGACGGTGCGTTAAGACAACCTTATTTCAAATCCGTGGCTGCCAGAGCAACGCGGTGCTAGTGCCGTCATCTTCCTGCCGGCGCCCTGTTGCGCGGCGGTCCACACCCAAATAGGGCTCCCGCTCCAGCCGTGCGGCCAGACTGCGCCGCTCGCACATACGCCGTTCCAGGGGTATGAACTCTACTTCGTAACTTCCTGGCTTTTTGGTGGCTTTTTGCATCAAGTGCCCCATTATTTATTGTCGGGATTTCATCACTTTTGAATAGTAGCACTCTATTATTGAAGAAGTTGCGCAAATTAAAAAATTCATGGTTCATCATGAACGTCTGGCGGTCAATAGGGGTTGCAAGGATTTCCATACATTGTCCAGAACCTGATTTTGCGCAGAGGCGATAGGATGAAAACCATCGGCCTGGAACAGTTCGCGCTTTGTCTCGATACCATTGAGAAGGGATGGCAGCAATGCAACATGACGTTGCTGGGCAAGCGTTTCATAGGTGCGCAGGAACTTTTCCGTATAAGCCATGCCGTAATTGGGCGGCAGGTGTATGCCCACCAGCAGTACACGTGCTCCCGCGTGCTGAATGAGAAGGATCATCGCATCCAGATTATGCTGCATCGCAGTCAGGGACAGTCCCCGCAGGCCGTCGTTTGCGCCCAGTTCCAGAATGACGATTGCGGGTTTTTGCTGTGCCAGCCCCGCAGGCAGGCGTGCCAGACCCCCGGCGCTGGTTTCGCCGCTGATACTGGCATTGACCACGCGCCAGTTTTGTTTGTTATGGTTAAGGCGCTGTTGCAGCAGACTGGGCCAGGCCTGGCTGGTTTCGAGACCATAGCCCGCCGACAGACTGTCGCCGAATACCAGAATGACAGGTGCAGCCTGCGCAGCCTGCGCGGCGCCGGATACGACAAGACATAACAACAGTAAAATTTCCCCAAAATTCATGACCGCTCCCATTAATACTTTCATTCTGCGTGCAGCCGGTGTTGCCAAGCAAGTCGCGTTGAACGGCGTAGCGCTGACCATACTGCATCCTGCCAGCTTCGACATCCAGCGCGGTGAATCAGTTGCCATTGTAGGTGCGTCCGGCTCTGGAAAATCCACCTTGCTCGGCTTATTGGCCGGGCTGGACCTGCCCAGTGAGGGCGAAGTGTGGCTGGACGGGCACGCGCTTGGGTCGCTGGATGAGGATGGCCGAGCCCGGCTGCGTGGTGCATTGATCGGCTTTGTGTTCCAGTCGTTTCAGTTGCTGCCCATGTTGACCGCGCTGGAGAATGTAATGCTGCCGCTGGAATTGAATGGCGCCTCCGATGCACGGGCGCGTGCCCAGCATTGGCTGGAACGGGTGGGGTTGGCCGAGCGTCAGCGTCACCGCGCCCAGCAACTGTCCGGCGGCGAGCAGCAACGCGTGGCCATCGCCCGCGCATTTGCGGTCAAGCCGGCTTTGCTGCTGGCGGATGAGCCCACGGGCAATCTCGATGCCGAAACCGGCGCACGCGTGATTGAATTGCTGTTCGAACTCAACCGCGAGCAAGGCACCACGCTGGTCCTCGTCACACACGATACGCAACTCGCAGGACGCTGTGGCCGCCGTTTGCAACTGCACGCGGGGCATCTGGAAATCGGCACATGAATATTGTTCGGCTGGCATTGCGCATGCTGGCGCGCGAGTGGCGCGCCGGCGAATTGCGCGTACTGGTGCTGGCTGTCATGATTGCCGTGGCCGGGCTGGCCTCGGTGAATGCGTTCACGGTACGCATGCATCTGGCTTTGAGCCAGGAAAGCAATCGCTTGCTGGGCGCGGATCTGGTACTGGTATCGGATCATGCACCCGCCGCCAGGTTGATTGCCGAGGCGCAACGGCGCGGGCTCGCAACAGCACAGACTGCCTTGTTCCCGAGCATGGTGAGCACGCCGCAGCAGAGCCGTCTGGCCGAGATCAAGGCGGTGAGTAACGGCTATCCACTGCGTGGCACGCTACGTATTGCCGATGCGGCATTCGGTGCGGACCATCCTGCCGATGGCATTCCCCGCCCGGGCAGCGTGTGGCTGGAAGCGCGTCTGGCGAATGAATTGCAGGTGACGCCGGGTGCTTCCATACAGGTCGGCTACAGCCAACTCAAAGTGGCGGCGATTCTCACCAATGAACCGGATCGTGGCGGGGATTTTTTCAATCTGGCCCCGCGTCTGTTGATGAACCAGGCTGATTTGCCTGCCACCGGTTTGATCCAGCCGGGCAGCCGCGTGGGTTATCGTCTGCTGATTGCGGGCGGGAGTAAGGCGGTGGAGTCTTATCGAAACTGGCTGGCACAACACCTGGAGCGCGGCCAGCGTGTGCTGGGTGTGCGCGACGCGCGACCGGAAATCCGCAATGTGCTGGACAAGGCCGAGCGCTATCTGGGCTTGGCGGTGCTGCTGGCAGCAATGCTGGCGGCCGTCGCGATTTTGCTATCGGCACGGCATTTTTTGCGCCGTCACCTGGATGCCTGTGCACTGTTGCGCTGCTTTGGCGCCAGCCAGCGCAATATCGTCGCACTCTACGCTTTGCAAATTGCCGTGCTTGGCGTGCTGGCGGCGCTGGCCGGGGTGGCGTTGGGTTATGCCGGGCAGATGGTGCTGGCAGGGCTGTTGGGTAAGCTGGCCAACCTGGTATTGCCGCCCGCCAATGGTTTGCCCTTTTTACAGGCCGCGCTTGCGGGTCTGGTATTGCTGGCGGGGTTTAGCCTGCCCACTCTTTTTGCGCTGCGGCGCACCCCGGCATTACGCATTTTGCGCCGTGATGGCATGGCGTTCGACGCGCTTGGCGCGGCCAGTTACCTGGCCGGGCTGGCAGCGCTGACGGCATTGCTGTTCTGGCAGGTACGCGATACCCGGCTCACCTTGATGGTGCTGTCGGGCATGGGTGCAACCCTGCTGCTTACTGTGTTGCTGGCATGGCTGCTGGTGCTCGGTGCAGGCTGGCTGGGTGCACGCAGCCGGGGCAGTTGGCGCCAGGGCCTGCTCAACCTGCGCCGCCGTGCCGGCGGCAGCGTGATCCAGGTTTCCGCCTTTACCCTGGGGATGCTGGCATTGCTGCTGCTCACCGTGGTGCGCGGTGATTTGCTCAACAACTGGCGCGCCACCTTGCCTGCGGATGCCCCCAACCGTTTTGTCATCAACATCCAGCCGGATCAGGTTGCGCCACTGCGGGTTTTTTTCCGTAGTCATGGACTGGCTGAGGCGACTCTCTACCCGATGATACGCGGGCGGCTGACAGCCATTAACGGGCATGCGGTGAATGTAGCGGCCTATGCCGACCAGCAGACCCGGCGCCTGCTGGAGCGCGAGTTCAACCTGTCTTATGCCGACCGGTTGATGCAACAAGGCAATCAGCTGGTTGCGGGCTACGGCTGGAACAGCGCCAACGCCGCACCGCAATTTTCAGTAGAGCAGGGCATCGCGGAAAAATTGCATCTCAAGCTGGGGGACAGTTTGAGTTTCGACGTGGGCGGCATGCCTGTCTCCGCGCAGATCACCAGTCTGCGCAAAGTCAACTGGGACAGTTTCCGGGTGAATTTTTTTGTGATCGCCAACAGTAGTCTGCTGCAGAATATTCCCGCCAGCTACATCACCAGCTTTTATCTTCCCGCACAGCAGTCTGGCGTGTTGAATGAAATGGTCAAGGCCTATCCCAATCTGACTGTCATCGACGTGTCTGCCATCATGAAGACGGTGCAGGATATGCTCGACCGCGTTACCGCAGCGGTGCAGTTCGTGTTCATATTCAGCCTCGCATCAGGCTTGGTGGTGTTATACGCAGCACTCGCCGCTACTCGCGACGAGCGCGCGCTGGAAACTGCGCTGTGGCGCGTACTCGGTGCGCGGCGCGGGCAATTATGGGTAGCACAGGTGACTGAATTCGCCGCGATTGGCTTGCTGGCCGGCCTGCTCGCTGCAGCCGGGGCGAGCGCGATTGGCTGGGCCTTGAGCAGCGAAGTATTCAACTTGCCATACCATTTCAATCCGATGCTGTGGATTTCCGCAATGGTTTTGGGTAGCGCGGGTGTGGCGCTGGCCGGAGTGGCCGGACTGTGGGGGATCAGCAGGGAAGCGCCGCTTGCGACCTTGCGCGCAGCGGCCTAGGGATTGTCCGACTAGACTTTATTACGCATGGCGCGCTGTACTTCGCGATCGGTTTCACGTTCCTTGGCGCTCTGGCGTTTGTCATGCTGTTTCTTGCCTTTGGCCAGGCCGATTTCCAGCTTGATGCGGCCACGCTTGTAGTGCATATCCAGCGGCACCAGGGTATACCCTGCGCGCTCCACCTTGCCGATCAGCTTGCTGATTTCTTCGGCGTGCAACAGCAGTTTGCGGCTGCGTGTGGCGTCCGGATGGACGTGGGTGGAAGCGGTGGCCAGCGGGCTGATATGCGCACCGATCAGAAATATTTCGCCATTCTTGATGACCACATAAGCTTCTTTCAGCTGCACGCGCGAGGCGCGGATGGCCTTCACCTCCCAGCCTGCCAAGATCAGGCCGGCTTCGTATTTGTCCTCGATGAAATAATCGTGGAAGGCTTTTTTGTTCTGCGCGATGCTCATTGGTTTTTCCGGCGTCAATCGTGTATTTTACCAGTTTTTACAGGCAAGGCTGACGATGGCTGTTGTAAACAAAAGCGTGCTGGTCGGGCATTCTGCCCAGCAAATGTTTGAACTGGTAGATGGGGTGGAGCACTACCGTGAATTTTTACCCTGGTGCGGCGGCACCGAGGTGAAATTGCGCGACGGCCACACTACTATAGCTACCATCCATATTGACTATATGCACATCAAGCAGCACTTCACTACCGAAAATCTCAATCAGCCGCCGCATCTCATCAAGATGAAACTGCTCGACGGGCCATTCAAAAAACTCGACGGGGAATGGCACTTCAAAGCACTGACCGAAGATGCCTGCAAGATTGAATTCATGCTGAATTACGAATTTTCCAACAAGCTGCTGGATACAGTGCTCGGGCCTGTTTTCAGCTATATTGCCAATAGCTTTGTCGAATCTTTCATCCAGCGCGCAGAACAAATATACGGAGCATCATGAGCGAACAAATAATGGTGGAGGTTGCCTATGCAAAGCCCGACATCCAGGTAATTCTGCCGGTCCGGCTAACTGCGGGCGCGACAGCGCTGCAGGCCATCGAAGGCTCGGGCATTCTGGAAAAATTTCCGGAAATCGACCTCAAGCAAAATAAAATCGGTATTTTTGGCAAACTGACCAAACCCGAAACCACGTTGCGCGACAAGGATCGCGTGGAAATTTATCGCAAGCTGATTGCCGATCCCAAGGAAGTCAGGCGCCAGCGCGCCGAAGAGGGCAAAGCAATGAAAAAAGGTGGGGGAGAACTGGAAAAAAATGAAGACGCATAAAGCGGCTTCAAAAATATGCGCCATTAATTTAGAAACGGAAATAAAAACGGGCGCCGATGCGCCCGTTTTTATTGGCTGATGCGCCCGTTTTTATTGGCTTGTACAGATGCCGCTTATTTAAATACGTCGGTCGTAGGATATTTCAACTGAGCGATGCTCAGCTTGGCCAGTTCGCTGGCAAACTTGGCATTTTTCAGCACAGCGTCGCTATCCCCTTTTTTGGCGGCATCCTGCGCATTTTTTAATGCAGCGGCAGCAGTCGTCCATTCGTTCCCGTCTTTCTTGGAAGCACCGACATCACTTTCAGCCTGCTTTAGCGCAGCTTGAGCCGCAGCGCTGATGCCGGGGGTGGCCTGAGCCGAAGCCTGGGTGCTGCTCGTGCCATTGGACGTACTGGCACAGCCACCCAGCGCCAATAAACCTGCACTCGCCAAAGCAATTAAAAGTTTCGTCATCTTCAAATCTCCTCTGCTATCTGGTTTGTAATTAGCGAATCTAACCGAACACTGGGCCAGTTGGTGCAAACATAACTATTCATACGCCCTACGTCAAATGCTTTTGCAATATCTGGTAGGTATTTACCACTTCTGTCCGGGCTTTCCGCCCAATATCGAGTTGCCGTATAATAGCGCTTTGCACAGGAACAAAATAATTATGCGTGTCGTACAAAAAGCGCTAACCTTCGACGACGTTCTGCTCGTTCCAGCACACTCCGATATACTGCCTCGCGATGTTAGCCTGCAAAGCCGACTGACACGCACCATCGCCCTTAATATTCCCCTCGTCTCGGCCGCCATGGATACGGTGACCGAAGCACGCCTGGCGATTGCCCTGGCACAGGAAGGAGGCCTGGGTATCGTACACAAGAATATGACGGCCGAACTGCAGGCGCTTGAAGTATCGCGCGTCAAACGGTTTGAGTCCGGCGTGGTTAAAGACCCGGTCACGATTTCCCCGGGCATGAGTGTGCGCAATGTTTTGGAAATCACTCGCCGTCATCGCATTTCGGGTCTGCCTGTGGTGGATGCAACAGGCAAGGTGGTGGGTATTGTCACCAATCGCGATTTGCGTTTCGAGACCAATCTTGACCAGACCATCAGCAACGTCATGACGCCACGGGAACGGCTGGTGACCGTCAAGGAAGGCGCCAGCCGTGAAGAAGCGCTGGCCTTATTGCACAAGCATCGCCTGGAACGCGTACTGGTGGTCAACGATGCGTTCGAACTGCGTGGCCTGATTACGGTAAAAGATATCCAGAAATCTTCCGAGCATCCCAACGCATGCAAGGACAGCCTGGGTCACCTGCGTGTGGGTGCCGCAGTCGGCGTAGGGGCGGGTACCGAAGAGCGCGTAGCGGCACTGTCCGAGGCCGGCGTGGACGTGATTGTGGTGGACACGGCGCACGGCCATTCCAAGGGTGTTCTGGATCGGGTCAAATGGGTCAAGACCCACTTCCCTCATATCCAGGTGATCGGCGGCAATATCGCGACGGCCGCAGCCGCACTGGCGCTGGTGGATCATGGCGCCGATGCAGTCAAGGTGGGTATCGGCCCCGGCTCGATCTGCACCACACGTATCGTGGCGGGCGTAGGCGTGCCGCAAATTACAGCAATTCACAATGTGGCTGAAGCGTTGAAGGACAGTGGTGTGCCGTTGATTGCTGACGGCGGGATCCGCTATTCCGGTGACATTGCCAAGGCGCTGGCCGCTGGCGCCCACACGGTAATGCTGGGCGGCTTGTTTGCTGGCACTGAAGAAGCACCCGGCGAGATCGAGCTGTTCCAGGGCCGCTCGTACAAATCCTATCGCGGCATGGGTTCGCTGGGGGCAATGCAAAAAGGTTCCAGCGACCGTTATTTCCAGGACAACGAAACCGCAGATAAATTCGTGCCTGAAGGTATCGAAGGCCGCGTGCCCTACAAGGGCAGCATGCTCGCGGTAATTCACCAGCTGATGGGCGGGGTACGTTCCAGCATGGGCTATCTGGGCTGCGCCACCGTGGCGGATATGCATGCGCGTGCCGAATTTGTGGAAATCACTTCTTCCGGCGTACGTGAGTCGCATGTCCATGATGTGCAGATCACTAAAGAAGCGCCCAACTACCGCGTTGACTCTTAATTTATTCCGCAAGCGTGAGAAAGCTTATTTCCTTCTCGCGTGTTTCGGAGCCACAGTGGTTGCGCCGCTAAAAAATCCATATGACACACCAAAAAATCCTTATTCTCGATTTCGGTTCCCAATACACCCAACTCATTGCACGCCGGGTTCGGGAAACCAACGTTTATTGTGAGCTTCACTCATATGACGTAGACGAAGCGTTTATTCGCGCCTTTGATCCGGCCGGTATTATTCTGTCAGGTGGTCCCGCTTCGGTTATCGAGGAAGAGACTCCGCGTGCGCCGCAAGTGGTATTTGAATTGGGGGTGCCGGTACTGGGTACCTGCTACGGCATGCAAACCATGGCCGCGCAACTCGGCGGTGCCGTGGAAAATTCCATGCAGCGCGAATTCGGTTATGCGGAAGTGCGAGCGCAAGGGCATTCAGCGCTACTGCGCGACATCCAGGACCGTGTAAATGAATCCGGTCATGGCCTGCTTGATGTGTGGATGAGCCATGGCGACAAGGTCACTGTGCTACCCGAAGGCTTCAAGATTATTGCCAGCAACGCGGCCACCCCCATCGCCGGTATGGCAGACGAAACACGCCGTTTCTACGGTTTGCAATTCCATTCCGAAGTTACTCACACCCTGCAAGGCAAGGCCATCATTGCACGCTTTGTGCACGACATCTGCGGGATTGGTTATGACTGGAATATGCCCGACTATGTGGAAGAAGCAATAGGCCGGGTGCGCTCTGAGGTCGGCAGCGACGAAGTTATTCTCGGTTTGTCTGGCGGCGTGGATTCCTCGGTGGTAGCGGCGCTGCTGCATCGTGCCATTGGCGACCAGCTTACCTGTGTGTTCGTGGACAATGGCCTGCTGCGCCTGAACGAGGCTGAGCAGGTGATGGAAACTTTCGCCAAAAATCTGGGGGTGAAAGTCATCCACGTGGATGCCAGCGCGGAATTCATGAAACATTTAACCGGCGTTACCGAGCCCGAGCAGAAGCGCAAGATTATCGGCCGTGAATTCGTGGAAGTATTCCAGCGCGAATCCGCCAAACTGCCCAATGCGAAATGGCTGGCGCAGGGCACCATTTACCCGGATGTAATCGAATCCGCCGGCGCCAAGACCAAAAAGGCGCACGCCATCAAATCCCACCACAACGTGGGGGGGTTACCGGAAAGCCTGCATCTGAAGCTGCTGGAACCCTTGCGCGAACTGTTCAAGGACGAAGTACGCGAACTCGGCATTGCGCTCGGCCTGCCACATGACATGGTTTACCGTCACCCCTTCCCGGGTCCTGGTTTAGGTGTGCGGATACTCGGCGAAGTGAAGCAGGAATATGCTGATTTACTGCGACATGCAGACGCGATTTTTATTGAAGAATTGCGCGCAAGTGGCTGGTATGAAAAAACTTCCCAGGCTTTTGCCGTATTCCTGCCGGTGAAATCCGTCGGTGTAATGGGTGACGGGCGAACTTATGATTACGTAGTCGCGCTGCGCGCTGTTCAAACCCAGGATTTCATGACAGCGCACTGGGCAGAGTTGCCTTATACACTGCTTGGCAAGGTCTCCAACCGTATTATCAATGAGATACGAGGCATTAATCGGGTGGTTTATGATATCTCTGGGAAACCACCGGCCACTATCGAGTGGGAATGATTTTAGGTCTTTCGGCAGCTTTCGCGGATTATCGGAAAAACAACTTAATTTATTGATTTATATAAGTTTATATGCCGACATCTATCGGCATCTATCGACGACAAGCAAAACTTTTTGTCGGTAATCCTGTCGGTAATGAAAGCTAGGCCAATCATCCAAAATTTTTTACCGTCTGACTTATTTTGCTGATGACGGTAAAAAATAGCGTGAAAAGCTAGTATTCATAGGGGTTTCAGAGAATTCTGTTACTTTCAAGCCGTTGACGGTAAAATGGCCGTTATCAGGAGTAAGAACCGATGCTTACCGACACTGCACTGAAGAACCTTAAGCCCAAGGACACGCCTTACAAGGTGACGGACCGGGATGGCATGTACGTCACGGTCTCGTCGGCGGGTACCGTTACATTCCGCTATGACTACAGGATCAACGGCAGGCGCGAGACGCTGACGATTGGGCGCTACGGGTCGGGCGGTCTGTCGCTGGCTCGGGCGCGCGAAAAATGCATCGACGCAAAGCGGGCCGTTTCGGAAGGCCAGTCCCCGGCGCAGGAAAAGCAGCGCGAGAAACGGCGCCTGTCGGAAGCCCAAACCTTCCAGGAATTTACCGACAAATGGTATGAGGAAGCCAGGATGGCCGATAGCACCCGGTCGATGCGCAAGAGCATCCTTGACCGGGATATCCTGCCGGTGTTCAAAAACCGTCTGTTGAGCGAGATTAGCCCCGACGATCTTCGTGACCTGTGCAATAAGGTCAAGGACAGGGGAGCGCCAGCAACAGCGATCCACGTCCGCGACATCATCAAACAAATCTACGGTTTCGCTATCCTGCACGGCGAGAAGGTGGCCAACCCTGCCGACGACGTGGGACCATCGTCGATCGCCACCTTCGTGCCGAGGGATCGGGCGTTGTCGCCTACGGAGATACGCGTCTTGCACAAGGAGTTGGAGTACGTGGCTTCGTACCCGACCATCAAACTGGCGCTGCGGCTGATCCTGCTCACACTGGTGCGCAAGGGCGAACTCATCCATGCGACGTGGGACGAGATCGACTTCGAGAACGCGCTGTGGACCATTCCGAAAGTGCGCATGAAAGCTGCCAAGGCCCACAACATCTACCTGTCACAGCAGGCGCTCGACATTATGATCGCGCTGCGCACTTGCGCCGGTGGCTCGAAGTACCTGCTGCCCTCGCGCTATGACGGCGACAAGTGCATGTCGAACGCCACGCTGAATCGCGTCGCGCAGATAGTCGTTGAGCGGTCGAAAGCGAAGGGCTTACCCATCGAAAGCTTCAGCGTGCATGACCTGCGCCGCACCGGTTCGACCATCCTCAACGAACTCGGTTTTAACAGCGATTGGATTGAGAAGTGCTTGGCGCACGAAGATGGCCGCTCATCACGCGGTGTCTACAACAAGGCCGAATACGCTGAGCAGCGCCGGCACATGCTGCAAGAATGGGCCGACATGATTGATGCTTGGGTGGCCGGCAAGTCACACACGCCGACGTTGCTGCCCCCGTCGATGAAGGTCATCACGACACAAGCACTGCTTTGATGCTTTGATTGCGTATCCCGGTCGCGTTGAGCGCCTGTGCCTGAAAGCGCTGACCACTGCAAAGACATTAGTTGGTATTGACCATTGGGGGAAAGTGAGATTTCTGAAATCGTCGCAGTCCGGCTATTTCCATGTGTTTAATCTGACAGAGCCGACTTGTCCGGAAAGTACGGAAAGCGGAAGTACAAGATCTGTTGTATGGCCGTCTCTTGCTCGGCCATTGCGGACCGTCGGCTTCGCGAGAGTTCGATTGATTATAAGTGACCGCTTTGCGGCAAGCAATTCGCAACGTGCTACAGTCACTGTGCAGCGTCAGGAGTCATTGAGGTTTTGGCGGTGAATGACTCGTCAAGGCTAAAATCGGCTGCACGATTTTGCAAACTGGTCGCTCGAAAGCCGACATCCAAATGCGCACTCAGTCGCCATTTTCCCACACTGTCAGACCGCCAATAACAACGTGCTAGCCAGGTTGCAGCAGTTTTTCAAATTCGTCTGCTCGCACGGGTGCTGCAAAAAAATATCCTTGCGCATAGTCGCAGTCTGCTGACTGAAGGCTAACGCGTTGGGTTATCGTCTCCACGCCCTCTGCTATCACCTTGATTCCGAGCTTATGCGCCATCGCGATGATGGCCTGCGAGACCGATTCGTTGCTCGCGTCGCCGGCCATATCGTGTATGAGGGACCGATCGATCTTGATGGTATCGACAGCGAATTTTTTTAGATGGGCGATGGATGAGTACCCCGCTCCAAAATCATCAACTGCCACCTCAATACCGGCGTCATGTAGTGCGACGATTCTGTCGCTGACATTGCCCCACTCATTCAAAAAAGCTTCTTCTTTTATATCGACTGAAAGGCTATGCGGCGCCAGCCCAAGACTTTTTATATAGGCTCCCCAGTTACTTGTGTAATTGTGGTCGATGAACTGCTTGGCCGACAAGTTGATGTTGATTTGAAACGGCATTCCCAATAAAGCGCTCCATAGGCGCGAATGCAAAGCTGCTTCGGTAAATACCCAATTGCCGATCTCATCCATCACCCCGGCCTCTTCAGCAGGCCCCATAAATTGTCCCGGAAGCATCAGGCCTAACTCGGGATGGTTCCATCGCAAGAGTGCTTCTGCCTTGACAATGCGCCCCGTGGCTATATCGAGTATCGGTTGGTAATACACCTCGAGTTGTTGCTGCGGTAAGGCCACACGCAGGTCGGTGATTAACCGGGAGCTTGGTTCCACAGATTGCTCCTGATTGGGCAAGAAAAAGTTGAAACGGTTGCGCCCCGCGGTTTTCGCCACATACATCGCCTGGTCCGCGTTTTTAATAAGCTGTTCGGCTGAATTGGCATCTTGGGGGCAGAGCGTGATGCCGATAGTGGCAGAGATGTGAAGGATGTTATCGTTAATCTGAAAAGGTGTTGCGAGTTCTTTTAAGATTTTTTCAGCGACGATCTCGACATGCTCTGTGCCGATCAGGTCTGTCAGTATGACTGTGAATTCGTCACCGCCCAGACGCGCTACGGTATCGGTTGCCCGAACACACGAGCGGATGCGATCTGCTACCAGTCGCAATAAGATATCGCCCGAATCGTGCCCAAACCTATCATTGGCTTCTTTGAAGTGATCGAGATCAATAAACAGCAAGGCGATCGGTGCACCCGTGCGTCCGGTATGTTTGACTGACTGGTTCAGTCGATCGCCAAACAAGCGTCGATTGGGCAGGCCTGTTAATAGATCGTAGTTGGCTTTTTGCCAGTTTCTATTCTCCGAAATTTTGCGCTTGGTAATGTTGCGAGCAGTCCCGGCAACAGCTTCAACTTTGCGCCTCTTGGTAAGGACAGGGGCAAAAATGAAATCATAAAACTCCACTTCTCTACCCGGAGCTGTATAGGGAATATCTCCGCGAAATTGTTGTTTGCTGGCGATGACCTGTTGAATTTGGCCCTGCATTTCAGCCGCTGCAGAGAAATGAAGATCGAAGAAATTTGTCCCCACGATTTTATCGATGGGTAGCCCCAACAATTGAATTAGCGCTTTGTTGGCATAGGCAAACCTGCCCTCCAGGTCGAAGGTAAAACTGAGATCAGGGGAGGACGACAAAATCGTCTCGAACACGCGAGTTTGCTTGTCTCTTTCCGCTGAATAACTATCAACAGATTCGCTGACCGCCTGATCGATGGCTTCGTTAAATCGAATGATGTCCTCATTCGCGGATTTCGATACCGGCTTAGCGAGATGCGCGTCTTGCCATAGTCGGGTAACACTGGCGCGCAACGCTCGATATTCCGCCATAGCTGAAACCAAACTGAACCCCAACTCCAGGCGCTCTACGCCATGGGTTGTGGCTGCCGTTTTGGTAGCGGGGCGATGACCTTTCGACTTTTCGGCTTGATGGAGGGGGGACTCTGGACGAGCAAGATCGGCGGCAATCGTTTCCAGCATTTTTTTGACGTGATCACGCAACATGGCTTGATCCGCTCTTTGGGATGCTGGAAACAAGGTGGCCGCGAATTTCTCCCACTCCACGAGGATGGGTTCGAGGTTCTGCAGAATAAAGTGTGATAGTCGCATGTTGTCTATCTCTAGTTAAATCGCTATTTCTCTCACGGACTGCACCACATGGTGACAGGAAGACTCATTTCATTCGCCAAATCACCGACCAGCACAGACTGCTCAGGCTGGCTGCGATGGAGCGTCACTCGAAAACGAATAACCGGACTTGCTTTGCTTTGCCAAGTACATTGCGGCGTCGGCACTTTTGATCAAGGCCTCCACCGTGGTGCCATCTCTCGGATAGATCGATCAGGCTGAAGATCCCGATTCGAGAACTCTTCATTGAGGACTAAGTTTACCGACGCCAGTTCATCTCCAGACTCTTTGACCATGCCCAGGACAATCTCGCTCTCTTTCAACACTTGGGACAACGCTTTTATTGGCTCGGTGACTTGTGCTAATGTTGAAATCGGCTTCTTTTTCATGGGGGGGCGCTATTTGGCAGCTCAGCCGCGTTACGTGGCTTCTCTTTAAATTTTGCCCGGATCACAGAAAATAAACGGTGCGGTAGCGAACGGAGTCACCTGAAGGAGGAGATCATCTGATAGCGCATGGCTTCAACGCATTGACGATTCGCACTGTTTCAAGGTGGCATCCCCTGTCCGTCATTGCCGAGTAGGACTAGGAAATCCCTGGCCAGGTATGTTTCCATAAAGCCGGCTTTGACGAAAGACTGCAACCGCTGCGGACTTGACTTACGAAAGTACGGTCTGAACGGCGCATAGGGGTCGAATGTGTGAGTTCGCCAATGTCCGCTGTCGGGCTGTTTAGTTTGTGGTGTACTAGAAAAATTATCATGCTCTGAAGCAGACGTCTGCCAACAGTCACCCCCGACCCTCAGCGGACTTTCGAGCCTTGAAAAAAGCTGACGCGCCACGCCGAAGCTCAGCTGCGGACTTGCTGGAGCGCCTTGTTGGGCGGCGTCGGAGTCATCCCTTTGGCGGTGGAACCACTCCCAACTGCATCATCAGTCCAAGCGTGTCCATGATGATGCGCGTGTCCTTAATTTTTCCGCCATCCAAGCGGTCGATAACCATGCCCCAAACCGTCACAGTTTGATCCGTGGCTGGCACGCCTAAAAATGTCCCACGATGCGTACCTGTCCACTCGAACCGTGACACCACCTTGTCGCCCTCGGCTATCTGTTCTTGGACCGTCCAATGCATGTCGGGAAACGCCTCCCTCAAACCACGCAATGCGTACTTCAACCCTTCAATACCCGGCCCTTGGCCAGGAAGCGGAACTTGCTCGACCATGTCTTCCCAGAAGAACTCCCCGGCAGCATCGACTTCTCCTCTGTTCAGAACCTTCTCAATAAATTGGAGTACAACGCTGCTGTTGGATTGCATGATCCGTTCCCTTCGGTTGAATTGTTGAATAGCTAGCTTAGACGGCCAGCATTGGCAGAGCAACCGAAAAGTTCCATATGCATATGCTGCCTTGCGGCGCTTGACCGTCCGCTTCAGGGAATAACTTCGGATGGCCGCAACTGGAACACAGTGACTGTAGCAATTTGCGAATTGCGTGCCGCAAAGTTGTCACTCATAATCAATCTAATTCTCGCGAAGGCGGCGGTCCGCAATGGCCGGTAAGCCGCCTATCCTAGCGATTCTGCGACGGACCGGAAGTCGGCCATTGCGGTCATATACCGTATACCGAAATGCAGTCACTCAGAAGAGGAATTGGACGTCCGCTTTCTCGAAGACGAAATGATGTTTTGGCTCCATATCCGACCCCGACGGTCGATGACACTGACTTTCTGGTGTTGGTCCGCTTTTGCCAAACTTGTTTCTTGCCAATTATAAAACCACTTCACAACCGCGATTGCATTCCAGCAAACCGCTGTAAATCGTTGCAAATCTCATCCAAACGTCATCAAAAAATAAAACTTGATGACGGCAGTTGAAATTCAACGGGGTTTATTCTTATAGAAGTGCAATAAATACATTACGATCAAGTATTTGCCACGTTATTCTCCTTTTATTTTGCAAAATTCAGGCTAGTATTACCAAAGAAATGGGAGACATGTCATGATTGTTTTGCCCGCATCACTTTATTTTTCAGCAACGAGTTGGCCGCTTCATTATCCATGAACGCCGAGCCGGCGATTATGGGAAAACCGGATCAACTCCTGGTTTTTACTTTGGGCGATCAGCGCTGCGCCCTGTATCTGCCAGTGGTGGACAGAGTGGTGCGTGCGGTGGAGATTAGCCCGTTGCCGAAGGCACCGGACATCGTGCTTGGTGTGGTCAATGTGCACGGAGAAGTGATCCCGGTCATCAACGTGCGCAAGCGTTTTGGCCTGCCGCAACGGGACATTGCGCTCACTGACCAGCTCGTCATCACCCACACGGTGCGGCGGCCGGTAGCGCTGGTGGTGGATACGGTGACCGGTGTCGTCGAATGCACCGCGCGGGAACTGGTCGTGGCGGAGGGTATCCTGCCCGAGCTTGAATATGTTCAAGGTGTGGCGAAGCTCAAGGATGGCTTGATCCTGATCTACAATCTGGAACAGTTTCTCTCCCTGGAAGAAGAAGATTCTCTGGACCAGGCCATGACCCCTCTTTGATGCAGAACATACGCTCTCCTTTTCCAGATTCACTTTTGTCCAGTCTGAGCGATTTCCTCGCTGCACAGACCGGGCTGTACTTCCCGAAAAACCGCTGGAGTGACCTGGAGCGGGGAATCGTCGCAGCCGCCCGCCAGTTCGGCATTCCGGATGCGCAAGCATGCGCGCACTGGCTGTTGTCCTTACCCCTGACGCGCAGCCAGATCGAGACCCTCGCCAGCCATTTGACCGTGGGCGAAACTTATTTTTTCCGCGAGAAGCGGAGCTTCGAGGCGCTCGAACAGCACATCCTCCCGGCGTTGCTGCATGCGCGCGAGCACACCGAACGGCGGCTGCGCATCTGGAGCGCCGGTTGCAGCACGGGCGAGGAAGCCTATTCCATCGCCATGCTCCTCGACCAACTAATCCCCGACCCTGAAAAATGGAATGTCACCATCCTGGCCACTGACATCAACCCGGCATTCCTGGGTAAGGCGGCAGCAGGAATGTACGGCGAATGGTCGTTCCGCGACACGCCGGCCTGGATCCGGGCGCGTCATTTCAAACACGGAAAAAATGCGCGCTTCGAGATCCTGCCGCGCATCCGCAAGCGGGTGACATTTTCCTACCTCAACCTTGCCGACGACGTTTACCCTTCACTCACCAACAACACCAACGCGATGGACGTGATCTTCTGCCGCAATGTACTGATGTATTTCACCGCGGCGCGGGCGAAGCAGGTCATCGAAAACTTCCACCGCTCGCTCGTCGATGGTGGGTGGCTCATCGTCAGTCCCGTGGAAACCTCGACCAGCCTGTTTTCCGGATTCACCGCCGTCAGCTTTCCCGGAACGGTTCTCTACCGCAAGCTTACCAACTCGGAATCGCCGGCTGTCGCAACTACTTGCCCCGCTGCGGTACCTGGCTTATTGCCCGAGACCTTGCTGCCGGAATGCCTGGTTGGGGATGCAATCCTCTCTATCCCGTTGCACAAAGCGCCGTTGAATTTGGATCGCCCGGCAGAGCAACCAGGCGAAGCACCTCTGGTCGTGGTGAATGATAACGCAGCGCCGTCCTGTGCAGCGCGGGCCTGTGCCAACCAGGGAAAGCTCACCGAAGCGGCCGAATGGTGCGAACAGGCGATTGCCGCCGACAAGCTGAATCCCGCGCACCCGTATCTCCTCGCCACCATCCGGCAGGAGCAGGGCCACTACGACCTCGCCGTACAGGCGCTGATGCGCGCGCTCTATCTCGATCCCGATTTCGTACTCGCGCATTTCGCGTTGGGTAACCTGCGTCTGGCGCAAGGCCGCCGCCGCGAGGCGGAGCGGCATTTCAGAAATGCCTTCGCGCTCCTGCAGCGGCACCCGCGCGACGAACCCCTGCCCGAGTCAGACGGGCTGAGCGCCGGTCGGCTGGTCGAGATCATCACATCCGTGCTGTCCAGCCTGCCGCGCGCTGCAGCGGTCGGCGTATGAGAGGTATTAAGGCATGAGCACACCTAAGCCAGGGTCGCGAGAACAGAAAAAAGTGTCTGTCGACTGGCGCGATATAGAGCGGCGCATGGCGGCCACGCGCGCCGCGATCGAGCGCGGATCGACGCCGCCACCCGCAGAGGCACAACGCATCCTGAAGGCAAGAGCGCAGGCGCTGGCCCGGGAACCCGCGCCGGAAGAAGCCGCCAATGCGCGCATCGAGGTCGTGGAATTTCTGCTGGCCTACGAACACTACGCGGTCGAATCGCGTTATGTCCGGGAGGTCTATCCCCTGGAAAGCCTCACACCCCTACCGTGCACGCCGGCCTTCGTACTCGGCATCATCAACCTGCGCGGCGAGATACTCTCGGTCATCGACATCAGGAAATTTTTCGAGTTGCCGGAGCAAGGGCTGACCGATCTCAACAAGGTCATCGTGCTGCACTCCGAAAACATGCTCTTCGGCATCCTGGCGGATGCGATTACCGGCGTGCGCCGCATCCCCATCGCCGATATTCAGTCATCCCTGCCCACGCTCACGGATATCCGGGCAGCGTATTTGCGGGGCGTGACGCCTGATCGAACAGTCATTCTCGATGCGGAAAAACTCCTGTCCGACGCGAACATCATCGTGCAGGAGCAGGTGGATCGGTAGCGGACAAATGGTTCCTGGCTCGACAGAAAAACAAGGAGAACAGTGATGAAATGGTTCCTCAATTTGAAAACGCGCGGCAAGCTCTTCGCCGGATTCGGGCTGATGCTCGTTTTTCTCGCAATTGTGATCGTGGCTGCTTATCTCGGTATCACGGCGATCCAGGCGTCACAAAAGCGTCTCTACCAGAAGGAATTTGCCAACGCCGTGGATCTGCTGAACATTCGCTCGGACGAGAACGGCATGCGGGCCGCGCTGTTCAGCATGATGATGGCGACAAAGCACTCCGATCAGGATGGCTGGCATCAGAATATCGAGCAGCGCGGCAAGGAAATCGCCACGGCCACGCAGCAACTGCTGGAACGCAACCGCAACAATCCAGGGCTGCTTGCCCAGCTCGACAAGCTCGAGACAATACGCGAGGCGTTCACGCAGACGCGCGACAACCAGCTCATCCCGCTGATCTATGCAAACAAGACAGACGAAGCCAAGGCGCTGGCGCTAGGCATCCAGGAGGAACGCTACCGCAAGATACGCGTCATTGCCCAGGAGCTGGGCGACTCAGCGGTGGAAAAGGCGCGCGCCGCCGTGGCGGAATCCGAGCGCTGGACGCAGCAGATGGTGCGCCTGTTCGTCTTCATGGGTATCGCGGCGATGCTGCTCGGACTGGCTATGGTACTGCTTCTCAACCGGATTATAGTCCAGCCGCTGCGCGCGATCTCGGATGTTGCCGAACGAGTAGCGTCAGGCGATCTTACCGTCAACGTCCCGGAAAACGATCGTGCCGATGAAGTCGGTACCCTTGGGCGCACTTTCCACGGGATGGTCGAAAACCTGCGGCGGCTCACACGCGAGATTAACGAAGGGGTTGGGGTACTGGCCTCGACCTCAAGCGAGATTCTCGCCACCACTACCCAGGTTGCTTCGGGTGCGGCCGAGACGGCCAGTGCGGTGAGCGAGACCACGGCGACGGTAGAGGAAGTAAAGCAGACCGCGCAGCTTGCCAGCCAGAAAGCGAAGTACGTCTCCGACAGCGCGCAGAAGACCGCCCAGGTCTCGCAGACCGGACGCAAATCGGTTGAAGACGCGATTGCCGGCATGCAGCATATCCAGGAACAGATGGAATCCATCGCTGAAAGTATCGTGCGCCTGTCCGAGCAGAGCCAGGCCATCGGCGAGATCATCGCCACCGTCAACGACCTGGCCGAGCAGTCGAATGTGCTTGCGGTGAACGCCGCCATCGAAGCGGCCAAGGCCGGCGAGCATGGCAAGGGTTTCGGCGTGGTGGCGCAGGAGGTCAAGAGCCTGGCGGAACAATCCAAGCAGGCGACCAGCCAGGTGCGCGCTCTTCTGGGCGATATCCAGAAAGCCACCGGCGCCGCCGTGCTGGCCACCGAACAGGGTCACAAGGCGGTCGAGACCGGGGTGAAGCAGACCACGGAGACCGGCGAATCCATCCGCCTGCTCGCCGAGAGCATCAACGAAGCGGCACAGGCGGCCACGCAGATTGCCGCATCGAGCCAGCAGCAGATGGTGGGCATGGATCAGGTGGCGCTGGCGATGGAAAACATCAAGCAGGCCAGCGTGCAGAACGTGTCCGGCACCAAGCAGGCGGAAGTCGCCGCGCAGGGGCTGCATGAATTGGGGCAGCGGCTGAAGCTGTTGGCGGAACAATACAAAGTTTGATGGTCTTCAATCCAACAGAGAGGATGGCTATATGAAATGGACCATTGGAACAAAGATTGGTGCTGGATACGCGCTGGCACTGGCCATGCTGGTAGTTCTGGGCACAGTCTCATACCGGAACACGGCCGGCTTCATCGAAGCCGCGCAGCTGAGAGCACACTCCTATCAGGTGCTTGATAATCTCAACAAGGTGCTCTCTGCCCTGAAAGATGCCGAGACCGGGCAACGCGGCTACATCATAGTTGGAGAAGAGCCTTATCTGGAACCGTACCAGAGCGGGACGGCGGCTGTGAATAAGGCGCTCCAAAATCTCCGGAACCTGACGGCGGACAACCCCAACCAGCAGCATCGGCTCGATGCGCTTGCGCCCCTTATTGCGGCAAAACTTTCCGAACTTAAGGAAACGATTGATTTGCGGAAAAGCAAGGGGTTCGAGGCTGCGTTACAGGTGGTACGGACGGATAAGGGAAAGCAGGTGATGGATGATATTCGAAAACTCATCGCCGCGATGGGAAACGAAGAGAAGAAATTATTAGAACAGCGGGATGGTGAGGTGAAAGCCAATTCCGAAACCACGATTGCCACCATTGTTTACGGTATTCCTCTTGCCTTTGCAGTGTTGGCCCTGTTTGGTTTTCTGCTCACTCGCACCATTACCCGCCAGTTGCGTGAAAGCATTAACCTGCTGTCGTCCTCCGCAGCCGAGATTTTGGCCACCACTACCCAGGTTGCTTCGGGTGCGGCCGAGACGGCCAGTGCGGTGAGCGAGACCACGGCGACGGTAGAGGAAGTAAAGCAGACCGCGCAGCTTGCCAGCCAGAAAGCGAAGTACGTCTCCGACAGCGCGCAGAAGACCGCCCAGATCTCGCAGACCGGACGCAAATCGGTTGAAGACGCGATTGCCGGCATGCAGCATATCCAGGAACAGATGGAATCCATCGCTGAAAGCATCGTGCGCCTGTCCGAGCAGAGCCAGGCCATCGGCGAGATCATCGCCACCGTCAACGACCTGGCCGAGCAGTCGAACGTGCTTGCGGTGAACGCCGCCATCGAAGCGGCCAAGGCCGGCGAGCATGGCAAGGGTTTCGGCGTCGTGGCGCAGGAGGTCAAGAGCCTGGCGGAACAATCCAAGCAGGCGACCAGCCAGGTGCGCGCTCTTCTGGGCGATATCCAGAAAGCCACCGGCGCCGCCGTGCTGGCCACCGAACAGGGTCACAAGGCGGTCGAGACCGGGGTGAAGCAGACCACGGAGACCGGCGAATCCATCCGCCTGCTCGCCGAGAGCATCCATGAAGCGGCACAGGCGGCCACGCAGATTGCCGCATCGAGCCAGCAGCAGATGGTGGGCATGGATCAAGTGGCGCTGGCGATGGGAAACATCAAGCAGGCCAGCGTGCAGAACGTGTCCGGCACCCGGCAGGCGGAAGTCGCCGCGCAGGGGCTGCATGAGCTGGGGCAGGAACTGGCCACATTAATCGGACGCAAGGTCGCCTGAGCGGACAGCCGAATACTGGAAACGGAACAGAACCATGGCCAAACAAAACGATGAGTTTCTGAAAAGACTGCTCGCGACGTTCCGGATCGAGGCAGGCGAACATCTTCAAGCGATGTCGTCGGGATTGCTCGAACTGGAGAAAATGCCGGTTGGCTCACGGCGGGCGGAAATCGTCGAGCAGGTGTTCCGCGAAGCGCACAGCCTGAAGGGTGCTGCCCGTGCTGTGAATCTGACGCAGATCGAATCCGCCTGCCAGCCGCTGGAAAGCGTGTTCGCGGCGCTGAAGAGCAATCAGCTCGCCGTCTCGCCGCCGTTGCTGGATCTCCTGCACCAGACGATTGATGCCCTCGGCGGTTTACTGGTTCCGCAAACCGGTGCGCAGGAAACCCGCAATCCGGTAATCGGCAGGCTGATTCGGCAACTCGACGATGCGTTGACAGGGCCATTGCCAGAACACACACAGCCGCAAGCGATTCCGCCGCCATCCACGCCTGCCACTCCAAATGAGGCTGTCGAGACGGGCGGTGTACCTTCACCCGCGCCGCGATCTCACAGTTTGACCTCCGGAACCATCCGGGTTTCCACGGCGAAGCTCGACGGCGTGATGCGGCAGGTTGAAGAACTGCTGTCGCCCCGGCTGGCGTCAGGTCAACGCGCCAGGGAGCTGCGCGAGACCGCTGCCCTGCTCGCAGGCTGGAAAAAGGAACGGGTGCGGATTCAGCCCACACTCAGGCTGGTCGAAAGTTTATGCGAACCGGGTGGCAAGAACAACGAAGCCGCCAAGGGCCCGCAACAAATCCGCAAGCTGCTCGAATATCTGGATGTCGAACATGGCTACATCAAAACGCTCGAAGACCGTCTGGCGAAATTGAAGAAATCCGCCGAGCACGATTTGCGCACACTAACCGGTATGACCGACAGCCTGCTTTACGACGTGAAGGAGATGCAGTTGCTGCCGTTCGCGTCGCTGCTCGAGATTCTCCCCCGCTTCGCCCGCGAGCTGGCCCGCGAGCAGGGCAAGGAGATAGAGCTGGTGTTCCAGGGCGGCGAGATTGAAATCGATCGGCGCATTCTGGAGGAGATGAAGGATCCGCTCATCCACCTGTTGCGCAACGGCATCGATCACGGCATCGAAAAACCGGCGCTGCGCCGGGAGAGGCAGAAGCAGCCGCACGGAACGTTCAGCGTGGCGATCTCGCAACAGGACAGCGGCAAGGTCGAGATACGCATTGCCGATGACGGGGCGGGCATCGACGCCGCCAGTGTGAAGGCCGCGGCCGGCAGGCTTGGCATGGTTGCGCCCGAGGCGGCGGAAAGCCTCGGCCCAGCGGAAGTGCTGGCGCTGATTTTCCAGTCCGGCATTTCCACCAGCCCCCTCATCACGGACGTCTCCGGGCGCGGGCTCGGCCTTGCGATCGTGCGGGAAAAGGTCGAGCGGCTGGGCGGCTCTGTCGTCCTCGAGTCCCGCCCCGGCAAAGGAACCGAGTTCCGTATCGTCCTGCCGCTGACACTGGCCAACTTCCAGGGCGTCACCGTTCGCGCCGGCGGTCATCTGTTCATCATTCCCGCCATCAGTGTCGAGCGCGTGGCGCGCGTAGCCAGCCAGAACATCCAGACCGTGGAAAACCGGGAAACGATCGCGCTTGATGATCAGGTGCTTGCGCTGGCCTGGCTCAGCGATGTGCTGGAACTGCCGCGCAAGGGCACGGCGGACGAATCGGCCGGCACCCTGCAAACAGTCGTGCTGGCACTGGGTACGCAACGTATCGCATTCCGTGTGGAGGAGATCGTCGGGGAACAGGAAGTGCTGGTCAAGCCGCTTGGGCCGCAACTCACGCGCGTGCGCAACGTCGCCGGTGCGAGCGTGCTGGGAACGGGGGAAGTCGTGCCGGTTCTCAATGTTCCCGACCTGCTGAAGTCGGCCGTGAAGCGGGCGATGGCGCCGCTTGCACTCGCTGCCGAAAAACACGGGGAAACGGAGAAGCAATCCATCCTGGTGGTGGAAGATTCGATCACCTCGCGGGCGTTGCTCAAGAACATACTCGAATCGGCAGGCTATCATGTCACCACCGCGGTGGACGGTGTTGACGCCTACACCGCACTCAAGACCGGCACGTTCGACCTGATCGTCTCGGATGTAGAAATGCCGCGCATGGACGGCTTCGACCTGACGGCCAAGGTGCGCGCGGATAAGCAACTCGCGGAGCTGCCGGTGGTGCTGGTGACGGCGCTGGGCTCGCGCGAACACCGCGAACGCGGCATCGACGTTGGTGCCAACGCCTATATTGTGAAAAGCAGCTTCGACCAGAGCAACCTGCTGGAAGTCATTGGCAGGCTCATTTGAGCGGCGGGCGTCAGCGCGGGCATTCGATGCAACGGCAACCATAATCTAAGTATTTTTGTGGAAAAAAACGTGACGAACCGACTATTCGTGAGTAAGCGAACTTGATGAAAGCGATTGCCATGGCCCGTTTCCGTTCATTGCAAATCTCTTTGCGCACGCGCTTCACCTTGGGACTCGGGGCTGTGCTGTTGCCGTTTCTGCTGGCGGCTGCCGTAGGTCTGTTTTATCTTTTGCCACGTCTGGTCGATCCACTGGAGGATATCGTCAGGGAGGTCACCGAGGAGATGAGCCCCGTGATGCATCTTCAGGCGGACCTCCTCACGGCCACCATGCCGATCCACGATTACCTCGTCAACGGTGATCCAGGTGAGTCGATACAGTTCATTCAACTGAACCACCGGGTGGAGCTTGCCTTCAAGGAGGCCACGCCGGAGCGATTCTCCCTGGCGCAGGAGCGCGAGCTGATCGTATCCGCGCGCAGGGAATGGCAGCAGGCCCGGCAGATCGGTGAGGCGCTGCTGCATTTGCGCAATCCCATCGGCGACACGCAAGCCGCGCGCGAATTGAAGCGTTTCGATGCGCATGTCTATCTGTCCGTAGGCCTGCTGGACCAGATCCACGATATTTCCCGCCGGTTCATCGATGCGGATCGGGCAACAGCTCGTGTCACCAGGATACGCAGTATCTGGATCACATTCGGCGCTTTCACGGCAGCGCTGGCAACCGGTCTGCTGGTCAGCGTCGCACTGGCGCGCTCCATCCTCACGGGCGTGGACGCCCTGCGTCAGGGCGCCGCGCGCCTGTCCGCAGGTGAGCTTTCCTACCGTGTAATCCTGGCGCAGCGTGACGAACTGGGTGAACTCGCCACGGCGTTCAATACCATGGCGAATAAGCTGGAACAAAATCAAAAAGCACTCTACGAACTCGCGACCCGCGACGGCCTTACCGGCCTCTACAACCACAACACATTCTATACGCTGCTCGCCGACGAACTCGCACGCGCACAGCGCTTCAAGCGGCCGGTTGCGCTGCTGATGCTCGACATTGACCACTTCAAGCACGTCAACGACACGCACGGACATCAGGCGGGAGACACCATTCTCAAGGGACTGAGCGAACTGTTGAACCAGCAGGCGCGCGTCATCGACCGCGTATGCCGCTACGGCGGTGAGGAAATCGCCGTCATCCTGCCGGAGACTGATTCCGACGCCGCCGCCGATATCGCCGAGCGCATGCGCGCCAGCGTGGAAATGCAGCCGTTTGACATCAGCATGGGCGCGCCTGTGCGCATTACCGTCAGTATCGGAGTCGCGTCCTGGCCGCTGCATGGAGACGGTGCGGACACGTTGGTCGCGGCCGCCGATGCGGCTCTGTACGCAGCCAAACGGAGCGGCAGAAACCGGATTAGCCGTTATGAACCAATGCGCCATGGATGAGCATATGCAGAAGCTTGCACAATTCATCGTTTCGGGAAAAAGCACAATGAGGCAACTCCTTTGATCAACGTCCTGGTGGTGGAAGATTCGCCCGCGGTGCGTGAATTTCTCATTCACGTTCTCGGCGCGGACCCCGGCATCCGGGTAGTCGGCACGGCACATGACGGCGAGGAAGCGCTCGATGCCGTGCGCCGCTATCGGCCCGACGTGATCACGATGGACATCCACATGCCGAACATGGATGGCCTGGAAGCGACACGCCTCATCATGGAAACCGATCCCACCCCCATCGTGATCGTGAGCGGGAGCACTGATCCGCACGAAACTGCAATGATGTTTCGCGCCATGGAAGCAGGTGCTTTGGCCGTACTCATGCGGCCAAACGGCATCGGTCATCCGGATCATGAAACCACTGTGCAGGAGCTGGTGCAGACGGTGAAACTGATGTCGGAAGTCAAGGTGGTGCGGCGCTGGCCCCGAGTGCGCCGCGATGCGCCGGTCCCGCTATCGATGAAGATGGGGCTTGCGTATACACCGGCGAAGGTGCGGATCGTCGCCATCGGCGCTTCAACCGGCGGCCCGCCGGTGCTCCATACCATACTGGCGGGATTGCCGAAGACGTTTCCGGTGCCGGTATTGATCGTCCAGCATATGGCGGCTGGCTTTATCCAGGGATTCGTCGAGTGGCTGGCACAGTCGGCCAGTCTGCCGGTTCATGTCGCCACCCACGGCGAGCTTCTTCTTCCCGGCCACGTCTACATTGCACCCGACGAGTACCAGATGAAAGTGGAACGCAGCGGCAAGATCGCCCTGACCCGGGACGCGCCCGAAAACGGGCTGCGTCCGTCGGTGTCTTATCTTTTTCGTTCGATTGCCGATAACTATGGGGGCGACGCCGTCGCCGGCCTGCTCACCGGCATGGGACGCGACGGTGCCGAGGAACTGCGGCTATTGAAGGAAAAGGGCGCAGTCACCTTTGCCCAGGATAAGGACAGTTCGGTCGTGCACGGCATGCCGGGTGCAGCGATCAGGCTTGATGCGGCAACCTTTGTCCTTCCCCCGGACAAGATTGCCGCGGTGCTGACGAATCTGGCGAACCACCGAAGCAAAAATGGAGCGTGACGCATGAAATCCAGAAAGAACAAGAACAACGACATTGAAATTCTCATCGCCGAGGACAGTCCGACGCAGGCCGAACAGTTGCAGTACCTACTCGAGGGACACGGCTACCGGGTGGTGGCTGCCGCAAACGGCAGGATGGCGATCGAATCGTTGCGGCGGCGCAGGCCGTCGCTGGTGATCAGCGACATCGTGATGCCCGAGATGAGCGGCTATGAATTGTGCAAGGCGATCAAGTCCGACGAAGCGTTGAGGGACATCCCGGTCATTCTGGTGACCACGCTGTCCGACGTGCTGGACATCATGAAGGGGCTGGAATGCGGCGCCGACAACTTTATCCGCAAGCCGTATGAGGAGAAATACCTGCTCGCCCGCGTCGATTACCTGCTGATGAATCAGGAAATGCGCAAGAGCCAGAAGATGCAAATAGGGATGGAAATCCATCTCGGCGGACAAAGGCATTTCATCACCGCCGAGCGGCAGCAGATCGTGGATCTGCTGATTTCGGTCTACGAGGAGGCGATCCACCTCAACGAGGAACTCAAGGTGAAGCAGAACGAGCTGGCCGACTCGAACAGCACACTGAGCTGTCTCTACCACGTCGCAGAGGGGCTGAATCGCGCGATGAGCGAACGCGAAGTGTGCGACCAGGTGTTGGAGCGGGTAATGGAGTTGCCGGGAGTGCAGGCGGGTTGGATCTCTCTGTGGGAAAACGATACTTTCCGGGTCGCGGCGGTGCGCAATCTGCCCCCGGCATTGCTGAGCGAAGGCGCGATGGAGGGCTTGTGCGAATGCCGGCGCCGCTTTCTTGACGGCGAGCTGGATCATGTCACCAATATCCTGGAGTGTGAACGCCTGAAGTATGCCAAAGGTGACACGAACGGCCTGCGCTACCATGCCAGCGTGCCGTTGTGGAGCGGCAATCGGAGCCTGGGCGTCATGAACCTGGTGGGAGCGGATCAGGGCCTGTTCAAAGAAGACGAACTGGAAACGCTTTACGGAGTCGGGCACCAGGTGGGTATCGCGTTGGAACGTACCCGGCTGCATGGGCATCTGGAGCAACTGGTGGAAGAGCGAACCGCGGCGTTGACCACGGAAATCGCCGAGCGCAAACGTGTCCAAGAAGAGCAGGCGCGGCTGGTGGCGATCATCGAGGCTACACCCGACATGGTGGGTACGGCGAGTCCGGATGGCCGCTTTTTCTATATCAATCAGGCGGGTCTGCAGATGTTGGGGTTTGAAAAAATTGAGGATCTCTCCGCGCAACGAATCAAGGATCGTCACCCCGAATGGGCAGGCAAGCTGGTGCAGGAAGAAGGCATTCCGCACGCCATAAGTCACGGCACCTGGAGCGGGGAAACGGCATTCCTGCGGCGCGACGGAAGCGAAATCCCCGTTCTGCAAGTAATCATTGCACACAAGAACCCGGATGGGTCATTGGCGTATCTGTCTACCACCGGGCGCGATATCACCCTGCGTAAGGAGCAGGAATCAAAGATCAATCGCCTCAACCGCATATACAGCGTGCTCAGCGGCATCAACACCACCATCGTGCGTGTCCGGGAGCGCCAGCAACTCTTCGACGAAGCCTGCCGCATCGCGGTGGAGCACGGCAAGTTCACCTTCGCGTGGATCGGCACACTTGACGCGGACACGCAGCAAGTCACCCCTGTCGCCAGGGCAGGCCGTGACGATGGATATCTGGCCCGGATCAACCTGACCGCCACGGAAGATGCGCCGGGAAATTGCCATCTGACGGCACGTGCCCTGACCCAGCGGCAACCCGTCATCTGCAACGACATTGCCACGGACGAAGCCATGCAATCGCTGCGTGCCGAGGCCTTGCAGCGCGGCTATCGTTCCGTGGCGGTGTTTCCCCTGCTATTGGGAGATCAGGCGGTTGGCGTATTCGTGCTCTATGCCCCGGAAGCGGGCGTTTTCGATGCGGAGGAGATGCGGCTGCTGGTCGAGATGGCTGGCGATATTTCATTTGCACTGGACAATCTCAAAAAAGAAGAGCGCCTCAATTATCTCGCCTATTACGATGCCGTCACCGGTTTGCCGAACCGAACGCTGTTTCTGGACCGTGTCACCCAGAAAATCAATGCGGCACACCGCGATGGCAAGATATTTTCCGTGATCATGCTCGACCTCTACCGATTCAGTAGCATCAATGAAACCCTGGGCCGGCAGGCCGGCGACGAGGTGTTGCGGCAGATCACGCAGCGGCTGCAGAGAACACTCGTTGAAACGGATATCCTTGCCCGTTTTTCAGCCGATTACTTCGGTATTGCCACCCGCTACGACGATGAAAATGTAGACATCGTTCATATCCTGGATGGCGTGTTGTCCGTGATTCAGAATCGGTCGTTTGTGATCGGCGGACAGGAGTTACGAGTTTCGGCCAGGGCAGGAATATCGACTTATCCAGCCGATGGCGAGGACATCGAAGCTCTTTTCCACAATGCCGAATCAGCGCTGAAAAAAGCCAAGCTCTCCGGTGACAAGTATCTATTTTATACCCCCGCATTCAATGCGCTGGCTGCGGAGAAATTGTCGCTGGAAAACAAGCTGCGCCGTGCGCTGGAGCAGGAACAACTGGTACTGCATTACCAGCCCAAGATCGATCTCAACAGCGGACAGATCAGCGGGCTGGAAGCCTTGCTGCGCTGGAACGACCCCGAGACTGGCCTGGTGCCGCCGCTGATGTTCATTCCCTTGCTTGAAGAAACCGGGATGATTTTGGAAGCGGGACAGTGGGCCCTGGAAAAAGCGGTATCGGATTCCCTGGTGTGGCAGGCGAAAGGGCTGCGATCTCCGAGAGTCGCCGTCAATGTCTCCCCGATCCAGTTACAACAGAAAAATTTCGTCAGCATGATAGAAGGCGTGGTGAAGGGCAATGGGGATGTCGCCAGCAGGCTGGAACTCGAGATTACCGAGAGCCTGGTCATGCAGGATATTGTGGCGAATATCCAGAAACTCCGGGTGATCCGGGAGATGGGCGTGGAGGTGGCGATCGACGATTTCGGTACCGGTTATTCCTCGCTCAGCTATATTGCCAAGCTGCCGGTCAGTGCCTTGAAGATCGACCGGGCATTCATCATGGACATGACCAGTAATTCCGACGATCGGAGCATTGTGTCCACGATCATCTCGCTGGCCCATTCCCTGAATATGCGGGTAGTCGCGGAGGGCGTCGAAACCGAGGAGCAGGCAAAACTGCTGCGCTTGCTCAAATGCGACGAGATCCAGGGATTCCTGTTCAGCCCGGGGGTGCCTGCGGAACAGATTGAGCGATTTCTGCGCGAGCGGAAATCACTGTTGGGATAGGCTGAAAGAGAAGGAAGGCAACCGATGCGATGTTTCGCCCTACCTCAATCAGCCGAACAGCTTCCTGTTTGAATTCGGGGGTGTACTGCGAGCGTCGTTTTACTTCACTCATTGCATTCTTCTTGTGCCGATTGTAACAATCGGCTAAGAGAAACGTTTTTCGGAGGTAAGATCAGTCGCAAACTGGCAAAGCAACTGACGGATTTGGGGATGAAGGATGTTCCGGTACCCATGCAAGTGGTGGGTCAGTTTGGCGCGCGATTCAATGCGCTATGGACTGTTTCCAGTCTTGCAGGTTGCCTCGCTACAAAAGGGTCGGCTGTCATCATCCCGACATCTGTGACTGTGTTCTACCTTATTTGTTCATCCACCTAATGGCTGGGGCACTCTGCATTCAAACCTTTGCCGGCCTGACCGGGAACTTCTTTGCTGGCACGTATCGTGCTCTATTCCGGCAAACAAGCCATTACTCGACATGACTCGATCCGAACTCATCACCCGCTTGACCCACCGTTATCCCGAACTGGCCCAGAAAGACCTTGAGTTGGTCGTCGCGGAGATACTGGATGCTATACAGACGTCCCTGACGCAGGGTAACCGTGTTGAAATTCGTGGTTTCGGCACTTTTGATTTGATCTACCGTGCTCCTCGCATTGGGCGCAACCCAAAAACAGGGGAATCGGTATCGGTACCTGGAAAGTGGGTCCCCCATTTCAAGGCCGGAAAACCACTGCGGGAACGCGTTGATCGCTTGGGCACATCCGGTACGATTAAGTAAAAAGGCTCAGATTGATTTCAACCAGCCGTTAACGTTGGTTGAGCACAACTGAATTGCCGCATATGGTGGCGCACTGAGAACCATAGGAACACTGGATAAAGAAATGCGTCTTGATCTTCACACGCTGATGTTGATGACCTCCGTGCTGACCCTGCTGCTTTCCGGGCTTCTGGCATTGGCCGGATTGCATGCCGGCAGCATTCGCGGGGTGCGGCTGTGGGCGCTGGCCAGCCTGTGCTATAGTCTCGCGAGCTTCATCGCCTTCGCGGACTTGACACCCACAAGCAGCGGCTGGCTGATCGTGCTGGTCGTCGTGTTGCTTTTGGCAGGCAACAGCTTGCAATTTTCCGGCATCCAGGCTTTCAAGGATCAGCGCATTGACTGGCGCATTCCATTACTGTTTTTTGGCGTGGCCTTTGCCCAGAGTGTCTGGTTTACGCTCCTCCATCCCGATGCCAATGCGCGCGCCATCGCCAATTCTCTTGTGTTTGCCGTGATCAATGCGCTTTGTGCCCGTGCGCTGCTCATCCGTATCGACCCGCCGTTGCGTACCGCATACTGGTTTACTGGCGTATCGTTCGCGTTGCTTGCGGCCGCTGCTCTGTTCAGGGCGGCAATACTTTTTCAGGCGCCACCCGGCACCTCGATTGGCCTTTCCTCGCTGTTGCCCTTCGTTCCTGCGAGATTTCTGGCCAGTAGCCTGATACTGATGTGTGTGACCTTCGGTTTCATGCTGATGCTGAATTACCGCCTCATTTCGGACATGCAGAAAATTGCGTTGCGCGATAGTTTGACCGGCGCACTGAACCGGCGTGGTCTGGAAGCAGAAGCTATCCGCCTGGCGGCACGCTGTAACCGTACCGGGGATACGCTGGCGATCATGGTGATCGATGTCGACCATTTCAAGGCGATCAATGACCGTTGCGGCCATCAGGTGGGCGACAAAGTGTTGCAACGTCTCACTGCTGTGGCGCAGGCTTCCGTCCGTAGCGATGACTACTTTGCTCGCTATGGCGGCGAGGAGTTCTGTATTCTGCTCCCGTCCACCACCGAAGAAGAAGCCAGGGTATTGGCCGATCGCTTGCGTCAGGCTTATGCCGCGTTGACCATGGAGTTCGGCGGTGAGGTGCTCCGCAGTACCATCAGCATCGGCGTCGCTGACTCAAACCATGTCGGCTTGGAATTCAGTGCATTGGTGTCTGCTGCAGACCAGGCAATGTACTGGGCCAAGCAGGAAGGGCGCAATCGAGTACTGGTGCATTCGGCAATGGTGTGCAACGTACCCGTAATGGTAACCGCATGAACGACTGCTATTGGCATACAGTGACCGTTGGATTATGTGTAAATTAGCGCTCAACTTTTCCCAGGAAACGGCTTGTGTTGTTACCAACTGTATTGATGCAAAGCCATATTCTATGCGGCTTATTCAGCCTTTCCAATTTGCTGATTTTCATGAAAACTGCCAAATCAAGAACACCAAATTACACTTGAGCACTGAGTTGGTCGAACCGTGGTCCGTCGGACGTCGGGGTAGATCGAGGTTCAACGACCGATTTGGATTGAGTAACAGACCTTCATGGACATCGCTTTTGCAGGCTGTTTATGGCACACAGTGACTGTAGCACTTTGCGAAGTGCTTGCCGCAAAGCTGTCACTCATAATCAATCGAATTCTCGCGAAGGCGACGGTCCGCAATGGCCGAACAAGAGGCGGCCATACAACAGAGCTTGTACTTCCGCTTTCCGTACTTTCCGGACAAGTCGGCTCTGTCAGATTAAACACATGGAAATAGCCGGCAGCAACGCCATGAACAAGCGATCAGCACTAGCAGCATGGTTATTCACTACCGGTACTGTGGTCTACAGTGACCAACGCCCGTACTTTGACCGGGCGGCGCTTGCGCTGACGCACGTCAGGCGAGGGAGCCCGCTTCAGCTGCGAACTGTCGGAAGCTTGCCGACATGCGTCGAGCCAGGCTTCTACTTCCGTCAAGTCCCATACCACGCAGCGCGCGGTCAGATTGAACCGGCGCGGAAATTCTCCGCGGCGCTCCATGTCGTAGATCGTGGTATCGGCCAGCGGCACGATCTGTCGCAGTTCGGTACGGCGGATTGTGCGTCTGAACGGCAAGGTATTCGTCGCGACCAGTCGTGGTAGCTGCATGTCGTGCGGTTCGTTTGTATCAGAGTTGTCGTTTGGCCTCGCAGCCACCAGACTTCGATCTGCTTTGTACATGATCTGCTCCATCATCAGGGCAATTGCTGGTTGCATCGCAACGGCCGGTATAAATGCGGTCCTGTGATGGTGATCTTTCCGGCATCTATCGAAAACTCGCTCAGGCGTACATGGGCGTATTACGATTGTGCTGATGCGGCATCGCGGTGAATCACTTCGCCCTGGTCTTCCTGAATCCCCTATCCCGCGCCATGAATGATTCCAGCATGTGCGGGATCAATGTGGCGGCATCGACCGGTTCGCCGTAGGTCTGCGCATGCAGCGCGGCATAGCGCTCCAACTCTGCCTTCAACACCACGGTCAAGGTAATGGTCAACTTCACCGTCTCGGTTTTCGGCAGCGGACCCAGCCGCAGCTTTCTGCTGGACTCACTCATTGCGACGCCCCCCTCTGGAAGAACAGCGGCTGGTACGGACGTAGGATCAGATCCTTGTGCACCATTACCCGCATCGGGAATCCGGGCCGGATGGTGAGCGTCGGCTGGATGCTTACGTTGCGTTTGGTGATCTCCTGACCAACCTGGTTTACTGTGTCCTGCGCGCTTTGGCGAACGGCGACGGTGACGCTACCGGTACTGCCGCTGTTGTTGGGTGCTGCCAGCTCCGCACCGACTCCGAGCAGCGTGGACAACGCGGCACCGGCAAGGATGCGATCCCAATGCCAATCGACGCCATCTTCCAGCCCGGCATAACCCGCCGGGTCGATGCCGGGCAACCGGTCGAGCGAAATAGACGAGGTATCGGGCAGAATCAAGCGCCTCCACACCAGCAGCACGCGCCGCTGGCCGAACGACACCTGGCTGTCGTAGCGGCCGATCAGCCGCGATCCCTGCGGGATCAGCAGGAAGCGCCCCGTGGCCGTGTCGTAGATGGCTTCCGTGACGTTGGCGATGACCTGCCCCGGCAAGTCGGAGTTGATGCCCGTGACCAGCGCCGCCGGAATGATGGTGCCCGCCATCACCTGGTAGGGTGAGGCTGGCAGTTGCAGGCTGGCGGAATTACGTGTGGCAGTATCACCCGCAGTGGCCACGAACGCTTGTTTCTGATCCTGTCGGTTCTGTACCGCCGTTGGGTCGGCAGGCTGTGCCGACGCCGATGCCATCGGATTGAACGGCTGGTTGCCCGATACTGGCTCGGGCATGGCCGTACTCGCAGTGGGCGATGGTGCTGCCTTCACCGCACCGCTCCGAAAGAAAACCGCTGAGCGTGCTGCCTCCTCGGCATCACCTGGCTGTGCAATGCGCCCAGTCTGCGCGGGAGGGGGGTATGCGCCGGCGTTGCGCTGCGCATGCACGATGGCCGGACCAAGATCGCCCGGCAGTGGTTCGCCCAATGCGGGCACAACCGGTTTTGCCACTGCCGGCACTTTGGAATAGTCCTTCGGCAATTGATCCAGGCTCTCGGCTCGCGAGACGCGATCCACGTTGTACAGCTCGGTGGCCGGGTTGCGCTCGCGCTTGTGTGGCTGCAAGGACCAGAGCGTGGCACCCAGGATGACGATACCGAGCGCCCCTGCAAGCCCCGCCAGCATGCGCCGGTTTAGCCGCGTGACGGGGCGCGGCGAAGCGCGTAGAGCCAAGGTGTCCGGGTCGGCCTTAATCGTCCCGGTTGGTGGCATTTGCGGCGTGGTGGGCGTGCTCATGCTCAATGCCTCCGTGCCGTGCTGCCCACGCCATCGGTACGCTCGATGCGAACAACTGCTGCCTTGTCAGCGCCCAGCCGCAACTCGGCCGCACCGAACAGCCGATCCACCACATAGTACGGCGAGCGGAAGCGGTAGTTCACGAGTTGGCCATCGCCTTGCTGCCCGATCACGAACAGCGGCGGCAATTCGCCCTGCGCGATGCCAGCGGGGAACTGGATATAGACCCGCTCGCCGTCATCGAATGCGCGCAGCGGCTTCCACGGCGGGCTGTCGCCGGAGATCGCGTAACGGAACTTGATCTGCTCCAGCGACAAGCCGGAGTCCACCGGCGCCGCAGCCTGGGCCTGCTGCGCCTGCTTCTGTAGAGCGAGCATGCGGTCCTTCGGATAGTCCCACGACGCTGATGCCATCCACGCATGCGGTGTGGAAGACAGTTCGAGCAGGTAGGTGCGACGGTTGGTGGTGATGACCAGGTTCGTCTTCAGCCCGACGCGCGTGGGCTTCACGAGGATGTTCACGCGCAGGTTCGCGCCGGCGCCGCTCGCGGTGTCGCCGACGATCCAGCGCACCGTGTCGCCGGCCGAGACCGTCACCAGTTCTTCACCTTCCTGCAAGGCAATCACGGTGACGCGGCCGGGGCTGGTGTAGACCTGATACAGCGCGCCGTCCGCGTAGGGCCAGACTTGGATCGCGTTGATGTAGCCCTCTCGGCTCGGCGGCACGCGCGCTTCTGCGTTGGCACGCGCCACGCGAGCCTTCTCGTCGGGCAATTCGGCGACTGGCTTGTCCTCGGGCGTGCTCACCAGCGGCTTCAATTGTTCGGGCAGCGGCAGTAGCTTCGGGACTTCGACTACCTCGATGGGCTTGGGCAACTCCGGCAGCGCGTGCGCCGCGACGGGTTCGTCCAGCGTGATGTCCGGCGGCGGCTTGCCGTGTGTGGCGCAACCGCTGGCAGTCACCAAGGTGACGCTCAGGATCAACGGCAAAGCGTAATTGCGGATTTGGGTTTTCATGGTTTTTGGGTTCCTTCGGTTGCGTCGAATTCACGGCTCCAGGACAGGCCGTTGACATAAATGCCCAGCGGGTTCTTGCGCAGTCGCTCTTCGGTGCGCGGCGGTTGCAGCACGATGGACAGCACAGCCGTCCAGCGCTCGGTGCCCGAGGGCGAACCGTTGGCATAGTTGCGCTCAATCCAGCGTACCTGGAACGAGGATTCGCTGGCGCGGACCACGCTGGTGATCTCCACGGCCGTCGAGGTCTGGCCGATGCGTGCGAACGGATCGTTGGTGCGCGCGTAGTCGTTCAGCGTGGCCGCACCCTTGTCCGTGGTGTACTCGTAGGCTTCGAGCCAGTTCTGCCGCACCACGATGGGATCGATCGACAGCGAGCGCACGTCGGTGAGGAAGCGCGCCAGGTGGTAGGCGATCTGCGCATCGTTCGGCTTGTACGGCGTGGCGGCCTCGCCCACCGCGCGCACCTGACCGCCGGTGGCGACCTCGACCACATAAGGTGTGACGATGGATTGCGCCGATCGCCACACGAGCCCACCTGCCATCAGCAGTGCGAGCGAGAGACATCCAAAAGCCATCAGCCGCCAGTTCTTCGCCTGCACGCGCGCACTGCCGATACGCTGGTCCCAGACCTGCGCGGCAGCCTGGTAGGGGGTGACGGGTTCCGGTGTGTCCGAATACCGCACCTGGGGTCGTTTGAATCGCATGAGCTGATCTCCGTTGATCTCAATCTTTAATGGTTCGAGTTGTCGCGCAGGCTCGGACTGGCACCGCTGCCGCCGTGATCGCCTGAGCGCAGGGTGTGGGCGGCCGTCGAGACCGCATGGCTGGCCTGCTGTTTGCGACGCATTTGTTTGGCCCAAGCTGGCTCTGCCGCAGGGGGCTTGGCTTCGGCTGCATCGGCTGATTCGGTAGAACTGGCTGCCGCCGCAGGCGCAGCAGCGTCCGCGACGAAATTCGCCACGCGATCCTTGACCGCTTTCGCACCGGCTGCGACGCGCTGGCCGACAGCACTGGCACCGCTCTTGGCCACATTGGCGAGGCCTGCGCCAGCAGCACGAACTCCACCGGCACCCGATGCGGCGGCGCCAGCCTGGTAGGCGGTCTTCGCGCCGCTTGCCATTGAGCTGGTCGCACGCCCGGCCGATGCAGCGCTACCGATGGCCGCGCGCGCAGCGCCCGGCACCATGCGTGCTCCAGCGGCAACCGCTGCACCTCCTGTGGCGATAGCCGCACCTCCAGCCACCGCCAAACCAGCAGCACCCAGCGCCGTGCCGGCCGCCGCACCGGCTCCGAGCTGCGGTGCACCGGACACCAGCCCGGTTGCAATTCCCGGCCCGAAGATACCGAGTCCCAGCATCGCCAGCGAAGCGAGCATGATGGTCAGCGCCAAGTCGATGGAGGGCTCGGTACCCGGCGGCGTCTGGAACTGTGCAAACAATCCCGTACCGATGCCGACGATCACCGCCAGCACCAGCACCTTGATGCCCGATGACACCACGTTGCCCAGCACACGTTCGGCGAGGAATGCGGTCTTGTTCCACAACGCGAAGGGCACCAGCACGAAGCCTGCGAGTGTGGTCAGTTTGAATTCGATCAGCGTGACGAAGAGCTGCACCGCGAGCACGAAGAAGCTGATGATCACCACCAGCCAGGCGAGAAACAGCACAGTGATGACATCGAGGTTCGCGAACACCTCGGGGAAGCCCGTCATGCCGCTGATCTGCGCCATGATCGGCCGCGCCGCATCGACGCCGACCTTGGCCAGGTGGCCCGGCTGCAGCAACTGCGCCTGAGTCAGTGCGGAGCCGGACGCCACCAGCCCGAGCCCGGCAAACGAATTGAACAGGATGCCAGCCAGATTGTTGAAGTTGCCGATGATGAAGGCGAAGGCACCGACGTAGAGTGTCTTTTTGATCAGCTTGCCGATCACGTCCTCGCCGCCCATGGCCCAGAACAGCCCGGCCAGCGTCATGTCGATCACTACCAGCGTCGCGGTGAGGAACGCCACCTCGCCATGCAGCAAGCCGAAACCCGAGTCGATGTAGTGCGAGAAGACATCGAGGAAGTGGTCGATGACCGACAGGTTGTTCATGGCTCAGTCTTTCGGTGCTAAAGCGGGTGCGGCCGGTGGCGCGGGCGTGTACGGCGTGCCGCTGCCCATGAAGCGCCGCCGCGTGGCCTCACTCGCCCTGTTGCACAGGGCGTCACCCATCTTGTCGTGGTCGGCCTTGCACTGCGCGCGGACCTCCTTCAGGCGCTCAGGATTCGCTAGCAGCGATTCGACGGACTCGGTGGGTGCCGGCTTGTGGCATGCGGCGAGCAGCATGGTGCAGGCGATGGTAGTCAGGAGGGTTTTCATAAGAGATTCCTCAGTTGCCGTAGAAGTTGACGCTGTATGGCGTATACGGTGTGCCGGTGCCATGGAAGCGATTGCGCACCTCGGCGGCACGCGCATGCACCGCGACCTGCCGCGCCTGTTCGAGGGCGACGGCGCGGTCTTGCGTGATCTGCAGCTGCTGTGCCTGAATCGCCTGCCGGGCTTGCAAGGCGAGTAACTGGTTCGTCGCCTGCGTGGCTTGCAAAGCACCGACCGCCGACTGGCTACTGTTCACGAGGTCGCTCAAGGTTTGCTCGTCGGAAGTGAAGTTCTGCACCGACTGCGACTGCACCTCGGCTGCGGTGCGCAGTGCCTCCAGTGAGTTCTGCCAACGCTGGCTGGCGTCGAGCGCCATCTGGTTTGCCGGGGTCGAGGAGGTGTAGGCAGCGGGATAGAGCTGCGCGAACTGGGTCTCCATCTGCGTCAGATTCAATGATAGCCCCTGCGCCTGCTGCAGCAGCTGGTTCGTCGTGGACAGCGCAGATTGCAGTTGATTGAGCGCGCTGAAGGGGAGACTGGTCAGGTTCTTCGCCTGGTTCGTCAGCATCTGCGCTTCGTTCTGGAGTTGCCTGATCTGGTTATTGATCTGCTCCAGAGCACGGGCAGCCGTCAGGATGTTCTGAATCAAGTTGGCCGGATCGATGACCACCACCGTCGCCTGTACCGAGGGCATTACGGTCATGAGTACGGCAGCGGCGATGGCAAGCACAATTTTTTTCATGGTTGCTTCTCCTGGGGTGTGAAGGGGAATGACGGATGAGAGGGGATCAGGTCTGCGGCCCAGTCGAGGCCGCGATGGCGCAGCCAGGCGGCTGCGAAGTCCGCTGGCGGCACCGACGCGGAAACGGTGTCGATAGCGCGTTGGTCTTCGGGCTTGGCTGCACCGGCAAATGCCAGCGCCACTGGACCAAGTCCCAGATCGAAGACCCGATTGCCGAGCCGCGACTGGTAGTAGTACTCGCGCTTGGGCTGTGCGGTCGCCACGATCTCAATTTGCCGCGCATTGAGACCGAAGCCTTCGTAGATGACGCGAATCTGCGGTTCGGTCGCCTGCGGGTTGGGCAGGAAGATACGGTTCACGCAGCTCTCGATGATGGCTGGCGCAATACTGGAATCTTTGATGTCCGCCAGCGACTGTGTGGCGAAGATGACAGAGACATTCTTCTTGCGCAGCGTCTTCAACCATTGGCGGATGCGCGCGGAGAACACAGGGTCGTCGAGGAACAGCCAGGCCTCATCGAGGATCAACAGCGTCGGGGCACCGTCGAGGCGTTCTTCGAAGCGCGCGAACAGGTAGCGCAGTACCGCCAGCGCCGCCGCCTTGCTGTGCATCAGCTCTTCCATCTCGAACGCTTGCACGTCGGCGAAACCGAGTCGGTCATGGTCGGCATCAAGCAGCTTGCCGTGTGCGCCGCCCAGCACATAGGGTTGCAGGGCTTGCCGCAGCGAATTCGATTGCAGCAGCACCGACAAGCCAGTCAGGGTGCGCTGATCGAGCGGCGCGCTGGCCAAGCTGTTCAGCGCCGACCACACGGACTCCTTCTCGACCGGCCCGACGGCCACGCCTTCGTGAATCAAGCGGCCTTCAACCCACTCGGCCGCCCAGGCGCGATAGCCGTCCTGATCGATGCGTGCCAGCGGCTGGAAGGCGATGGCACCCTCTGCGCCCAGGTCGTAGTGTTCGCCGCCCAACCCGAGTACCGTGGCGCGAATGGAGCGCCCCATGTCGAAGGCGAAGATACGCGATCCGGCATAGCGGCGGAACTGCAATGCCAGCGTCGCGAGCAGCACCGACTTGCCCATGCCGATGGGACCGACTACCAGCGTGTTGCCCACGTCGCCGATGTGCGTGACCAGCCGGAACGGCGTCGCGCCATCGGTGCGGGTCACGATCAGCGGTGGGCCATCGAGATGCGCATTGCGCTCTTGCCCAGCCCACACTGCAGACACCGGCATCATGTGCGCGAGGTTCAGTGTCGAGACAATGGGCTGGCGCACGTTGGCATAGGCGTGCCCCGGAATCGACGACAACCAGGCATCGACCGCGTTCAAGGTCTCCGGAATGGTGATGAAGCCCCGGCCCTGAATGGTTCGCTCCACTGCGCGCAGCTTCTCGTCAGCGGCCGTCGCATCGGTATCGAGCACTGTCACGGTGGCCGTGACGTAGCCGAAGGACACCTGGTCGCTGCCCAGCTCCTGCAATGCTGCATCGGCATCCGCTGCCTTGTTGGAGGCGTCCGAATCCATCAGCGGGCTTTCATGCTGAAAGATGGTTTCGCGCAGCAACGCGACGATGTTCTTGCGCTTGGCGAACCACTGGCGGCGCAGCCGCGTCAGTTCCTTCTCCGCCTCGGCCTTGTCCAGGCACAAGAAGCGGGTGCTCCAGCGGTAGGCAAAACCCAGGCGATTGAGGTCGTCGAGCAGGCCAGGCCAGGTCGAGGTCGGGAAACCGCGCACCGACGCCACGCGCAGGTGCTGGCTTCCGAGCATCGGTGCAAGGCCGCCCGTCAGCGGTTCGTCGGCCAGCAGCGCATCCAGGTGCATCGGTACTTCGGGCACGGCCACCGAATGCCGGCGCGTGGACACGCAGGCATGCAGGTAGGTCAAGGTCTGACCATCGTCGAGCCAGGCGATCTCCGGCATGACCCCTTCGAGCAAACCGAAGAAACGTTCGGTCTCCGACACGAAGCCCTCCAGCCGCTCGCGCCAATCCACGCCTTCGACCTTTGTGTTCTCATAGAGCAGCTTGGCGGCGCGCGCCATCGATTCCTCGGGCGACAGGTACAGCAGCGTCAAGTGGTACGCGCTCTCGAAGTGGCTATCGGCTTCCTCAAAAACGGCGCGGCGCTCTTCATCGACCAGCCAGGACAGCGGCTCGGGAAATACCGATTCTGGGTAGTCCGCCGCCTCGCGCCGTTCGGCCTCCACGAACAGCGCCCAGCCGGAACCGAGCCGACGCAGCGCGTTATTCAAGCGCGCGGATGTTGCGATCAGTTCGCCCTGCGTCGCGCTGTCCAGGTCCGGCCCGCGAAACCGCGCCGTGCGCTGGAACGAGCCGTCCTTGTTGAGTACGACACCCGGCGCGACCAGCCCAGCCCAGGGCAACCAGTCTGCCAGCAGGGCGGGGCGTTTGCAGTATTCGGCGAGGTGCATCATGGTCTTTGCCTCAAACGTCCAACAGCGTGCGGTGCTTGATGTGTCGAGCGAAAACCGCCATGAACTGCGCATCCAGGCGCGCGCCCCACACGGCCAACGAGTGCCCGACGATCCACAGCGCAAGACCGGGGAGCCAGAGTTGCAACCCGATACCGACCGCGGCGGCCAGCGTGCCGTTGGCAATCGCCACCGTGCGCGGCGCCCCACCCAGTAAAATAGGTTCGGTCAACGAACGGTGCAGCGGCACTTCAAAGCCCGGTGCGTCAGCAGGGAGCGCGTTCATGCGATCACCGCTCCACCGGCAAAGCTGAAGAAGGTCAGGAAGAACGAGGACGCGGCAAACGCGATCGACAGGCCGAACACGATCTGCACCAGCTTGCGGAAGCCGCCGCTGGTGTCGCCGAAGGCTAACGTCAGTCCGGTGGTAATGATGATGATCACCGCGATGATGCGGGCCACCGGCCCCTGGATCGAGTCCAGCACGGATTGCAGCGGTGCCTCCCACGGCATGTTCGACCCCGCCGCATGCGCGGGAATGGCAATGGCCAGCAGCAGCGCAGTAAGGGCCACGAACTGCAAAGCAGGTTTTACGGAAATGCGTGAAGTCGTCATGACGGTTCTCCTGGAGTTGATGAAAGTGAGGGGAAGGAAGGCATCAGCTCCGTGCTAAGCCGGTAGCCGTGGCTGTCGAAGCCAGTGACGCGGGCGATTTCCTGCACACGGCGCGCATGGCCGCGACCGGCGATGTAGACGATGACGTTGACCGCCTCAGCGATCAGGGCGCGCGGTGGGGTCACGGCGACTTCGAGGATCAGTTGTTCCAGTCGCAGCAACGCGCCCACAGCGGAACCGGCATGGACGGTGGCGATGCCGCCCGGATGGCCGGTGCCCCAGGCCTTGAGCAAGTCCAGCGCTTCGGCACCGCGCACTTCACCCACGACGATGCGATCTGGTCGCAGCCGCAGGGTCGAGCGCACCAGCTCGGTCATGGTCACGACGCCGGCACGGGTGCGCAGCGGTACGTGGTCGCGTGCCGTGCATTGCAGCTCCACTGTGTCTTCGAGCACGATCACGCGGTCGCCGGTGGCGGCGATCTCGTCGAGCAGGGCATTGACCAGCGTGGTCTTGCCAGTGCTGGTACCACCCGCGATCAGGATGTTCTGGCGTTCGCGTACCGCGTCGCGCAAGAAGCTCGCCTGAGCCTCGGTCAGGATGCCATCGGCCACGTAAGCGTCGAGCCGGATCAGACCGACCGCGCGCTTGCGCAGCGCGAAGACCGGTCCCGGCGTCACGGGTGGTAACGCGCCTTCGAAACGTTCACCCGTTTCGGGCAGTTCGGCGGATAGCAGCGGCTTGCCCGCATGCACTTCGGCGCGCACATGGGCGGCGACCAGCCGGATGATGCGTTCGCCATCGGCGGGCGTGAGACTGACGCCCAGCGGCTCGCGCCCACTGCTCAGTCGATCGATCCACAGCGAACCGTTGGGGTTGAGCATGACTTCCACCACGTCGGGGTCGTTCAAGGCCTTGGCGATGTCCGGTCCCATCGCCGTGCGCAGCATGCGCACGCGACGTTCCAGTGCCAGCGAGGCTGACAAGCCCTGATCGCGCGGCGGGTTGCTCATGACGGTGCGCCTCCAGCTTCGTCGGCAGGCGCTGCGGCGCGAACGATATCCTGCTGGCCGAAGAATTGGTTGGGGTCGGGCTGGATTTCTTCGACCACGTCCTTGACCAGGCTGCGCCCGCGCAACAGATGCCGACCGAGCTGTTCGATAAACTGCTCGAAGCGTGCGCGGCCCTGAGCGCGTGCCGCTTCCTGATGCGCTTCCGGCACCGGGGTGCTGACGGTCAGGAAGTAGCGCACGTAGAGCGCCAGCGTCTCGATCAGGATGTTCTGATCCCGCTCCAGCTTGTCGAGTTGGCGGGATAGCCGATCCAACCGCTTGGCGATGGCGGCTTCGCGCTGGTCGCCGGAGTCGGGTGACAGGAACGAAGCCAGCGCGGCGGCGATGATGGAGGACTTGGACAAGCCCTTCATGGCCGCCAGCTCTTCAAGCCGCTTGGCATGCTCGTGCTCGATGAAAAGGTTCAGGCGTGTGCGTTTCATAGGGATATCCCGTCATCAGGGTCGAGAGCGGCCAGCCGCGCCGTGCGTTGCAGGCGCGGATCGAGCTGGGCGGGCAAGGGCAGCGGCAGGTCGTCGTCATCGAACAGCCCCAGGTCATCCACCGCGTGTTCGGGCTCTGGCGTGAACACGACTTCGGCCAGTTCTGGCTGCTGCTGGTGGCCACCGTCGTCGATAGACTCCCCGTGTGCGGGGAGGACCAAGCCGAGAATCGGCGCGGCGGGTATCGCCAGTCCGGTCCAATCGTCCGGCCGCAATGGCGGTGCATCGGCGTAGTGCCCGAGTTGCAATGGCGGCGGCGCCTGCATGCGTGTCTTGAAATTCGCATCCAGGTAGTAGCGAATTTTTTGCGCCTTGATCGGTGGATGACCGGACACCATCACCACCTCGTCATCGGGCGGCAACTGCATCACTTCGCCGGGTGTCAGCAGCGGTCGTGCGGTCTCTTGGCGCGACACCATCAAGTGACCGAGCCACGGCGCCAGCCGGTGACCCGCGTAGTTGCGTTGCGCGCGCAGTTCGGTCGCGGTGCCCAATGCTTCGGAAATGCGCTTGGCGGTGCGCTCGTCGTTCGTTGCAAACGCGATGCGCACATGACAGTTGTCGAGGATCGAATGGTTTTGGCCGTAGGCCTTGTCGATCTGGTTCAGCGACTGTGCGATCAAAAAGGCGCGCAGTCCGTAACCCGCCATGAAGGCCAGCGCGCTCTCGAAGAAGTCGAGCCGACCCAGTGCCGGGAACTCGTCGAGCATCAGCAGTAGCTTGTGGCGACGGGCAATGCCGTCCGAACCATCGAGTGACTCGGTCAGGCGTCGGCCGATCTGGTTGAGAATCAGGCGGATCAACGGCTTGGTACGGCTGATGTCCGAGGGCGGTACCACCAGGTACAGCGACACCGGGTGATCGGCATCAATCAAGTCGGCGATACGCCAGTCGCAGCGTGAGGTGACTTCGGCCACGGTGGGATCGCGGTACAGGCCCAAGAAACTCATTGCGGTGGACAGCACACCGGATCGCTCGTTGTCGCTCTTGTTCAGCACCTCGCGCGCCGCCGATGCGACAACCGGGTGCGTTGTTTCGCCCAGGTGTCGTGTCGTCATCATCCGGTGCAGCGTCACCTCGAACGGGCAGGCCGGATCGGACAGAAAATTGGCGACGCCGCGCAGCGTTTTGTCTTCGCTGGCGTAGAGCACATGCAGGATCGCGCCGACCAGCAGTGCGTGCGAAGTTTTCTCCCAATGATTGCGCCGCTCTAGCGCGCCTTCGGGATCGACCAGGATGTCGGCGATGTTTTGCACGTCGCGCACCTCGTGCATGCCGCGCCGCACTTCAAGTAATGGGTTGTATGCAGCCGAGCGTGCATCGGTCGGGTTGAATAGCAGGCAGTGTGAGAAGCGCGCGCGCCAACCGGCGGTCAAGGTCCAGTTCTCGCCCTTGATGTCGTGGATGACGGCGGAGCCGGGCCACGAAAGTAGCGTTGGCACCACCATGCCGACACCCTTACCGGAGCGAGTTGGCGCGAAGGCCATCACATGCTCGGGACCTTCGTGGCGAAGGTAATCGCCATCTTTGCGGCCCAGGAAAACGCCGGCAGGGCCGGTCAGCCCGGAACTGCGGATTTCAGCGGGTAGTGCCCAGCGCGCCGAGCCGTAGGTCGTGACCAGCTTGGATTGCCGCGCACGCCACACAGACATCGCAATAGCGACAAAGGCACCGGCGAAACCGCTGCATGCCGCGATAGCACCACCACGCAGGAAAATGTCGGGCGCATAGGCATCGTAGAAGTACCACCACTCGAACAGCCGCCACGGGTGATAGATCGGCGTTCCCAGCAAGTCAAACCACGGCGTACCCAGGCGTAGCTGGTAGCCCAGTTGTGCTGCGGTCCATTGGGTGGCACCCCATGTTCCCGTGATCACGATCCCGAACACCGCCAGGATCTGACCGAATAGCACACTGGTTCCCTGCATCTCGACCTCCTGAATTTCGCTCCTGCACAAAGTGCGGACAACGATGTGCCGCAGGTGCGAGAGTGAGGGGCGATTCAGGGTCGGTCAAAGACCGTTATCGGGATACCGGAGACGAAGAAAACAAGAGTTCTAGCTGGGGAAAAGGAGAGCGCATCGCTGCAAACGACTGCGCATTTTGGCGTGTATCGCGATTTGCCGAAAAATTATCGACGGATGCCGGTCAGCAGGCGCATTCCGCCGCATATACGACCAAAGCCATCCGGTCGTTGTGTGGTGTTCCGATGTCGAGGCGATCAGTTCTTTGGCGCGGGCTGCGGTGTGTATTTGCTTTTGCCGTCGCCCATGAAGCGTCGGCGGCGTGCTTCGCTCGCCGCGTTGCAGAGGGCATCGCCCATCTTCGCGTGGTCTTCCCTGCACAGGCGTTCCACTTCCTTGAGCCGTTCGGGATTGGCGACCAGTGATTCGACGGTGTCCGTCGGTGCGGGCTTTTCGCAGGCGGTCAGAGCCAAGACCAATAGCAGCAAGCAGGTTTTCTTCATGTCGTTTCCTTTTGATGTGGGCGTGCAAGCATCTATCTCATGTCCCCGCACGTGAATTCGAGTTCTCTGCGGCAACCACTCGGGCGACGAAACGGCTCAATGGTTCGGATGGTTCCGCGTTGGGTCGTAGCAAGTAGGTGGTCAGCATGATGGGACGCCCCGCCAGCGGGCGAGCCACGACTTCCGGGTGGCGGCAGATCATCATGTGGGATTCGTTGGCAAAGCTGAGTCCGTAGCCAGCGGCCACCAGCGTCATCATCAGGTCGAAGGTCGCCGCATGTTCGGCCACGACAGGTTCCGCATCGACGGTGCGCAAGATGCGCTCGATTTGTCGGTAGCAGCCTTCGCAAATCTCCGGGTGGCACAGCACCAGCGGGTAGCGGATCAATTCCGCCAATGGAATACGTTTGTGCGCCAGCAGCGGATGACGCGCCGGAACGGCGATCACCAGTGGGTCGTTCCACACGGTCTGAGTGACGATGCCTTCGCCGACCTCGCCCGCATGGGCGAATCCAGCGTCATACATGCCGCCGCGCAGGCCTTTCGCCTGCTCCGCCAAGGGAACCTCGAAAAGGCGGATTTCGACATCGGGTTCCTCTTCTCGACATTGCGCTAGCAACGCGGCAAGCCATGGCTGGGCGATACCGTCGGATAGCGCAATGCGCAGCGTGCCGCGATAGCCGGTGGCGGCGGCTTTAGTGCTGGCCACGGCCTGTTCCAACGTGGACAGCACGCGGTGAGCTTCGTCCAGGAATACTTGTCCGGCCCAAGTCAGGCGAGTGCTGCGCGTGGTTCGCTCGAACAACTGCACGCCCAAGTCATACTCCAGGTCCTTGATCGCTCGGGACAGCGGCGACTGCTCGATATGCAGGCGCTCGGCTGCGCGCGCGAAGTGCAACTCTTCGGCTACGGCAATGAAATAGCGCAAATGGCGGATCTCCATACTGTGTCTGTACGGCGCGTCGAATCTTCACGCGGCCGATTCCCTCCGTTTTCGCAATGGCCACGGAATCGTGAGCCCAAGTAACGCGATGACTCCGGTAGCAACGTTGCCTTCAAGATGGATACGACGCTGTTGACTACGAGCGCCGCTTCCCCAATCAGGCGCCGGCACCGATGCCAATGTTGAATTCCGCAACGTACAGGGATGACGCCGTATCAGCTTGCTCAGGATCTAGTTCGAAGGTCATCACAAAACGGTCCAATTTAAGTCGTCGGTATTGCTTCCCGCACGCCACGAGTACGTCACTGTGATGGTTAAGCCCCGACCTGCGTACGTCGAGATACCTGCTCCGGCGCAATGCGGTTGACCAGCACAAACCCCAGCGCCGTCCAGTATTCGGTTGAGCCTGCCGCAGTCATGGTCGCTTCGCTGTCGGCGATCACACGCTGGCTATCTGTTAGCAGGAAGTCCTCCAGATCGTTCATGCTGGCAAACGCCATCAGCGTCACGCCGTCGATCCCGCTGGTTTCTGGATGGAAGAACGGTTGGCCAGTCTCGGTCGGACCGATGTTGTGGAGCTGCACGTAACGCTTGACCAGACGTGGTGTGTCCGGCTGCGCGAGCACTGTGTCGGCATGCTCTTGCAACCACCAGCGCTGGAATTCGGCGCGGCTGCTGTCAGGACGCCGGACATGCGTCTTCACCAAAGTGATGGCATCGTTGCCGCTAGCGCTGGGCAGCAGGATGTACTGGCGCGACAGTACCGGGGCGATATCGCGGAAGATCGCTTGATCCTCCGGCAATATCTTCGAGCGCACGCGCTTGTTGGCTAGCGCGGCGGCGATGTCTTCGGGGCCGGCGAAGTTGAGATAGGCGATTCCGTCCCAGCGAGGACGCCGGTATGGCGCTATATGCCCAATGACGGTCGGGAACAGGCGACCGTTGTCATCGATCGGAGCGGCGTAAGGCGGTGTACTGCTCTCCGTCGGACCCGCCGCGACCCGATGTAGTTGATCATAGCGTTGCAAACGCTCTAGGCTGCGGTCGTCCGGCTCCTCGACGTAGGTGAAGCGCACGCCGTGCACCTTGCGCCAATATTCCCCCCATTTCTCGAAGTTCAGGTTGGGGTTGCCCTCGAAGGCGTTGGCGGCGGGATCAACTGCCGGGTCGGCGATCACTTGGCCCTGCGCGTCAAGCATATGGCCATCGCCGCGCCGACGTTCCTGCAACGGGGTGTTGTCGGCCCGTGACAGGAAGGAACACAGCACGATCAGCGGTTCGTCGGTGCCCGATCGGGGTTGCAGATAGGGGGCACGCAACAGTTTTTCCTGTGCAAACGATGGGGTCATAAAGGTCTCCGAATGATTAACGAGAAAACGAACGCGCCAGGGCGCCGGTACCCACCGCCATACCAACCGCGCAGATGCCTGGCCAGCCGTAGTGCGCCCAAGCCCAGCTACCCGCCCAGGCACCTGCCGCCATGCCGAACATGGCGCCGGTCATCAACAGCGCGTTCAGGCGACTGCGCGCGGAAGGGTCCAGACCATTGACGATGGTCTGGTGCGACACCAAAGCGGCCATGACCCCCAGGTCGAACAACACGGTACCGGCGATTAGCACTGGCAGCGAGCCGGAGAGCAACCACATGCCGCCAAACGACAGCATCACTAGCAGGGCTCCCAGCCGGATTGCAGGAAGCGGGCCGGTGCGGTCGGCCAAATGGCCGAACAGAGGTGCGGCCAGCGCACCAGCGGCACCCGCTAGGCCGAATGCACCCGCCACGCCGGCACCAAGCTGAAAAGGTGGCCCCGCCAGCATTAGTGCCAGCGTGGACCAGAACGCGCCCAGCGAAGCCGCCAGCAGCGCTTGCGTGGAGACGGATCGGCGCAAGGCCCGGTGTTGCTGCCAAAGCGCCGCCAGACTTCGCAGCAGCCGACCGTAGTTCCCCTGCGTAGCAGCCGGCAGATGTGGCAGAAAACGCCATACCGCCACCGCGACGATCAGCAGCAGGCTGACGGCGATCCAGTAGATGGCCCGCCAGCCCAGGCCTTGCGCCACCAGTCCACCCAATGTCCTGGACAGCAAGATGCCGCTGAGCAGGCCGGTCGTTACCGTTCCCACCACGCGACCGCGGTGTTCCTCGGATGCGAGCTGTGCCGCGATGGGGATGAAATCCTGCCCGATGCTGCTCAGCAGTCCGACGATGATTCCTGCCGTGGCGAGGAAAGCCAGGGTTGGCGCGAGGGCTGATGCGATCAGCGCCAGGGCCAGTAGCAATGCCTTGCCCAGGATCAGGCGCTTGCGGTCCATCAAGTCGCCGAGCGGAGCCAGTAATAGCATACCCAGGGCATAGCCGACCTGAGTCAGCGTGGGCACCCAGCCTACCGCATCGGCATCTGCGCCGAACGTCTGTTGGACTAGATGGAGACCCGGCTGGATGTAGTAGACGTTGGCGACCCCAACACCCGCGCCTAGCGCCAGCAGGAACACCCGTCCCCGGATTACGGGAGGGCTGGATCGTTCAGAGATGGGATGGGGGACCGTCGTCGGCAAGGCGTGTGCTCCATGTTAAGAGGACGCGGACAGCGCCTTCATGATCCTTGCCATCTTATTGACGATTTATTGAAAGATAAATAGGTCTATACTCCAATTAAAGTTGACTAATATTCTCCAATTGAGACCCTAAATTGATCATGACCGAGCACCTCAAGGGCATTAGTGTCTTCGTGCAGGTAGCCGACGCCGGCAGTTTCACCCTCGCGGGAGAGCGATTGGGCATTTCCAAATCCGGTGTCGCCAAGAGCGTCGCGCGCCTGGAGGACCACTTGGGCGTGCGGCTGTTCAACAGGACGACGCGCAGCTTAAGCCTGACGAATGAGGGGCAGACTTTCTATCAGGGTTGTGTTCGTGCCCTCGCAGAACTGGAGGGCGCGCAGTCGGCGGTGACCACCCACCAGCAGATGCCGACCGGCCGCTTGCGGGTCGATCTTCCTGTGGTCTTCGGCAGGCGCTGGGTGCTGCCCGTTCTGCTTGATGTGGCCTCTCGCTATCCGGCGGTGGAACTTGAGGTAAGCCTGACCGACCGGCGGGTCGATATGGTCGAGGAAGGGATCGACCTCGTGATTCGTATCGGACCGTTGGATGACAGAGCCACCGTGGTAGCCCGGCATCTTGGAGTACAGAACGCGGTGGTCTGTGCTAGCCCGGCCTATTTGGACGCACATGGCCGCCCTACGAACCTGGAAGAACTGGCCAATCATGCGTGCATCACCTTCGAGCGCGGCAGCAAAGCCAGACCCTGGCTGTTTGTGGGTGCCGACGGTCATCCGCTGTCGCACCCCGTCCGTGGACGCCTGTGGTTCAACCATAGCGAAGCCATTTTGGATGCCGCACTGGCGGGCCATGGTCTGGCGCTGCTGTCCAACTGGCTGGTCGCAGAGCATTTGAAATCCGGCAGGCTAGAAGCCGTATTACCGCAGATCGAAACTCAGGGCTTCCCGATTCATGCTCTGTGGCCGCAAACGCGGCACCTGTCGAGCAAAGTGCGTGTGGTGGTGGATGAGCTGGTTTCCGGATTCCTGCCAGTTTCGCCTTGGGATATCGCTTGAGAGATTCACTGCCCTACCGTCTCAGCCAATCGACGGCCCCCGCTGCCTTGTAAACTCCCATGAAACGCTATTGCCGCCGCACCACGGCGCTGATGGTCTGCCCCAGCCGCTGCTCAATCACCGGCTTCCACGGCACCAGACTGAATCCCATGCCATCGTCGAGCATCGCGAAGCGTCCGCTCGCGAGCATCACACTGCTCCGGTAGACACCGGTGATGCGCTCACCATCGGCCACGGGGCGATGAGCTAAACCGGTTTCGGCGGCGATGTCTTGCGCCGCCACCGCGACTTCCCGACCGCGCAACGTCGCTAACAGATTGCGTGCCAGAATCACGTGCTGTCCGCGTCGCTCGGCCAGACCCTGTTCGACCAGGAATTCCGACCGCTGCTGTAGCGCTTCGCGCACCTCACCGCCGAAGCCGTTGTCGTTGATACCGCTGCTATCGCCGATCAGATGCTGGTCCAGCCAGGTCGCCCCGATCACGCGCGTCTGCCGCTCAATAAACATAGTGTGAACGCAGTTCCACGGCTACGCCGCCCAGCCGCTGTGCGTCGTACTGGCGACCAGTGATTCGACCGTATCCGTCGGTGCGGACTGTCCGCAGGCAGCCAACATCACGGCCATCAGCAGCATGCACGCCTTTTTCATGTCGTGTCCTCTCTGGCGTTGGACCGGGAAAGGAATCCGAACCTCATGTCGATCCGTGCTGTTCGGAAGTTTCGACAGGACTCACCCGGTCGATGAAACGGCTCAACTGCCCGGAGGGTTCGACATCCGGATGCAGCAGGTAGGTCGTCAGCACGAGCGTACGCCCGGCCAGAGGGCGTACAATCACTTCCGGGTGTCGGCATACGGCGATCTGCGAGGCACTGGCAAAGCCCAGGCCGTAGCCCGCGGCCACCAGTGTTAACATCAGATCGAGGGTGGTGACACGATCTGCGACAATCGGTTGTGCGTCAACCGTGCACAGCAACCGTTCAATCTGTTGGCAGAAACCTTCGTAGGCCTCTGGATGGCACAGCACCAATGGATAACGCAATGCTTCGTCCAATGGGATGCGCTTATGCACCAGCAGCGGGTGCCGCGCAGGAACCGCGATCACGAATGGATCACTCCAGACCGGTTCGGCAATGATGCCTTCGCCCACCTCGGCCGACTGGGCAAATCCCGCATCGTACAAGTCGCTGCGCAGGCCCTTTACCTGTTGGGAGAAAGGTATCTCGAAGAGATGGATTTCCACCTCCGGCTCTTCCTCTCGGCACTGTGCCAGCAAGGCGGCAAGCCGCAATTGTGCACTGCCATCGGAAAGCGCAATCCGCAGACTGCCGCGATAACCCGTTGCTGCGGCTTTCACGCTGGCCTTAGCCTGGTCAATGGTGGCGAAGATGCGGCGCACATCTTCCAGGAAGACCTTGCCGGCCCAGGTCAGGCGTGTACTGCGCGTGGTGCGCTCGAACAACTGCACACCCAGGTCGTATTCCAGTTCCTTGATGGCGCGAGACAACGGCGACTGCTCAATATGCAGGCGCTCGGCTGCATGAGCGAAGTGGAGTTCTTCGGCGACCGCGATGAAATACCGCAGATGACGCAACTCCATTGTCATTTCCTCAAGGAAGTGGTTTCAACGCCTGATCGGCCATGCTTCCTTCCTCGCATCGGTCTTAATCCCGGTGGAGCTTCTTGAAAACGAAGATGCCGGCCAGAGCCGCCGTGGCGGCTAGAACTGCGGCAAATGCAGTGGCGCCAGCTTCAAGACCTACGGCATCGATGAGGTATCCCGTTGCAACGGGCAACAGTCCTGCAGGGATGTAGCCGCCAATGTTGAGCACCGCATTGGCTTCGGCCCGATGGTTGTCGGGTACATGGGTTCCGATGAGCGTTAACCCGCCGAGTTGCCCCAGGCCTTGTCCCGCCCCAGCGAGCAGCGCCGCCACGATGAGCAGCACCGCCGCCGAGGCGTGGATGGCGATCGTCAAACTCACCATCGCCAGGATCGTCGATGCCGCTCCCAACAGGAAGATCGTGCGAATGTGCAGACGGCTGACGATGAACTGCACGCCGGTCGCCGTCAGGAACATCGCGCAAGCCATGCTACCGGCGATCAACGGACTACGCACTTCCAGCAGCTTTGCCAGTACCGAGGGGCCGAGCGAGAGCACGAACGATGTTGCCGTGATACCGGGCGCGAAAACCGCGACACCGAAGGCGAGGTGGCGGCGGTTCGGTGCAGGCACCGTAGGCAGGTGCAGTTTCGAATGCTGATGCCTAGCCTCACTGGCACGGCCTGGGCGTCTGTGAAAGGGAAGCGTGCTGGCAATGATCAACGCGCTGACCAGCACGATCAGCTCGATGGAGAAGATGGGAATGACGGGGTACTCAATGGTCTGAGCCAGCGTGCCGGCCAGTAGTGGCCCGAGACCCGCGCCGAGCACCATGGCGACGGATGCTGCCAAGGACGCACGGCGCTTCCGTTCGGCACCCCCCATGTCGACGACCCCCGCCATGCCGGCCGAGACGATGACCCCGATGGCGATGCCGGTCAACAACCGCGCAATGCCCAGCATGACGATGGAGGAGGCAGTTGCAAAGAGAATGCACGCAACGATGGCTGCGAGCAGTCCTGGAATGAGCACCGGCTTGCGCCCCAATCGGTCCGACAGTTGTCCCGCCACCAGTAGCGTGAGCAGCAGCCCGACGATGTAGGTCGCGAAGATCACCGTGAGCATCCCTGCGGAAAAGCCGAGCTGCTGCTGCCAATGCACGTACAGCGGCGTCGGGGCATTCGAGAGGATGAATACGGCCGTCACCATCCACGCCGCTGCCCACATGCGCCGGGCTGGTGGGGGCGGGACGGTGTCGGTACCTGGGAGCACTGCGGCGGTGAGCGGTGTGTCGAGCATAGTCATGACGGTTCCTTGTACGAGTTTTATCGAACAATAGCACAGTTCGATAAAACTCGTACATATGCTATAGTCGGACCATGGCAACATCCCATTCCAAAGACCGCAGCTTTGACATGCCATCCGACCTGCCCGAGGCTCTGCCCGAACCAGCCACCACGGACCTTCGTCTCGAAACGATCATGGGTGCGCTCGCCGATCCGTTGAGGCTGACGATCATTCGCAAGCTCATGCTCGAATCAGAGGCTTACGACCATGCGTGCGGGTGGTTTGGCTTCGACCGGCCCAAGTCTTCGCTAACCCATCACTTCAAGGCTTTGCGTGAGGCGGGTCTGATTCGCCAGCGCCAGTACGGGCTGGAGCGCCGCAGCCGGCTACGCACCGAAGACCTCAATGCACGCTTTCCCGGTTTGTTGGAGTTGGTGGCTCATTGGAAGCCGCCATCATTGAAGAAAAAACGAGGCTGAAAGCTTGGCGGCAGAGCGGCGACCACCAGCGGGTTGCTGCAGACCGGCTCAGCGATAATGCACGCCCACCTCGGCCATTCCGCACCGAACAGGTCGCTGCGCAAACCCTTCGCCTGCTGGGCGAAGGGTGTCTCGAAGAGGCGGATATCGACTCCTTCCGACATTGCGTCAGCAAGGCAGCAAGCCGCAGTTGTGCACTGCCATCGGAAAGCGCATTCCGCAGGCTGCCGCAATAACCAGTTGCTGCGGCTTTAATATTGGTCTTGGCCTGGTCAATGGTGGCGAAGATGCGGCGCACATCTTCCAGGAAGACCTTGCCGGGCCAGGTCAGGCGTGTGCTGCGCGTGGTGCGCTCGAACAACTGCACACCCAGGTCGTATTCCAGTTCCTTGATGGCCCGAGACAACGGCGACTGCTCGATATGCAGACGCTCGGCGGCCCACGCAAAGTGGAGTTCCTCAACTACAGCGAGAAAGTAACGTAAATGCCGCAGTTCCATCAGATAGCCTCAAGGTACGTCCGCAACTTATGGTTCAGAAACCACGGCTTGTGCGGGCTGTCGCACACTGCTAATCAAGAACGCAGCCACAACTAGCGCGGCGCCGATAGCGACAGTGGAGATGGCAAAGGCATGCTCAATTGCCGCCGTATCGGATCGCGCCCCAAGCACCGCGTAGAATAACCCGCCGATGAGCGCGACAGCCAGCGCCGCACTGATTTGCAGTACGGAGTTGACAAGCCCAGCGGCCAGTCCTGCCCAGCGGTTTTCAACCCGGTCGACCACAGCGCGGACCAAAGTCGGCAACGCGATGCCTTGCCCAAGACCAATCAAGAACAACGCTGGGGACATTGCGCTCGGTAGGATAAACACCACCACGGCGGCAACCCCGAGCAGGCCGGTTGCCTCCAATAGCATCCCGACAGCCGAAGTCTTGTTGCCGAATCGTCGACTGAACCAAGGACTGGTAAGCGGTCCGAGCAGGAAGCCAATAGCGAGCGGCAGAATCGCTAACCCGGCATTGAGCGGAGCGCGGCCCAAACCCGCCTGCTCGTAAACGGAAAACGTCATAAAGAACGCCGCCAAGGCGTAGAAGAACAGCGTGGCCGCCAGCCCCCTCCACAAACCAGGAACGTTCAATAGCGCTGGTACCACAAGCGGATCGCCACCCCGATGAACCACATGCTGCTCATGCCGCCAGAACAGGCGCATGAGTGGGAGAAAGGCGATCAAGAGCACGATGGCCCATATCGGCCACCCTCGCTCCCGTCCCTCAATCAGCGGCACAACCAAGGCGCTAAGTGCGACTGCCAGTAAGACCGCGCCGATGAGATCAAGTCGTGACGACTGGCGGGCTTGGCTTTCGCGCAATAGAGCAAGAGCCACAGGAACCGTGATGGCAACGACTGGCAGGTTGACCAGAAACACGCTGCGCCAACCCAGGCCCAAGGGGTTCGCAGCGATCAGCGCGCCGCCCAGCATTTGGCCCGCCACCGAAGCTAAACCGAAGGTCGCACCGTAAAAACCCAAGGCCCGTGCCTTTTCCTTGGCGGGAAACAGAGCGTGGATCGACGCTAAGGATTGCGGCGCCATAATGGCTGCGGTGCAGCCCTGCAACACACGACCAACAATGAGCACGGTGGGCGACCAGGCGAAGCCGCACAATGCGGAGGATGCGGCAAATCCGAGCAGTCCAGCTACGAAGACTCGACGGCGGCCATAGAGATCGCCGAGGCGTCCACCCAGGATGAGCAGAACGGCATAGGCCGCCGCATATCCAGAAATGACGAGTTGTACGGCGGCTGCGTCGGTGTTCATATCCGCGCGAATCGAAGGTAGCGCAACGTTGACGATGAAGAAGTCCAGGGGCGGCAGGAACGTTCCCGCCAACAGGACCACCAGGGCTCCCCAGCGACGTGGATCAGGCGCATCGGCTGCCGCGGTTTGGGGCGCTGCACTTGGCGTATTGTTCATATACCTCTCCAATATAGGAACTAATCAGTTCCTAATTAGCTAAAAAAAAGGCTCAGCCAAGCATCCGCATGGCAATGGCTGCTACCTCTGTCATTTCTTTTGCGTTTGGGCCAAGCTTACCGAGTACGCGCATGCCCTCAATGGTGCATAGCAAAAAGCGAGCAAATGCATCAGGTGAGTGCGCATTGCTGATTTCGCCCGTGGCTTGTCCTCGACGTATGGTGTCCGCCAGCAGCGCGCGCATCGATTCGAACATCCGGGCCACCCGTTGGCGCACCTCCTCATCGCCGGGAAGTAATTCCGTGGCCGCGGCCGTGACGACACACCCACGCTGCCCCTCCAGCGCCGATGACAAACGGGCGTAGTAGCGCAGCGTCGCCTGTATCGCCTCACGGGCCGAACCTTTGTTGAGGTCGCCGCGCAGCCGATTCAGCCCCTCGGATGTGTACCGGTCCAAGGCTGCCAGGAAGATCGCATGCTTGTCGGTGAACGCCTTATAGAGGCTGCCGCGCACAAGCCCAGTTCCCTCAATCAGATCGACGAGAGACGCTGCGTGATAACCGCGTGCCTGGAACACGGCAAGTGCATCTCGTACGGCATCATCGATGTCGAACTCGCGTGGGCGACCGGGGCTCGTGGGATAAACGTTCTTTGAATTCATGGCTCATTATAAACCATTCAGTTCCAAATACAATGAGCTTGATGGAGCAAGCAAATTCAAAGGCCAGATCAGTCCTCAACCAATAGAAGGTCCTCGCTGCCGCCCGAATTCCCATGACACCACGCCGCCACGCACTACGGCTGTCATGGTCTGCCCCAGCCGCTGCTCGATCATCGGTCGCCACGGTACAAGGCTGAACCCTATGCTGTCGTCGAGCATGGCGAACCGGCCGCTGGCCAACATCACACTGCGCCGGTACACGCCGCTGACTCGCTCACCATCAGTCACCACCCGATGCGTCAACCCGGTTTCAGCAGCGATGCCATGAGCAGCCGCTGCGACCTCCCGGCCGCGCAGCGTCGCCAACAAGTTGCGCGCTAGGATCACCCGCTGCCCGTTTCGCTTTGCTAGTCCCTGATCGACCAGAAAGTCGGCGCGCTGCCGTAGCGCATCGCGTACTTCGCCGCCGAACCCGTTGTCCGATATGCCGCTGGCGCCGCCGATCAACTGCTGGTCCAACCAGGTTGCGCCGATCACGCGAGTCTGCCGCTCAATAGGCAAGTGTGAACGCAGTTCCACGGCTACGCCGCCCAGCCGCTGCGCGTCGTACTGGCGACCTTGTTCGGGCAAGTCCGTCGGTACCCGCCACACTCCTTCGGCCACCCGCTCGACGATGCCCGTCCGACGCAATGCTTCCAACCGGCGCACATGGGCATTGACTACCTCGTTGGGGTCGCGCTCAGGCGTGGCCTGAACCTTGGCTATCGTCAGGTGGTGGTCGGTGCGGTACACGCCATCGACCGCGAGTGCGGCGATGTTCTTGTCGGCCGCGCGAATCTCGGCCGACCCGCGTGCCTCCACCACGGACCCCACCGGGTACTGCTCCAACTCCACCTTGGCATTCAGGGCAACGTAGTGCGCCTTGCCGTCGATGCCATCGATTACCAGATAGCCTCGGTCGTACAACTCGTCGGCCATGCCTTTGGCTGCTACCCGACCGACTACCGGGCGAGCGTTCTCGCCTGGCTCGAACACCGCCAAGTCACGCGGCACACCGTTCATGGCTCGCTGCATGGTGCGCACGATGTCGCCACGCTCGCCCATCGTCCGCAGAACCTGTTCGGCCTCGGCTTGGACGGCCCACACGCCGGGCGATGACTCGTGCGCCAGCCCCATGCGCTGCAAGCGTTGCAGCCGTCCGACCAGCAACACGCGCTGCTGTCTGTGCCATGGGTCATCGGCGGGTTGATTGATGTGGACCAACCCACCTTGGGCTTCGCGTTGCAGCGTGCGGTCCAGGCTGGTCCAGCGCTCCTGATCGACCTCCCGCCGCAGACTCTGCTGGATCTCCAGTTCGGTGCGCGGCCCCAGCCATTCGGTCGCCAGTTCGGAGGCCCGTTCGCGCATCCCTTGGGCGATGTAGTCGCGGGCAATGATCAAGTCCTTGCCGGTGTCGTCCTTGCCGCGCAGCACGACGTGGGTGTGCGGGTTGTCGGTGTTCCAGTGGTTCACCGCCACCCAATCCAGGTTCGTTCCCAAATCGGCTTCCATGCGGCTCATCAGGTGGCGGGTATAGCGGCGCAGATCGTCGAGCTGCTCGGCGTCCTCCGGCGAGACGATGAAGCGGAACTGATGGCGGTCTGCCTTGCCACGTTCCTCGAATGCCGCCAAGTCAACGCTGTCTGTCGTCAGCCCGTAAGCTTGACCCGGTTCGCCATCGCGGCCGACACCCTCGCGCTCAATGTAGCGCAGGTGCGTGGTGGTCGAGCGCGATCCGGCTCGCTTGAGATTCACCAGCCGGGTCTTGATCGTGACGCGCCGTGAGCCCGGCTGTGCCGAGCGGCCGGTAAAACGCGCGGCCACATGCCCCCGCCCAAGGCGTGCGCCAGGCCGCGCTCCCGACTTGCGTACCGACTTCCCCCCAGCCTTGCTGACCTCCTTCAACACCTGGGAAATGAACTTCTGCTGACGGTTCTTCGGTGCGCCGGGGCGCACGCGGAAACGGTCATCGTCCTGGTTGCTCATGGCAAGAACTCCAGCGCAGCACGGCTAGGCCCAGCGGGCGAAGCACGCCATTCGATCAATGCGGGTGCGAACTTTGCGTCGTCTGCGGCACAGCGCCACCCAAAGCGCGTGCCGCGCCAACCCACGTGCAGACAAGGCTTTCGACGCGCCGAAGTGCCGCGTCCTTTTATCTTGCCCTCCGTCTTTCCCGATCGCCGGCGCGACCGGCTCCGACGGGCGGGCTGCGATCGTCTGCACGGGTGAAGCACCGTAGCCGCAGGCTGTGGTGCAAGCGAAGTGCAGTGGGACTGCGTGAAGATTGGCATGCCGCGCTGCACGTTCATGGCGTACCCCAGGTCCATAACGGCTGCGCGCTGCCGATCACGGCTGCGACAGACACAGGGCCGAAGTAGCGGCTGTCGAATGACGCCGGGTTGGTCACGCTAAGCAAGAACAGCTCGCCGTCGTGAAGCCGTCGGCATTGTTGCCAGATGGGCAGCAATCGGCCTCGTCGATCTGCTTTCAATGCGGTGGCAACCGCCACGCCGTCGATGCGAACGATGTGCTTCTCGATGCACACCTGCTGCGGCGACATCGCGCCGATGCGCTTGAGCAGCGGGATGTGCTCAGGCAGGTAGCCACGCTGCGCAGCCAGCGCAGCGGCGTCTGCCGGAAGCCGGGCGAGCACGATGCTGTCGACGTGCAGCGAGTAGGGCGGGCCGATGCGGTACCAGCCAGGCGGTACGCTGTCGCTGGGGTTGTAGACGATGCGGGCAACGGGTGTGTGCATCGACGGCCAGGCGAGCGCAGCAACGCCGAGGCCGGTGAACAGCACGACCAGCAGGCGACGGGTGTTCATCGCAGCACCTCGCCAGCAAGGTAAGCGGCATGCCGCTCGCTGGTATAGACCGGCAGCGGTAGGCGTGCGAATAGTCGATTGCCCAGCGTGCGCCAATACGCGGGCGACACCGCTACCGGATCGACGCCGAGTGCTTCGATGGTATCGATCTGTGGCAGCACTGACTGCACCTGCCGTTCGCCCTCGGCGCACAGCAGCAGACGCGCGCCCGGCTGGATGCCTGCGATGCGCTGTACCGCATCAAGCGGCGTACACGCCTGCAACACCAGAAGCTGCCAGCGCGTCGTGCCGTAGTCATTGGACTCCCATCGCACGCGGCAGAACACAGCCGCTGGTGTGAAGATCGCGCAGCGCCGCCAGCGATCCAGCCGCAGTTCACAAACCGGATGACCGAAGCGTAGGTAGACGTTGATCCGGTGTTCGGCGAACGCCAGCGACACGCGCGTCAGCGGCGTGTCGTTCGTGACGCTTGATAGCACGGGGCGAGGTGTGGGCGACCTCTCATTCGTGGTCTGTTGGAGCACATTCATGGTTGTTTTTCCGGAAATTCGTGTTCCAACAGATCGCGCAGCATCTCGGCAACCGTGATGCCGCGTGTGAAGGCTGCGACCTTGATGCGGGCGCGCAGCGCCGGCGTCACGTCGATGGTCAGCCGGGCGGTGTAGAGATCGGTCTTGCCGATGTCTGCACCGTCGCCTTGGCGCACCCAGGCGTCCGCGTGCGGGTTGGCGGGCGGACGCGCGCCGATGGCGACGCGTTTGCCGTTCTTCATCGCGCCATCCTCAAGACTTCATCGGTGAGCGCCGCGATCTCGCGTGCAGCAATGCTGCCCACGTCGAGTTCGCGCGCGAGCTGACCTCTGGCCACGCTGTCGGCAAACACGATGCGCTGCCGAACTTCCGAGAGTAGCGATGGCAGCGGTTGATCGGCGAGTGCGCTGCGAGCCTCGCGTCCGATCACCGTGGTGCTGACGCGCCGGTTGATGATGAAGGCCGCGCGTAGCGCGGGCCGGAACACCTGCGCTTCGCGGATCAGCGCCACCATCTCGGCGCTGGCCCACACGTCGTAGGGACTGGGCTGAACCGGGATCAGCACCAAGTCAGCCGCGAGCAGCGCGGAGCGGGCGAGGGCGGCTATCCGGGGCGGGCCGTCGATCACGATGTGATCGCAGCGTCTGGCGAGTTCTGGCGCTTCCTGATGCAGGGTTTCCCTGGACAGACCGACAGCGCCGAACAGCCTGGGCAAGCCGTTCTGGCTGCGGCGTTGTGTCCAGTCCAACGCTGAGCCCTGGGGATCGGCATCGAGCAGGATCACCGAGCTGCCTTGCAGCGCCAGCTCACCGGCGATGTGCGTGGCGAGGGTGGTCTTGCCGACCCCACCTTTCTGGTTCAACAGCGCGATGATCATGTTGCGCTGCCTCCGGCGCGCCGGTTTATCCACAGCGCGCGGGGTCTTCTTATCGTTAGTTTTATAGATTCAAAGTTAGAACCTAAGTTAGGAGACGCCGAAACCCGCGCCGCAAAAGGCTTTTCGGTCGATCCGTACTCCTGATAGCACGAGACGGTTACTCCTGATAGCACGAGGATTCCCACTCCCGATAGCACGAGCGGATTCACCGCTTTTCCACAGGCACTGCACCGGCACCGAAGCTGCCACCGGGCCGCAGCGGTGCCGTGGACGGCACGGCGCGGAAGGTCAGCACTTCCGGGCCATGCCTTGGTCGCAGGACGGCAAGCGTGTAGCCCGGCAATGGCTGACGTGCCACGATGCAACGCAGGTCGTAGGCAAAGTCGGTGAAGCGCGCCAGGCTGCCGGACTTGCGGTGCAGGTGCGGGAAATCGAAGCGCCAGCCGTCGCGCTGCCAGCCGCCGTGCTTGCGCACCAGGCGGTACAGCCAGCGCTCGATGCCGCCGGTCAGGCGGAAGTAGTTGGCGTCGATGGTCAGCACCAGGCTCTCGTCGAGCACGCCGGCATAGAACCAGTCCGGCAGGATCAGTTCGATGCCCTGCGGTCGGCCCTGGCCGTCCACGCGCTCCTTCCACTCGTTGATCCACGAGAAGCGGTGCAGACGCCGCGCATTGTGCTGACGGATGGACGTGGCCACGCTGGTGGATTGCAAGCGGTCCAACGCAGCCTTGAGGCGCTGGTAGTCGCGCAGCGATGTGCCACGGCCGATGAAGCGCAGGATTTCGTAGGGCGTGGCCGCCATCAGCCGCGATGAGCGAATCCCCGCGTCGCGCGCCTCGACGATCTGGCTGGCCGCCCAGATCAGGATGTCGGCATCCCAGATGGTTGCCAGGCCATGCTCGGCCGTGCCCTCGACCCGCACCGTCACGCTGTTGGTGCGGAAGTCGATCGGCACCGTGCGCTTGCTCTTGGCCAGCGAAAAGAACGGGTAGGCCATCAGGTCTTGCGCATCGCGTGCTGGCAGCTCGCCGGAGAAGGCATGGAACAGTTCGAGCTGCTCGCGCTGCGGGTCGTGCCCGATGGTCATCAGTGACGGTGTTCATCGCCGATCAGCGCACGCCGGGACGGCGCGCGGTGTACTCGGGGTCGGACGTCATCTCAAAGCTGCGCGCATCGGCCCAGGTTTCGAGGTCGACGATGGCGTACATCACGCGCCGACCAAACTTGCGGAAGCGCGGCCCGCCGCCGATCACGCGCTGTTTTTCCAGCGTGCGCGGCGACAGCCGCAGGAATGCGGCGGCTTCGTCGTTGGTCAGGTAACGCGCTGGCTGCGCGGATTGAGCAGGCTGCTGGGTGGCAGTGGGTGCGGGATACGGCCGTAACGGTGCGGGTCTCATGGCATGGGTCTCCATCGGTCAAGATCGCCGACGAAGCAATCGCCGCCGGATGGAAGCAGTCTCGGGAAAGTCAGGCGTTCTGCGCAGGGGCGTTTTGCGTCGCCGCGCTAACGTCCCTGTGCGGCCCTGCCGAGTTAGAGTAGGCGGTGGTATCCACCACCCATGAGCGTTTGCCCGCGCCGGATTAGGCGGCGAACCTGGGCGCGCAGATCGCCGTCGTCGTACCAGCGCTCGGCGACGGCGGTGATGCCGAACAACACTTCGGCCACGCCGCGCTGCGAAGCACCGGCCAGCGTGCCGTCGAGCGCCTGCAGGGTGCGCATGTGGAGCATTGACGTGCGGCCTGGTCGGTCCGTGGCGATCGCGGTGTGGCGTGCGGTGGCGGCGTCGAGCATCGCCAGCTTGGCTTCGATTGCGCACCAGCGCTCGCGAAGCTGGCAACCGGCGCGGACGGCATAGACGTAAGCCATGCCGTCTTCCAGTGCGGGAGATATCGCCATGCGCAGTATGCGATTGACAAGCTGAGTGGTTAGCACCAGGCGCTTGCCGTCGTGCATCAGGTGCTTGCGGCCGGGGAAGCGCCAGAGCTGGAACAGCAGCGCATCGGCCGTGGGATCGGCATCGGGATAGACCTGGATTACCGAGGATGGATCAGGGAACCAGTCGGGGTACGCGTCGCGTGCATCGCGCGTGGGGTCTTCCAGCAGGCGCAAGCCCCAGCGAAGCGCCTCGTGCTGCGGACGGCGCCGGTGGCGTTGCCAGGCGCGGTGGTATTCCGGGTTGCGCCGCAGGTATTCCCAAGCCAGCGCGGGGCCGTCCAGATGTAGGACGTACAGGTATGCAGCGCTTGGATGCCAGTGAACGGCGTTCGAATCAGCCATGGCGAAACCTCCTCTCGGATGGAAGGAAATCAATCGACAAGGTGGCCGACAACGGGCCGGGCATTCGCACTATTTGCGACAGCGTTGCGCCGTTGCTGTACTGAGTAGCGATCAATACAAAAAAGGTCTGGACCCAGACCCAAGAAGACGTAATGCGAACCGTTGCGGCATCGCATGGAGTGGCCCGCCAGCGGCGGGCCAACAGGGATCGATCAATCGTTGATCGATCCGTCGGCCCGAGCCAGCCGAGCGTATTCAGACAGTCGCTGCCTTGGCGTGAAATGCAGATCGCGTGCAACGGCCAAGTTCCGTGGCCCGCGAATGCCTTCAAGGACGGAGAGTCGCACGTGGCCGAGTTCCGGCGTGCCAATACCGAGGTCGATCAGGCCGAAGGCGGTGTCGCCATCGTCGGGATCGAGTTCGGTCAACAGCCAGGTTGCGTGCGCGTCCAGGGTGAACAGCTTGACGACTGGCAGCGGGTCGCGCTTCTCGCCGCGCGCGGCGGCGGTGCCGTTGTCCAACAGTTGGGCGCGGTGATCGTCGGTGATGAGTGGTTTCATGGTCGCTGCCTCGAATCGGCCGAGATCAACGGGGCGTTAGTTTTGCGCAAACGTGCTGATGCGCCAAAGCGTGACTGTGAAAGTGCGCTTCTGCGCCAAATCGCCAAAGCGGATTCCACTGAATCCGTGGAGGTACGAATCGACGAATGCGTAGATACAGAAGCCATGATTTCAGTAAAAGCGGTTTTTAGCATAGACACGCCCGCAACAAGTTCAAGCAGGGAAGACTAAAAATGAACACTATAGATTGTAGTCCTATAGGGCGCTATCAGGTGTCATCGTCGTTTTGCATGAAACGATTTGATGACATTGAAGAACTCATTCCCTGCGGCGCTCAAGACAGTCAGAAAAGCCCGTGGCCTCAGCCAGGAAGCTTTCTCGGACGTGTCGAGCCGCACGTACATGAGTTCGCTCGAACGTGGCCTGAAAAGCCCGACCTTGAGCAAGGTCGCCGAGCTGTGCGAGGTCATGGACGTGCATCCGCTCACGCTGCTGACGCTGGCCTATGGCGGCGACAGCAAGGGGGTGGGTGCAGTCATCGAGCGCGTGCAGCGCGAGCTGGCCGCCATACAGGCCCAGAAAGGCAAATAGGCGAGAAAGGACGCTGCCGAGCGGCAGCGCCCGCGTGACGGCTACGTCACGATGCGCTCCGCCAACCGCGCTTCACGCGCATAGGCGCTAATCGCCTTCGTCGCAATGAAGTGCAGATCCCGCTCGACCGGAAGGCCGAGACGGCCACGCACCGATTGCAGCTCGGTCAGGCTCACATACCCCAACTCTGGGAAACCCTGCCCCAGGTCGCAGAGTCCGAAGGCATGGTCGTGGTCGTGCGGGTCAATCTCGGTGAGCAACCAGGTCGCACCCGCGTCGGGCGTGAATAGCTTGACCACGGGCGGTGGGTCGTAGTTGCCGTCTTCGATGGTGCGCCTGCCGTTGGCCAGCAACTGCGCGTGTTGTTCGTCGGTGATGAGCTTCGTCATGGTCTTCTCCTTGGAGGAATTCGGGGCGGGATTGCCCGAGACCGCGAGAAGCGCGGCGCAGCGCAGCCGTCAGGGTTCAAAGACGGCCGCAGGACGCCAGCGTGCAAAGCACGCGCAGACCTTGACGGCGAGAACGCCGTGGTACGTTGAAGGGAACAGCAAGCCAGCCCATCCACACCAATACACTGGACTCGGCAAGCGCGGTGCGCAGGCGTCAGCAGACCGCAGAGAGGGAACGATGGAAGCCGAAGGGATGAGACGCCATGGGCGGCTCGTTGCGCAGCACGACAGCGCGACCCGGTATCATAGGGGACGCACGCCACCCGGTTCTGACCCTGCCGATAACCAGGGCTTGGAGTGGTTCGGATGCCTATGGAGTCGCTTCACTCGCGCACCAACCGATCCCCATGGACCCGCATCCAGCCGGCCAGGGAATCCAATGTGGCCCGCAACGTCTTGCCCAACTCGGTAACTTCATATTCCACCCGTGGCGGTACTTCGGCGTAGACCGTGCGGCAAACCAGCCCTCGTTGTTCGAACAGGCGCAGTTGCCGGGTAAGTTCTTTCTGCGTGATCGGTGCCACTGCTCGCTGAAGATCGCTGAAGCGCACGGGTGCATCAATGACGATCAGCCGGTACAGAATGGGGATGGCCCACTTGCCTGAGATCAGGTTCACGAAGTCCACCATCGGGCAGCGTTCGGTGGGGCGGATTTCAGCAGAAATTACTTGCAGCCGCGTTTTCTTTAGAACTGTCATAGCTATCAATTTCCTCCTTTAGTACCCATAAGGTGCCTACTATGCAAAGTATACTATTAATTGGACAATTCCTCTTTCGACTTTTTCAGGAGAGCACGGCATGTCACGACTTCAAGACAAATACGCACTTATCACGGGAGGCACCAGCGGCATCGGCCTGGAAACCGCGCGCCAGTTCTTGGCAGAAGGTGCCACGGTAGCGATCACCGGACGCAGCGAAGCCGCCCTGGCGGCTGCGGGCCGGGAACTGGGCGACTCGGTGCTGTTGCTCCAGAGCGATGCCGGCGACATCGCCGGTCAGCGCGCGCTGGCGGAACGGATTGCGCAGCAGTGGCCGCGCCTCGATGTGCTGTATGCGAACGCTGGCGACGTAACCCACCGCCCGTTGCAGGATTGGGACGAAGCCGCTTACGACCGGCTCATGGGCATCAACCTCAAGGGCCCGTTCTTCCTTGTCCAGTCCTTGTTGCCCTTGCTGGCGAATCCGTCGTCCGTGATCCTGTGCGGCTCGGTCAGTGCGCACATCGGCCTACCGCAAAGCAGCGCCTATGCCGCGAGCAAGGCGGGGTTGCTCTCCCTGGCACGCACCCTATCGGGTGAACTATGGTCACGCGGCATCCGAGTCAATGGCTTGAGTCCAGGTCCGACCGAGACGGCTGCGCTGGGCAAGCTGGGCCTGCCGCCGCAACAGGAGGAAGCCTTGCGAGGGCAGATCAAAGACCTCGTTCCTATCGGCCGCATGGGCACGCCGTGGGAATTGGCCAAGGCGGCCGTATTCCTGGCTTCTGACGAGTCCAGTTTTGTCGTTGGCACGGAACTACAGGTTGATGGCGGCGTGGGCAACCTGTGAGCAGACAGACGTGTGCGCCGGGCATGGCGCGTTACTTCATCGGTGTAAGTCCGATGGCCAGGTTTTCGCAGAGCCGAAGGCAAGGACAAGGGCGTCGTCGCGAGACGGGGTCTCAAGGAAGCTCAATCCGAAGCTGCGGGGCGATGAACAAAAACCGGATATGAGGTGTGATGCACTCGGGACGAGCGGGCACGTGACCGCGAAGTCCTCCATCTGCGGCAGTAGTGCCCTTATGTAAAGCTTTGCATAAGGGCACGGTGCTGCCAGTCAACTGCATGCGATTGGCTGGCCAGCATGGAACGATTTCGCGGTCATCGAGCGCGTGCAGCGCGAGCTGGCCTTCATCCAGGCCCAGAAGGGAAAATAAGCGAGTAAAGGGCGCTGCCCAGCGGCAGCGCCCGCGTGACGGCTATGTCACGATGCGCTCCGCGAGCCGCGCTTCACGCGCATAGGCACTGATCGCCTTCGTTGCAATGAAGTGCAAATCCCGCTCGACCGGAAGACCGAGACGACCACGCACCGATTGCAGCTCGGCCAGGCTCACATAGCCCAGCTCCGGGAAACCCTGCCCCAGGTCGCACAGGCCGAAGGCATGGTCGTGGTCGTCCGGGTCAATCTCGGTGAGCAGCCAGGTCGCGCCCGCGTCAGGTGTGAACAGCCTGACCACGGGTGGTGGGTCGAGGTCGTCGTTGTCGAGGGATTGCCGGCCGTTGGCCAGCAATTGCGCGCGCTGTGTTTCGGTGATGAGGTTCATGATCGCAATTCCTTGAATGGACGCTCCCGATCGGAGCGCTGCGATCCGGGCGCACGCGCAAAGCGCGGCCGTCATACCCCCAACACGGGCGAAGCCGGCGCGGGCCGGGGGTTGACGGGCGTGCGGCGTGCGCCAAGCTGCGCTGCCTATCCGGTCGGTGATGCGGCCATGCTGTTCAGGAGTGGCTTCGTCATGAAGCGCCGCAACGCTGCGGTGAGCAGCGGTCGGCATCAGACCAAGTTCGATGGCGCATGAGATCTGGCAGGCCGATCAGGCGCAGCCTGTTCGGCGAATTGCGAGGGGTGCCAAGCACAGCGCGGCGGGGATGGGCGTTGAGCCGATCCCCTGGAGGGCAAGAGAAGCGCAGGCGTCAGCGATGGAAGCCGAAGGGACGAGACGCCGGTGGCTCGATGCGCAGCACGACAGCGGGACCCGGCATCGCCGGGGACGCACGAATGCCTTCAATGCCGATGCACAAGGATTCGTAGAACCCGGAATGTGTTGTTGCCCAAGTCCACGAATTCGCAGAACCGTTTTCACTCATCTCCGTGAAACTACAAAACCGTAAATCCGTAGAAGCGGCTTTGTGCCCAAGCACGGATACGGATGCACGGTTCCACGGGATTCCGTACTCCGCCAATCAGCGATTCAGTGCATGAAATGAGACGACCCGCGATGCGCATCGCGGGCCGCTGACGGTGAACGCAAAAACGCCCCGCCGCAAGGGCGGGGCGTCGAGGGCAACGATCAGTCGCCCTTGCTGCGCGACCAGATCAGGTTGTGCGCGCCGCCCTCGCCTTCGACCAGGCGGGCATAGATGGTCGCCGGGAACGACGGGTCATCCAGGGTTGCCGACAGGTAAGGCCGTTCCGCCTTGCTGATTTTCTTCCACGCCGCGCCGATCTCGAAGTTGCCGGCGACGATGCGGTAGTCCGGGGCGTTGTCGCTCTCCTTGGCGTTCGGAACGAATTTGACCTTGACGTTGAGCGTCAGGGTGCGAACGGTGCCGGTAAAGCTGTCGTTCTGTGCGGTGAAGATGCCGATGTTTGCCATGATGAGTTCCTTTCGGTGAATCAAGGTCGCGCCCATCGCGGCCTTGTCGGTGATCCAAAGGGCGAGGTACGGGCGGGCTGCACCGCATAGAGGCCGCAACGCAGTGGAGGACCGGGAGGCGCGGCGATTTTGTTGCGCGAGGAAGGCACGCAGTGCCGGGGAAAATCGTTGCGCCGGACGGTTGCAGCCATGAAGCCCGAGGCGCAGCCGGTGCCGCGCCAGGATTCACGACAAGCCAAGGCCGCCGTTGGGTGCGATCCTCACCGGAAGGCAGCATGGCTCCGGTATCTCCGCACAAGCGTTGCGCCGGCACGCACCCCATTGCAGGCAAGGTCGGTTCCGAATCACCAAGGATGAACGCTCCGCGCGCATTGGCGCGGGCTTGATGGATTGCGGCGTGGATGGCTCTGGACATGGTGGACGGCCTGCCGGTGAGCCGCCGTCGTTTCTGGCGACCTGCCCGCCCGCGTCGAGGGCGGTGCGTCATTGCACAAGCGCGCGCAGCAATGCTTGTCGCACTCCGGCGTCCCGCCTGTGCGGCGGGGCGCGTTTTTGGGAATTGGTTGGGGCTGTCGGCTGTTAAAACGCGCGCGGCATACCTGCCGCGCGCGACGCGCAAAAAATGGCCCGGCGGAAACTCGCCGGGTCATCTTACTTATGCACTTGCTTACTCGCCCGTCTCAGCGTCCGGGAGCGTTTCTGCTGGTGCCTCCTGTACCGCTGCCCGCAACATCACCGGCAGCCAACCCGTGCCGACCGCCAGCCGTTCCGCTTCGCTGGCCAGATCGTTCTTCTTGAGCTTGGCCAGCCGCGCCGCATGCTCCGGTGCGAACGCCTGCACCGCTTCGATGGCCTTGGCCTTCGACACATGGGCGAAGTAGCCTTCGGCGGTCGGTGTCCACCACAGATGCATGTCGAGGCCAACCGCCTGCGCCAGCGCGGTAGCTGGCAACGTGTCTTCGCGTGGCGTCACCGCGCCCACCGTCGCAGCCACGCATACCGCCAGCAACGACAGCAATTCCGGCTGGGGCAGTGCCAGCAGTTCCGCGAACAGTGCGTCCGGGTCACTGGGTAGCCGTGCCGCCCATGCCTGCCGTGCTTCCCGCAAGCCGATCAGGGCGGGCGACTGCGCCACGTCCGGCGCAAATGTATCAAGTCCATCCTGCGGCGAAGCGCTGATGTTGATCGGCGAATCGTCCGAACGGTAGCCATCGACCACCACGCGCAGCGCGAGGCGATGCACCACGGCCACCAGCGCCACTTGCGGATGGCGGGCGACTTCCGCTTGCAGCGCCGCCGTGCGGTGCGCGCTCAAGCGCCGCGCCAGCTTCTCGGAAATGTTCGACGTGGTCGGTTGCTGCGCCTCGGCTTCGCTATCACCGCCAGCCTGCATGCCTTGCCGTTCCTGTGCCCGCAATGCCTTGGCCTCGCCCTCACGCAACAGGCCGCGATGGATCGCGATTTCGCCCGCATGATCGACAGCCACGATAGCCCCGGCCATCATCAGCACCTCGGGTGCAAACACCAACAGCGATTGCTCGATGATGTCGAGTTCCGCACCAAGTTTGTCGCTTTCCTCGTAGAGGGGCGCGGCTTCTTCTTCCGCGATGTCCTCGGCATCGTCGGCATTCAGCTTGTCGTCGATGGCCTGCTGCCGCGATTGCAGCTTGGCGATGCGCTTGGCCTCGGTCTTGTTCGGCGTGCGCCGGTCACGGCGGGCACGCTGAAAGCCGTGCAGTTCCGCCGATGTGATACGCGGCACCGTTTCGACCCATGCCCAACCCTCCGCACGGGCACTGTCCGCAGCGGCTGCAAGTTTGTCGCGCGCCAATGTATCCAGCAATGCAGCATCGGAGAGAAACACGCCCCGTGTGTCGTCCGAGAACAGGTCGCGCCGCACACCGCCGCCTGCGGCCTCGTAAGCGTCGATACCGACGAAGCGCGCCAGCGCATCGCGCGTGGCGTCGATCTCGCGTTCGGTCAGGTGTTCGCGCAGCGCATGCGCGCTACGCTGCCACTGCGGCGCGTCATAGAACGCCGCCTCTTGTGCGCTGTGATCGTCCGTGATGGCGAGCGCCATCAATTGGTCGAGCGTGACAGTATCGGCGCGATAGTCGGCCAGCAGGCGCGGCGAGACATTTGCCAGTTTCAAACGGCGCTGCACCACAAGTGGTGTCACACCAAAATCAGCGGCAATATCTTCGACAGGCCGACCTTCGGCCACCAACGCGGCGAACGCCTCGAACTGCTCGCCGGGGTGCATGGCCTCACGCTGCACGTTCTCGGTCAGGCTCACGGTACGTGCCGATGCATCCGGTACCAGCAGGCAAGGCACTTCATGGGTCTTGGCAAGCTTGCGCCGCTTCGCCAGCAGCTTCAACGCTGCCAGACGCCGCTTGCCTGCGACGACTTCGTAATGCTCACCATCGCTTGATGCGGTGACGGTGAGATTTTGCAGCAGACCGACGCGGGCAATGCTCGATGCCAGCTCGGGAATCGACGCGCCGCCGCTCTTGCGCACGTTGCGGCTTGAAGGCCGCAACTGCGACAGTGGAATCAGCAGCAAGTCGTATGCCGCAATGGTAGCGGCGGAAGGGGTAAAAACTGCTGCGTGTAGTGCTTGGGTTTCTTGGTGGGTAATGGTGTTCATGGTGATAGCTCCTATCCCTCGCGGGAAGTTAAAAACAAAATGGGTGAAAAAAACTGGTTGTCGATTTCACGGTGTCGGTGTCTGCATGCGCGGCCCTCCTGTGGTTTTCAAAACCGACCGGATTCCAAGATTCGGAGCCCGGTGTTGGCTTTGGTTGGTTCGGCGCAGAGACCTGGGTCGGTCCCTGTTTGCCGCCGTCTTTCCTGAGTTCATCGCCCGCGAAAAACCGGGCCTGCGAGGGGCGGGCTGTCAAGGAAGAAGCGCAGGGTTGGTGCGGCCCGCAGCCGTAGGCGAGGACTCGGCCCTGCGCGCCTTGACGGCCAGGCACTGCGGGCTACGGTCGCGGGAGAAAGCGATGAACTTGGGGAAAGACGAACAACGGCCGATGGGCCAGGGGCTGCGCTGAAACCAACGCCGCGCGGCAAGCGCCTCTGCGTGCCGAAGGCACGCCTAGATGGATGGCTGTTGGCCGATCAGGTGCAACCTGTTCGGCGGCATTGCAGGGGCGCCAAACACAGTGCGGCGGGGATGGGCTGCATAGCCGATCCCCTGGAGGTCAAACGCAGTGCGCAGGCGTCAGCCGACCGCAGGGAGGGAACGATGAAAGCCCGAGAGGGGCGAGACGCTATGGCGGCTCGATGCCATGCACGACAGCGCGGCCCGGCGATGCCGGGAGACGCAACGACAATTCAGGCAGGAACGCCGAACTAGCCAATGCGAAGCATCTGGTATCTGTCGGCTGGTTCCCCATGCCAACGATGGCGAACACCTACAGCCATCGAGTGGTCGCGTAGCGACCGCCGCCGTGCGCCCAGACGGAACGGATGGGCGCGCGGCGGCCTGGCCTGGCCGCCCGCTGTTGTCCCGCGTGCCTTCATTCGAGGGGGCATGACTCCCCCTCGCTGATTCATCCGGTCAAGCCTTGAGCCGCTTCATGCCTTCGGCCAGCATCCACAAAGCCCGGTTGATCTTGACGTTCTGGTCAATGCCTTGAATGGGCCGGGTGCTGTGCCTGCGTCCGGTGGCGGTGCGTCCATGCAACCCGCCTTGCGTCAAATTCTCCTGCACACGGTTATAGGCGCTCCACAAGTCAGGCCGGTCGTCGTCGCGGCGGCGCGGCGTCAATAGTTGCGATTCGGTGATCGGTGCGGGTGTGGTCGGGTCGTCGTACTTGAGCGATAGTGCCGCATGGGCAAACACTTCGGCCTCGCCTCGGTCCAGCGTAATGGCGCGCATCTCGTCGCGGCGTTCGCGCACCAGATCGAAACCGTCCAGCACGTCATACGCGCCCTCGATCACTTGCCCGACCACATCGCCTTTGTGCGGGATGCGCAGATCGGCCACGGTATCGCCACACACCAAGCCGTTTTTGCACACGAAGCGGAACATGCCCGCCAACATTTGATAGCTGCTGGTGCCATCGTGCGAGTTCAGCAAAATGATTTCGTTGGCCTCAGCACCATTGATCTGGTCGGCATGGCGCAGGCGCACCATGTGCTTGGTGTGCTCGCGCTTGCCTTCGTCGCGCACACGGGTCTGGCACACCATGAAGGGCTGGAATCCTTCCTTGCGCAGTTCGGACAACACCGCGCCGGTTGCTATGTAGCGGTAACGGTCAGAGCGGCTTTCGTGCTTGTCCTCGGCAAAGATGGACGGGGCCACGGTGCGGATTTGCTCATCTGACAGCGGATGATCGGCGCGCAGCACGGGGGAACGGGAAGCGAAACGGGAACTGAGTTGCATGGTCTTTCTCCTTTGATTGAAGCTGTGGTTTCAAAGCTGACCGGATTCCAAGATTCGGAGCCCGGTGTTGGCTTTGGTTGGTTCGGCGCAGAGACCTGGGTCGGTCCCTGTTTGCCGCCGTCTTTCCTGAGTTCATCGCCCGCGAAAAACCGGGCCTGCGAGGGGCGGGCTGTCAAGGAAGAAGCGCAGGGTTGGTGCGGCCCGCAGCCGTAGGCGAGGACTCGGCCCTGCGCGCCTTGACGGCCAGGCACTGCGGGCTACGGTCGCGGGAGAAAGCGATGAACTTGGGGAAAGACGAACAGCGGCCGATGGGCCAGGCGATGCGCTGAAACCAACGCCGCGCGGCGAGCGCCACTGCGTGCAGCAAGCACGCTTGACTGAAAGTAGGCAAAGTGGAAGTAGGCAAAGCGCGTGGCGCGCAATCGACGTTGTGTGCTGGCCGATCAGGCGCAGCCTGTTCGGCGGTCCTGTGGGGCGCCAAGCCTGCGCGGCGGGGTGGGCGTCAGCCGACCCCTGGAGGCAAGCGCAGCGCGCAGCCTTTACTGAACGTCAAGGACGCAGCAAAAAAAGGGGGCAATGCCCCCTCGGGCTACAACAGCCCGCGTTCGGCAAAACTCAGGATGTCGCCACCGGCGACGATCAGGTGATCCAGCACGCGCACGTCCACCAGCGCCAGTGCCGACTTTAGTGCCTGCGTGAGCATCTCGTCGGCGCGCGACGGTTGGATCGAACCGCTTGGATGGTTATGCACCAGCAATAACGCAGCGCTGTTCCTGGCCATGGACTCCTTGACCACCTCGCGCGGATACACCGATGTCTGGCTCACCGTGCCGCGAAACATTTCGACGTATTCGATGACACGGTTCTGTGCATCCAGATGGATGACGGCGAACACCTCGTGCTCCAGCGCCCCCAGCTTCACCCGCAGAAAGTCGCGCACCACCTGCGGCGAGTTCAGGACTTCGCAGTCGCGCATCTGTCCTGCGAGCAGACGCTGCGCAGCCTGCAATACCTCGTCGGCATTGGCTGGACGGTAGTCGCCCGTGACATCGCGAACGAGAAGGGAAGAATCGAGAGAATGAGTAAGTTGCGACATGATCGTGCTCCAGTCCGAATCGGGCGGAATTGCCCGGAACCGGAGGAACACGCCGCAGCGCAAGCAGTCAGGGGTCGCAGACGGCCGCATGGACGCCAGCGTGCAGGGCACGCGCAGCCCTTGACGGCGAGAACGGCGTGGTACATTGAAGGGAACAGCAAGACCACCCCACACACTCCACCGCCTTTACGGCAAGCGGCGCGCGCAGGCCCAAAGGGCCGGAGGCGTCAGGGATCAATGCCGAATGGCCGTGACTCGGCACGAGGCGCGGGGCAACGCCCGCGAGCCCGACGGCGGAAACGCCGGGACGCCCAGAGTTGGTCAACAAGATTCACTGCGCAGTAAATATTGCGGTTTTGTCGAATATCGATACGGAAAATTAGAACGGCAAATCGTCGTCGGGTGCCACGATCGTTATCGGTGCAGTCGCGTGTTTCGTTCTGGCTTCGATTGATTTGATGAATCGGATCGAACTGGCAACGTGGTTGAAGATGAGCAGGCTTTCCTCGTAGTTGAGGATCGGGTTGTCATGGGCCAGGCTCTTGTTGTTGCGAACGTCACTGAAGGCTTCGAGCACAGAAATGCTGGACTTCAGGATGCGCTCGGTCATCAACGATTCAAGGTGATCAGCGTCACGTAGGCGCTTCACATACTCGCCGAAAATGCTGTGCAAAGCTTTGTCGCGGTTGACTTCAACGCCACGCTGTTCGCACAGTGTGCGCACGTATTTGATGACGAACGTGTGCAGCCGATCCAGAGCCGCTTCGGGCTGGTTTTTTTCGATGGCTTCGCGCACATGTTGAGCAACCGTTTCAAAGTCGCGCTCGTCGACCGTGGCGGTCAATGCATCCAGCTCGGCGACGGGTGTGTCGCGCATCATGCGGCTGGCGATTTTCCAGCAATCATCGGTCAGTTCGGTCGATCCCGGCTCGTCGCCCAGACAGTTCTCAGCCTGACCGTACGAGATCAGCGCCTGGATCACTTTGCCGACCAGATGGTTGCCTTCGATTGCCCAGAATCCGCGCATGCGGTTCGCTTTGGAGGTGCCACGCTCGCGGTAGACGGCGGCATCAATGTCACGGCGCGTGTGTTCCTCGAAAAACTCGCTGAATGTGCGGTCCGAAAAATCGAGCACGTAGCCGCCACCCATGCGGAGCAGCCGTTCCAGTTTGCGGCGTTCTATGGAGGACAAATCGGCCATGGGATTTCTGCTTGGTATAGGTGTTGTGCGCAGCGGAGGCGGCGTCTCGCCATGGATTAAATCCCGACGCGCAGTCGTTTGGCGCGTTCCTTGAAAGCGCGTTCGCCACCTTCCAAGATATCGCAAACATGCTGCCGAATACGCGAGTTCTCTAGGCTGCCGCTCTCATAGGTGATGAGAGGCAACTGGCCAGGCCGATGCGGCCCGCATGTGGCGACGATCACCTGATCAGCATCGGTGTTCACAACCAGATTGGCGTTGTGCGTCACGATGATGATCTGACGCCGCTTCTTGGCGTCCCGGAAGCGATACACCAGTTCTTGGAAGATCGATTGGGGGTCCAGGTTCTCTTCGGGTTGATCGATAATCAGCGGTCGGTCATCTTCCGCGTCGATGGCGAGGTATAGCAGCAACAGCACGATGCCGCGCGTTCCGGGCGACAACTGCTCAATGTTCGCGCCGTCGTATTGGAGACCGTACCCGACAGTGATATGGTCAGTGCTGTACAGCCAGTCTGAGACGCTACGCGCCCAAGCACGAAAGTCCGTGCCCTCGGGCATGTGGGTTCTGAGCGCGGCTTCGTTTGTCTTGACGAATTCGAATAGCGCGGTGGCGGCTTGTGCCGCATTGCCAGTGGCCCATGCAGGTCGCAGACCTTCGTACGCGGATCGCAACAGCTCACCGTGTCCCCTGAAAGGTCCGTTGGTGCGTAAATCCAGCAGCGCTTCGCCCGCGAGAGCCCACTGATCGAGATCGACAAGGCGCTGTACTGAAAACGACAGCTTCGAGAGTGAGCCGGCAGATTGGTCGATACGCTCCTTGATGGGGGCGTACAAGGTCGCAAGCTCTGCTTCCTCTTCGATGATTGCCTCGAAGATTCCGGCGTAGGCCACGCGGCGTGCGTCAATCAGAGTACGGATGCGCTCGTCGGCGCCCTGAACGCGCTCGATCTGCTGAAGAACCTTGGTCAGAGCGCCATCGGCCTTCGTGATTTTGTCCGACAAGGCGGTGAATCGTTTCGCATTCTGCGCATCGACGCCGACCAAGGTTCGCAGGCGCGTCAACTCCCGCTCCAGCAACGATAGCGTCTGGTTGGAAAGATTGGCATCCTGCGGAATCAGCGCGATGGTTGGATCAGGGTTCTGCGAAACCGGAGGATCGGTTTTCGCTGGCCCCTGCAATGTTTCGATCAGCAGTTGGGCTTGCTTAATACGTTCCGTTAACAACGAATCGACCGCACCGACATAGTCGACCTTGAACGCCTCCCAATCGGTGGCATTTAACCCGGCCTCGTCGCGTTCTTCCATCAAGTCGGCCAGCATGGCCGGCGCTTGCCGAGAACGGAAGTCGAGCACGTCGTTCTGCAAATGCAGCAAGGCCTGGTGCCGCCGTTTTGCGTATTCGACCTGCTGACGTTTTTCATCGGCGGCGAGTGAGACCTGTTCGTGGCGCGCGGCGCGTTCCTCGTTGCCCTTGGCGATCAGCGATTTGCGGTCGTTCTTGTCTTTCTCGATAGCACGCTTTTTCTCGTCGCGGTCTTTCTCCAACGCTTTGAGCCCGTCCTTTTTGACACGCTCGTCGGTGAGAGCAGCGGACGCCCTGCTCAGGGTCTGTTGCTGGCGCTCACGTTTTTGCCGCGAGCCTTCGAGGCGAATGTCCAACAACTCCTTGAACGAATCGGTGCCGAGACGGTCGGTGAGCGCGTGGGCATTGAAGATCACGCGCTCGATTTCTTTGACCAAAGCACCATCCAGGCCTTCCGCTGAGCAGAGTTGATCGACGAACTGTTGCGACAGGTACTGGACATAAGGGGTGTCCAGCAGGTCTTCCATGTCGGCCTGGGTGAGGCGATTGCCGGTTTTTTCACCGGACGCCCAGTGCAACTCGGCCGCGCTGTCGCCCAAGTGGTCCTTCGCGCGAAGAATGAACGACCGCTCGTTGAGATGTGGGGAGAGCGCCAGACCGCCCGCAGCGATCAGGTCGGCCAGCGCGGTCTTGCCGGACCCTCGTGCGCCGATGACGGCAACCAGGCCCGCGTTCAATTCAATGGTGCCTTGAGAAATCCAAGGCGCGTTGGTGACGGACACGGTATTGATTGTGTGTCCCTCCAGGGCACCGCGCGGTGGTTTATCGCCAATCGAAACACGTTCCTCGGGCTCGATGCAAACCTGGCGCAAAGACTCGAACGATAGATCGCCCTTGATCCAACAAAAGCGACTTGCATCTGGCTGTCCAACTTTCGAGGCTGTATGCGCATCTGAACCATGCAAGCAAGGCTTGAGGCCGTTGTACTGGCTTTCCAGTTCAGCGACGGATGCGTTACCTTTGCCGAGCCAGAAATTGATCTGTTGCGGCGTGGCACTAAAGACGATGTTCGCGATACCTTCGACGTGCTTGCGTGAAGAGGCGAACGAAGCGGATGCGTCACGTAATCCGGAAGTTCCATCCTTCTCGCCGCCAGCAATGGCGATCAACGCGTTTTTCTTGACCCAGTTGTTCTTTGCCCATGCCTCGGTGAGTTGATCGAGCTTAACCTTGAACTGGTTTGCTCCCTCCGAGCGTGCCGCTTCGTCGTCCGTCAAACTTGGTTGGTGGGCACGCCCCAGGCGGATGAGGTCGCTGCGCTGGCAGCGGTACGGCCCGCCTTGGTAAGAGAAATCGAGTTCGAGCAAGAAGCGCTTGATCTGTTCGACGTGATCCGAATCTTCCGGAGAAAAGAGCAGGTGAATGTTGACCGCAGACGCCTTGGAGGTCTCGATGCTCAGTCGCAATTCGACGTTGGGAAAGATCAGTCCGACATTGGCGAGACGCCCTTGGCGTTGTTGCTCGACAACCTGCTCGTAGCGTTCAATGCCAAAGTAGTCGGTAATACCCAATGCTCGGATGGGCGGGTCCGACGCTTCGATCGCACCGAGAAAGGATTCCCAAGGATCTGTCCCCGTGTATTGATTATTGAGGGCGGTGCCAGGCGTATGGATGTGCGGGTCCCAACGATGCCATATTGAGCCTCGCTTGTTTTGCGTATCGATTGCTCCAGCCATACGATCCCCTTTGGTGCTCTCCATCCAGGCAGAGTGCCCGGCAGAGAGTTTTATCTCATGTCAATTGAATTTTATTGTGGTTGTTACATTGCATTGGCCTTCTGCTGGATCGCTTGGCATCGCTCCATCAAAGCTTCGAATGGCTCGGCGTCATCGAGGAATAAGCCGTCATCGACCATGTGTTGATAGTCGGTAGCCAATTTGGCCAACGCGCCGTCATCTGGTACAAGCTGGAGCCCACCTGCGACCGCTGCGTGATAGTCGATGGCGTCGCCGTGCGTGTTCTTTTCTGCAAAGAACACGCTCTTGTGGTCGGCAACGGCGCGGGCAAGAGCTTTGTCCGCGATGGCTGCGGTGGCGAAGCCGGCAGCATCCAGTCTCGTCACATCGTGCCAGTGGCGCGCGAAGCGGTCGCCACCGCGAAACTCGCCCTGCGCGCAAAAAACGTGAATCGCCGTAGCCTTCTCCCAGAAGGTACGTTCGGCGCGCATAACCTGTGGTATCGCGCTGGGAAACTCCACCCCCTGCAGGTACGCGGCCGCATCGCAGCGGATAGCGCGTGGTTCGCTGGGCTCGCCAGTCGAGCGGGCGCCGAACTCCAACATGACGGCGGGTGCGACATAGCCGGTGCCGGTGGCCAGCGGTGTGTAGTCGATGAACACTTTGTCGCCCTCGGCCCGCACGGTTGCCGGCAAGCCGTTTTGCTCAAGGTCGTGCTTGAGACGCGGCACGATCTCGGCACCGACCCAGTCCGACAGGCGCGCACGAATCTCCTTGCTCCATTTCTTTTCCTGGCTCTTGCTGACCGGCAGTGGCGCATCCGCATCACCCACCAGATCGGCGGCGATGGCGCGGATGTCGTAAGTCAGGTCCACGTCTTCGGAGAAGCGCCGGATGACGCTATAGGCCTTCGACAAGGACGTGCCACCCTTGAATACCAAGTGGTCAGCGTAAGGGCCGGTAAAGAGGTGCCGTAGCGACCAGACTACCCAAATGTCTTTTTCCAGCAGATGGGGCAGGAGGCCCGATGTGTTGGCTGCCGAATCGAGTGCCTCCAGGCGTTCGGCGCTGGAGAGCCGGAAGAATTCAGCCATGGGTCACCAGGGCGCTGATTTCTTGGGCCATCCAGGTCGGCAGGCGCGACCGCGCCGACGCGACTTCTTTCAGTTCGGACGGTGGCAGTTTGGCGCGCAGCTTCTGGATCGCTTCGCTGGCTTTTTCCGGGCCTAGCCAAGCTAGTGCCCGCACCACTTCGCCCGCAGCCCGCCCAGGAAAAATCAGTTGCCAAATTGGCGCGTGTCGGAACTCGACCATCTGAGCGCCCAATTTCAAGCGGCGGCTGGGGCCGGACGTGAGATAGACCGCTCGCATTGGCACCTGCGTGGTCAGGCCAAGTGCGTTGGCTGCGGCGGCGCCGTGCGACACGATGGTTTCGCCACGCTGGTTTGCCAAGCCCTCGACCATCTTGACGGCCGACGGCGCGCGGGTACCGAAGCGGCTTTCGATGGGTAGGACATAGATACCACGGCCGGCGCGTAACAGCGCACCGCGCTGCACGAGGCGGGACAGCACTTGATCCACGGCTGCACGATTGCCCAAATGCAACAGCTCTTTGGCGACCAAAGGCGTGCCCTCCGGCGCTCCGGTGGCGTGTTCCAAGACTTGTTTGGCGAGGGTTTGCATGGCGATATCTCCTGACTGGAAGAAGTATGAGGCTATTTCTGACACTTTTCAAGTCTTAAAACTCTGGAGTGCAAAGTCGATCAAAGGCCTACGAGCTTGATGTTGAATGAAAAGATTGACGAATCTCGAAAATTGCACCAAAATTAGATTGACGAATCTTAAAAAGTGCACAAAATGATCCTGCCACTGCCAGCCACCTTCAATCCCGAGCTTTCATCTGACCGCCTAGAGGCCGTCTCGCAATGGCTGCTGGACGAGCTCTATGCGACAGAAGACGACTTGTCCCGCCCGACTGACAACGGCTACACCCGTGGCTGCACCACCTTTGGGCGACAGAGAAACCGGATCATTTCGGAAGCACTGTCGGCGCGGCACGCATGGCTCGGCCTGCCGAACAGCAACAACGACATTGTTTTCAGCGTCGCCGGGGTTCCCTGTAGGTTCAGCAACGATGATCCGTCGAATCCGTCGAAAGATGCGGTACTGACGGCCAATCGCTACCAGTTGGACTTCCTGGAATTCGCGACCGATAGCGAACCCGCCCGTTTCTGTTTCATTATCGACCGGGGCCACGACGGCGCGGCCGAACCGCGAGTCGAGTTTCTCGGCTTTACGCCCAGCGGCGTGATCGCCTGTCGTTGGGTGTCGAATGCCGTGCGTGTGTTACGGGTGGAATGTCAGCAGACCTTGCCGCAACCCGTCGACGTGGCGAAACCCCAAGTGGCACCGAAGCGGCGCGACGAAGGCGATGCTGCCTCCGAAGCAGTGCGATGAGCGACTTCGTTGGAACCAATCTTCGGCTTATCCGCCTCTTCCACGATCTGTCGCTCACAGAGTTGGGGGAGCGGGTCGGGGTGTCGAAGCAGTTCCTCAGTCGTGTGGAGACCGGCGCTGAATCAGTTGCCGCTCCGCTTGAGAATTCGCTTGCCCAAGAACTGGATGTCCTACCCGAATTTTTCTATCACCTCGATCCGAATCCGATTGCCGATGAGCAGTGCCACTTTCGTCGGCAACTGACGACCAAGGTTGTGTTGCGCCAGGTCGCGCGCGCGCGCGGCGAAATGCTCAAGCGCTTGGTGGGTGTGCTGGATGAGCACGTCGAACTGCCCCACTACCAAATGGGTGAGGCTGATCCGGAGTCTCCCGAGACGATCGAGCGCGCCGCCGAAAAATTCCGTTCGCTCTTTAGTCTTGGTCTGGGTCCGCTGAGCAATGTCACGCGCATTGCGGAGAACGCCGGCGCCGTGGTGATGAAGGTGCATGGCCTGGCACCCGAAATCGATGCCGTGTCGTTCGCGACAAAGCGGCCCTTGATCGCGTTGAACAGCTCTGGTCGTTCGGCATGTCGTGAGCGCTTTGGCATTGCTCACGAATTGGGGCACTTTTCGTTGCACATTGGAGTCTTGACCGGCGACCGGCTAACCGAGACGCAGGCCAACCGTTTTGCCAGCGCGTTTCTGCTGCCGCGAAGCACGTTCGCCAGCGAATGCGGACTAGCGATCCGTGGTACGCGTCTCAACTGGCCGGGCTTATCCGAGTTGAAGTTGCGTTGGGGTGTGTCAAAGGCAGCGATCATTTTTCGTGGTCGGCAGCTTGGTATGTTTTCGGATGACCAGGTACGGGCGGGGTACATCGGACTCAATCGCCATGGCGAAGCGGTGCAGGAGTCAGAGGACCATCTGATTGCGAACGAAGAGCCGGAGGTCATCGCTGAGAGCCTGAAAGTGATGAAGGAGCACTTTGGCGTCCCGCAGTCGGCAGTCGCGAGAGAGATGCGGGTTCGGCCCGGGCTCTTGCAAACCCTGCTTGCGTCGCCTCCTTCAGAAGGTGCGGACAACGTCGTGAACCTGCTGGCTACGGATCGATCGTCGCGGAAGGTCGCGCCACTATGAGCAGTCCCGCCGCCGACTACAGGGGCTATGCCGATCTGGCGGGCCATCAAGTCGAGGGCGCCGACTACAAGATCCACGTACGCGCGAACGCACAGTCCTCGGTCGCAGTAATCGCACCGCACGGTGGCGGCATCGAAAGGTACACGTCCGAGATAGCGAGTGCAATCGCCGGCGAAGATTTCAATCTTTATATGTTTGAGGGCATCCGGCTTTCCGAAAACTATACGGCGCTCCACCTGACTAGTCACCGGTTTGACGAGCCGCGATGCTTGGAATTGCTGACTGGTTGCGATCATGTCGTCGCAATTCACGGCTGCGGTGGTGAAGCGCAACAGGCGCTGGTTGGTGGGCTCGATGCAGGGCTGAAAGCGGTTGTGGCCCAGTCGATAGCGGCCCTCGGGATCGAAACGCTGTTGGCGGATCATCCATTTCTCGCCGTCGATCCGATGAACATTTGCAACCGAGGCCGACGCGGAGTCGGCGTGCAGATCGAGATGACAATGCCTTTGCGGCGTCAATGCCCGCGCGATGCACTCTGTGCTGCTATCCGCTCGGTGTTGTTGGCTTTGCCGAAACATTCATGCGGGGGAGCGAGCGTCAAATGATTCTGACCGACCACGAAACCAAGATCGATCTCCTGAACAACGAAGCGATCGCCACAACAATCATCGGCCTGCTGCGTGAGCGTCCCGATCGCCCCGTCACTATCGGCGTGCATGGCGATTGGGGCGCAGGGAAGTCCAGTGTTTTAGAAATGATCGAAGGCGGACTCTCTGGGAACGGCGATGTTCTCTGTCTCAAGTTCAATGGTTGGCGTTTTCAGGGCTTTGAGGATGCCAAGATTGCGCTGATCGAGGGTATTGTCACGGGCCTGGTCGAGAAACGGCCAGCGCTGACGAAGGCCGCAGGCACGGTGAAGGATGTCTTCAATAGCATCGACTGGCTGAAGGTCGCGAAGAATGCGGGCGGCCTGGCGTTAACTGCGTTCACCGGCATCCCGACACCGGACCAAATCGGAGCCATCGTTAGCACATTGGAGGGAGTGCTCGCAGATCCCGGCCAACTTGCGACCAAGGAGAATCTTTCCTCCGCGATCAGCGGTGTGAAGGCGATATTGAAGCCTTCCGAAACCAAGAACGTACCAGAGGAAGTTGAGGCGTTTCGCAAGGCATTTGACAAACTGTTGAAAGATGCCGGCGTCGAGCAACTGGTTGTGCTGATCGATGACCTCGATAGGTGTTTGCCGGATACGGCCATTGAGACGCTCGAAGCCATTCGGCTGTTTGTCTTTACGGCGCGCACAGCGTTCGTCGTGGCTGCGGACGAGGCAATGATCGAGTATGCCGTGCGAAAGCATTTTCCGGACTTGCCGGAGACTACGGGGCCACGCGACTACGCAAGGAACTATCTGGAGAAGCTTATCCAGATACCGTTTCGGATTCCAGCGCTGGGAGAAACCGAGACACGCATTTACGTGACTCTTTTACTCGCCGGTGCGGAAGTGGGAGAAGACGATGCGGGATATCTTGAACTCATCAAGGCCGCACGGGAGCGGCTGAAACGTCCATGGGAGAGCGCGCCGTTGGACGCCGCAGCAGTCAATACAGCGCTCGGTGAAAATGCCAGCAAGGCGCACAACGCGTTGATGCTCAGTGATCAGATCGGTCCTATTCTGGCGAGTGGGGCGAAGGGAAATCCGCGGCAGATTAAGCGTTTCCTCAACACGCTTCTTCTGCGGCAGAAGACGGCGGACGCGCGCGGCTTTGGCGATGAGATCAAGTTGCCGGTACTGGCGAAGCTGATGCTTGCCGAACGCTTCTTGCCCAGCCTTTTTGATCAGATCGCCACCGTTGCAGTGACGCATCCAATGGGGCGCTGCACGGACTTGGCTGCGTTGGAAAAGGTCGATGTGACGGATGACGCCAACTCCCGCAATCCAAGTACCAAGCCAAAGGCGGCTGACGGGAAAGAACTCAAGGGCACTGGGGTTATTGCTGCTGCGATTACAGAGAGCGCAATTCTCACCGAATGGAAATCGTCGCAGTCGATTCTGGCTTGGGCGCGCGTGCAGCCGTCCATTGCGGAGATTGATCTTCGTCCGTATTTGTTTGTGACGAAGGATAAGAAGGACTACTTCGGGCCAGCGTCGGTACTTGGACATCTCGCAGTGGTCGCCGAAAAATTGCTTGGCCCTAAACTTTCTGTCCAGACGCTGGAGTCGGAACTGAAGCAACTTGCCCAGCCCGAGGCGGAAAAGCTATTCGAGGCAGTGCGGACCAAGATCATGAGTGGAGACACCTTCGACAGCCAACCCGCTGGCATCGAAGGGATGGTCGTGTTGGTGAAGGCACAACCGACTCTGCAAAGCAGATTGCTTGATTTTCTCAATGCATTGCCTAGCAGTCGGTGCGGCCCTTGGGTGGTAGGCGGCTGGCAAAGTGTGTTTAAGGACACTGACGTACTCGCTCGCCTGGATCGGTTGCTCGATGGCTGGTCCAAGGTAACGAGCAACCAGATGCTGAAACTCGCGGCAGAGGCTGCGATCAAGACTCCGAAGGGAGGTCGCTAATGGGTACATCGTCAGCATATGGTGGCCCTGGCGGAGGCACTCCGTTGGTTCCAACTTGGCTCGGATCAGAGGGCGCGGCCGATGCGCCCGCCGCACCAGCGTTGCCCGCTGCGCCTGACAGCACTCCAGTCGGTGACCCAGCGGCACCGACCCCCGTTCCTTCGGCACCACCGAATCGACCAGCTATACCCGCGCCGGCCGATGCCAGCCGATTCACCAGCGCACGCGGAAACTTCACTCGCTTTGCGCACTCCGGCGGCAGTGATCGCGCCAGCTTGGGCCGTGCAGTCTCAGGTTATGTGTCTACCTCATCAGGAGGTGCGCGACAAGCCGCCCAGCGCATGGGCGCCTCACGGGGCGCCGGAGCGAGGCTGCTGGGCTTTCTCACGGACGCACAGGCCCGGGGCGCCCGAGAAGCTCTACGCTCACTAAATCTGGAGGAGTTAGCCGGACGTCCAATTGCCGAAGTTTTCATCGGTTTGGCTGACTACATCTGTCCGAGTGCTGGAACCGTCGATGAAGGCATCGCTCGGGAGGCATTCATCGAGACGATCATCGAGCTGACTACGCTCGGTGTGACGGACCTGGATGCGCTCACTTCTGACCAGATGCAGACGGTGTTCGAGCTGTACGCAACCCATGCCATCGAGGCGCGCCTGTGCAATGACATCGGAACCAAGCTCATCACAGTCCCCAACGACGCGCAAGCTGCGCTCCGTGTTCAGGGACAGTTGCGCGATTTCATTCGAAATGGCGTGAGTGATGCTTTGACTGCAGCCCGCGCTGAAACTCCGACATTGACGCAGGATCGCGTGAACTCGTTCGTCGATTCGGTATATGAACGTGCTTTCGGTATTCTCCAAGCACTTGGGAACGCGGAGGCTGACCAATGAAGCGACAGTTTCTCGCTGGGCGTTTCGGCCCGGACGATGTGATTGAGATTCCGAGTGCTGCCGACGAACAGGTGACCCAATTACAGCTCGTTGCCGGCGAAAAATCCCTCGACCATGGGATCGGCGGCGCGCTGACCAGTCTGAAAAGTTTGGGCGTCTTCCCTTCCGAGATCGGTCTTGACCTGCTCGTCGTTGCCGCTCTTGTTCACGCGGCCGATACGCGAATCTCACGAGCCGAACAATCGCAAGACTCATGGACCCGTGAAATCAGACTAGTTGTTCCGGTCAGTGATCCTGATCTCTGGCAGGCTGCTGCTCGCACGCTGACACGCACATTGGACTTCTTGACCGGGGATCGTTGGACGGTGGGATTCCGTTGTCGGCCCGAACGGTTTAGCAGCCTGACCACGCCGCCGGCTAGTCTGCTACCGCCGCCCTTCGACACGGTAAGCCTCTTTTCCGGCGGGCTGGACAGCTTGATTGGTGCAATCGATCTCCTGGAGAGTGGTCGCACGCCGCTCCTCATAAGCCACGCGGGCGAGGGGGCAACCAGCGATGCGCAGAACGCGCTGTTTGGTAAGTTGAGACAAAACTATAGCGGATCATCGTTTGATCGCCTACGGGTTTGGATGGCGTTCCCTGATGGTTTGGTAAAGGACGTTAGTTCTGAAAGCACGACGCGCGGTCGGTCGTTTCTGTTTTTTGCGCTCGGGGTTTTTGCCGGCACCGGTCTTGGCTCAAATTTTGTGTTGCGCGTGCCCGAGAACGGACTGATCGCTCTCAATGTCCCCTTAGACCCTCTGCGTTTAGGTTCGAATAGTACAAGGACGACTCACCCGTTCTACATGGCGAGATGGAACGACTTGCTGGTCGAGTTGGGTATCGGCGGTCGCGTCGAAAATCCCTACTGGGATAAGACGAAAGGCGAGATGGCCGCTGAATGCGCAAACGGCCTTTTGTTGGGGACGACTGCTGCAGATTCCTTGTCGTGTTCATCACCATCGAAAGCTCGGTGGCAAGGACATGGAATAGAGCATTGTGGCTATTGTCTTCCATGTCTGATTCGTCGCGCTGCGCTCGATGCGGCTTGGGGAGCCGGTCGTGATTCCACGGTCTACACCGTGCCTGACCTTCGAGCGCATACCTTGGACACGCGTGAATCGATCGGCAAGCAGGTGCGCTCATTTCAGGTTGCGATCGAGCGTTTGCGTGGACGACCTGACTTGGCAAAGCTGCTCATTCACAAGCCTGGGTCGCTGACCGACGAAATCCCACGACTTGATCAATTGGCCGATGTCTATCGGCGCGGCCTCGACGAAGTGGCGCGCCTGATCGATGGCGTGGACACGAGACCGAGCTGATGTCGAGGCATTCATGATCGCGACAAACGGCCTGGTGGACTTCCACTGCCATCTTGATCTGTATCCGGATCATCCAGCGGCGATCCGGGAATCTGATGAGGCGGGTGTTTTTACGCTGGCAGTGACGACCACGCCCAAAGCGTGGCCGCGCAACCATGAATTGGCGCAAGCGACGCGCCATGTGCGGGCCGCCCTTGGATTGCATCCGCAACTGGTCGCAGAACGGGCGAGCGAAATTGCGATCTGGGATGCCCATCTTTCAGAGACTCGCTATATTGGCGAGGTAGGCCTTGACGCCGGTCCACGATTTTACAAATCGTTCGAATTGCAGAAGCAGGTCTTTCAGCATGTGTTGCGGCGTTGTGCCGAGGCGGGAAACAAAGTCATCACGGTGCATAGCATTCGTGCGGCAAAAGCGGTTCTGGATCACATCGAGGCATATCTGCCGCCTACAAATGGCAAAGTCGTGCTGCACTGGTTCACCGGCAGCAAGGCAGAGGCAAAGCGTGCTCTTGAGTTGGGCTGCTACTTCTCTATCAACGCGGCGATGTTGGACAACGAGCGACATTCGTCGATGGTCGCGGCCATTCCCCTCGATAGGCTGCTGACAGAGACTGACGGGCCTTTCACCAAGACGGCAGATCGGCCTTCGAAACCGGTAGACGTGGCCGTAGTTGTTGAAGCTTTGAGCCGCCTACATGGTGTTTCGTCATCGACGCTTGCGGCTACTGTCCGAAACAATCTGCGCAGCTTGCTGGGACCGAACGGCGAGGGTGATTGATATGAGCGGCCTATCCGTCTCATGTTTTGCCGACCGTTTCGGCCGTCGAGGTGATCGGGAGCCATCGGCTTACCACCGGGCTGTGCCATGGCAGAGTAAAATGTAACTCGGTTTGCCGTTATTCGTTGACGATTGACGCGCTGTAGTAGTCGCCGCGCAAACTGAGTCCATCTCCCGTGCTGGCAAAAGCTGTTGTTATTTGACGGTATAAATGACGGTAAAACTGAATGAACACTACCAGCAAAGCCAGCATCCATGCGGGTTTTAAGTGGCAGGAAACAATTGAGTGGGAATAATTTTAGGTCTTTCGGCAGCTTTCGCGGACTATCGGAAAAACAACTTAATTTATTGATTTATAATAATAAAATTAGCTCGTTGTTCGGAATCGGCCTCTTGTCTGCGAACCTAATCAAGCAAGGTATGGGGCGAACAGCCAATTTTCGGTGCGATTGATTCAATTGCAGCCCATAGGGATGGATAGCCTGCGCGATGTTCTTGCACCATGCGGACTACGCGTTCTCGGACTGCGGGGGAATATTTGTTTGATTTGTTCATCGTTCTATTCTCTCAAGATTTGGAGCCTCCTTCAAAGCCCGTGGCGATTCGGCTCCGGTAGACACCGGTGATGCGCTCACAATCGGCCACGGGGCGATGAGCTAGACCGGTTGCGGCGGGGATGTCTTGCCGCCACTGCGACTTCCCGACCGCGCAACGTCGCCAACAGATTGCGTGCCTGGATCACGCGCCGTCCATGTCGCTCGGCCAGACCCTGCTCGACCTGTAATTCCGACCGCTGCTGTAGCGCTTCGCGCACCTCACCACCGAAGCCGTTGTCGTTGATACCGCTGCTACCGCCGATCAGCTGCTGGTCCAGCCAGGTCGCGCCGATCACACGGACTTGCCGCTCAATGGGCAAGTGCGAACGCAGTTCCACGGACACGCCGCCCAGCCACCGCATGTCGTATTGCCGACCTTGCTCGGACAGGTTCGCCGAGACGGCTCACCCCGCTGAGCATGACGCCGTCGACCACCACCTGGTCGCCCGGCGCCAACTCCAGAATATCGTCCAGCACGATCTCTGCCGTCGGGGTGTCGACGGTCCGCCTCGAACGAACCGCGCGGGCTCTGGGCTGGCTCACCAGCGCGAGGCGGTCGGGCGTCCATTTTGCCCGGAGCTCCCGGACGATGCCGATCAGGGCATTGACGATAAAGACCCCGCCGAACCGGGCGTCCTGCCAAGGCCCCGTCAGCAAATCACGACGAACAGCGTCCCCAGGATCGCGTTGAAGCGGGTCAGGGCGTTGGCGCGCACGATTTCCAGAGTCGTGCGGCTCGTCGGCGCCGCTACTCGATTGACATCGCCACACGCGACGCGCGCCTGTACTTCTGCATCAGTCAATCCTTGGAGTTCCGCCGGCATCTTTTTTGCCTTCTAGCGCCGCATCCAGCCTTGAGCGATCGGCCACGCCATGAAGCTCTGGTAAAGCCTCTCGACGAATCGGGTCACGCGGTCACCTGTATGCCGCCACAGAGGCGAGAGGGCGGCATATGAAAGACAGGCCACGCCGACCGCGCCCAGCATATCCAACGGAAAATGCAGGCCGAGGAAGATGCGCGCCCATGCCACGCCCGAACCGGCCGCCAGCGTGAGCGATCCCAACAACCTCTCGCGACCGAGCAGCAGACTGATGCCAATGGCGGTGAAGATAGTCATATGGTCGCTCGGAAACGATGAGTCCGCTACGTGCTGTGCCCACGCGTGCCCCAGCCCCATTGCGAAGGGACGCGGGTGTTGCCACACCGAACTGATGACCTGGTTCAAGCCGAGCCCCAGCATGGCAGTCAGGCACGTTTGGATGGCCAGCCTGCGCTTTGCCTCATTACCCCGCAGCCACATCGCGATCAGTAGCACTGGGATCAGGTAGATCAGGTCGTTGGCGATTACGACGGCGCCGTCAATCATCCAAGGCGCTGAGCCGAGGCCAGCGTTGATTTTCAGAAACAAGGCGCGGTTTAGCGCTTCGATGCGTTCCACGTATTTATTCTCCTGTGTTGTATGTCCATTGAAGGGGGGATTCTCCGCGCAGTTCTACCCGACGATTCTCGTCAGGGGTTCTCCCATCTCCAGGGAAAAACGGCGGTGTTGAATACCTCGTACATCGTAATAGCAACTGCGCTTCCGACCATGCTCAATGCCCGTTGCCGGAAGTGAATCGGCCATACCTCTGCGCTAGGCTCGGCATGACTAGCAGGTTGAGTGCGGTGGAGGCGAACAGCCCACCCAGGATCACCAGCGCTATGATGCCTTCGATCTCCCGTCCCGGATCACCTCTGCCGATCGCCAGCAGCAGCAACCCAGCGTTGTCGCGAGCACCGTCATCAGGACTGGCGTCAGACATTCCATAATATCTCACGGTCTTCCTGCAACCGGGATCGCCTTGATGATGTCCGTGACGTAAATCCATCCCGCCTCTGCCTGACCGGTCCGGGCGGCACGCCCGATGATGTCCATGAGTTCGTCGACTTGATGGTCTTCGCAGATTAGTTCCAGCCTCGATTCGTTGATTACTTCCTCGGCGAGGTCGACGGCATAGTGCCGCTCTTGTGCATCGACCGGTGCCAATAGGCTGCGTACCCCGATCACACTGAGGTTGCGGCAACCCTTCGCTGGGTCTAAGTTGCACTGCCCGGACTCCTTGAGGGCGCGAATCACGTCTGGGATACGGTGATTATGGACATAGGCCTTGATTTCTTTCATACGGACTCTCCTGTTTAGTGATTGCCTGCGGCCGTTCAGGCCGCAGGATTCTGGTTTACTTCACCTGTTTGCGTTCGCGACGGTTCTCCACCCACTCATACATTAACGGCAACAGCAGCAGGGTCAGCGCGGTGGAAGTGAACAGCCCGCCCACGACCACCGTCGCCAGCGGCCGCTGGGTTTCCGCACCCACGCCGCTGGACAGCAGCATCGGGACAAGGCCGAAGATGGCGATGGAAGCCGTCATCAGCACCGGCCGCAGGCGCAGCGCAGCACCTTGCCTGACCGCTTCCCTGACGGAGAGGCCTTGCCGCCGCTGATCGTTGAGGAAGGACACCAGCACGATGCCGTTCAGCATCGCCACTCCGAACACGGCGATGAAGCCGATCGCCGACGGCACCGATAGGTACTGGCCGGTTAGCGCGAGCCCGATCACCCCGCCGATGGTGGCGAAGGGGACGTTGGCGATGATCAGCGTGGCGTGGGTGAGCGAGCTGAACGCCGTGTACAGCAGGATGAAGATCAGCCCGATGGTGAGCGGCACGATCAGCGCCAGCTTGGCCATGGCGCGCTGCTGGTTCTCGAACGCGCCACCCCACTCGATCCAGTAGCCTGCGGGCAGCTTCACTTCGCGCTGGATTCGCGCCTGTGCCTCCTTGACGAAACTGTCCACGTCGCGGCCCTTCACGTCCATCTGGATCACAGCATAGCGCTGCAACTGCTCGCGCCGTACGAAGGAGTAGCCTTCGTCCAACTCTAGCGTGGCTACGCTTGACAGCGGCACCAGCGCGCCTGCGCGGGTGCGGATCGGGATGTTGCTGATGGCTTCCACGCTATTGCGGAAATCCGGGGCGAGCCATACCTGGATATCGAAGCGCTTCACGCCGTCGAGTAAGGTAGTGACAGCCTCGCCGCCGATGCCCGCCTGTACTATCTCCAAAATGTCGTCGGCATTGAGCCCCAGGCGCGCCGCCGCCTCGCGGTTCACTCTCACCACCAGTTGCGGCTTGCCCTTGTTGGCTTCCAGGGACAAATCAGCCACGCCAGGCACTTTATCCAGCACGGACTTGAGCTCGGCGGACAAGCGATCCAGGGTGCCCAGATCCTCGCCGTAGAGCTTCAGGGCCAGGGTGGCGCGCACGCCGGAAATCAGTTCCTCGACGCGCATCTGGATCGGTTGCGTGGCGGAGATGACGGAGGTCGGCGCCTGTTTCTCCAGCACCTCTTGCATTTCCCGCGTCAACTCTGGAAAGGAAATCGGCTTCGGCCATTGCTCATGCGGCTTGAGGTCCACCAGGATTTCCATGTAGTTGACGTCCGCCGTGTCGCCTTTCTCCGCGCGCCCGATCATGGCAATGGCCGATTTCACTTGAGGGAAGCGCTGGAGCGCGGTTTCTATGCCCTTGGAGATGCTGATCGATTCCTCCAGAGAGGTGGAAGGAATGCTGGATACGCGGAACATGATGCCGCCCTCCTGCAAGGTCGGCATGAACTCCTTGCCGAGGAAAGGAAACAGGGCGAGGGTGCCGATCAGCAGGGCCAGGGCGCTGCCGATCACCTTGCGCTTGTTTTCCAGGGCCCAGTCCAAAAGCGGGAGATAGAGCTTCTTTGCCCATCGCACCACGAAAGTGTCTTTCTCCTCCTTGGGCTTGAGAATCAGCGAGCTGAGCACCGGCACCAAGGTCATGGTCAGCGCCAGGGAACCGATCATGGCGAAGGTGATGGTGAGCGCCATGGGCTTGAACAGTTTGCCCTCCAGCCCGGTCAGGGAAAACAGCGGCAGGAACACCACGATGATGATGAGGATCGCGAAGGCGGTGGGGTTGATCACTTCACGCGCCGCTTCCAGAATCACATGGCTCTTGTTGACCGTCTGCCCGACCTTGTGGCTCAAGAGGCGGAAGCCGTTTTCCACCATGACCACGGCTCCGTCCACCATCATGCCGATGCCCACGGCAAGACCGGCCAGCGACATCAGGTTGGCGGAAATGCCCCACTGCTGCATCAGGATGAAGCTGATCAGCATGGCCAGTGGCAGGGCGAGAATCACCACCACTGCGGAGCGTATCTCGCCAAGAAACAGGAACAGAATGATCGCCACCAGGATCGAGCCCTCAACGAGGGCGCTTTCGGCAGTCTTGACCGCCTTCTCGACCAGCTCGGTGCGGTCGTATACAGGCTTGATCGTCACGCCCGGGGGTAAGGCTTGTTGGACCGTCTTCAGCTTTTCCTTGACGGCGTCCACCACGTTCTTGGCGTTCTCGCCGATACGCTGCAACGCCATCCCCAGCACCACCTCCTCGCCGTTCTTGGTGATCGCGCCGCTGCGTAACGAGGGGGCTTCCTTGACATCGGCTATGTCGCGCACGTAGACCGGTGTGCCTTCCTTTTCGGTAACGACAATGCCGCCGATGTCCTGCGTATTGGAAACCAGGCCCAAGCCGCGCACCAGATACTGTTCCTGGCCCAGATTGACGTATTGCCCACCCACCTGGCGGTTGTTGGCGGTCAGCGCTTCCATCACTTCCTTGAAGGTGAGGCCGTACTTGATCAGCCGGCGCGGGTCGATCAGCACCTGGTACTGCTTCTCGTCGCCGCCCCAGGACGTGATGTCGTCCACCCCGGGTGCGGTGCGCAGAACGAGCCGCACTGTCCAGTCCTGAAGCGTACGCAGATCCATCCCGGACAATTTTTTGTCAGCGGATTCGATGGTGTACCAAAATACCTGGCCCAAGCCCGAACTGTTAGCGCCGAGCACCGGCTCGCCGTAGCCTTCCGGAATGCGACCCTTGGCCTCCTGCAGCTTTTCGCTCACCAGGCGGCGGGCGAAATAGATATCCACATCGTCCTTGAAATACACACTGACATAGGAGAGTCCGAACAGGGACACCGAGCGGATTTCCGCCACCCCCGGCAGACCGGCCATGACACCCTCCACCGGAAAGGTAAGCAGCTTTTCCACATCCTCAGCCGCCAGCCCCGGTGCCTCAGTGTAGATATTCACCTGCACCGGAGTCACGTCGGGGAAGGCATCCACCGGCACTTCGAGCCAGGCTTTCACGCCCAACATCACCACCAGCACGAAGGCCACCAGCACCAGCACTTTGTAGCGCAGAGAGAGATCAACAATTTTATTCAACATGGCCGCCCCCTCAATCCGCGTCGCCGATTTGCGACTTGAGCAGGCGCGCCTTCAGGGCGTAGGCGCCACTCACCACCACCGCTTCCCCAGCCACGACGCCGGACTTGATCGCGACCCGCCCCTGCGTGCGGTCGCCCACTTGCACCGCGCGCGGTTCGAACCCGCCTTTTTCAGCCACGAACACGGTTGGCTGTCCCTGCACCAGCAACACGGCATCTTCCGGAAGCAGCAACGCTTTCGTGCTCGAACCCGTGTGGATGGCCGCCGTGGCGAACATCTCCGGTTTCAGCCGGCGGTCTGGATTCGGCACTTCCACCCGCGCCTTAGCGGTGCGGGTTTCCTTGTTCATCACGCTGCTGATATAAGTGAGCTTTCCCTTGAACACTTCGCCCGGATAAGCGGCAACTGCGACGCTGGCCTGGGCGCCGACCTTGACCTTGCCAAGGTCCTGCTCAAACAGATCGCTTTCTATCCACAGGGTGGACAGATCGGCGACGGTAAACAGGGACTGATCGGGCGTAGCGAGTTCTCCCAGCACCGCGTTCTTCTCGATGACCGTGCCGGCAAAGGGAATGGTCAGCGGGAACACGGAACCGGACACTCCCTCCGGGGCGACCCCCATCATGCGCAGCTTGTCGGCGGCGGCCCGCAGGGTAACCCTGGCTTTTTCATGCTCGGCGCGGGCACGCAGATAGTCCTTCTCGGGGATGATATTGTCAGCATTCAGCCGCTGGGCACGCTCGAAGTTGGCCTTCGCCACCGCTGATTCGCTCGCCGCTTGCAGATAGCTGGAACGTGCCTCGCCCAGCTCGATGCTGTCGAGCAAGGCTAGTGCCTGGCCCGGTTTCACCTTGTCGCCCAGACTGGCGCTTACCTTGACGATGCGGCCCGGTACTCGCGGCGCGACATGCGCGAGCCTGTCCTGGTTGGCCTGGATGGTGGCGGTGACCGTGATCTGGTCGGCTTTTTCCTGCAGTTCCAGTTTCTGTACCTTGATGCCCGCTCTCTGGGCTTCTTCGGCGCTCAGGGTGAGCAGCTTCTCGGCGCCTTTTTCTTCCGGTTTCCCCTTTTGCGGCACTCCTTTGCTCGATGGCTCCGTTTTGTCGGATTGTGTGACGTCTTTCTCCGGAATTGGTTTGTCGCCGCACCCCGCAAGCAAGGTTGCAGAGATGGTGCAGGCCAGGAGCAGCGCGCCCAGTCGTTTCAGGCCAGGTTTTCGTTGGCTGTGTGAGTTTTTCATGTCATGAGTTCCTGAATTCTTGAATGTCTTGTTCAGCGCAGGTCGGGCGTGGACTGCCAGCCCGCCGCCGCTTCCAGCGCCACTTTGGTCAGGCTCAATTCGGTGCGCGCGTCGAGCAGATCGCGCTGCCCGTCCAGCACCTGGCGGTTGACCAGCAATAGTTGCAGCAGGCCGATTTCGCCTGCGCGAAAGGAAATGGAGGAGAGGCGCCGGTTTTCTTCCAGGCTGGGCAGCACCGATTCATTGAGCCGCTGCACCCGCGCCTTGAGGCTGGTATATCGTTCCCACAGAGTGACCACCTGCGCGCGCACGTCGCGGCCGGTGGCCTCGCGCTCGATTTGGGTCTGGGTGAATTCCGTGATTGCTCGCCCGATGCCGCCCGCGTTCTGGCGGAACAGGGGGAGGGGCAGGGCGACGCTCAATCCGACGATTTTTTCGCGGGCATCGTTCGATCCCTCCCGTCCGGTACCGAGCCCCACCGTAACATCCGGGTAGCGTGCCGCGCGCTCAAGGTCGAGGCGGCTTTTCGCGGCCTGTTCCCGATGCTCCAGCGCTCGCAGGACAGGGCGGCCAGCTGCGGAATTCAGCAGGTCATCCAGGGAGTAGGGGACGGATGCCGGATCGAGCACACCCTTCACCTGCGGCAGCTCGTTGGGGGGTAGTTGCAACAACACGGCGAACTCCGCGCGAGCCTGGACGAGTTGTTCGCGCAGTAGCGCCACCTGGTTGCGCGCCCGCTCCGCTTCCACGCGGGCGAGGTTGCCGTCGAGGCGGCTGTCCTCTCCGGCCGCGACCCGTTTGCCGACGGCTTTGGCGGCATCCTCGATGAGATTGAGCGTCGCTTCCTTGGCCTGGATGCGCAACTGCAGGCTCAGCACCCGTATGAAGCGACTCTCCACCTCCACGCGTACCTGCCGTCGGGTTTCCGCGATCACTTGCTGGGTCGCGGCCAGCGATTGCTCGGCTGCGGCCCGCCGGTCGCCTTGCTGGCCCGCGACCTCGAATGTCTGGGCGAACCCTACACTCCAGTCTTGGTTAACCTGGGTGGGACCCGAGACCTGAGGAATTTCCTTGCGGCGCCGCTCCGCCGAAATCTGTGGGTTGTTCCACAGTAGGCCGCGTGAGTCGGCCAGTTCGCCCAGGGCGGCATCGAGGGCGGCGCGGCTTGATTTAAGTTGGGGGTTGTTCTCCTCGGCGATCTGCCAAGCCCGTTCCAAGGTCAGGGTTTCGGCCTGGGCCGGCAGTGCGAGCAGCATGGCGATGGAAAACAGCACGCCGCTCACGTAGCGACTGATGAGCGGAGGGATAGCTCGGCTCTTACATACATATAGGTCATTCTCAAAAATCACAACGGCTCCTTCCTGACCGCACGACATGCGCGCGGCAGCGTTACTTGATACGTGGCGAGGTGTGTGTCGGACGAGCGCTCAGCGCACGACCGGGCGTGGCCGTCGGGATCAGGCTCCCGAGGCGCAGGGATTAGGAGAAGGATCGAGGAGGGCGGAAGGGATTTTCGGTGTGGTCGCGTGCCGCTAATCGCTTGACGTGCGGCACATACTGCCTGGCAGACACAGGTGAGGCAGCGGACCTATCTTCGGACAATTGGCCCAGAAAATGACTAGAGTTGTAGCAACTGTGGTCACATGCCTTGTTGGCAACATTGCTGTCCTGGGATTGGCCGTCATGCTGAGCTGCGCTTGCCGTGGAGACGACCGATTGCGGCCCGGTCGGGCCGTCTTCCAGAATCTCGCGCCCAAAGGTCAGTCCCGCCGCGCTGATCATCATAGTGACCAGCAGCAGCCGGGCGACCATTCGGCGCAACCAGCTCGGCATCGTTATCTTCATCGGCACCCGGGTCACCGCATCATCCCACCGGGGCCGTAACCGCGGGACCGTTCCTTCTGTTCCTTGGTCAGCACTGCATCCATGCGGTTCTGCGCTTCGAGGGAGATTTGAACCATCTGCTTCATTGTGCTCGCGACGTCGATATCGGCGAGTATGCCAAACCCCTCGCCCTGAAGTGCTTGGGTCACATGCACAATCGCGTCGTCGAACGACATGTCGACGGTTTTTTCGAAGCCATACTTGGTCATTCTTGATTCCTTTCGTTAAACGAGAATAAATCGCGTCAGGCACGCAACATGCGTAAGCCGCTCGCGATCACCACGAACTCGCTGATCTCGTGGGCCAGAACGGCGATCGGCAAGCTGAAATAGCCGCTCACCGCGCCCACGATCAGGCTGCCGATCACCACCGCTGAAAGCGCGAGATTCTGCTGGATCACCCGCCAGGTGCGGCGACTGAATGCAATCAGATAGGGTAGCCGTGACAGGTTGTCACTCATCAGGGCCACGTCCGCAGTTTCCAGAGCCACATCGGTGCCTGCCGCGCCCATGGCGATGCCGACATGGGCCGCCGCCAAGGCCGGTGCATCGTTCACCCCGTCGCCCACCATCGCTACCTTGCCGTAGCGCGCGTCCAGTTCGGCGACCTTGCGGGTCTTGTCTTTCGGGGAAAGCTCGGCGTATACCTCGTCGATGCCCACCTGTCTGGCAATCGCCTCCGCGGCAAGCGGGTTGTCTCCGGTCAGCATGACCACCCGTTCGATGCCGACGCGCTTGAGTTCGGCTATCGCCTGGACAGCTTCGGGCCTGAGCGGATCAGCGATCGCGATCAACCCATGGATGATCTGGGCGGTGCCGACCAGTACGACCGTCTTGCCGTCCCGCTGTAAAGCTTCGATACGGGGCGTCAGGGTGGAGACGGAAGTCCCCATATCCATGAAAAGCTTGGGGTTCCCTACATAGTGCTCGACTCCATCGACCTGTCCTCTGGCGCCAGCTCCGGTGACGGACTGAAATTCCGTAGCCGGGTTGACCGAAATGCCTTCGTCCTTGGCACGTTCCAGGATGGCTTGCGCCAGAGGATGCTGTGAACGTGACTCGAGAGCGGCCGCCGTCAACAGCACTTCGCGTTCGGTGCGGCCCGCCAGGGGGACCACATCTGTGACTTGCGGTCGTCCCAAGGTGAGCGTCCCGGTCTTGTCCAGCGCCACCACCCGAACCTTGGCAAGGTTCTCGAGATGCACGCCTCCCTTGATCAACAGGCCATTGCGGCCAGCGGTACCGATGGCCGCAACCAGCGTGATCGGGATGGAGATCACCAACGCACAGGGTGCCGCTGCAACGATGAATACGGTAGCCCGCATGGCCCAGTCTTCCCAAGGCAGGCCAAACAGTGGCGGTACCAAGCCGATCAGAATGCCCACGCCCAATATCGCCGGGCTGTAACGTTTGCCGAAGCGCTCGATGAAGCGTTGACTGCGGCCCTTGCTGGCCTGCGCTGCCTCCACCAGATGGATGATGCGGGACAGGGTGTTGTCGGCGAATGCCTTGGTGGCATGCACCGTCAGCGCACCTTCGCCGTTGATGGTGGCGGCGAATACCTTGCCTCCCGGCATTTTCTCGACCGGCACGGATTCGCCGGTGACGGGGGCCTGATTCACGCTGGAATGTCCTTCGATCACTTCGCCGTCCGTCGCGACCGATTCGCCCGGCAGAACAATGAAGGTGTCGCCCACCCGGATCTGTTCCACCGGAATTCTCGTTTCCTGACCGTCGCGACGCACTAGCGCAGTTTTCGGCGCCAAATCCATGAGGGCGCGAATCGCATGGCGTGAACGTTCGGCGGTGTAGCCTTCCGCCGCTTCGGAAATTGAATAGAGGAAGACCAGCATGGCGGCTTCCATCCACTGCCCCATCATGCCGGCGACGAGGGCAGCGACGGACATCAGCAGTTCGATGCCAATCTCGCGCTCCTTCATCAGGTCCCCGAACGCCTCCCGGCCGAAGTAATAGCCGCCAACTATGACTGCGGCCACATAAAGCAGCATCTCGGCGGTTTGGGACAGCCTCAGGTAGCTTCCAACAAAGCCCAGTGCGAGCAAAGTCCCGGCAGTGGACGACGTCACGACCTGCGGGTTTTTCCACGGTGGCGGCATTGCCACCCCAGGCGCGGACACAGACGCGGAACACGAACACGCCATTACTCGCCTCCCGCCGCCAGTTCCGGCTTCTGGATGCCGATGCGGCAGCGGCCGCCTTCCCGTAGGCACATTCGCTTCTGGAAGCGCTCGACATCGCGAGCAAAACCCCCATCGTCGTTTGGCAGCACCTTGAGCGCCTCATACAACCGGTCGAGATAGGGGATGCCTTCAACCAGCCGGTGATAGACCCAGCGACCTTCCTTTGTCGCCGATAGCAAACCCGCTTGCCGCAGTACCTTGACGTGGCGCGAGAGTTTGTACTGGGGTTCCAGGAGACTGTCCACCAATTCGCAAAGGCAGGCCTCTTCGCCCGTCTCGGCCAATAGTCGGACGATCCGGACTCTGGTCGGGTCGGCGAGCGCCTGAAATATTTCCTGTGGTTTTACATGAATTGTATGCATAGTTGCATAGTAACGCATATATGCATCAAATTCAAAATTGGAATTGATGTGTGAACGATCGACTTATGTCTGGCTGCGGAGGGAATCACGCTGCATTGGGTCGACGGTGCGCACATGGCACTACTCGGGCTCGCTGCGTTATGGAGTGTAAGCCTCGCATGCGGCTGGCGAAAAGGCGCCGGGCGGCAGCAGCCCTGTATGCGGCAATAGCCATGAACATTCCGTTTGCTGCCTGGGCCATTCAGTTTTTCGTTTGGTAAATCACGGCACTCGCTATAGCCCGCCTGCCCTTATGAGTTTGTTGAATTTCTCCCGCAACAAATGGAAGCTTGTCAGGCCATAAAATAGTAAGTTTTGTTGCGGAGACATGTGATGCACGGTGCCGAGGTGATGCAAGGATCATTGTTCACGCTGAAACGGCTGGAGGACTTTGTGCCGAAGGCGCATTCCTTGCGCGACATACGCGATATTTTCAACGCCGCGCTGCGGCAAATGGATGACGGCTTCAGCGCATAACTGGTAACTTGCTGGCTTATTCCAGGCGTCTGCTTCGGCTACGGTGATGCCGTTACTAATCGGCCCGTACATGATTTCGGGAAACCATTTACCGAACACGAGTTCTATCCAGTAAATATACGATTGTAAGTATTTTGCATTGCAGTCGTATTTTGTTTAATTGCATGCCTTGACAATATCTGCCTAGGCACTAATATGCAGATTATCTGTTATCTTGGCAAATCATGGACCAGAGTGCCGAAAATTTTTATAGCGTCGACAATTACACGCCTGAGGAGTCGGTGGGATATTTGATGCGAGGTGCCTGGCAAGCATTGCTCAGAAATATCGACGCTGAGATGCAGATATTCGATCTCACGGGTTTGCAATGGGGGCCGCTATTGCTGGTCGCCAAAGGCTGCTGTGATAGCGTGGCAACTTGCGCACGGGCGAGTTATACCGATAGTGGTGCGATGACGCGGATGCTGGATCGACTGGAAGGCAAAGGGCTGCTGCGTCGGGTCCGCAACCTGGAAGACCGCCGCGTGGTCAATATCGAATTGACCGAGGCAGGCCTGGAGATTGCAAGGCAAATTCCGGCCCGTCTGGTGAAGGTGCTCAATCAGCATCTAGGTGGCTTTAGCGACTCGGAATTTCAGCTATTCAAGCAAATGCTGCGCCGCTTTACGGCAAATGGCAGCGTTCCGCCCAGTAGAACATGAAGCAGACCTGCTTTTCACGCAGCGTTGTGCCCCGGGTGTCCATTGCCATGGTCCTGGTGCTGGGTTTGTCCGGGTGCGCTGACTTTGCCGGGATACATACACGGGCGCACATGATTCAATCGAAGTCCTTGGCTGGCATGGGGCTCTATCACTCCAGCCCGGAAACCTTTCCTCAACAGCATTGGTGGACGGCATTTGGAGATGCGCAGCTCGATGGTCTGATTACCCAGGCGATTGCCGCCAATCCCAGTCTTAAAGTCGCTCAGAGCCGGGTGGCTGAGGCGCGAGCATCCGCGGCGGCAATTGACAGTACGCGTTATCCTCAGCTAAACGGCGATGCCAAAATAACCCGCGAGCGCCTGAGTGAACACAGTATTTATCCGCCGCCGCTCGGAGGGAGCACGGTCACCATGAATTCCGCCAATTTGAGCGGGCAATGGCAACTGGATCTGTTCGGCAAAAATCGCGCAGCTCTGGATGCTGCCATCGGCCAATCACGCGCGGCCGAGGCGGATGCCCAGGCAGCACGCGTCCTGCTGGCGGCGAATGTGGCGCAGAGTTACTTCAACTTGGCGCGGTTGCTGGCACAGCAGGATCTGGAACGTGACTTGCTGCGCCAGCGCAAGCAGATTCAGGAATTGGTCAGTCAACGCGTAGCCGCCGGGCTGGATGCCACACTGGCCCAGCGCCAGGCACAAGCCGAAGTGCCGCAAATCCGTCGCGATCTCGCCGCACTGGCTGAACAGGTTGCGCTCGCCCGGCATGGTATGGCGGCATTGATAGGTGCCGGGCCTGACGCGACGGACAGGCTGGTTGCGCACTTTCCCGAAGTGGCGAGGCCTCAGATTCCAAGCCAGATACCCGCCGAGTTGCTCGGGCATCGTGCTGACGTCGTCGCAGCACGCTGGCGCGTTGAAAGCGAATTGCAGGGCATACGCGAGGCACGCGCAGCGTTTTATCCCAACATCAACCTCAGTGCATTTATTGGCTTCGAGTCCATCGGCCTGTCCAAGTGGTTGAGTGCAGGCAGCCGAACGTTCGGTGCCGGACCGGCGCTCAGTTTGCCGATTTTTGATGCGGGCCATTTACGCGCCCAGTTGCGAGGGCGCACTGCACGCGCCGATGCTGCAATAGAGAGTTACAACACGACTGTGCTGAATGCGTTACGGGATGTGGCTGATCAGCTTTCTTCATGGCACGCAGTGCAGACGCAATTGCAGGAACAGATGGCAGCGCGGAAGGCGGTCGACAGTGCCTATGACATGGCGTTGGCGCGCTATCAGGAGGGACTGACCAATTATTTGAATGTGCTCACGGCCCAGAACGCAGTACTGCAACAACGCAATAAGTTGATTGACCTGCAAGCCCGCGTGTATGACCTCGATGTGGGGCTGACGCGTGCTCTTGGCGGAGGATACCGTGCTCCGCTGAAAGCCGTTCAATTATCGAAGGGCAAAGAGGGATCAGAATAATGTCCGGAGAATCGGGATGAGCGAACAAAACCTATCTTCTCAAGAGACGCTGCAAAATCCAGACGACCAAGCGCGGCGCCGCAAAAAATGGCTGCTGATTCTGGCTGCGGTATGCGTGCTCGCAGCCATCGCCTATGGCGTGCACTGGTATATTCTGGGGCGGCACTCTGAATATACGGACGACGCCTACGTCGCTGCGAATATTGTGCAGATCACGCCACAAGTTGCCGGCACCGTGGTGGCAATCGGCGCGAACGAAACCGATTATGTCAAGGCTGGAGAAACGCTGGCCAGGCTGGATGGCACCAATGCTCAGCTGGATTTGCAGTCGGCCGAAGCACAACTTGCGCAAACGGTACGCGAGGTACGCACACTCTATACCGGCAATGGCAGTCTGGAGGCAGCGGTGAATCAGTACCGCGCAGAGCTGGACCAAGCGCGATCCGACCTGGCAAGCGCACAAACCGATTTGTTACGACGGCAAAAACTTGCAGGAACCGGTGCAGTCTCGCAGGAAGAGGTACAGCACGCCCGGACTGCACTGGATAATGCCCGTAGCCGAGTTGCGGTAGCCATCGCACAACTTGGTGCTGCGCAGGAAAAGCTGCGTTCCAATCAAGTGCTCACAGCCGGCACGACCGTGCGCGAACATCCAAAAGTCCAGGCGGCGGCGGCAAAGGTAAGGCTGGCTTTTCTGGATTTGAAGCGTGATTCGATTCTGGCGCCCGTGGATGGCTATGTGGGCAAACGCGCGGTCCAACTCGGACAACGTGTCGCTGTAGGCACGCCCTTGATGACCATCATTCCGCTGAGCCAGGTATGGGTGGACGCTAATTTCAAGGAAACCCAGCTGCGTAATATGCGGATCGGTCAGCCTGTGGAGTTGACCGCCGATCTGTACGGCAGCGGTGTGGTATATCACGGCCACGTACTAGGCATGGGGGCGGGAACCGGTGCAGCGTTTTCCTTGTTGCCGGCCCAGAATGCCACCGGCAACTGGATCAAGGTTGTGCAGCGCATCCCGGTACGTATAGCGCTTGATCCCAAGGAACTGGCTACTCATCCATTGCGGGTCGGAGCGTCTATGGAGGTTACCGTGGATGTAGCGAACCAGGGGGGTAACGTGCTGGCGACTATATCTTCTCCCCGGATGGTGGCGAAGACCGTAGTGTATGGCGGCTTTAATCATGCCGCTGACAGCCTTATCAACCGGATCATTTCGAATAATCTGGACACCAAAGCGGTTCAGGCAAATACGCATTGAGCCGCCAGTAATCTTGCAATGACTACGCCCTCCAACACCAGCGATTCATCCCGGACACCCTCTGCGGCCGCGGCAGGGCAGGAGGCTAATGGCGCACCTGCGCCCCTCCAGGGTGGCATGCTGGTTTTAGCCAGCACAGCGCTGGCATTGGCTACCTTCATGAATGTGCTGGACACCTCGATTGCCAACGTATCGATTCCAGCGATTTCCGGCGATCTGGCGGTCAGTTCCAGCCAAGGAACCTGGGTCATTACCTCGTTTGCCGTAGCCAATGCGATCGCGGTGCCGCTGACCGGCTTTCTGACCCAGCATTTCGGCGCAGTAAGGCTTTTTGTCACCAGCATTCTGCTGTTTGTTACCGCGTCCTGGCTATGCGGCATGTCCACCAGCCTGGGCATGCTGATTGCATTCCGCGTGATTCAGGGCGCGGTGGCCGGGCCCATGATTCCATTGTCGCAATCCTTGCTGTTGTCCAGCTATCCGAAAGCAAAAGCCGGTTCTGCATTGGCGATCTGGTCCATGACAACCTTAATCGCGCCCGTCATAGGGCCACTGCTGGGCGGCTGGATTACCGATAATATTTCCTGGCCATGGATTTTCTATATCAATATTCCGGTCGGTCTGCTCGCTGCAAGCGTAACCTGGATGCTATATCGGAAGAGGGAAACACCCATTCGCCTGGTACCCATTGATTATGTCGGATTGATTGCGCTGATCATCTGGGTAGGCGCCTTGCAAATCATGCTGGACAAAGGCAATGAACTGGACTGGTTTGCCTCCACCCAGATTGTAGTCCTCGCCATTGTAGCGGGAGTTGGATTTTGTTTTTTTCTGATCTGGGAATTGACCGAAGCGCACCCCATTGTCGATTTAAGTTTGTTGCGCCGCCGCAATTTCTGGTCGGGTACCCTGGCACTGGCCGTGGGTTACGGCGTATTTTTTGGTAATGTGGTGCTGATGCCGTTGTGGTTACAGCAGGACATGGGTTATACCGCCACGATTGCTGGTGCGGTATTAGCGCCGGTAGGTTTTCTGGCGATCCTGTTTTCGCCATGGGTCGGGAAAAACGTTCATAAATATGACCCGCGCCTGTTTGCCAGTTTTGCTTTCCTGGTTTTCGCCCTGATATTGTGGATGCGCTCCCGCTTTACGGTAGAGACTGATTTTGTAACCATCATGATCCCGTCCCTTATTCAGGGTATCGCCGTTGCGGCCTTTTTTGTTCCGCTGATGACGCTGATTTTTTCAGGATTGAAACCGGACAAAATACCCGCCGCCTCTGGTTTGTCGAATTTTGCGCGCATTACCGCAGGCGCAATCGGCACATCTATTTACACAAGCTTATGGGTAAACGGCGCCTCTTTTTACCATGCAAATCTGGTGGGCCATATCAATTTCGCTAACCTGGCCACACAGGAAACACTGAGAAAACTGACCGACACCGGCATGAGCCAGCAACAGGCTCTGGGGCAGATTAACAATCTGATAAACCAGCAGGCCTACACATTGTCGGTAGACGAACTGTTCTGGATTTCGGCACTCCTGTTTATTGCACTCATTGGCTTAATCTGGCTGGCGCGCCCGGCCAAAGCAACACCGCCCTCTGCTGAAGCTTCAGCCGCACATTAATCAGGGTGCATGCAGAGCGGAACTGGCGGATTGGGTTTTGTAAGCAAAGCATCTCTCATCCGACCAAAATATATCCTTGCCAAGGAGGATCATTCGCTCTTTTTGGCTCTCTGAATGTCGATTCTTGAGTCTGCAGCAGTATCAATTTTTATTACCAATGGAGAACATGTTGAAAAACGCCCCATCGTTCCGGCAGGAAACGCTCGGAAACAAAAAGACCGGAAAAGGCTTGTCCTCACTTGTGGGAATCATCCTTCTAGGTGCGCTGACCATAACCAGTGCGACCCAATCTATCGCGGCGACCGCCCAACAAACCAGCGCATCAGCACACCAGCTAGCCCTCGACAAAACGCTGCGTGCCGCTAAAGACGCCACCTGGATAGCAGAAGGAAATGGACCGCGCCTGGTTTATATCTTCTTTGACCCGGAATGTCCTTATTGCCATAAACTTTACCAGGAGACCCGCTCGTCGATCGGCCGGGACGGCTTGCAGGTGCGCTGGATTCCGGTAGGTATGCTGATGCCCAGCAGTGCGGGTAAAGCAGCAGCTATTCTGGATGCCAAAGACCCATTGGCGGCTTTCCATAAAAATGAGGACGAGTTTGGCCCTGCGCCCAAGTTCGGAGGCATCGCAGAAACGATCCCATCCGAACAAGCCACAAAACGTTTGCAACAGAATGCCCAACTCTTCAAACAGACCGGCATGCCAGGCGTTCCAGTCATAATGTTCCGTGAGGCCTCGGGTAAGGTACGTATCGTTGATGGTGCACCATCGCCAAGTCTGCTCAATGAGATGCTGCGCAGTGTAAAGTAAGGGCTTCAAAAGCACGGGCCACACACCGGCCGACTTGGGGCTAGCCATGCAGAAACATTTCGATTTTCTGGCGCTTGGGGGAGGAAGCGGCGGCATTGCGGCAGCCAACCGTGCCGCCCGCCATGGGGCTAAATGCGCTGTAATAGAGAAGGCTCGACTTGGCGGCACTTGTGTCAATGTCGGCTGTGTACCGAAAAAAGTCATGTGGAATGGCGCAGCACTTGCACATGCTCTGGAGCACGCTGAAGATTACGGATTCGCACTGACCGGGATCGAGTTTCACTGGTCCAGACTCAAGCAGGCGCGCGATGCCTATATCCAGAATCTGAACCGGCATTACCAGACCTCACTTGAAGACAATAAAGTCAGCCTTATTCACGGCGCAGCCCGCTTTATTGATGCCCATACCATAGAGGTTGAAGGAGAGCGGTATACCTCCGGGCATATTTTGATTGCCACAGGGGGCAGGCCACTTGTGCCTGAAATTCCCGGCGCAGAATTCGGCATTACATCAGACGGTTTTTTCGAGCTGGAACAACGCCCAAAACGGGTAGCCATCGTAGGTGCCGGTTACATTGCTGTAGAGCTGGCGGGGGTGTTGAATGCCCTGGGCAGTGAGGTTTCCCTTCTGCTCCGGCGCGGGCACTTTCTTGATCAGTTTGATGCCATGCTGCGTGAAACACTGATGGAAGAGATGCTGGAAGACGGTATCGCGATATTGCCGCGCACTCAGATCATGGAAATCGTGCGCGAATCCGGAGGTCTCTCGTTACAGTGTGAAAATGAACGCCGTATCCCCGGCTTCGATACCCTGATCTGGGCCATCGGACGCGCGCCAAATACGGAAAAACTGAATCTGGAAGCAGCGGGCATCACCACTGATAAACAGGGATATGTACGTACCGATGAATACCAGAATACCCAGGTGTCCAGCATTTATGCGGTAGGAGACGTCTGCGGGCGCATTGCCTTGACACCCGTTGCCATCGCTGCCGGGCGCAGACTCAGCGACCGCTTGTTCGGCGGCAAATCGGACAGCCATCTTGATTACACAAATATTCCATCGGTCATATTCAGCCATCCACCCATTGCAACTATCGGCATGAGCGAAACCGAAGCACGCGAACTCCATGGCGATGCGGTAAAAATATATCAGACCCGCTTCACACCTCTGTTCCATGCCTTCACGCAACGCAAGGTCAAAACCGTAATGCGCCTCATCACAGTCGGGGCAGACGAAAAAATCATTGGTTGTCACATCATCGGCGACGGAGCGGATGAAATGATGCAGGGTTTTGCCGTGGCAATTCGCATGGGTGCGACCAAAGCCGATTTTGATAATACGGTAGCGATACACCCCACTAGCGCCGAGGAATTAGTGACCCTGCGTTGACGCAAACCTCGCCATCCCGGCGAGATAAAAATAATGCGTTTTTGTCATGGCGGAATAGCAACTGATGGTCTAGATTTACTATTCGACTGAGTGACCACGCTGGGTCGTTCCCAATTGTCATTACTGGAGGGGTATGTAAATGGCTGCCAATCTTTTTCCTGTAACCGACACCAAAATATCTTCATTTCGTACTAAACATGGCAGTGACGCAGCGAAGATCATCACGGATTTCCTGAAATGGGCCGAACGAGAGAAGGGATTGCTTTTGTGTGAACCCTATAAACCGCAGTATGACTGGTTCATACCTATTCTTTACCAGACGAAGGATCTGGCTGCTGAGTTTTTGGGTACAGCCAACCTGGAAATCAGGTAACAAAAAGCAAAATACTGGTTGATTCAACTTTGTTTCATTGGCTAAGTATGACAATGGCGTGTTAACCCTGACTTTGCCCAAAAAACCGGGAATGGCTGGGAAACAACTGTCTATTGGCTGATTAATATGGCCAGGCGCGGGTGTTGATACCGGTTTCGGCGGCAGGAAAGGGCAGGGGCCGACTGTATTCCAAGGAACCGTGGATTCCGTGAACGCATTGGCAATGTCGCTGTTCAGGAGAGCGCATGGATATTGAAGATGAATTGCAGGCGACGATTGCTGACATGGTCCAGCCCGGCACAGGCATTCTTGCCGCAGACGAGAGTTTGCCCACAATCGCCAAGCGCTTTAAGCCTGTCGGCGCCGAATCCACCGAAGAAACTCGCCGCGCCTATCGTTCGCTTTTGTTCACTACGCCCGGACTCGGCAAGTTCATCAGCGGAGTCATTTTGTTCGAAGAAACGCTCGACCAGCGTGCTGATGATGGCACGCCACTAGCCCAAGTCCTGGCGCAGCAAAACATCGTGCCCGGTATCAAGGTAGACAAAGGCAAGATTCCGCTTGCCGGCGCGCCCGGGGACGAGATCACCCAAGGCCTGGATGGCCTGGCTGAGCGGCTCAGAGTGTATAAAGGACAAGGCGCGCGTTTTGCCAAGTGGCGCGAAGTATATGCCATCGGCGAACGCAATCCTACTCAGCTCGGCATTGATGCCAATGCGGAGATGCTGGCACGCTATGCCGCCGTTTGTCAGGAAGAAGGCGTCGTGCCCATCGTCGAACCGGAAGTGCTCATTGACGGCGATCATAGCCTGCAGCATTGTCTCGAAGTGAACGAAGCAGTACTGCATGCGGTTTTTCACGCCCTGCACCGGCACCGGGTAGTACTGGAATACATGGTCCTGAAACCGAGCATGGTGCTGCCTGGCAAACTGCATCCGGCACGGGCGACTGCCGAGCAGGTGGCTGCTGCGACGGTCAAGGTGTTGCGGCGGGCGGTGCCCGCAGCTGTGCCGAGCATAAACTTCCTGTCGGGCGGACTGAGTCCGGCAGAAGCGACTGCCAACCTGAACACAATGAATGCCCTGTTTTCCGGTTTGCCATGGGCGTTGTCTTTTTCCTATGGGCGCGCCCTGCAGGAACCGGTTCTGCAAGCCTGGGCGGGCAAGGCAGAAAACAGGGCCGCCGCGCAACAGGCGCTTTATCGGCGCGCGCAGCTAAACAGCTTGGCGCGCTATGGAAAATATCAACCAGAGCTGGAAAACGAAACATGAAGTGCAAGCACTGATACAGGCTACTCGCCCCGTATCAACAGTACCGGTGTTGTAGCGATACGCACGACATCCTCGGCGACGCTGCCCAGAAACAGATGTACAAAACCGCGCCGGCCATGAGTGCCCAGCACGACCAGATCTGCCGGCCATTTCTTCGCCGCTTCTACAATCTCGGTAGCGATCCGGGTAACGCCCAGGGTTTCCAGAAGACTGGTTTCTACAGCGACATCAGCCTCCCGGACACGGGCTTCCGATTTCCTGAGCAGACTCTCGCCGCCTTGCCGCAAGCTCTGCACCACTTCATGTATCGATACCAGGCCGCCATTATCCACATCCAGCATGGCGGTATCCACGACATGAGCCAGTCGCAAAACCGCCTTGTGTACCTGAGCGAGACTGATCGCCTCTTCAAGCGCCTTGTCGGAAGTGCTGCTATTGTCTACGGCAACAAGAATACGTTCGTACATCGGCTACCTTCCAAATTCAGCGTCAATTCACAGATAAACCCAGTCTGTTTCAAATCCCGGCATACCATTCATAGCCCTGATCTTCCCAGTATCCACCTTTTCCGCCGCCGATGCTGGCGAAGCTGTCGACAACCAGGATGCCCGTAATGTATTTAGCCATTTTATAGCCGAGCTGGCGTTCGATGCGTACGCGGATCGGTGCGCCGTTGGCAATTGGCAAAACCTGATCATTGAGTTCATAGGCGAGTATGGTTTGCGGATGGCGGGCATCGTCCATATCAATGCTCTCGTAATAGCGCGTCCCCAGCGCATCCATCGGGTCGGCACAGTAAAACACCACATAGCGGGCTTCCGGCCTGGGTTGTACCTGATCGAGCACTATGCTCAATGGGGTACCTTTCCATTTGCCTATGGCGCTCCAGCCTTCCACACAGTCATGACGGGTAATCTGGGTACGACTGGGCAAGCTGCGCAATTCGGCTAGCGAAAACGACATGGGGCGAGCCACCAATCCACCGACTTGCAAACGATAATCAGCAAAGTTGTTGGCTGCCAGAGCCTGATACTGCGGGTTTTCCGGGTTGGAAGTGCCGTTGCTGCGAAACTGCGGCGACAGATCGGCCTGGGTGAATTCCTGCGCCATGGCCTTGCGCGGTGTGATCAGGCGCTGCGTGGCCTGGGTGAGTTTTTCTGCACTACCGAGCACCTTGGGAAACCATTCGCTGCGCGACAGCCGTTCGCATCCGGACAGCAGCAATACACTGCCCGCAGTAAGGGCGCGCAGAAGAAACGCCCTACGCCCGGACTTATTCATGGTCATGGTTTTGTTCCTTACTGGCGAGACGGTAATATCCGGTAATCATTGAACGCAGGTTGTTCCATAGCCCGCTGATGATGACTTCGAAAACGTGGACAAATACAAATGCCACAAGTACCCAGGCCATCACGAAATGGAGAGTACGTGCCGATTGTCGCCCGCCAAAAATATCGACCCAACCCGGGATCAGCGCATTCAACCATGGTGACATTGCCCAACCCATCAAAATAATCAGGGGAAACAGCCCGAAAATAACGCTCAGATAAGAGATTTTTTGCAGGATGTTGTAGTGCAGGGCGGCCTCGCCCTGCGGGTGACGGAAACGCAAGTGATCCTTGATGGACTGACCGATGGAGTTCCAGTCGCAACGGGTGGGTGCCAAATCACGCGTCAGATGGCGACTGAACAGCGCATACAACAGATAAGCCACACCATCAATGACCAGCACCCAGGCGAAGAAAAAATGCCAGCGCCGCGCCATGGCCAGCCACTGCGTACCTGGCAGCGTCATCGAGGCTGGAAATCCACGCTCGCTTAGTTCGCCGTCTACATCTTTCGACCAGCCGAACACACCTGTGGTGTTGAATTCATGGCCGAAAACAGTGGTGACGCCAATAATATTGCCCTGAGCTGTTTGTCTGGCGTTCATTTCCAGGATTGGAGGACGCCCTGTATAAGAGGATTTGCCCCAGTTCAGGGCCGGATGCGCATTAAAAATCTGTAAACCGCTCATGAGGAGCAGGAAAAAGGCGGTTACGCCGATCCAGTGCATGATGCGTATGGGCAAGGTATGCCGATAGTAAAGATTGTTTGTCGTGACATCACTGCCGTCATGCTGTGACATTTTCAATCCTCATCTGCGGAATAGCTTGCCTGGGATCAATGCGGTAACGGGCTTGTGCCATCGTTGCTCTTAGTACCATAGGAGACATTGGAGAAAAAGCAATCCCTGCAAATTGTTCTGCCGCATTGAACGTCTCCTGTTCCTGTCTGCCTCACCGTCAGAACACAATAAATGTGTGACACAATTCAAGCATTTCTTCATATATCAGGCGTATCCATTGAATCCTATAGTTTCCACAATGACTGACTCGCTATGGTTCTTGCTGGTGGGTGGCCTGTTGCTAGTCATGGGCCTCACCACTTCCCTCCTCAAGCGACTGCCGGTCACACCAGCCATAATTTATCTGGCGGTGGGCGTACTGGTTGGACCTACCGTGCTTAACCTGTTTCATTTCAACCCGCTCAAGGAATCGGCGCTACTGGAAGTACTGACTGAAGTAGCCGTATTGATTTCCCTGTTTTCTGCAGGTGTAAAAATGCCGGTGCCATTCAGCTTTGTCCGCTGGCGCGCACCGATTCTGTTGGCGACGGTGTCCATGTCCTTAACTGTCGCGATGGTCGCCGCCTTTGCCCATTACCTGGCGGGATTGCAGCTGGGTGCTGCTATTCTCCTTGGTGCGATTGTTGCACCCACTGACCCGGTACTGGCCACCGATGTGCAAATCCGTCATCCCGGAGACCGCGACCAGTTACGTTTTACCTTAACCTCCGAAGCCGGGATGAACGACGGCAGCGCGTTTCCATTCGTGATGCTGGGGATGGGATTGCTGGACCTGCATGACATCGGCGAGTTTTCCCTTAACTGGGTATTGGTGGATGTGCTATGGGCTACCATGGCGGGTATCGCCATCGGTGTCGTCGCTGGCGTAGCCCTGGCGCGTCTGGGCTGGAAATTGCGTCGAGCACCCCTCAACCATGAACTGATGGATGACTTCCTCGGCCTCGGTCTGATTGGGGTCGTGTACGGTTTGGCTGTGCTGGTTCACGCCTGGGGATTCCTGGCGGTTTTTTTCGCCGCCGTCGCGCTACGCCAGACTGAGCTGAAGCTTGCTAAAGATGCTCTGGAAACCAGTATTGGACGCACTACCCAGGAAATTGTACGCGCAGATACAAATGCTTACCCGGATCCAGAGCCTCCGCCAACGGTGAGCGAAGGATCGCTGGTATTCAAGGAGCATCTGGAGAGACTTTCAGAAGTGATTCTGATTCTGTTGATCGGGGGCACGCTGTTTATCAACTCATGGAGCTGGAAAGCCGTGGCACTGGCGCTGTTTTTGTTTGTGGTGGCACGTCCGCTAAGTGTGCTCATCGGTCTGGCAGGCACGCGCACTCCGTGGCGGATACGCGGAATGACCGCATGGTTCGGCGTGCGCGGGATCGGTTCCCTCTACTATCTGATGTACGCCATCCAGCATGGACTGCCTGAAACGCTGGCGTTGGAATTAATCCAGATGACGCTGATAGTGGTCGCACTCTCGATACTTCTCCATGGCATCAGCGTCAAACCATTGATGGGGCATTTCTGGCGGCGCAACAAACAGATATCAACACCCTAAAGACTGTCTCAGGCTGGAGGCATGATATTCAGAATCCATAGCCTAGCGTGGCTTGCAGGCTGCTATCCAGGGATTTTTTGCCTGCTGCGGGCTGGTGATCCCAGTTAACGGTAAATGCAAGACCGGTGGTAATGCTTTTCCCCACCGGTACCAGCAAGGTGGTTTTGCTACGTAACAGCATGTCGGCGTAACTGGACAGCGGTAAAAATACCTCGCTGGAATTTTCCACTTTCAGGCCACGGTTCCAGAAATACTGATCGTAGTCCACGCCGAGGCGCAGCGCGGGTTCATTAACGACGGATGCATTCTTGAAATGGGTACGAATGAAACTCAAGCCGCTTTCCAGCCCCAGATTCAAGTTTTCGCCACGATATACCTGATAGCCTGATCCGGCACCCAATGTGGTGCGCAAATCGATATTGGCAAGCCTGTCCTGTTCGAGTATGCCTTGTGCATAGAGATACATGCGTTTGCTGCGAAAACGGTCGTATTTGCCGGAGAGGCGGCGCCGTTCGGTAGTAACTATGGAATTGGCACCCGTTTCATGGTGCAAATCCCCCTTGAGTATGGTTCGGTTCAATCTGTTTTCGTATGTAAGCTGCCCGCTGAAATAATAATTGCTGGTGTCCGTATTGCCCCGTGCAAAGCCCAGCCCGGCATCCAGTCGCCCCGAGTATTTAAAGGCATCAGGGTCGATAATTTTTGTTGGATTAATGGCCAGAATATCGTCGCGACGCAATTTCTCACCCTTGCTCGGCCCGGTTGCAATCTGCATGCCGTTCTTGCCATCCGATTCGACCGTACCGTCAAATTCTCCACTCTGCAATACAACGTGCGCTGGTGTCGTCAATTCGATTTGTGTAACGGCAGGCCACGATACGGTAATTTCCTTTTTCGCCACTCCCCATGAAGTCTTGATCGTCAGCTTGCTTGCTTCCATTCGTACGATCTTGCCAGTGATGCGATCGCCATTATTCAGCACTACCTGATCGGCTTGAGCAGATGAAATAAAAAAACAAAAAATCGGCAGCATCTGTCGGATGTTCATGGGTTTACTCCGGGAGATTAATTGCGGGTACCGAGCCTGAGAAGGCTGGCGGAATGAATGCTATCTACCGAGTCGAGGCCAGACCCGGTAGAAAGTTCCATCCACGGATAAAGGCACAATCACAGGATGCGTTCGTTTTTTTTTTGCAAAAATTTCCATGGGCAGACTGCCTGTGCAAACGCTATCATTTGCCCCATGGATGATGAATTTTACATGCGCGAAGCCATGCAGCTGGCGCGCAAGGCATGGGATGCCGGCGAAGTGCCGGTTGGCGCATTGGTTGTGCTGGATGGTGTCATTGTCGGACGCGGTTTTAACGCGCCGATTTCACGCCATGATCCCTCAGCGCATGCCGAGATGATGGCGCTGCGCGATGCGGCGCAGCATCTAGGCAACTATCGTCTGCCCGGCGTGACCCTGTACGTCACGCTGGAGCCCTGTGCGATGTGCGCAGGGGCAATCATGCACGCGCGCGCGGCGCGCGTGGTATTTGGCGCAGCGGACCTGAAGACAGGTGCGGCGGGCAGCGTGCTGGATCTGTTCGCGGAAACCCGGCTCAACCATCACGCTGAAGTGATCGGCGGGGTGCTGGCTTCGGAATGCGGGATCATGTTGTCGAATTTTTTCACCGAACGGCGCCAGATGGCCAAACTAACATGAAGATTGAAATTTCCATCGCCGAACAAACGCTCGATCTGTTTGATGAAACAGACAGGCTGGTCAAGCGTTACAAAGTTTCCACTGCTTCCAATGGGGCAGGGGAACAATCCGGCAGCTTCCGGACACCGCGTGGGGAGCACGTGGTGCGCGTCAAAATCGGCGCAGGTCTGCCACCGGGTTCAGTATTTGTCGGGCGTCGTCCAACCGGAGAAATATGGACGCCGGAACTGGGCGCGCAATTCCCCGAACGTGACTGGATATTGACTCGCATACTCTGGTTATCCGGCAAGGAACCGGGTTTTAACCGCCTGGGCAACGTGGACACCATGCGCCGTTATATCTACATTCATGGCACACCGGACGACCAGCCTATGGGCGTGCCTGGCTCGCATGGCTGTATCCGCATGAGCAATGCGGATGTGGCAGACTTGTTTGATCGCATCCCGACCGGGACGCCGGTATGGATACGCGGAGACTCTGAAACCGCTATTTAACATCGGTATGTAAACTTAAGAAGGGCTGGCACGTTAATAGCGGTGCCAGTCCAACTTTAGGTACCGAAAAATGAATTTGCAGGCTTTTCAGGCAGCATCCGATGCTTCTCCAGGGAAACCCCATGAGCAGCGCATTGCTGGCCTGCATCAATTATTTGAAAATACGGTGGATGCCACGCCGGATCGGACGGCGCTGGTATGTGAAGGCGTTGAATATACCTACCTTGAACTGGAATGGCTTGCCAACCGCATGGCTTGGCGCCTGCACAGTGAGGGGGTGGCGGCGGGCGACAAGGTGGGCGTGCTGCTGGACCGCTCGCTGCAAACCTACGTCGCCGTCATTGCCATCCTCAAGCTGGGCGCCGCCTACGTGCCGCTGGACGCCAGCTTCCCGGCCGAGCGCATTGCCTATATCGCGGAAGATGCCGCATTCAGCCTGCTGGTCAGCCACTCGCGTTATGCCCCGTTATTGGCTGGCCTGCCGTGCGCGTATCTGTTGCTTGATAAAGAAACCGAGCGCCTGCGGGCACTGCCTGCCACGCGGCTGACTGGCAAGCTTCCGGATAACCTGGAGCGCATGCTGTGCTACATCATCTACACCTCGGGCTCCACCGGCAAACCCAAGGGAGTGGAGGTCGAGCATCGCAGCGCCGTGAACTTCATCCAGGTTGCCACCGGAGTTTACGGCATCGTGCCTCAAGACCGTGTGTATCAGGGGCTATCCATCTCGTTTGATTTTTCCATCGAGGAAATCTGGACAACTTTCAATGCTGGCGCCACCCTCATCGCCGGCCCGGCGGACAAGGAAGCTGCGCTGGGCGATCGGCTGGCGGATTTCCTCAACGCGCAGCTAGTGACCGTGCTATGCACCGTACCCACGCTGCTGTCCCTGATCGATAAAAACATTCCCACGCTGCGTTTCATCAACGTCGGCGGCGAAGCCTGCCCGCCGCATCTGGTCAAGCGCTGGTCGCGCCCGGGCCTGCGCTTCATCAATACCTACGGCCCGACCGAGGCGACCGCTTCGGCGACCTGGGCGGAGCTTTCCCCCAACAAGCCGGTGACCATCGGCCGCGCGCTGCCCACCTACACGATTTATTTGCTGGATGAGGCCATGCAGCCGGTGCCGGACGGCGCCATCGGCGAGATCTACATCGGCGGCGTTGGCGTGGCACGCGGCTATACCAATCGGCCCCAGCTCACAGCAGAACGCTTTCTGTCCAATCCCTTGTCCCTGGAACCGGAGCGTCTCTACCGCACCGGCGATCTGGGCCGGCTTAACCCGGAAGGCGAAATCGAATACCTGGGGCGCGCCGATCTGCAGGTGAAGCTGCGCGGTTATCGCATCGAACTGGGTGAGATCGAATCGGTATTGCTGCGCGCGCCCGATATCCAGGCTGCCGCCGTGACCGTAGCCCGGCAGGATGACGGCATTGAAGAACTGGTCGCCTACATCGTCCCCAAAGCCAGCAGCGGGATCGACCACAAGGCCGTGGCAGCGCTGCTGCGCCAGGATTTGCCTGCCTACATGATCCCGGCGTATTTCGAGATTGTGGGTGATCTGCCGACGCTGTCCAGCGGCAAAATCAACCGCGCTGCGTTACCCAAACCCGGTTTTCATCGCCTGGTTGCCAGCGGCCAGAAAGTGGCACCGCAGGGCGAACTGGAAACCGCCATCGCCAGCGTCTGGGGCACAGTGCTGGGGCTGGAGCAAGTGTCTGTAGTGGACGATTTCTTCCTCGATCTGGGCGGGCATTCGCTGTTTGCCGCACTGGCCGTGTCGCAGCTACGCAAACAACCCGGCATGGCGCACGTGAGCCTGTCCGATCTTTACACCCATCCGACCGTGCAACGCCTGGCGCACTATCTGGCCAAGGCCCGTCCGCAGCCCAGCGTGTTGCCTGCTCCAGTGCATGCCGCCGCACCCGACTGGCTGCGTAATCTGCGTTATTTCCTGACCGGTACCGGACAGGCGTTTGCACTGTATCTGCTGTTCTTCCTGCCTGCACTGATGCTGGCCATTGTCGGTGGCGTTATCCTCACGGAAAACGGCTTGATGCAGGCAGTGGGTTTGCTGGGCACGGTAAGCGTCATCGCGCTGACTTATCCGGTGCTGACGATCCTGTTGGCGGCGGCGGTGAAATGGCTGGTCATTGGCCGCTACCGCGCCGGCAGCTATCCGCTATGGGGCAGCTATTATTTCCGTTTCTGGCTGGTGGGACGGGTGGCGGCACTGGTACCCCTTCATCTCATCGCCGGTTCACCGCTGATGCGCTTGTATCTGCGCCTGATGGGAACCAGGGTCGGCAAACATAGCCACATCGGCACCCAGCAGATCGCTGCCTTTGACATGCTGGAAATCGGTGCGGATGCGAGTGTCAACCACAATGCCCAGTTGCTGGGCTATAGCGTACGCGATGGTCGCCTGGAACTGGGACCGATAGTTCTGGGCGCGGGCAGTCATGTCGGCAGCCAGGCAGTGGTCGGCATTCATACCCGGATCGGCGACAATGCAGCACTGCTGGAAAAGTCGCTGCTCCCCGCCGGGGCGACGATTCCCGCCAATGAGGCGTGGGAGGGCTCTCCCGCACGGCCGGTAGGCCTGTCAGCCACTTTGCTGAATGGCACTCCGGCGCGTCCGGCCAAGCCCTTGCCAAGCTGGTCCATGCTTGCCGGTTACTGGATCGCCGCTTTCGCCGTGCTGCCGCTGGTGCCCGCGCTGGCGATCGTACCGGGACTGGCGCTGATCCTGTATCTGACGCATCACGCGGGCCTGGCTGGCTATCTGGTGGCGCTGCTGCCCGCAGGTCTGTTGTACGCGATCACGCTGTCCATCCTGGTGGTGGCACTCAAACGGCTGATCCTGCCCAAACTGGAGGCGGGCGTGTACCCGGTCGAATCCGCCTTTTACCTGCGCAAATGGCTGGTGGACAAGCTCGCGGAAACCAGCCTGCTGTTCAACCAGGCCCTGTATGCCACGCTTTATCTGCCGCCGTTCCTGCGCATGCTGGGCGCCAAGATCGGCGCGCGCGCAGAAATCTCCACCGTCTCCAACCTCACGCCCGACCTGCTCGAAATTGGTGAGGAAACTTTTCTGGCCGATCAGGTTTCGGTTGGCGCGGCGCGCATCCATCATGGCCTCGTCACACTGCAACCGGTGCGAGTCGGCGCGCGTGCATTTATTGGCAACGCCGCAGCATTGCCAGTGGGGGCGACGGTTCCGGACGGCAGCCTGATCGGCGTACTGTCTACCCCGCCGCGCCAGTCCATGCCGGCAGGCAGCGCCTGGGTCGGCCTGCCCAGCTTCTTCCTGCCGCGCCGGCAAATGGTGGAAGGCTTTAGCGAAACCGATACCTATCGTCCCAGCCGTCGTCAGGTCGCCATGCGCTATGGTTACGAGATGCTGCGGATTATTCTGCCTGCGGCACTGTCCTTTGGTGCCGTCGCTGTAGTGCTGCAGACCCAGGACTGGCTGGATGATGCCTACGATCTGCCTGTGGTACTGGCGCTGCTGCCGCTGGTCTCCATCGCCGTTGTGGTCGCCGTCACCCTGTTCGCTGCCGCGGTAAAATGGCTCATGGTGGGCGCCTACAAGCCGCGTGTGGAACCGCTATGGAGCCACTTCGTGCGCCGCGCCGAATTCGTCACCGGCCTGTATGAAAACACCGCTGCACCGTTATTGATTACGCCGCTGCTGGGCACCCCGTTTGCCGGCTGGATATTGAGGCTGTTCGGCGTCAAGGTCGGCAAGCGCGCCTTCATCGCCACCACTTTTTTTACCGAATTCGACCTGGTGCACATCGGCAACGACGCCGTCATTTCGCATGACGTGTCGTTGCAAACGCACTTGTTCGAAGACCGCATCATGAAAATGTCCCACGTGCGGGTGGGCGATGACTGCGCGGTGGGGGAGAGCGGCGTCGTGCTCTACGATACCGTGATGGAACCCGGCTCCAGTCTCGGCGCACTTTCCCTGATGATGAAAGGCGAAACTCTGCCGCAAGACACCCACTGGGTCGGCGCCCCGGCGCAGAAAGAAGCCGCTTGACCATCGATAGCGTCGCGCTGCTTGCTCTTTTTGGACTCACCCCGGAAACCCTGCCGAAGCTGGCAGACGGGGCGGAGTACCTTGCTGTTCCGCTGCCTCAGAATGTCCCGACGGAGAGCCTCGACGCCAGCGAGTTCCAGCGCGCAACGGCTTATGGCAACCGCGTCGCTGCGCAGCAATTCACCGCCTCGCGCGTGTTGCTGCGCGCCGTGCTCAGCCACTACCTCGGCTGCGCTCCGGCTGCCATCGCCTACGCCCAGCAAAACCTGGGCAAACCCACTCTCGCGGCACCTCACGCCGGTCAGCTGCATTTCAATCTCGCGCGCCGTAACGGCTGGTGTGCCATTGCCCTGTGCCGCAATCATCCGGTGGGGGTGGATATTGAACAGGTGCGTGAGTTAATGGGTATGGAAGATGCCGCAGCAGTATATTTCAGTGCTAATGACTGCATGGTATTGAATCAATTGGGGGGGGCGGCGAAACAGAGACGCTTCTTCGAGTTGTGGACAGCACTGGAAGCCAGCTGCAAGCGGCTTGGTTTGCGGCTGGTAGAAGCGCAGACGGTGAGCGGGAATCAAAGCCTCCGTGTTTCGCATCATTACCTGGAAACGGAATGGCTGATTGCAGTTGCTGTTTAAGTCAGACAAACAGTGTTCCGGCCCGCTGAGTACAAAGCACACCCCGGGAACGCGTTGTCAATCAGGACAGCTTTAATGCAGCACGTATCTGCTTCAGGAAATCCTGGTCGGGTTTCGCGCCGAGTTGAGTACTGCTGGCGATGATCCTGCCAGTCGCGTCAAGTAGCACAATGCGGGTGCTATGGTTGATTTCACCATCTCCCAGCACGCGATATTTAACGCCGAGCGCGGATGCTATGGCTCGGGTATGTGCATCGTTGTCGCTGATGGAAAGCCGGAACACCTTTTTGTCCAGATGGTGAGATTCGCCCAGCCTGGCTAGCGTCGCAGGCGTATCCTGGGTTGGGTTCAGACTGATCATCAACACGGTCAGTTTGTTATCCCGAGGCTGTACCGCGGCAATCGTTCTCTGCAAATTTTCCAGCACGATGGGGCAGGCGGTATTGCAATCGCCATAGAACATCGTGACCAGAACCAGATGTCCGGCCAGATCACGCAATTTAAAATGTTTGCCTTGCGAGTCGGTGAGTGGCATGGATAGCCAGTAGAGCGAGTCTGCAGGCAGCGTCCTGGCTGTATCAGTGGTGCCTGCCGCCTGTGCCATTAAGGAACAGGGCATGGCAACGATTAAGGTTACTGCCAGTAGCACTCGTTTCAGTACTTTGCCTGCATTCATGACGTTTTTCCTTGTTTGCTTGCAACAGGATCGCGAACACACCGGAATCCGAGATACCGGCCAGTCTGATTACCTTCCATTGCGGCCAGCAGGGCCAGCCGCATCAGCACCGCATAATTTCTCCGATCACCAAGCGACAAAGCCGCACCACCGCAGAATTCGAGTTTTTTTTGCTCGCCCTGGGCGCGGCTGTCGGCACTGACAAACAGGCCATTGAAGTCCTCCACCCACTCCCACACCAGTCCGTGCATATCATAAATGCCATAACGGTTAGGAGGGGTTAAACCAATCTGCTGTGGAGGCACAGTGGCGGGGTGGGCATACCAGGCAAGAATTTTGCTAAGCCATGCAGGATCATCGCGTGCATCGGTGCGGGTCTCATCCGCTGCGGCAGAAAACTCCCACTCGTACCAGAACGGGAGTCGCGCCTGTTCGCTTTCGCAAAAGGCCGTAGCTGCGTACCAGCTGACCTCGGTGACCGGCCCCGACGGATCAAGTGTGCCCGGGTCCGTCGGACCGGCCCAGTCGATAAGGTAGTCTGCTCCTGCAAACACCGTAGGAACACTGCCACGGCGCCATGCAGGATGCGCTATTACAAAGTCGCGATATTCCGCATTGCTGACGGGCCGCGTTCGCAACAAAAAGGGCGCGATTTTTGCTGGCTCCGTTTTCCCGTCCACCGGCAATACACTGCGGAATTCACCACCCGGCAAGGCAATGTACTCTCCTGCAGTTGCACCCACCGTTAACCCCCCGTATATGAGGAAGGCGACGATGAATCGAGGTATCGCTGTCACTGTTGTTTCACCTGACGCATTTCCTTGACCTGCGCCGGGGTGAGAATGGCTTTGCCGTTGTTCATGTGGACGCTGATGTAATTGATCACCGCCGCGATATCCTCATCATTGAGGTCCTGCGGCGGCATCACCGAGTTGTAATGCTGGCCGTTGACCACCAGTTCCCCGCTACGACCATGCAACACAATGTGTGCCATTTCGTAAGGGCGTTGCTGGAAAAAGTCGGAATTCACCAAAGGTGGAAACACCGTGGCGACTCCCTTGCCATCCGCCTGGTGACAAGCAACACAAGTGCGGTCATATACTGCCTTGCCTTTGGCCAGGAGCGTATCGCTAGCTGCCGGAACGGGCGCAGCAGTGGGGGCAGGTTTCGCCAGGCTGCCGGGCAGTGGTTTGATCACGCCTTTGCTGTAGATGTCCGGTTGCTCAGCGCCGCTGACTGCCAGCAGGCCGATGGCGCCCTTGTTGAAAGCACGGGTGAGGGAATGGTCTACCAGCGTGAGATTTCCAGGTACTTTCGGCACAAACTCAACAATGGCCGATCCTCCTGCTGGCACCATCGTGGTTTGTACATTTTCCTGATAGTGTGTACCGCCCTCGGTATAAACCTTGTCGAAAATGGCCCCGATCACATGGAAGCTGGACGTGATGTTAGGCCCGCCAACCCCGAAGAATAGCCGCACTTTCTCACCCGTATTCGCGGTGAGAGAGCGTGTACCCGTCAGTGCGCCGTCAGAACCGTTGAACACGACATAGGTTGGTTTTTCATCAATCGCCTTCTGTATGTCAAAAGTTTGCAGGCCTGCGGCACGATAGGCTCCGGATGTATAAAAATCACCCTGCATCACATAATATTCGCGGTCCACTTTGGACAGGCCTTCTTTGGGCTCGACCAATATCATGCCGTACATGCCGTTTGCCACGTGCATGGCAACCGGTGCAGTCGCGCAGTGATATACATACAGGCCAGACGCGAGCGCCTTGAATGTAAATATGGCTTCGTTGCCTGGAGCGATCAGGGTCTGCGCAGCACCGCCGCCCGGGCCGCTGACTGCATGCAGATCGATATTGTGCGGCAGTTTATTGCCGGGAAGATTTTTTAAGTGTAATTCCACACTATCGCCCTCGCGTACCCGGATCATCTTCCCTGGCACAGTGCCACCAAAAGTCCAAAAGGTATAACGGGTTCCCGGGGCGATTTCCTTTTCGACTTCCTCTATGGTCAGATCCACGACCACTCGCGCAGGCGTCTTGCGTGTGATTTGCGGCGGCACTGCTGGTGGCGCGACCAGCTTCTCCTTGATGATCGGCAACGCGACTTCGGTTGTGGCAAAGACATTGGCTGAAGGCAATGTGAGCATGGCCCAGGTAATTGCCATGATGGTGCTTGCAAGCTTGTATTTGGCTCTCATGAATATTCTCCCCTTGGATGGCAAGCCCACTCTATGTGCTGCAGGGGAGGATTTCCTTGATTTTCATCAAGGAATTTCAAAAAAACGGGAGGAATTTTCTTATAACGAAACTGCGCACCCTGGGCAGGGTACGTGCGATATCGCACAGACCGTACCGCGTTTAGCGGTTATTATTTAATTACTCTCTTCTCGAACATACCGCTTCCGGCTGAGTCTGCGTGGCAGTGTTGTCGCCACACGCATTCATCTCAATTGCGCCAGAAATCGGGGGCGTACTGAAGTGCGCAGCCGGGCAATCGATTCTGTTGCAAAAATTATTGGTATTACCAAATTGAAAAATCGTAGCAGCGTTTTCTCCGGCCTCGTGCATCAAATAAAAACACGCCTGGGCGAACGCGCCACGCAACAAATTTATCCCAACGAAGAACCTCCGCTACGCTCTGAATTGTTCAGTGCCGATCAGATGGAACAGCACGGCAAAAAACTGGCGGCCATGCACAGACTGACTTCGGTACGTGCCCCCAACCCATTACTGGCACGACTCGCAGCCAATGAAGAGGTTCTGGTCAACGTGAGCAGTCTGCTGACTGCGGCGGTTGCGGCAAAACGCCGCATTACGCCGGCAGGGGAATGGCTGCTGGATAACTTCTACTTGATCGAAGAACAGATCCGTACGGCCAAGCGCCATTTGCCCAAGGCTTACAGTCGGGAACTGCCGCGTCTCGTGGCCACCGGGCTGCCACGCGTCTATGCCATCGCGCTGGAGGCTATTTCACATGGTGATGGCAGGGTGGACCGCGGGGGATTCAGCCGTTTTGTAGCGGCTTATCAAACGATCGCGCCACTTGACCTGGGCGAATTGTGGGCAATTCCGATCATGCTGAGACTGGCTTTGATCGAGAATCTTCGGCGTGTCGCCGTGCGCATCGCTGCCGGCAGAGTCGAGCGCAATCTGGCCGACGCCTGGGTAGATCAGATGATTCTGATTGCGGAAACGGACCCCAAAAGCCTTATTCTGCTGACCGCCGACATGGCGCGATCCAATCCCCCCATGACCACGCCGTTCGTTTCCGAATTTGCGCGTCGCCTGCAAGGGCAAGGTGCCGCGCTGGCGCTGCCGCTGACCTGGATAGAGCAGCGACTTGCTGAATCAAACCTGACTATCGAACAGCTCATCCAGACCGGAAACCAGCAGCAAGCCACCGATCAAGTGTCAATCAGCAACAGCATTGGCAGCCTGCGTTTCCTCGGCGCTGCAGACTGGCGTCAGTTCGTGGAATCCATGAGTGTGGTGGAACAATTGTTACGTAATGATCCGGCGGAGGCCTACGCCGGGATGGATTTCGCGACGCGCGACCGTTATCGCCATCAGGTTGAGAAAATTGCCAGGCATTGCACTTTGTCAGAGGGCGAGGTGGCGAAGCAGGCGATCCAGTTGGCAGGCACGGCAGCCGCCAGCAAAGGCAACGATGATCGTACCGCACATGTGGGGTTTTACCTGATCGGCGAGGGCTGTGTGGAACTCGAGACGAGGGTAGCGTCGCGCCCCGGCTTCTTTGCGCCATTGCACAGAATCGGGCGCCGTTTTCCGTTGCCGCTGTATCTCGGGACCATCGCACTGATTTCGCTGTCGCTCGCCGGCGCACTGGCGCTGTTCGCTTACGCCAGCGGCATCCCCACCTGGCTGCTGATACTGGTCGATATCGCTGCGCTGGTATCTGCCAGCCAGATGGCAGTGGCACTGGTGAACTGGCTGGCAACCTTGCTGGCTTCGCCCAATCCATTGCCCAGGATGGATTTCTCCCTGGGTATTCCTCCTGCATTCCGCACGCTGGTCGTCGTCCCTACCATGCTGACCAGCGAGTCCGGTATCGAGGCTTTGATCGAAGCGCTGGAAGTGCGTTTCCTGGCCAATCGGGATGCCCAACTGCTGTTCGGCCTGCTCACCGATTTTCCTGATGCGCACCAGGAAACGCTACCTGGAGACGCGCCGCTGCTGCTACTGGCGCAGACTAGAATTGACGAACTGAACCAGAAATACGGCAGCGCAGCGGGCGCCGACACCTTCTTCCTGTTTCACCGCCCGCGCCGCTGGAACCCGCAGGAAAAGCTGTGGATGGGATATGAACGCAAGCGCGGCAAGCTGGCGGAGCTGAATTCCCTATTGCGTGGTGGGGCGGCAGATTGTTTCGCGCAGATCGTCGGTCAGCTTGCTGCCCTGTCGGGAGTACGCTACGTCATCACTCTGGATACGGACACGCAACTCCCGCGCGATGCCGCATGTCAACTGGTGGGCGCGATGGCGCACCCGCTGAATCGCCCGCACTACGATGAATGCAAACAACGCGTCACCACCGGATACGGCATTATGCAGCCGCGCGTAAGCGTGAGCCTGCCCGGTGCGAATCGCTCGCACTATGCCCGGTTGCACGGCGGTGAAGCCGGTATCGACCCATACACGCGCGCGGTCTCCGACGTTTATCAGGATGTGTTCCACGAGGGATCTTTCATTGGCAAGGGAATCTACGATGTGGATGCCTTTGAGCGCTCATTGAGTGGCCGCTTCCCGGAAAACACGATACTCAGCCATGACCTGCTGGAAGGTTGTTACGCGCGCTCCGGCCTGCTCAGCGATGTGCAGTTGTATGAGGACTATCCGGCGCGTTACAGCGCGGACATGGATCGTCGTCATCGCTGGATTCGCGGCGACTGGCAGCTGCTTGAATGGTTATTGCCGAGCGTGCCGGGGTTGGACGCCAGACGCCAGAAAAATCCGCTGTCCTGGCTGTCGCAATGGAAGTTGTTCGATAACCTGCGGCGCAGTCTCGCGCCTGCCGCATTGACCCTATTGTTGTTGCTTGGCTGGACGCTGGTTGCACCTGCCTGGTTGTGGACCGTGGTGGTGATCACCATTCTGCTGGTTCCGTCCCTGGGCGCTGCCATGGTGGAGATGTTTCGCAAACCGGCAGACGTGTTGCTGAAACAACATCTCAGCGCCGCAATCCGTTCCCTGGGCAGACATCTGGTACAGGCGCTGTTGGCGCTTGCCTGGCTGCCTTACGAGGCGTTTATCAGTCTGGATGCGATCCTGCGCACGCTCTGGCGCATGCTGGTGACGCATCACCGGCGCCTCGAATGGACGCCATCCGGCACACCGGTAGTTGCAGCTCGCACAGACATGGCCAGCCAGTATCGAGCAATGTGGATTGCGCCATTGCTGGCCGCAGCGACGGTCATCTACCTTGCTCAGGTGTCGCCGGCTGTACTGCTGGTCGCAGGGCCCATCCTGCTGCTGTGGCTGGCTTCACCCGCGATCGCCTGGTGGGTCAGCACGCCCCTTGCGCGCCGCGAAGCAAAACTGACGGCCGGGCAGACGCGCTTTCTCAAGAAAATATCACGCAAGACCTGGGCGTTTTTTGAAACCTTCGTCGGGCCGGAAGACCATTGGCTGCCGCCGGATAACTATCAGGAGTATCGCGGGGCCGCGCTGGCGCATCGCACCTCGCCGACCAACATGGGGCTGGCCCTGCTGGCGAATCTGACCGCGTACGATTTTGGCTACATCCCGGCCGGAATACTCATCGAGCGCAGTGCGAACACCCTGCACACCATGCAAGGCATGGAACGGCATCGCGGGCATTTCTATAACTGGTACGACACGCTGTCGTTGAAACCGCTGCATCCCATCTACATTTCCGCAGTGGACAGCGGCAATCTTGCCGGTCATCTGATGACGCTGCGCCCGGGTCTGCTGGCACTACCTGACGACAGAATTGTGGGAGCGCGCTGGTTCGACGGATTGCACGACACGCTGGCGGTTTTGATGGACGCGACGCACGGCGCTACTTCGACCGCGCTCACCCGCCTGCAGGCGGAGATCGAATCGGCATGCGCCTCCCGGCCAGCCACGCTGGCAGCAGCGCAGTCGAAGCTGGCGCAACTGGCGGCAAGTGCCGAGACGGTCGGCGCCAGCCTGGATGCCGACCTGGCCCAGAATGATCACGCCGCAACAACCGCGGCGGGCCAACGACGCGCCGTAACGGACGCGTACCAGGAGGCTCGGGAGAATGCTGCACACCCTCCGGCCCTGGATCACGCCTGTGCGGTGATTTCCGAACTGACCTCCGAGTCGGATGCGTGCTGGTGGGCGCATACGCTTGCCCGCCAATGCCGCAGCACCCTGGAAGAGTTGAATTTTCTCGCTCCCTGGCTAAGCCTGCCGGCCGCACCGGGCGGTCTTGGCGACTTGCCCGGTATCAGCGGGATACCGACGCTGCGCGAACTGGCAGGGCTCAGCCAGCGATTGCAGCCAGTCATCGAACAACGCCTGACTGCCGCTCTGACAGCCGAGGAACGCGAATGGCTCGAAGCCCTGCAACGCAGCATTACCCAGGCCAGCCAGCGTGCGGATGAGCGCATTGAGACCATCGAGCGCCTGGCATTGCAATCCGGCGAGTTCGCGCGCATGGAATATGAATTCCTGTATGACAAATCGCGCCGTTTGCTGGCGATCGGCTACAACGTGGATGAACTGCGGCGCGACACGAGTTACTACGACCTGCTGGCTTCGGAAGCGCGCTTGTGCAATTTCGTCGCGATTGCGCAAGGACAGCTGCCGCAGGAAAGCTGGTTTGCGCTGGGGCGTCTGCTCACCAGCGCCGGCGGCGAACCGACTCTGCTGTCGTGGAGCGGCTCGATGTTCGAGTACCTGATGCCGCTGCTGGTGATGCCCACCTTTGATAACACCCTGATCGATCAGACTTACAAGGCTGCGGTGGAGAGGCAGATCGACTACGGGAAACAGCGCGGGGTGCCGTGGGGTATGTCGGAGTCCGGCTACAACACGGTCGACGTTCATCTCAATTACCAGTACCGCGTATTCGGGGTACCGGGCCTGGGTCTCAAACGCGGACTCGCCGCGGACCTGGTGGTGGCACCCTATGCTTCGGTACTTGCATTGATGGTGGCGCCGGAAGCGGCATGCCAGAATCTGCAGCAGCTCGCCGCCATAGGACTGGAAGGAAAATTCGGATTTTATGAAGCCATCGATTACACCGCGTCGCGTCAGCGGCGGGGCGAATCGAGCACCATAGTGCGATCGTTCATGGCGCATCACCAGGGCATGAGCCTGTTGTCTCTGGCCTACCTGCTGCTGGATCGTCCGATGCAGCGCCGCTTTGAATCCGATCCGCTGTTCCAGGCGACCATGCTGTTACTGCAGGAACGTATTCCCAGGGAAACCGTTTTCTTCTCCCATGCCGGCCAGCTATCCGACGTTCCCACGGCTGCCAGGGAACTGGAATTGCCGATGCGCATTCTCGCCACGCCGGACACGCCGATACCGGAAGTGCAGCTGTTGTCCAATGGCCGCTACCACGTCATGGTCACCAATGCCGGTGCGGGCTACAGCCGCTGGAAGGAACTTGCGGTCACGCGCTGGCGCGAAGACAGTACGCGCGATAACTGGGGCAGCTTCTGCTACATCCGTGATGCGGAAAGCGGAGATGTATGGTCAGCCGCCCATCAACCGACGCTCAGATCCGCACAAAAATACGAAGCCATCTTCTCCGAGGGACGCGCCGAATTTCGCCGCCGCGATCAGGACATCGATACGCATACCGAAATCGTGGTCTCGCCGGAGGATGACATCGAGCTGCGCCGGGTCAGCATTACCAACCGCTCGCGCATCCGCAGAACCATCGAGGTGACCAGCTATGCAGAAGTGGTGCTGGCCGTGCCCGCTGCGGACGCGACGCATCCGGCGTTCAGCAATCTGTTTGTGCAGACCGAAATACTCGCCGAGCACACGGCAATCCTGTGCACGCGCCGGGCGCGTTCGCGCGACGAGCAGGTGCCGTGGATGTTGCATTTGATGAGAGTGCACGGCGCCGTTAGCGGAGCCGTTTCTTATGAAACGGATCGCATGCGCTTCATCGGCCGCTGCAATACGGTGGCCAATCCCCAGTCCCTGAACGACGCGTCGGCAACGCCGGGGCAGACGGGGGATCTGTCTGGCAGTTGCGGCTCCGTACTGGATCCGGTTGCCGCCATCCGCTGCCGTATCACGCTCAATCCGGACCAGACGGCGATCATCGATATCGTGACCGGTGTTGGGGAAAGTCGTGAAGGGGCCGTCGGCCTGATCGAGAAATATCAGGATCGCCGGCTCGCCAGCCGCGCGTTCGATCTGGCCTGGACCCATAGCCAGGTCGTGTTGCGCCAGATCAACGCCAGCGAGGCAGACGCGCAATTGTACGGCCGTCTCGCCGGTTCGGTGATCTACGCCAATGCCGCGCTGCGCGCCGACGCGAGCGTGCTGCTGAGGAACCGTCGCGGCCAATCCGGCCTGTGGGGCTATGCCATTTCCGGCGATTTCCCCATTGTCCTGTTGCAGATCGGCGATGTGGCCAATCTTGATCTGGTGCGGCAACTGGTCCAGGCGCACGCGTACTGGCGCCTGAAGGGACTGGTGGTGGACCTGGTGATCTGGAATGAAGATCGCGCCGGTTACCGGCAGTTGCTGCAGGAGCAAATCATGGGGCTGGTGACTGCGGGTATCGAAGCGCATTCCATGGACCGGCCCGGTGGTATTTTTGTGCGCTCCGCAGACCAGATATCGGACGAGGATCGCATCCTGTTCCAGTCGGTGGCGCGTGCCATTATCAGCGATGCGCGGGGAACGCTGGAAGAACAGCTGAACCGTATCGTCGTCAAGGGATCCTATGTTCCGCGCCACGCTCCCACTCGAATTCATCGCCCGCATGCGGCCCCTGCCGTCACGCCCCGTGAACTGATCCTGTTCAATGGACTGGGCGGGTTCAGCCCCGACGGCAGGGAGTATGTCATCACCACCACGCGCGAGCGCGTGACGCCGGCGCCCTGGGTCAACGTGCTGGCGAATCCCGGTTTCGGCACGGTCATTTCCGAAAACGGCATGGCTTACACCTGGGGCGAGAATGCCCACGAATTCCGTCTTACACCCTGGCAGAACGATCCGGTGAGCGATGCCGGCGGCGAAGCCTTCTATCTGCGTGACGAGGAAAGCGGCCATTTCTGGTCGCCGACACCGCTGCCCGCGCGCGGTTCGGGCACCTACGTCAGCCGCCATGGGTTCGGCTACAGCGTGTTCGCGTATGGCGAGGATGGCATTTCCTCGGAGCTCACGGTTTATGTGGCGCTGGATGCATCGGTCAAGTTCGCCGTGCTGAAACTGCATAACCAATCGGGCCGGCCACGCCGGCTGTCGGCGACGGGTTATGCCGAATGGGTGCTGGGCGATCTGCGCGCGAAGTCGGTGATGCACGTCACCACGGAAATCTCCCGCAACAACGGTGCGCTCTACGCCAGAAACCCGTACAACACCGAGTTCCCCGAGCGGGTCGCGTTCTTCGATGTGGATGCGGACGACGCAGTCCTGACGCTGAGCGGAGACCGTGCCGAGTTCCTCGGGCGCAACGGCACGCTGGCCAGCCCGGCGGCAATGCTGCGCGCGCGCCTGTCGGGCAAGGTGGGCGCTGCCCTCGATCCGTGCGCAGCCATTCAGGTTCAATTCGAGCTGGGCGATGGAGAGACGCGCGAGATTGTGTTCAGGCTGGGGCTTGGGCTCAATACCGCTGACGCCAATGCGCTGGTGTCGCGCTTCCGTGGCGCCAGCGTCGCGCGGACAGTGCATGACGCCGTGCAACAGCACTGGCGGCATACCCTGGGAGCGGTGCAGATCGAGACGCCGGATAAATCTCTCGACGTGCTCAGCAACGGCTGGCTGATGTATCAAACCATCGCCTGTCGCCTGTGGGCGCGTACCGGCTACTACCAGTCCGGCGGTGCGTTCGGCTTCCGCGACCAGCTGCAGGACGTCATGGCATTGATTCACACCCAGCCGCAACTGATGCGCGAGCAGTTGCTGCTGAGCGGGTCGCGCCAGTTTCCGCAGGGCGATGTGCAGCATTGGTGGCATCCGCCCGTGGGCCGCGGCGTGCGCACGCATTGTTCCGACGATTATCTGTGGTTGCCGCTGGTGGCCAGCCGTTACGTTCTGGGTACCGGCGATGCGGCGGTGCTGGATGAGCCGCTGAATTTCCTCGAAGGCCGTTTGGTCCCACCCGGCGAGGACTCATACTACGATCTGCCCGGCCAATCCGCGGACGTCGCCAGCCTGTACCAGCACTGCGTGCGCGCGCTTCAGCACGGGCTCCGCTTCGGCGATCACGGCCTGCCGCTGATGGGTTCCGGTGACTGGAACGACGGCATGAACCTGGTCGGGCTGCAGGGCAAGGGCCAAAGCGTCTGGCTCGGATTTTTCCTGTGCGAGGTGCTGAAACAGTTCGCCAAGGTCGCACGCCTGTACGGCGACCCCGACTTCGCCGCATTGTGCGATGCAGAAGCCGCCAGGCTAGGCCAGAACATCGAGAAAAATGCCTGGGATGGCGCATGGTACCGGCGCGCCTACTTTGACGATGGCACGCCGCTGGGTTCGGCCAGCAATAGCGAATGTCAGATTGATTCCATCTCGCAAAGCTGGGCCGTGCTGTCCGGTGCAGGCGATGCCCGGCGCGCGCGCAGCGCCATGGATGCCGTGTACAAGCGCCTGGTACGGCGCGATTCGGGCCTGATTCAGTTGCTCGATCCGCCCTTCGATAATTCCGAACTCGACCCCGGCTACATCCGCGGCTACGTGCCCGGCGTGCGTGAAAACGGCGGCCAGTACACCCATGGCGCGATCTGGACTGCCATGGCGTTCGCAGCCCTGGGCGACAGCCAGCGTGCATGGGAACTCACCAGCATGATCAACCCCCTCAACCATGCCCGCGATGCGGCGGGCGTGGCGACCTACAAGGTTGAACCCTACGTGATCGCAGCCGATGTGTACTCGGTGTCGCCTCATGTTGGCCGCGGCGGGTGGAGCTGGTACACGGGATCGGCGGGATGGATGTACCGGCTGATCGTGGAATCGCTGCTCGGCCTGAGGCTGGACGTGGACAAGCTGCATTTCACCCCGTGTCTGCCGGCGGCGTGGCAGTCGTTCAAAATCCACTACCGTTATCGCGAAACGGTCTACCACATCGAAGTCCTGCAAACGCATGACGGGATCGGTGCAACCAGCGTGATGCTGGATGGCACCGAGCAGCACGACAACACCCTGCCGTTGATAGACGATCAGCAAGCACACACGGTCGAAGTGAAAGTATATGCCGTACCCGGTCAGGAAAAAGACCTATACTGACTGCGGATTGAAACAGCGGCCGTATTTCACCATGTCGTGATATCGACCCATTATTGAGATTTTTTTATGGCAACCAGTGACTTGTTGCGGCATCAGAAAATTAACAGCCTCATGGCACAGCCCCCCGAAAAAGTTGCGGACGCCGCGATAGACCTTTGGGGGAAGATGGCTATCCAAATCATTTCCATCGTCGGTGAAGGGGGGTTCAATTCCCTTTACGCGCGCAGTGTATTCCTTACCCAGGCAAGCTTTCCCTGGCTCGCTCCTGCCGACCTGTCATCCCGGCAGGATCAGCGGTTTGCACAATTGAAAACCAGCCTTGCTGGACAAACGCCTGCGCAAGCCAGCGCAGCAAACAGTCTGCTGCTGATCACATTCACCGACATCCTGGCCACGTTAATAGGCGAGCCGTTGACAACCTGTATTTTACGTTCGGCCTGGGGCAATGACGCTTCGGATAGTGCCGGCAAGGAGTTCACAAATGAGTAGCAAGGTAAGCATACGGCGTCTGCCAACCGGCGTGCCGGGTCTGGACAACCTGTTGGGCGGCGGCCTGCCGGAATTCTCGTTCAACCTGATTGCCGGTACGCCGGGAAGCGGCAAAACCACGCTCGCTCACCAGATCATGTTCGCACTGGCCAACCCGGATAACCGGGCACTGTACTTCACGGTACTCGGGGAACCGGCATTGAAAATGCTGCGTTACCAGCAGCAATTCCCGTTTTTCGACATCACCAAAGTCAATCAATCGATCCGCTTCGTCAACCTGTCTGCGGATCTCCTCGGAGGCGATTTTGACCGCGTCCTGGAACGTATCGCCGAAGAAGTGAAAGACTTTACGCCGAGCCTGGTATTTGTCGATTCGTTTCGATCCGTGGTGCAGTCGGCGAAGCAGGCGGAACAGGGCGCATCCGAGCTGCAACGCTTCGTGCAGCATCTGGGCATGCAAATGACCAGCTGGCAGGCCACCACGTTCCTGATCGGCGAATATTTACTGCCGGAAGCCGAGTCCAGCCCGGTGTTTACCGTGGCGGACGGCATCCTCTGGCTGTCGCAAAATCTGCACCGCAATTCCATGGTGCGCAAGATGCAAGTGGTCAAAATGCGTGGCCAGGCCCAGGCGCCGGGCCTGCATACCTTCCGTATCAGTGATGCGGGCATTCAGGTTTTCCCGCGCGCGATCATCCAGCAGGGGGAAACGACTGGATCAGCCCTCAAGGTATCCACGGGCGAGGAACGTGTTCCGATGGGAATACCCGGCCTGGATGAAATGTTGGGCGGCGGCTTGCCCAGCGGCTATTCGCTACTGGTGGTCGGGCCATCCGGCTCCGGAAAAACCATCCTGGCGACGGAATTTCTCGCCGCAGGCGTACGCCGCGGCGAACCCGGTGTGATTGCGGCATTCGAGAAGAGCCCGAGCCAGCTGCTCAGCAGCCAGCTGCATGAGTTGGTCAAGGCGGGACAAGTGGGGGTGATCGACACCCGCGCCCTGGATTTGTCGATTGATGAAACCCTGAATGATTTGATCGCAATGATTAACCGCATGCAGGCGAAGCGTGTCGTCATCGACTCGCTGTCCGGATTCGAACTGGCACTGGCACCCGAGTTTCAGGAAGATTTTCGCGGATCGCTGTACCGGATGGTTGCCGAGCTGACCTCCATGGGGGTGACCATATTGATGACCTCCGAACTGGAAGACCGCTATACCGATTTGCGCTTCAGCCCCTTCGGGAGCGCGTTTCTCGCCGACGCCATTATCGTGCAGCGCTATATCGAAATCGCAGGCCAGTTCAAACGCGTTCTCTCGGTCGTGAAAGTCCGCGGCAGCGCGCACAGCAAGGACATTCGTTTGTTCGACATAGGCGACGCGGGCATCGTCATTGGCGCGACACTGTCTGAATATGACGGCATCATGTCGGGCCGGCCCACAGTCAGCACGTAGTCAGAACGTCTCGGTGATCAAGGAAGCCAATGAGCACAAATGACAATGATGGCGCTTTCGATATCGATGACCGAGGTCAACAGAGTGTGATTGGCCAGCCTAATGCCGGCTTGCCAAGCAGCCTGGAACAAGCGCTCTCGCGCAGGGAAAGCGCTGTTTTAGCCGATGAGGCGGCTGTTCTGAACCGCGAGAGCTCAGCCACTGCTCGCGAGGATGCTGTCCTGTTGCGCGAGGCCGCGGCTAGCCTGCGCGAGCTGGCGATCAGTACGATCGAGGCGGCCCAGACAGCATCCGACGGCCACATGCTGGCGTTGCAGCAAGCCAACGCACATCTGGTTGTTGCGACCATTGAGGCACAAAAGCTGGTCGAACAAATCGAAATAACCAAAATTCAGCTTATGAATGCCAAGCTGGTGGCGGAACAAGCCAGCCTCGCCAAATCGGCTTTTCTGTCCAGCATGAGCCATGAGTTGCGCACCCCGCTCAATGCCATTCTCGGCTTCGCCCAGTTATTGGAAGCCGGCTCACCGCCGCCATCCGACGTGCAGATGGTCAGGTTGCACCAGATCATCAAGGCGGGATGGTATCTGCTGGAACTGATCAACGAAATCCTCGATCTCGCGGTGATTGAGTCCGGCAAGCTGACGCTGTCGCGAGAACCCTTGCTGCTGATCGATGTGGTGCGTGAATGCCAAGCCATGATCGAGACACAGGCGCAACAACGCGGCATCCGGCTGGATTTTTTGCCGTTCGACCACACCTGGTTTGTCAATGCCGATCGAACCCGGCTGAAGCAGGTGCTGATCAACCTGCTTACCAACGCCATCAAATACAACCGCGAGCAGGGCACCGTCGTGGTGGCGTGCAGCGCGAGCACTCCGCAACGCCTGCGCATCAGCGTCAAGGACAGCGGCGCAGGGCTGCCTCCCGAAAAGCTGGCGCAGCTATTCCAGCCGTTCAATCGTCTCGGGCAGGAAAACGGCGCCGAGCAAGGAACGGGTATAGGCCTGGTGGTGACCAAGCAACTCATCGAGCTGATGGGAGGAACGATCGGCGTGGAAAGCACGGTTGGAGCGGGCAGCGAATTCTGGATTGAACTGAGCCGGGACCTTATGCCGCAATTGGCTTCCGGACAGACAATGCCTGCAGGGATTATCCAGGCTCAAGCAAACCCGGTGCTGCGCACCTTGCTCTATGTGGAAGACAATCCGGCCAATCTGATGCTGGTCGAACAAATCATTGAAAGATACCCGCATTTGCGCATGCTGAGCGCGCGCAATGGCGATCTTGGCGTTGCCCTTGCAAAGCTCCATCTCCCGGATGTCATCCTGATGGACATCAATCTGCCTGGCATCAGCGGTTTTCAAGCCGTGCATCTGCTGCGCGAAAATCCGGTCACCGCGCACATCCCGGTTATTGCCCTGAGTGCCAATGCAATGCGCCACGATATCGAGAAAGGTCTGGAGGCAGGATTCTTCCGCTATCTCACCAAGCCGATCAAACTCGACGAGTTGATGGATACGCTGAACATGGCGCTGGGGCTTGCAGAATCCGGATTTGATGGTGCGATTACCCGGGTATTTCCATGATCTTTTCCGGCATCAGTATTCTGGACCATCCGGGCGCTGCGCTGCAATGGCCGGAGCAAGCCCTAACGGCCTTTGCAGCCTTGCCTCTGCATGACAACGGAGCGCGGCAATGAACAGTAACGACAATGATGGTGCTTCCGGTACCGATGACCCGGGCCAACCCGGCATGGGCAGTCAGGGCAAAGGCTACCAGCAGGTTGTCCGCGGAGCCGACAGGCGGCGCAGGGATAGCGCTGTCATGGGCGATGCGGCGGTTGTTTTAAGCCGCGAGAAATCAGCCACGGTACGAGAAGATGCGGCCGACTCGCGCGAGCACGCCGCCGATTTGCGTGAAGAAGCCGCCCATCAGCGCGAGGGGTCGGTGCAGACGCGCGAAGGAGAAGCCCATGAACGGGAAGGCGCGGCCACCGCGCGCGAACGGGAAATTCGCGCCGCAGCCACGCGCGAGGCTGCGTCCGGCGATCGGATGCTCCGCCTGCAGCAGGCTAACGCACACCTGGTCATCGCCAGCATTGAAGCGCAAAAACTGACCGAACAGGTCAGGGCTGCCAAAGTTGAACTGGACCATTTGGCCCATCACGATGTACTCACTGACCTGCCGAATCGACTACTGCTGCAAGACCGGCTGAGCCAGGCGATCGAGTTGGCTCGCCGCCAGCGCACGCAGCTTGCGGTGATGTTCATGGACCTGGATCAATTCAAGCATATCAACGACTCCCTGGGTCACAGTATTGGCGACCAGCTGCTGCAATCGGTGGCGCAACGCCTGGTGGCTTGTGTGCGACAGTCGGACACCGTCAGTCGCCAGGGAGGCGATGAATTCGTGTTGTTGCTCCCCCATATTGAGCATGCAGAAGACGCGGCGCTGTCTGCCCAAAAGCTGCTCGCAGCGCTCGTTGCGCCGCATCGCATCGACCAGCACGATCTCCATATCAGCGTGAGTATCGGTATCAGCATCTACCCCGACGATGGTCAGGATGCGGAAACCCTGATCAAGAACGCAGACACCGCGATGTACCATGCCAAGGAATATGGACGCAACAATTACAAATTCTTCGAACAGAGTATGAATGCCCGGGCGGTCCTGCGCCAATCGGTCGAAGCAAGCCTGCGCCGTGCGCTGGAACGGCAGGAATTTGTATTGCACTATCAACCGAAAATCAATCTTCACAGCGGCACGATAGTCGGTGTCGAAGCGCTCATTCGCTGGCAGCATCCGGAACTCGGTCTGCTACTGCCGGCGCACTTTGTGCCCATCGCCGAAGAGTGCGGCCTGATCCTGCCGATAGGCCGCTGGGTGCTGCGCACGGCCTGTCTGCAGGCGCAAGCCTGGAGACAGGCCGGCTTGCCCCCGATCATCATTGCCGTCAATACCTCCGCACTCGAGTTTCGCGCCAAGGACTTTCTCGAGTATTTACGTACAGTCCTCGCAGAGACGGGCTTGAATCCGGCTTGTCTGGAGCTTGAACTGACCGAAAGCGTCTTAATGCATGATGTCGAGTTCAGCAATGCTGTGCTGCCGGCGATCGCAGATTTGGGCGTAATGCTTGCCGTAGATGACTTCGGCACCGGCTATTCCAGCCTCAGTTACCTTAAGCTGTTTCCGATCGACACCCTGAAGATCGACCAGTCATTCGTGAACCAGATAACCACCAACCCGGACGATGCCACCATCGTCAGTGCCGTGATCGGCATGGGTAAAAGTCTCAGGCTGCGTGTCATCGCAGAAGGAGTGGAAACGCCCGAACAGTACGCATTCCTGCTGACCCAGCAGTGCGATGTTGGTCAAGGATATTATTTCAGCCATCCGATGACCGCTGAAGCGATTGCCACGTTGCTGCATACCGGTATATCAATCACTTTTCCCAATTAATATCCAAGGCACTTCCCATCCAGAGCGGTTCGCGATCTGCGCCGCGCAGGGAGCTGATGTAACCGTTGCCGTATTTCAATGCGTGCCTATGGCAGGGATGTTGCACAGCGCGCCACACCGACTCGCTATTTCGTATAACGAGGCGGTCAGATCTGAAGGCATTCTTGACGATCATGATATTGCAGGCTGGCCTCTCACACGTCCGGTTCTCGACCATTGCTACCGGTGGCAACCAGCGGTCCAAGGGGCGGTAGCGAACCCTCACCGGCTATAGGTGCGGGAATCATCCTGAGCGCCAGATTTTCTGCAACGTGACTGCGTGCTTTTGACCCAGTCTGCCATCGGCGTCAGCGAAGAGACGAAGACAGTTCAGTGGCGCATAGCCTGTTTAGGCTTGTCCGACGCCTGCCCGCTGGGCTCGGGCGCGTACAGACAGTCCCGTCGGTTAAGGGATGGCATCGTACAACCCTTAACAAGGCAGACCTTCGCAAAATTTTATGTTTTTTATTTTATTGCAAGGTGTATAAATAGCGGTTTCATCCGACAGTATGTTTACATGACAATCGAGCCAAAAACAAAATTTCCGAATGGCGACAAGCCAGTTAAGTCCTTGACCAACGTGTTGATCCAAAGCGAACGCGTCAGGGACATGGTGGAAGAAGCTGCCGAAGAGTTATCATCGGTCAATACGGTTCTCAAGCAAGAGCTTGCAGATCGAGGTTCACTGCCTGAGATTGAAAATGCCATTCAAAAAAGCGAGACGGTTGAAATCAAAGTGCAAGATGCTGCTGAAGAGTTGTCGGCAGTGAATCAGGCATTAGAAAATGAGGTCAATGAGCGGCACTTGCTAGAACATCAATTGGCTGCCGCTGAAAAGCTTGAAAAAGCTGCTCGCCATGTCTCATTTCACGATCCTTTAACTGGCCTACCCAACCGAGTGCTGTTTAATGATCGGCTAGAACATGGTTTGGCCCAGGCAAAACGGCATAACTGGACATTGGCTGTGATGTTCTTGGATCTGAATGGTTTCAAAGGCATCAATGATACATACGGACATGACACTGGCGACAGCGTATTACGGACCATATCGGAACGGCTCAAGGAAAATACGCGTGATGACGACACAGTCTGCCGTCACGGGGGAGATGAATTTTTGTACCTGCTAATGGAGGTTCGTGATGAACGAGATATCAGTTTGATTGCGCAAAATATCCTCAAGGAGATTCAAGTGCCATGTGACGTCGGTGGACTTAAACTCATTATAAGCGCCAGTATTGGGATATCTATTTTTCCGAAAGATGGTACCACTGCGGATAGTTTGATCAAGAAAGCAGACAGGGCGATGTACCTCGCGAAAAGTACGAGATCCTTTTATGCATTTGCACAATAATTCCAAATAATTCCACTTTATTGCGGTTCTGAAAACGCACTCAGAGATTCTCCAGAATTTTCCGGTTGATTCTATAGGAGAGTTGCTCACAGATTCGACTGGAACATCCGCTTCGGAGAAAACTTCAGTTCCTGGCTAAGCGGAGACGTTCAGCGAACAATGGTCGGGTAGGCACGAGTACTCCCCGCAAAAATCGTGACCAGCCCGCCGCCAAGAAATAGCCCTAAATCCCGCGCAGCAACTCGTTAATCCCCACCTTGCTGCGGGTCTTTTCATCCACCTTCTTCACGATCACCGCGCAGTAGAGGCTGTAGCTGCCGTCCTTGGAGGGCAGGTTGCCGCTGACCACGACGGAGCCGGCGGGGACGCGGCCGTACATGACTTCGCCGGTTTCGCGGTCGTAGATCTTGGTGCTCTGGCCGATGTACACGCCCATGGAAATCACCACGTTGTCTTCGACGATGACGCCTTCGACCACTTCGGAGCGCGCGCCGATGAAGCAGTTGTCGCCGATGATGGTGGGGTTGGCCTGCACCGGCTCGAGCACGCCGCCGATGCCGACGCCGCCGGACAGGTGGACGTTCTTGCCGATCTGGGCGCAGGAGCCGACGGTGGCCCAGGTGTCGACCATGGTGCCTTCATCGACATACGCGCCGATGTTGACGTAGGAGGGCATCAGCACGACGTTTTTGCCGATGAATGAGCCGCGCCGCGCAGCTGCGGGTGGCACCACGCGGAAACCGCCGTCGCGGAAGTCGCGGCTGTTGTAGTCGGCGAACTTGGACGGCACCTTGTCGAAATAGTTGGTGAAGCCGCCCTTGATGAAGTAGTTGTCTTCCAGGCGGAACGACAGCAGCACGGCTTTTTTCAGCCACTGGTGGGTGACCCATTCGCCGTTTTCCTTGCTGGCGACGCGCAAACGGCCCTTGTCGAGCTCTTCAATCACGTGGGCGACGGCGTCCTTGAGTTTGGCATCGGCGTTGCGCGGGTTGATGTCGGCACGGCGCTCGAAGGCTTCTTCTATGAGTTGCTGTATTTCGGTCATTTTTGTTTCCTTTTAATTGGTTGAGGTGTGTTGTTCGAGTAGTTGATGAATTCTTTGCGCAGCGTCCACGCACTCGGCCAGCGCAGCGACCAGGGCAATGCGGATAAAGCCCTTGCCCGGATTCACCCCGGCAAAATCGCGTGCCAGATACGAGCCCGGCAGCACCGTGACATGGTAATCGCGGTACAGGTCGCGGGCGAAGGCGGTGTCGTCGCCACCCGGCACCTGTGCCCAAAGGTAGAACGCGGCGTCGGGCATCGGCGCCGGCATCACTTGCGCCAACAGCGGTTGCACGGCGGCAAATTTTTCCGCGTACAGGCGGCGGTTCTCGATTACATGCGCCTCGTCGTTCCACGCCGCGACGCTGGCCATCTGGATGGTCGGCGACATCGCCGAGCCGTGGTAGGTGCGATAGAGCTGGAATTTGGCGAGCAGCGCCGCATCGCCCGCGACAAAGCCGGAACGCATGCCGGGCACGTTGGAGCGTTTGGACAGGCTGGAGAACACCACCAGATTCCTGTAGTCGCTGCGCCCCAGTTGCTGCGCGGCCTGCAGCGCGCCCAGCGGGGGCAGGGTTTCGTCAAAGTAGATTTCCGAATAACACTCGTCAGCGGCGATAATGAAACCGTGGCGGTCGGACAATTCGAACAGCTCGCGCCAATCGTCCAGGTCCATCACGCGGCCGGTGGGATTGTCGGGCGAGCATACATAGACCAGCTGGGTACTTGCCAGCACAGTTTCCGGCACGCTGGCAAAATCCATGCGGTAATCATTTTCCGGTAGTGTCGGCAGGTAATGCGGTTGCGCGCCCGCCAGCAATGCCGCGCCTTCGTAAATCTGGTAAAACGGGTTGGGCGAAATTACCACCGGGCTGGCAAAGCACGGGTTGATCACCGTCTGCGCAAACGCAAACAGCGCCTCGCGGCTGCCGTTCACCGGCAACACCTGGGTGCCGGCATCGGGCGCGGGAATGCCGTAACGACGGGCGATCCAGGCGGAAATCGCGTGGCGCAAAGCTTCCACGCCCGCGGTGAGCGGGTAGCTCGCCAGTCCATCCAGGTTGGCAATCAGCGCATCCTTGATAAACTGCGGCGTGGCATGCTTGGGCTCGCCGATGGAAAGATTGACCGGCGTATATTGCGGGTTCGGCGCGATGCCGTTGAACAGCTCGCGCAATTTTTGGAACGGATAAGGCTGGAGGCGGTCGAGGTATGGGTTCATGGCCGCAAACGATGGAAAAAGCGTAATTATAATGCAGCATACAACCAAGCACCCAAACAAAAACTCGGTTTTACCCGTTCTCGCGTTGCTTGCCAGCGCCACTTTGTGGGGATTGATCTGGTACCCCTATCGTCTGCTGAGCGAGGCGGGGGTGTCCGGCCTGATGGCGTCCTTCATCACTTACGGGCTGGCGCTGCTGATCGGTGTGCCATTTTATTTCAGGGCCTTGCGCACCTTGCGCGGCAGCATGGGGTTATGGCTGGCGATAGTGTTCAGTTCGGGCTGGACCAATATCGCGTATGTGCTGGCAGTCATCGACGGCGAGATCATGCGCGTGATGCTGCTGTTTTACCTGGCCCCTTTGTGGACCATCGTATTCTCACGGTTGATTCTGGGCGAGCGTCTGGGGCGCGTGGGTTACCTGATCATGCTGCTGTCGCTGGGGGGTGCCGTGATCATGCTCTGGCAGCCGGACGGGCGCTTGCCGCTGCCGGCGAATTGGGCAGAATGGATGGGGCTCTCCGCCGGTTTCAGTTTTGCTCTGACCAATGTGTTGTCGCGCCGCGCCAGCCATATCAGCATCGAGGCCAAATCGCTCGGCGTATGGCTGGGTGCAACCCTGATTTCGTTGCCGCTGCTGTTGCTCAAGCCGGATTCTTTTGCCGGCTTGACGCACCTGGGCCCGATGATCTGGGGCGGCCTGGTACTGGTCGCTTTTGCCATGCTGGGCGTCACGTTGTTGATTCAGTATGGATTGATGCACGTGGCAGCCAACCGCGCCATTGTGATTCTGCTGTTTGAACTGGTGGTCGCGGCGCTGTCTGCCTATTTTCTGGCGGGCGAATTGCTGCACGGCAAGGAATGGCTGGGCGCCGCGATGATTGTGGTCGCCAGCCTGTTTTCCGGCCACATGGAACACAAGGAAGAAACGGCATGACGATGGTTACGCGCTTGCTGCATGCGTCGCTACTGGTCGATGACCTGAGCGGCGCTCGGGATTTTTACGAAGGTGTGCTGGGGCTGAGCGCCAGTCCTCAGCGCCCGGAAATGAGTTTTGCAGGGGTCTGGTACGACATCGGTGCATGTCAGATACATTTAATCTGCCTGCCCAACCCCGAGGCAGGCCTGACGCGCCCCGAACATGGCGGGCGCGACCGCCATATCGCGCTTGCCGTCACCGACATTTCCCAACTCAAGGCACGCCTCGACAATGCCGGTGTGGCCTACACCATTAGTCAGTCCGGCCGGTCCGCGCTGTTTTGCCGCGACCCGGATGGCAATGCGCTGGAGTTTGTCGAGAGCTGAGTCTCAGTGCGCGGCGATTTCCTGTTTATGCGCCATATTGATTTTGGCCAGCAGTCTGGTTGCTTCATCGCGACGCCCGCTATCGGCATCTTCACGGCCCGCGCGCGGCGGGGTTTGCAAAACCAGATGCAGATGAGAAATAGCCTGGGCATATTCGCCTTGATCGGCCAAAAAATCGGCGTAGAAATAATTCGCATCGATGCTGCCCGGATCAATTTTTAACGCCTTTTTCAGGTACTTGCGGGCTTTAACCTTGTCGCCGAAGGAAATTGGCCAACCCGGTACCTTGGCGTACAAACTCCCCAGGCATGTATAAACAGCGCCATCCAGTGCCTGCGGGTTGATTTTTTCTGCATGCAGCAGCAAGTCACGGGCTTGCCTCACTTTGATCAGCGCATCCACACCGCCTTCGACTGCGGCTGTGCTGGACAGGATCAGGGCGTCCATGATCATGGCTTCGGGTGCATCGGGATAGGTCTCGAGCAGGCTGTTTGCCTGACTGATGAGCGGCTGGAATGCGGCTGCCCGTGCCTTTTTCGGCGTTTGATAATTGACTTTGGCCCAACCATGACTCAGCGCGTCAATGGCGTTCATCAGGCTGGCGTCGCTGGCAAGGGCAGGAGACGCCATGCCAGACAAGCAAAACATGGCAATGATGAACCTGGTTTTCATATTGTTATTTATAGTCCGGGCACGAATTACTGGCTACGTTAACCCCTCATTATGAATTTCTGTATAGCGGCTCCAGAGAATCGGTCTTTTTCGTTTTAACCGGTTTACCGCCCGGTTTGTGCTGGTTAAATAAATGCCACAAGATATCGCCATGCCACTGCGCCTGCGTTTTCGCATATAGCGCACCATCCAGTTGGGTAATGGCTTCGGCCAGTTCAGGCTCGCACAGGCGTGCCAGGGCGGTCAGACTGGCGGGTGGCGCCTGGCGCCAGCGCTGTTTTGCCCAGGCGAGCAATTGCGTTTTCGCCTGCGCTGCATTGTTCTCCATGCAGGCTTTCCTGAATTGTTTTTCCAGCTTGCCGAGCGTTTCTTCCGATGCCGCATCGGCCCCGGCTGAAGGCGTTTTCTGGTGCGCCCGCCACCACCAGGCGAGCAGTGTGATCAGCCAGCCCAAACCGAGCAACACTGCCAGCGACGGCCACCAGCGCTGGGAACCGCTGACGAACGCGCCGGAAGATCGAGGGACATTGCCGGATAAAGTCGTTGATGCAGGTGCTTGGGTCACGAGGGGAGCCGGGGAGGGCGGTGGCGCGGATACCTGATTCGGGCTGCCGGGGAGAACGGTGATGCTGCGCGCCGGCAAGCGTGCCACCTCCGCTTGATTGGTATTGACATTCCACCATTTGATCTCGATGGCCGGCAGGGTGACATTGCCGGCGCGCGTGGGAATGTAGGCAATTTTCTGCTCGCGCGTGCCGATGATGCCGTTGCCATCCTGGCCGTTTTTCAGCGTGGGTTGATCCGGGTAGAGCTTGAGGCCGGCAATTTTTCCGCTATCCAGTGCCGGCAATTGTGTCGCGGTCAGGCCGTTCGCTGTAATTGTCAGCGTGCGGGTAATCGGCTCGCCCACGGTGAATCTGGGCGGATTTTCCGACCATTGCTCGGTCAGTTGCAGATTGCTGGCTGGTAGCCATTGGCGAATGTCGTAGCCGGGAGGAACCGGTTTCACCGTGAACGCGACGGATTTGGAATCCAGACGCATCTGACGTGTGCTCTGGCTGAAAGGGTTGAACATGAAGCCGCCGCCATTCTGGTTCGCTTCGACGACACTGCCGTCAAAGACGATGGGTGTACTGCTGAATTGCCCGCTCTTCTGCGGAAAAACAGCGTAGCGCCGTTCAATCACCGAATAGGCCTGGCCATTACGCATCACTTCAAACGGATGATCGGTGCCCAATCGTTCGACCACCGCATCCATGTTCGGGAAGGTGGGGTCGCTCAGGCTGCTGCCTTCTCCCAGGCTGAGCGCGCTATACAGCCGTACGGTGAAGATGATCTGTTGCTGCACGTGCACCGTCTGCGGGGTTGCGCTAACTTCCAGAAACAGATCCCTGCTCTGTTGCGCGGTGCCAGCCTGGCTGGCGGTGGTGACGGTGAGATTGATCGGGGCACTGGATTGCCCCCCGATGGAGATCGCCGGAATCTGCAGCTGTCCGGCATGCTTCGCCATCAGGCTGATCTGCCACTGGGTATTGTGAGAAATCTGCCCATTGATGATCTGAAAGCTGCTGCTTTTGCTTTGCCCGAGCACATCGAAGTCGCGCTTCAATGCGCTCAGATCCGGTTCCCCGTCACTGCTGTCACTGCTTAGCGTGAGGTTGAACGATTCATTCATGGCGACCGGATTGCGGTCCACCTGGGCCTGTAATGAAGCCGATGCCGGTGTGCAGGACAGCACCCACAATGCAGCGATCAGGAAAATCAGAAACTGATTAAAACGAGCTTTTACCATGGCTGTTTTTCACTCTGTTGAAATTGCTGTTGCTGTTTGTACTGATAAAGAAACTTGCGCCGCCACAGGCCGCCTGGATCATCCGGGATACGCCGCAACCATTCTTTGTCGGCCTGCTGCAATTGCTCGCGTTGCTGCGCATCGGCCGCGACTTGCGCATTGCCGGAAGGCGCCGGGTTCTGGCCTGCCGCCTGCGGCAATGGCTGTGGCTGTGGCTGACCCTGAGCTTGTGCGGGTGCGGCCTGACCCGGGTGCTGTGTTCCTGACTGCCCGGATGCATTGTTCTGTTGCTGCCCGGCACCCGGCTTCTGTTTGTCCGTGTTGCGCTGATGCTGTCCGGACTGGTCCGATGCTTTTTTAGACTGCTGATTGCCCTGCGCCGCTTGCGGCGATTGACCTGAGGATTTTCCTTGCTGTCCGTTCTGCGAGGATTGCTGCGGATTACCGGCGTTTTGCTGATTCTGTTGCTGGTTTTTCTGTTGGTTTTGTTGCTGTTTTTGTTGTTGCTGTTTCAACAGTTTTTCAACCAGGTCGCGGTTATAGCTGGCATCACTCAACTTTGGGTCGCGCTTCAAGGCCGCATCATAAGCTTGCAGCGCCTCGGGCAGGCGCCCCAGTTGCGCCAGCGCATTGCCGCGATTGTAATCAGCCTGGGCGGTGTCGATGCCTTTCAGACTATCCAGCGCTGCCTGGTAATTGCCGGCGCGATAATCGGCTGCCGCACGCCACTGAGGATCATGGAAAAGTTTGGCGGCAAGCTGCGGCTGTTTGGCATCCATGGCCTGCTGCCCGCGCTGATCGTCGCGCTGCCACAGGTTGCTCCATCCGAACGCATAAGCCGGATGGGTGTGCGGCAGGATAATCAGCAGCAACACAGCAAGATAGCCACGACGGAAAGCCAGCGCCCCGAGCAGCAGTAGCGGCAACAGCAGCCACGGGCCTTCGTCGCGCCACTGATCGCTCATCATGCCATGGACCTTGATATCCTGCTGCTGACCGAGTGAGCGCTTGAACGGCGCCAGTAACGCGTGAAAATCGCTGTCGTCGGGACTCAGACGCCGATAGGCGCCGTGGCCCTGGCGTGCCAGTTCAGCCAGACTGGCATCGTCCAGCCGGGGAATGACAATGGCGCCGCTGTCGTTGGTCACAAATCCACCCGCAGGATTCGGGATCGGCGCGCCAGCAGGGGTGCCGACACCCAATACCGACAGCCGGTGCCCGGCCTCGACCAGATGGCTGATGGCCGTTTTGAGCGAATCGGATTCGCTGCCGTTGAGGCCATCCGTAATCAGCAGCACCCCGCCGTGGGCAACACCAGCCTGCTTCAACAGTTTCTGCGCCAGGCTGATTGCGCGGCCAGGGTGAGAGCCCTGTGCCGGCATCAACGCGGGGGTGAGGACCTCCAGCTGGCTGACGATGGTCTGCGCATCGGTGGTCAGCGGGCTGACCACAAACGGCGTGGCTGCATAGACGATCAGCGCCGTTTCACCTTCCTTTTGCTGGTTGAGAATATCGCGCAATTTCAGTTTTGCGCGTTCCAGGCGGCTGGGTTTGATATCGGTGGCGTCCATCGAGCGCGACAAGTCGAGCACCAGCACCAGCGCCGACTGCTGGCGGAATACCGGTTGCGCCAGTTTCTGCCATGCCGGACCGGCCAGCGCAACAATCGCCAGCACACCGCCGAGGCCGACAGCGACCATGGCCCACGGGCCTTGCCGGGCGTTTTTCCCGATCAGCAGATGCGCCAGCAAACGCGGATCGACCACACGCTGCCAGCTGCGGCTGACCAGGCGCCGGCGCCACATCAGCCAAAGCAACAGGATCAAGGGAAGCAGGGCGAGCAGCCACAGGGGACGCAAAAAGTGAAATGCCGAAATCATTTCCATGGCTTCATCTCCTTCGTGCAATCGGCAGCACGAGCAATCCGGCCAGCAACAGGCTGAAGGCCAGCGGCCAGTAGAACAATGTCTTGTGTGGACGGAAGGTCTGCTTCTCCTGATCGAGCGGTTGCAGCTTATCCAGGATGCTGTAGATCTGGTTCAGCTGTTCGGTGTCGCGGGCACGAAAATAGCGCCCGCCGGTTTCCTTGGCAATGGCGCGCAGCGTATCTTCATCGAGGTCGCTGGACGGGTTGACGCTTTGCATGCCGAACAACGAAGGCACCTGCATCTCGCTGGCACCGATGCCGATGGTATAGATGGTGACGCCTTCCTTGGCAGCCAGTTCTGCCGCCTTGAGCGGTGTCAGCTCGCCCGTGTTGCTGACGCCGTCGGTGAGCAGGATCAGCACCTTGTTGCCCTGCTGCAATTCACTCAGGCGTTTTACCGCCAGACCGATGGCATCACCGATCGCCGTTTGCTCGCCGGCCAGGCCGATGGCGGCCTCGTCGAGCATGTCGTGCACGGTCTTGCGGTCGAAAGTCAGCGGCGTTTGCAGGTAAGCCTGAGTGCCGAACAGGATCAGCCCGATGCGGTCGCCGACGCGCCGGTCTATGAAATCGCCGGCAATTTCCTTGATGGCGTCGAGGCGGCTGACGCGCTGCCCGTTAATGACGAAATCCGGGGTTTGCATACTGCCGGAGAGATCCACTGCCAGCATCAGGTCGCGTCCGCTGACCGGCAAGTCGATGGGGTCGCCCACCCATACCGGCCGCGCTGCCGCGGTCACCAGCAGCAACCAGGCCAGGGCACCGATCCATGCACGGCCGCGCCACAGCGCCAGCCTGGCGGGTTTCGAAGCGCTTTCCAGGGCAAACGGATCAAGCCCGGGTACGCGCAGTGCGGCTTCCTTGACTTCATCGGCGCGCGGCAGTAGAAAACGCACCAAAAGCGGCAACGGCAAAACGAGAAAAAGCCAAGGCCATTCGAAGCTGATCATTTCTTGCCTCGCGGCAGTTTTTTCAGCCAGCGCTCGGCCAGCGCAAACAGGGCATTCAACGTGCCCGGATCGATAGTCATTTCCGGGCGATACGGGATGCTGGTTAACAGACGCCCGGCGTCCGATTGAAACGCAGCGCTTTCACCCAGACCGCGATCCAGGAAGACAAGCCATGCATCGCCGCTGAGTGCCGCCACCTCTTCGCGCGGAAATCGGCTCACCGCTACGCGGCGCAGCAGGACGGACAGTTCGCTCACCGCGGCTCGATGCGTGGACTGTTGCGACGCAAGCTGTTCACGCAGGCGGGCCAGTTCCATCAACGCAAAACGGCGCCAGTGGTTGCGGTTACGCAACCGATGCACGGCATATAAAACACCCGTCGCCAGCAGGACAAGCGCAAGCAGCAGCCACCATCCCGGTGCCGGCGGCCACCATGAGATGCGCGCGGGCAGATGAATATCATGCAGCTGGCTCAATGACGGATTCATCTGCGCATCCCCAATCCGCGCCGAAGTGCCGCCAGCGGGTCTTCGGCGGTGGTCAGCGACAGCAGGGTCATGCCATAGCGGCGGCATAGCTGTTGCAGCACAGCCTGTTGCTGGATAAAGCCCTCGCGGTAGCGCTCGCGCAACTGCGTATCCTCGGTTGCCAGGGTCAGGAAACGCTCGCCATCGCTCACCCGGTAATGTCCGGGTGGGGGCAGCTCGGCCTCCAGCGGGTCGTGAATGTCGGCGAGAATCAGTTCGCTATGCCGGGATAGCTGGGCCAGATGCGCGCTTCCCTGTCCATTGAGGTGAGCAAAGTCACTGATCAGGATAATCAGGCTGCCCGGCTGCGCTACCCGGCGCAGCCGCACCAGCGTCTGGTTCAGGGCATTGGCAGCCGACAGGGCATCATTGGGAGCAGCGCGCTGTTGCCAGGCGGCATGCCTGGCGATCTGGCTCAGCACGTGCAGCAGGGCTGCTTTGCCGCGCTTGGGGCGCAGTTCGATATGCGTAGTTTCGGAGAACAACAGGGCGCCGAGCCGGTCGCCCTGGCTCACGGCACGCCACCCCAGCAGGGCCGCCGCCTGGGCAGCGCGCACCGCCTTGAATGCGCCCTGGGTGGCGAAAAACATGGTGTGGCGCAAGTCAACCCAGAGCAGCACGGCGCGCTCGCGTTCTTCGCGAAACAGCTTGGTATGCGGGCGGCCGGTACGCGCGGTGACGCGCCAGTCGAGTATCCTCACATCGTCGCCCTGCATGTAGGGGCGCACCTCATCGAACTCCATGCCGCGTCCCTTGAACGGCGAACGGTAACCGCCGCTGACTGGCGAACGAATCCGTCCGGGATGGAGCACGAGCGATTCTGCATCGTGATGCAGGGCAATCAGGGAAGACAGGCTGACTCGCACCACGCCATCGTCTGGATCCGGCGTGTCTGCAGGAAGGGAAGCCCGATCAGCAAAGGCGGGCTGGTGGCGCCCGAACGCGGGAATCATGGTACCGGAATCAGGTCGATCAGTTTCTCGATAAAGTGATCGGGGGTGTGACCGTCGGCCTCTGCCTCATAACTCAATAACACGCGATGGCGCAGCACATCGAAAGCCAGCGCCTGGATATCTTCGGGCCCCACATAGGTGCGTCCCGCCAGCCACGCATGGGCGCGTGCGCAACGGTCGAGGGCGATCGTGGCGCGCGGACTGGCCCCCCACTGCACCCAGTTGCCCAGGTCGGCGCTGTAGGATGAAGGGTTGCGGGTGGCCAGAATAATCTCGACCAGATAACGTTCCAGATTGTCGGCCATGTATACCTCGAGCACCTCCTGGCGCGCAGCGAGCAGGGTTTCCTGACTGAGCCTAGTCACCGGAGGCGCTGTCTTGCGCAGCTGCTGCACCGCTTCAGCGCGCGCCAGTTGCAGTATCTGTCGTTCGGCTTCGGCCTTTGGATAATCGACCTTCACATGCAGCAGGAAACGGTCGAGCTGGGCTTCCGGCAGCGGGTAGGTGCCTTCCTGTTCGATGGGATTCTGGGTGGCCATGACCAGAAAAAGTGTGGGCAACGGATAGGTCGTGGTACCCACGGTGATTTGCCGCTCCGCCATAGCTTCCAGCAGCGCCGATTGCACCTTGGCCGGCGCCCGGTTCACCTCGTCAGCCAGCACCAGATTGTGGAACAGCGGACCGCGCTGAAACTGGAACGAACCATCCTGAGGGCGGAAAATATCGGTACCGGTGAGATCGGCGGGTAACAGATCGGGCGTGAATTGCACGCGATGAAAGTCGGCCTCAATCCCTTCACTCAGGACTTTGATGGCGCGCGTTTTGGCAAGACCGGGTGCGCCTTCGACCAATAGGTGACCATCGGCGAGCAGCGCTATCAGCAGCCGCTCCACCAGGATTTCCTGGCCGATGATGTGTTGCGAAACATGTTGTTGCAGTGACTGAAATGCCTGGTAAGCAAGAGAATTTCCCGACATGGCAATGGTGTCCGATTTGGTGGTGAACGCTATGGATAGCAGGACCCATGAGTTTTTAGATAGTTCCGTGAACTCGATGCAATTCGGTTGCTGTTAAAAATCGCAAAGTCCACATTTATGGTTATTATTGAGACATTCAGGCGAAGCCGGATTTTAAAAGACACGCACAAATGGACACCAAACCCTACAAAATAAAACCCGGCAACAAATTCAAGCTGAGTCAGTTCGAATCCGACGACAAGTCACTCATCAATGGCGACAAGGAGAACGCCAGGGAAGAGCTGGAAGCCTTGCGCGTCAGACTCGAATCCCTGCAGGAATTGCTATACGCGGAAAGCAAACACAAGTTACTCATTGTGTTGCAGGCAATGGACACCGCAGGCAAGGATTCCACCATTCGCATGGTGTTCGATGGCGTCAATCCGCAAGGTGTCAAGGTGGCCAGTTTCAAAGCGCCCACAGCGGAGGAACTGGCGCATGACTTTTTGTGGCGCGTCCACGCAAAAACACCCGCCAGGGGCGAAATCGTCATTTTCAATCGCAGCCACTATGAAGACGTGCTGATCACCCGTGTCAACGGCTGGATCGATGCCGAAACCTGCAAGGCGCGTTATCAGCAGATCAATGAGTTCGAAAAACATCTAGTCGAAAACGGCACCACGATACTGAAGTTCTATCTGCATATATCCAAGGATGAACAGAAACAACGCCTGATCGAGCGCCGCGATACGCCGAGCAAGCAATGGAAATTCAACCCGGACGACCTCGCCAGCCGAGCTCAATGGGGCAAATACATGAAGGCCTATTCCGATGCCATTTCTGCCACCAGCACCAAGCACGCGCCGTGGTTTATCGTGCCCGCCAATTCGAAATTGCAGCGCAATCTGGTTATTTCGAATGTGATTTGCGATACGCTGGAAGGCCTGAAAATGGAATATCCGAAAGCTGCAGAGGGGCTGGAGAAAATCGTGGTGAAATGAAAATACTGATTAACGATTGATCCGATAAATTTGCTAATCCAGAAAACATCAACGCGCAAACGAATGCGGCTAATTTCTTGACGCAAATTTTTGATTGGCTTATGTTGCTGAGGCGGCACAAAGCTTCAAGCGGGCGTAACGACAGTTTTCAAAATGTCCATTCGCCTCTGCGGGGTTACCCCGTGGAAACTACAGCAATGTAACATCTCGTCGCGTGAGCGACGGCTGCGCACAAACGCAGTCCAGCTCACGCAGCACCAGACTGGTTGGAGCGGTGTGCCGCAATCACACAATAACTAAACTTATCAAATGATTTTGTTATGACCCCTCGGCAAATGGTCTCCATTGCTCTTGCAGATGCTTTTCTCGCGGGGCCCCCAGCTTATTCTCTATTGCAGGAGCGCGGAGCCAAGGCATTGGGGGAAAATCCTGCATGGTTACGCAAGCTGACACAGCGTCTTTATGTGATGTTCGGTATTAGTCTGGTCAATCTGGACAGATTGGATCTAGCCCGGATTGTCATGGCCGACAACGATTATATTGACGCTTGGCGTTCAGGAAAGAAATCTCCTCGGATACGACATCAATTCTTGCAGCCGCCCTTCGCAGGTCCGCGCCGCGGTTTGTTTGCGCGCGCGCATTTGCCATCGTTATCCACTTCTGGTGATCTTGCTAGGTGGGTAGAACTGGAACCAACTGAACTTGACTGGTTTACAGACTATAGAAACACTGAGCGCCGTAGCGAAGCCGGTCCATTGCGGCATTATCACTATCGCTGGATGCGAAAGCGCAACGGAGCATACCGCCTGGTGGAGGTGCCCAAGGAACGATTGCGACGGGCGCAACGCAAAATATTGCGCATGTTCCTCGATCGCCTGCCACTCCATCATGCGGCACACGGTTTTCGTCGCGGCCACTCATGTGCCACGCATGCTGCGGTTCATGTTGGACAAGAAATCGTGATACGGATGGATTTGAAAAATTTCTTCCCAAGCATTCCCGCACCACGTATTCACGCAATGTTTCGTGCAATTGGTTACTCAATCAGTGTCGCACGCAGTCTTACCGCTCTATGCACCAATCGCGTTCCAGACACTGTGCTGAACGATTTACCAGCAACAGATGAAACGCCAAGGATAACCTGGCATGAACGAAAACAATACGCCACAAAACATCTGCCTCAGGGTGCGCCCACATCACCTGCTCTTGCTAATCTATGCGCATTTCGGCTTGATTTACGCCTTGCAGCGGCCGCTCGTTCACTCGGTGCCCGCTATACCCGTTATGCAGATGACTTGGCTTTCTCGGGAGGTGAGTTGCTGCGCCAAAATGCTGATCGATTTCATATCATGGTGTGTCGAATCGCATTGAGCGAGGGCTTCGAAGTTAACACGCGAAAAACACGCATCATGCACAAATCGGTGCGCCAGCAGCTCACCGGGATTATTGTGAACGATAGGCCTAATATTGCACGGAAGAAATACGACCAGCTTAAAGCCACGCTGCATAATTGCTCAAGGTCATCTCCTGAAGCACAAAATATTCATGGTATTTTGGACTATCGCGCGCACTTGCTAGGGAAAATTGCTTACGTGCAATTCTTAAATGCTCGGCGCGGCTCCAGACTCAAGAAAATTTTCGCAGAAATTGATTGGTCGAAATGAAGCATATTTCATGATCCATAGTGAACGTGGCAGCATTCAGCGTGGTCACAACACTGACACAATATAAGGATTTCATATGACTTACAGCCGCACAACCCGCATTCTGCATTCTTTGATCGCCCTGACCATTAGCTTTCAGCTTATTGTCAGCCTGGTGATGGAACATCCGGCAAACAAACGACCGATGAGCCAGGCCGGCGCTTTCTGGTTCGAATGGCATGAATGGGTGGGTCTGGCTGCAATGGCTGTCTTGCTGGTGAGCTGGATTTACCGGCTGGCGAATTTCAAACGCGAGGGACAGGGACAGCTGTTTCCGTGGACGAATGCTGCAGGTCGCAAGGCGTTGATGACCGAAACCGGCCATTTTCTGACGTTGAAATGGAAAGCCCTCGCAGATACCGGGCCTCTGGCCGGAACGATACACGGTCTGGGGCTGTTGATTGCCACGGCCATGGCCGTCACCGGCAGCATCCTTTACATCGGCTTATGGCCTGATGATGTCGTGACCCCGAATGTGCACACTATGATGGAAGTGCATTCGACCCTGGCAACCATCATGTGGATTTATCTGTATGGCCACGTGATCATAGCCTTATGGCATCAGTTCGCCGGTCATGCCAGCATCGCCAAAATGTTCAGCTGGCGTTGAGTCTTTTTGTCGCATGGCTCATGATCATGGCAACCCGATTCTTTTCAATGGACCGGTACCGTCACGGTTGCCGGAGCCAGGCATACATTGTCGTTGCAGGCCTGGATACGCAGGCTTGCGCTAACTGGTTGTCGAAGCGCTTTTTGAGGCAATTGTCCGTGTAGCGTGATACGCCCCTCGTACACTGCGATACCCTGCGGTGCAAACGGGGCCTTGAACATCTGCCCTGCCGGATATTTTATTTTCAGCTCCGGATATTCCGCGAGCATTAATTGCGTGGGGATCAGATTGGGGTCGGAAGCCGGATTGGCATTGATGTGATAGCCCGCTTCGATATCAATGGTCACAATCAGGTCGGCGCCGGTACTGGATGGCACAAGACGCGCCGTGGCGCGTACATGATCGGCGGAATTCGGAAACCCCGGCGTCGCTGTTTTGGCTGTATCTGGCGAAGCCGTTTTCTGCAACGTAGCAATCAATGGCGGCTGGTTTAGCGGGGCCAGCAGAGCACCCCAATTGAAGGGATCCGCAGCGACTTGCGCCGACAGCGATGTGAGTTCCCGGCGCGCGGCATTTGCATAAAGCGTATCGCCGGTGGCGATGGACAACTCCAGTAGCAGTACGATGGAGGAAGACTGTCCGGACGGCAGCACTGAATCTCCCTCCGCCGGAGGAGAGAGCAGCAAATCGCTCTGATCCTGGGTTTCTACAAACCGGCCATCGGGCCGGGCAAAACGTTGCAGCATGGCATCGGCAATCTGGCGGGAACGTGCCAGCCACACGGCATCGCCGGTTTGCTGGTGCAGCGTCAGGCAAGCTTGTCCGAACAGGGCGTAGTCGTCCAGGAAGCCGCTGCCGCCGGGGCGGCCTGCAAAGAATTGATGCTTGAGATCGCCTGTTGCCGGATCGAAAGCGTGTTGCCAAAGCCAGTTGGCATTATGCTGAGCAACCTTGGTCAGCGCAGGATCGTGCAGCCAGTGACCGGCCTGGGCAAAACCGATGATCGCCAGCGCATTGGTGGCGGTGACGATCTTTTCGTCGCGGGCGGGCTGAGGCCGTTTCTGGCGCGCGCTCAGCAGCTTGTCTCGCAGTGGCCGTAACATTTCGATGGTCGTTGCCAATTGGTTTTTTTGTGCCAATTTCTGAGCCTGGTCGCGTTGCAGGCGCAGCACGTCACCCTCGGGCTGCTTATGTCCTGCTGGCGCCGGCGGCATCGGTACCAACTGATACAACGTCAGGAAGCGTTGCGTATCAGCGACCCCCAGTACCGCCTCGATCTGCTGATGCGTCCATATGTAACTGGCGCCTTCGCTGCCATCCACTTCGGCATCCTGCGCGCTATAAAATCCGCCGCCCGGTGCTTGCATCTCGGTTGTCATGTAGTGCGCGGTGCGCAACGCAACCTGCCGGTACAGCGGGTTTTTGGTGATTGCATAGGCGTGGGCATACAGACCGAGTAGCTGCGCATTGTCGTAGAGCATTTTCTCGAAATGCGGAATGGACCAGCTCGGCTCGATGCTGTAGCGATGGAAGCCGCCTCCCAGCTGATCCATGACGCCGCCTTCAGCCATGGCCTCCAGTGTCTGCGTGACCATGCCCTGCACTTTGGCATCACGATTGAGCGTGCCGGTACTCAACAGCATGGACAGCAGCGGCGATTGCGGGAACTTGCTGGCACGCACGCCGACACCCGCATCAAATACATCGAAGTTGCTTGCGGCCTCGGCAATCGCTTTATCCCGCCATTGCTGCGGTGCCAGGGCTACCGAGCCAGACGTTGCGGAACCGCGCTCGGTTTGCTGCAAAGCCAGATAAACCTGATCTGCCAGTGCCACGACTTCGGCGTGATCTTCAATCCAGGCATGATGCATGCTCTTCAATATCGCCGGGAATCCGGGCAGCTTGCCCTGATCCTGCGGCGGGAAATAGCTGCCCGCATAGAAAGGTTTGAGGTCCGGGGTGAGAAATACATTGTTGGGCCAGCCGCCGCCACCGGTCATGATCTGAGTAGCCAGCATGTAGATGCGGTCGATATCCGGACGCTGCTCGCGATCGACCTTGATGTTGATGAACCACTGATTCATCAGTTTGGCGATCTCCGGGTTGGAATAGATTTCACGCTCGGCCACATGGCACCAGTAGCAGGTGGAATAGCCGATGGAGACGAAGATCGGCTTGTTCTCGCGCCGGGCTGCTTGCAGCGCCTCCGGCCCCCACGGGTACCAATCCACCGGATTGTGCGCGTGCAGCAGCAGATACGGATCACGGCTGTGGATCAGGCGGTTGGTATAGGTCTTGCCGTCAAACGTTACAGCGGGGGTAGTGGGGGTCGGCGATGCTGCCGGAGCCGCATTTGCGCGCGTTATCCAAGCTCCGGTCCCAGCCAGCAGCATCGCCAACATGAGCCCGAACAGCACCACGCTGCGCCACTGCCATATCAGTGAGCCTTGGCTATGCAACCGAACCGCATTCTGTAGGGCAAGTTTCATTTTTCGCCTCGACCTGATTCTATTTATTAGAGACAGCTTAGCAGCGCCAAATCCGCTTATTAATTATTGAAGAGGGGGGTAACAGATCCGTTGTTCACCCATCCGATGGTCCCACTGACCTGCGTTGTTTTTTAGTATCACCATGCTTCTGCTTGCTCTCCAGCCGGCGTCTTTGCGAAGCCCGGGTCGGCTTGGTTGCGCGACGCAGTTCGGGGACTTCGGTGGCGCGACGGATGAGTTCAACCAGGCGCACCCGTGCATCGTCGCGGTTGCGGCCCTGGGTGCGAAAACGCTGGGCTTCGATGGTGAGTATGCCTTCCTGATTAAGGCGCCGGCCTGCCAGCACGATCAGCCGGGCGCGCACCGCCTCGGGCAGGGAAGGGGAACGAGCGACATCGAAGCGCAACTGTACCGCCGACGATACTTTATTGACGTTCTGACCGCCCGGGCCGGAGGCGCGGATAAATTGCTCCTGGATTTCGCTGTCAGGGATCGAGAGTGTGCGGGTGATGTGGATCATGGGAATGATTTTACGCCTGCCTGGGCCAGCCTGGCCGCGCCGAATGCGGCCTCACCCTGTTGAGCCGTTTCGACAGGCACGCCCAGCTGCTTTTCGCGGATGCGGCGCCAGACTTCATTTTTGCTGCCACCCCCGGCGCTGATCACGCGCCGCAACGGCGTTGCACCCAGTTCGGCCAGTCTGGCATAACCCAGGGCTTCGATGCGTGCGATGCCTTCCAGCATGCCATGCAGGAAGCGCGCGTCGTCCACCGGGCGCGGGTCCAGGCGCGGCAGCAACGCCGGGGCGTGAACGGGAAAGCGTTCGCCGGGTCGGGGCAAGGGATAGTAGTCGAGTCCGCTCGGCTGGTCGGGATGGATTTTCGTGCTCAGTTCTACCAGGGCGGCATCGCTGAAAAATTGCCGCAACACACCGCCGCCGCTATTGGATGCGCCGCCCGCCAGCCATAAATTGCCGAAGCGGTGGCTGTATACCCCGTATTCTGAAGATTCGACCCGTGTCGTCGAGAGCAGCTTCAGCACCAGCGTGGTGCCCAGCGAAGTGACTGCGTCACCGGGTTGTGCAACGCCTGTGGCAATGAAAGCAGCAATGCTGTCGGTGGTGCCTGCACGCACGATGCAGGCAGGATTGACACTGAAATGGCGTGCCGTGTGGCGGTTGATGCGGGCTAGCGGGGCACCGGGTGCGACCACGCGCGGCAACAGTTGCGCTATCGGCAGCGCCTGTATCCAGGCCGGCCAGTCCAGGGTGCACGGGTCAAAACCGGTTTTGAGTGCGTTATGGTAATCGCTCATGCCGCCAACGCCAGTCAACAGGGCGGCCAGCCAGTCGGCCTGGTGCAGGAAATAGCGTGCGTGAACGGTACCTGGCTGTTGCATCAGCCACATGCCTTTGGCAAGACTGCCTGGCAATGGCACGTTGTCCGTCCCCGCACTGGCACGCATATCGTTATATAGCAAAGCCGGTGCCAGCGGCTCCAGTGCGTCATCGGCCAGCAGCACGGTGCCGGAGGTGCCATCTAAGGCAATGGCGGCCAGCGCTGCCCGTTGCGCACGCGGTATTTGCGCCAGCAGATCGAACAGGGCTGCGCGCCAGTCGGCTGTATCCTGTTGTTGCGGAACAACATATTTGACGCTTGCCTCGAAAGCCACGCTGCCGGCAGCATTGATGACACAGGCTCGCGCACCCGATGTGCCAAAATCCAGTCCAAGGTAAAACATCACTCGCGTCCGATTCAGGTAAAATTACAATAATACAAAAACCATTCTCGCATCACTTCGTAAAAATTGCGTTTAACCGCCATCAAACTTGCCGGGTTCAAATCCTTCGTTGATCCCACTCACATCCCCATTGTCGGCCAGATGGTCGGTGTGGTGGGACCGAATGGCTGCGGCAAATCCAATGTGATCGACGCGGTACGCTGGGTACTGGGTGAATCGCAGGCCAAGCAGTTGCGCGGCGAATCCATGCAGGACGTGATTTTCAACGGCTCCGGCACGCGCAAGCCGGTGTCGCGGGCGTCCGTTGAACTGGTGTTCGACAACAGTCTGGGCCGGGCGGCCGGACAATGGACGCAGTATGCCGAAATATCGGTCAAGCGCGTGTTGAACCGCAATGGCGATTCCAGTTATTACGTCAATAACCAGCACGTGCGGCGCCGCGACCTGACCGATATTTTCCTCGGCACCGGCCTCGGTACCAAGACTTCCTACGCCATTATCGAGCAAGGCATGATTTCGCGCATCATCGAGGCCAAGCCGGATGAGTTGCGCGGCTTTCTGGAAGAAGCGGCAGGCATCTCCAAATACAAGGAACGCCGCCGCGAGACCGAATCCCGGCTGAAAGACACACGCGAAAACCTGCTGCGCGTGGATGACATCCGGCGCGAACTTTCCGAACAGATAGTCCGGCTGCAGACGCAGGCGCTGGTGGCGCAGCAATACCATGCACTGCAAACCGAACTGAAAAATGCGCAGCAAATGCTGTGGCTGGTCAAAAAACGCGACGCGCAGGTCGCGCGCGAACGCTTTACGCGCCAGATCGAGGAGACGGGCAGGCAAATCGAGGCGCAAACCGCGCAATTGCGCCAGACCGAGCTGCAAATCGAGGAAACCCGCACCGCGCACTATGCCGCCACCGATGCGCTGAACACCGCGCAAGGTGATTTTTACGCCGCGTCTGCGGAAGTCTCGCGACTGGAACAAAATCTGCGCCATCTCGCCGACACACGTGCGCGCCTGGCAGCCCAGATCCATCAGCTCACCGAACAGCGCGACAGCCTGGAAAAACAGCACAACGACATGGCTGCCAGTCTGGCGCAATGGCAGCAACGTTTGCAGGACACGGACGCCGCGCTGGCAGACGCCGAAATCGAATCTGCCGAGGCCAGCAACACGCTGCCCGAGGTGGAAAGCCTGCTTGCCGATACCCAACGGCGTGTTGCCGATTTACAGCGCGAACTATCGCTCAGCGAACAATCGCACCAGATCGACGAAACTCATCACCAGCACAGCGCAAAAACCTTGCAGCAGCTGGAATCGCGCCATACTCGCCTGACTCACGAGCAGCGCGGCCTGCCTGAGCCCGACCGCGTGGCGCTGGGCACCGCCGAGGCTGAACTCGAAACCATTACCGAAACATTGGAAAATCTGCGCGAACAGACTGATGCGGCCCAGCAGCATCTTCCAGCGCTGGAAGCACAGCGCCAGCAACTGCGAGCGCAACTGGAAGATGTCACGCGCCGCCTGCATCAGGCCGAAGGCCAGCTTGCCGGCCTCAACAAGATTCAGGCGCATCTGGATGCCGATACCAAGCTGGATGGTTGGCTCAATCGACACCAGCTCGCCTCGCTGCCGCGTCTGTGGCAACAAATCGAGGTGGAAACCGGCTGGGAAACCGCCCTGGAAGCGGTGCTGCGGGAACGCATCAATGCTCTGGCGGAACCCGGCTCGAATATATCCAGTGTCCTCAATGACATCCCCCCCAGCCGCGTGAGTTTTTATGATCCGCACACAGTGCCAGCCACTGCCGCCAGTACCCCGCTGCCCACGCTTATGGATAAAGTGCGATGGAAAACAGGGCAGGGCGGGGCACTGGGGGACTGGATAGGCGAAGTTTATGTGGCCGACAACGCAGCGGCAGCGCTGGCGTTACGCGATCAATTGCCTGCCCATGCCCAGTTGGTATGCCCGGAAGGCCACATATTCACGCGCCATACGCTGAGCTTTCATGCCGAACAGACCGCCGTGCAGGGGGTGCTGGCAAGACAGAAAGATATCGAACGGCTGACCGTCGAGACGGAAGAATCCGCGCTGCAAAAGGAAACACTGGCTGAACAGCTGGCACAAAGCGAAGATGCGCTGCGCCATGCGCAACAAAATCTCAGCGTATTGCGCAACCAGTTCAATCAGACCCAGCAACGCCAGCATCAATTGCAGATGGACACCATGCGCGCGCAACAGGCGCTGGAGCGCGTCACCCAGCGCAGTGCACAAATTACCGCCGAACTGGCCGAAGTCGAAGCACTGATGGAACAGGAGCGTATTGAACAGCAGGCCGCCAGCGAACGCTTACACGAGCACCGCACCCAGGCCGGCTTTGTACGCGAGCATTTGGATGATGCGCGACGCGCGCGCAGTGATGCTGAAAACCTGCTCAACCAGAAACGCGAAGCGCAGCGTTTAAGCGATCGTAAATTGCAGGAAATTCGCTTTACGCTGCAATCATGTGACAACAAAATCAATGATCTGAATAACGCAATTAAACTTAATTCAGAGAACAAAAACCGACTCAGCGAACAACTGGCTCAGCTTGGTATCGAGCAAGCCCGCATCGACGAATCGGACCAGCAAGCAGCCCTGCAACAAGCTATTGCCGAGCGCCAGGCACAAGAACATGCGCTGGCTTCGCGCCGCAATGAGCTGGAAGCCGCCACCGCCCAATTACGGACGCTGGAAGAAGCGCGCATGCGCCTCGAACAAGGTTTAACTCCCTTGCGCAACCGCATGGAAGAATTGCGTTTAAATGAGCAAGAATCACGGCTGCTTGAAGTGCAATGTGAAGAGCAGCTGGGCGCTTTGCAGGCTGATGAAGCCGGCCTGCTAGCCAGTCTGGAAAAGGGCGCCAAAGTCAGCGGGCTGAATGCAGAAATTGCGCGACTGGGCAGCGCGATCGAAGACCTGGGCGCTGTCAACTTGGCTGCGCTGGATGAACTGCAGCACGCGCAGGAGCGCGAAACGTATCTGATAGCGCAAGGCGACGATCTGAACCAGGCCATCGCCACACTGGAATCAGCCATCCAGAAAATCGACGCCGAGACGCGTGAATTGCTCAAAACCACGTTTGATACCGTCAACCAGTCCATGTCCGAGTTGTTTACCACGCTATTCGGCGGCGGCCAGGCGCAACTGATTTTGACCGGAGAAGAGTTGCTCGACGCCGGCGTGCAGGTGTTTGCCCAGCCGCCTGGCAAGAAAAACAGCTCGATACACCTTTTGTCGGGCGGCGAAAAAGCCCTGACTGCGCTGTCGCTGGTATTCGCCCTGTTCAAGCTCACCCCGGCGCCATTCTGCCTGCTGGACGAAGTGGATGCGCCGCTGGACGACAGCAATACGGAGCGTTACGCCCGCCTGGTCAAACAGATGTCCGAGCAAGTGCAGTTCCTGTTCATCACGCATAACCGCATCACCATGGAAGCCGCGCACCAGTTGATCGGCGTCACCATGCAGGAATCTGGTGTTTCACGCACTGTGACCGTGGATCTGGAACAGGCTGCCAATCTGGCCGCCGCCTGACCACACATATGGAATTGACCCATGACCTATGAAGAATATCTGGACGAGGTCACCACGCTGATTACTGAGCTGTACGGCCTGAGTGATGATGCCGCAATCAAGCTGGTCATGCAGGCTCAGGCGGATGATTTTTTCATCCAGCACGACGAAGTTCCGGCGCTGCGCAACCAGGATCAAGCCCAGCGCGATGCAGCATCCATTTTCAAGCGCAAGGCGTGACAAGCAGCGGCACAAGGTGCGGTAACGCACAGATCATGCCGACTTAAAAAGATAAGCTTGCCGGAAGTTTCCCAAACGATTTTTTTTGTGCAGGAACAAGCCTTGGCAGTATTGCCGGGCGCAGATGTCCAGGAGAAAACCCGCCTTGTTCGCCCTTCATAACTTCGCATAATGTATATTATGTTAAATCATGTAATTTATTGAAGCGAGATGGTTCCAGCGAGTAAAATGCGCCTTCGATAAAAACCTGTCTGCTCTACTGCTGCCGACTTTACACATTACGATTCATATTTCTATGCAAGATAATCAAAAACCGCCTGTATCCAGTAACGCCGAGTTGCAACATGAAGTTGCTGAACTGATGATTGAATGTTTAAACCTTGAAGTTACTGCAGATCAAATCTCCGCTGATGCCCCCTTGTACGGTGAAGGTTTGGGCCTGGACTCCATTGATGTGCTGGAAGTCGCGCTGATGGTATCCAAGCGTTATGGTCTCCAGCTGCGCGCTGACAGTGCCGACAACCAGCATATTTTCAGCTCGCTGCGCAGTCTCTCAGACTATATTGCAACACAGAGAAGCCGCTAAATGATGTTCCGCGTCCTGCGCTGGCTGGGCATTGCTGCGCTGGTGATCGGCTATTCGATATTGGCTCATTACACCAATGAATCCGCAAGCAACCCTAATTTGGGTGCATTGGTAGCCATTGCTCCGGTAGTCTTGATAGCACTGATCCTGGCCTGGCGCTCATCACGGCGTATCGTGATGCTGGGCGTGCTGGTACTGGCGTGTGCCGCATTGTGGTTTGGCTGGTCGACGCTGGAGCACCATTTCGGCCTGGTTTACTGGCTGCAATATATGGCCATGCAGCTCATCCTGTTCATGACTTTTGCCCGCACTTTGGTCGCCGGACGTCAACCGCTGTGTACCCGCTTTGCAGAAGCCGTGCATGCGCCCTTGACCCCACAGCACGAAAACTATGCGCGCCAGGTGACCGTAGCCTGGACCCTGTTTTTTGCCGCGATGGCGTTGATTTCGACTTTGCTGTTTTTTCTGGCGCCGCTGACCGTATGGTCGGTTTTTTCCAATTTTCTGACCCTCCCCCTGGTTGCGTTGATGTTCATTGCCGAATACTGGGTCCGCAGGTGGTTATTACCCGATACCCAGAATATGCGCATCCTTGATGCGGTGCGTGCATTCCGGAATCACTCGGCGCGTCCGCGCTAGCCTGCCGTAGCCTTGATCATGTCTCAATTTCCGCTGGTATCTCACGTCTCCCCTGACAGCATTATCGCCTGGCGCTCCGAGGGGGCCGTCACGCTGCGTCAGTTCCTCGCCGAAGTCAGTCAGCTTGCCGCCCGGTTTCCCGCGGGGGGGCATCTGCTCAATATGTGCAGCGACCGTTACCGCTTCAGCGTGGGTCTGGCGGCCGCTATTGTGGCCGGCAAAGTCAGTTTGTTGCCGTCAACCCACACACCGGAAACCGTGCGCCAGATCAAGGTTTTTGCCCCGGATGTGTTTTGTTTGACGGATAGCGATCTGTGCACGGTGGACCTGCCGTTACTACGCTATCCGGCCACGAGCGGGAGTCAGGCTGAAGCATTTGCCATTCCGCAAATTGACGCCAGCCAGCGCATTGCAGTGGTATTCACTTCAGGCTCCACCGGTACGCCGCAACCGCATCCCAAAACCTGGGGTGCGCTGGTCCGCAGCGTGCAGGCCGAGGCAGCGCGACTGGGGCTGCTGCACAATATCCCGCACACACTGATTGGCACCGTACCACCGCAACACATGTACGGATTTGAATCCACGGTACTGATGGCATGGCATAGCGGCAACGCCCTCAGCCATGCGCAACCATTTTACCCGGCCGACATTTGTCAGGCGCTGGCGGCAGTGCCCATGCCGCGCGTGCTGGTCTCTTCGCCGGTGCATCTGCGCGCCTTGCTGGATGCGGAGTTGGCATTGCCGCAGCTGGCACTGGTGGTATCCGCCACCGCCCCGCTGTCTGCCCAGCTGGCGCAGGACGTCGAGGAAAGTTGCCATGCCCCGCTCATGGAAATCTATGGCAGCACCGAAACCGGCCTGATTGCCACCCGCCGCCCTGCCCAAAGCGAGGAATGGCGCCTGCTTCCCGGCATAAAATTGATTACGGATGGCAACAGCGTGTGCGCTTGCGGGGGACACATCGAGAACAAGATTGCGATGGGCGACAAGCTGGAACCGGTCTCGGACGAGCATTTTTTACTGCACGGGCGCCTGGCCGATCTGGTCAATATCGCCGGCAAACGCCATTCGCTGGCCAGCCTCAATCACCTGCTCAATTCCATTCCCGGTGTCGTGGACGGCGCCTTTTACATGCCGGATGAATCCGGCCATGGCCACATTACGCGGCTGGTGGCTTTCGTGGTGGCGCCGGAACTGGAGGCGCCCTGTCTGCTGGCAGCCTTGCGCGAACATATCGACCCGGTTTTCCTGCCGCGGCCATTACTGTTTGTCGAGGAATTACCGCGTAACTGCACCGGAAAACTGCCGCGCGCAGCGTTGCAGGCCCTGTTTCAGGCACATGCCGCACAAAAATCCGCATGAATAACGCCATTCACTGGACCGTCCCGCTCGATCATCCCGCCTTTGCCGGCCATTTTCCAGGTACGCCCATCCTGCCTGGCGTGGTGCTGCTGGACACAGCGCTGCACGCCATTGCTGAGGCGAGTGGAATCGACTTGATTGATTGCGAGATCAGCTCGGTCAAATTTCTATGCCCGGCAAATCCGGGCGATGAACTGGTGATCCAGCACACCATTTCAGCCAGCGGCGTCATCCGTTTCGAAATTGCCGCCGGTACGCGCAAAATAGCCAGCGGAAGTATTGTGGCAAAATCGTCTGCATGACAGCTCCCACGACTACCGACCACACGACCTGGGCGCACACACCGGAGCGCAGCAATATGCTGATGCTGCGGATCATGACGTGGATTTCCCTGCGGCTCGGACGGCGTATTGCACGCGGGGTATTGCACCTGATCGCCAGCTATTTTGTGCTGTTTTCCCCCGGCAGCCGGCGCGCTTCCAGGAATTACCTGCAGCGCGCACTCGACCGCCCGGTCCGCTGGACGGATATGTACCGGCATTTTTTTACTTTTGCCGCCACCATCCATGACCGCGTCTATCTGGTCAACCGCCGCTTCGACCTGTTCGATTTTGAGGTGCATGGCGAAGACACGCTGCATCGCCTGATCGCCGACGGCAATGGCGTGTTCCTGATGGGGGCGCACCTGGGCAGCTTTGAAGTGATCCGCGCGCTTGGCCGGAAAGACACCGATTTGCGCGTCGCCATGGTCATGCACGAAGATAACGCCCAAAAAATCAATGCCATGCTGGCGGCTATCAATCCGGAAGCGGTACAGGATATCATCGGCCTGGGTCACATCGATTCCATGCTCCAGGTACGCGAGCGGCTGGATGAAGGCTGTGTCGTCGGCATGCTCGCCGATCGCACTCCGGGCAATGACACCCTGTACCCGGTGAATATTCTCGGCGCCAGCGCAAACTTGCCCATCGGGCCGTTTCGCATGGCGGCATTGCTGCAACGGCCGGTGGTTTTCATGACCGGCCTGTATCTGGGCGGCAACCGTTATGCCATCCATTTCGATGCGCTGGCGGATTTTTCGGCCATCCCCCGAGGTCAACGGGATGCTGCGCTACAGACGGCCATCAGTCGTTACGCAGCACTGCTCGATCAATATTGCCGCAAGACACCTTATAACTGGTTTAACTTTTTCGATTTCTGGCAGACTGCACCCACAACCATGCCTCCAAAGTCATCATGATTACCACATCGCCCTCCTCCCTTTCACTGACTGCGTCCACCCGCCTGTTCGTTGCGCTGGCCATGATGTTATTGCCTGCGATAAGTCACGCCGCCAACTGGGATATCGACCAACTGATGCAGGGACTGGCGCAAATTCGCACCGGCCAGGCCAGTTTTGTCGAAAAGAAAACCATCGCCATGCTCGACCGGCCGGTGGAATCGTCCGGCGAACTGTTTTACAGGGCGCCTGACCACCTGGAAAAACGCACCCTCAAACCCAAACCTGAATCCATGATTGTGGATGGCGGCAAGCTCGTCATCGAACGCGGACAAAAGAAATACCGTCTGCAACTGGCGGATTACCCGGAGCTGGCTGCTTTTATCGACAGCATACGCGGCACGCTGGCGGGTGACCGCAAGGCGCTGGAGCGTAATTATCGGCTCAGCCTGGACGGCACTGCCGAACACTGGACGCTGCAACTTGTACCGATCGATGAAAAAATGCAGGCCGTGGTAAAACGCATCCAGATCGCCGGGGTGCGGGACGCAGTGCGCAGCATGGAAATCACCCAGGCCGACGGCGACAGCTCGCAGATGCTGATCGAAAAAATGGCTACGCCGTGAAGCGCACGCGGATAGCAATAGCCCTGTGGCTGGCGTTTATCCTCGCCTGCGGCATCATCATCAGCCGCACCCAGTTCACCACCGATCTATCGGCATTTTTGCCGCGCAGCCCCACCCCGGAACAACAATTGCTACTGGAGCAGATACGTGACGGCCTCGCCTCGCGCCTGATTCTGGTGGGCATTGAAGGTGCCGATGCGCCTACCCGTGCCCGGCTTTCCAAACAGATCGCGCAGCGCCTGCGCGCCGATCCTGCCTTTGTCAGCGTCAATAATGGCGAGCCGGTCAGCGCCGAGCGCGACCGGGCTTATCTGTTCAACCATCGCTACCTGCTCAGCCCGGCGGTGGCGCCCGCACGTTTCAGCGTGGCAGGCCTGCACGCCGCGCTGAGCGACAGCATCGACCTGCTCGCTTCGCCCGCCGGACTGCTGGTCAAGTCCTTGCTGCCGCGCGACCCGACCGGGGAAATGGTGCAATTGCTCGACCAGCTCAGCAGCGGCACGCATCCGCAGCTGGTCGGTGGGGTATGGGCATCCCGTGACGGGAAACGTGCCCTGCTGCTGATGCAAACGCGCGCTTCGGGCTCCGATACCGATGCCCAGCAACGCGACATGGCCGCCATCCGGCAGGCGTTTGACGCGGCGCCCAGCGCAACCCCGGCCGCCAGATTGCTGATGACCGGGCCCGGCGTATTTTCGGTCACGTCACGCGATACCATCAAAAGCCAGGTCAGCCGTCTGTCCATCATCAGCGTCGTACTCATCGCGACGCTGCTGTTACTGGTCTATCGTTCTTTCACCGCGCTGGCATTGGGTTTTTTGCCCGTCATCAGCGGCGCGCTGGCAGGCATCGCCGCCGTCAGCCTGGGCTTCGGAACGGTGCATGGCATCACCCTGGGGTTTGGCACTGCCCTGATCGGCGAGGCGGTGGATTATTCCATCTACCTGTTTGTGCAATCAGAACGAGGCGGCTCCGGCCAGCAGGACTGGATCAAGCGCTTCTGGCCCACCATCCGTCTCGGCGTGCTGACTTCGATATTCGGCTTTGCTTCGCTGTTGCTGTCCGGTTTTCCGGGCCTTGCGCAACTCGGCCTGTATGCGATAGCCGGCCTGATCGCGGCCGCTGCGGTGACCCGTTTCGTGTTGCCGCATCTGCTGCCGAAAAACTTTCGCATCCATGATGTCTCGGCCATCGGTGTCGGCCTGTCCCGTCTGGTACAACGTGCCGCTGCCCTGCGCTGGCCGGCCGTACTACTGCTGCTGGTGGCCTGTGCCGTGCTCTTTGCGCACCGCAACAGTTTATGGAATGACAAAATATCCGCGTTAAGCCCGGTATCGCAAGCCGATGTGGCGCTGGATGCCAGCCTGCGCGCCGACATGGGTGCACCCGACGTGCGTTATCTGGTGGTGGTGTCCGGCGCGAGCCGCGAAGCTGTATTGCGCTCCGCCGAACAGGTTTCCACCGTGCTGCAAAAGCAGGTTGATCAAGGCGCTCTCGCCGGATTTGAAAGCCCCAGCCGCTATCTGCCCAGCACGGCAACGCAACGTGCGCGACTGGCCAGCCTGCCCGCCCCAGCCGTGCTGGAAACGCGCCTTGCCCAGGCAGTTCAGGGATTACCGGTGCATGCGCAACTGTTTACGCCGTTTCTTGCCGATGTCGCAGCCGCGCGCAGCCAGCCTTTGCTGCAAGCGTCCGATCTTGAACATACCTCGATGGCCATGGCAGTGGACGCCCTGCTCATACGCCAGGACCGCCACTGGAGTGCCTTATTGCCGCTTACCGCAGCCAAGGATGCCGGCATCAATGCCGACCGGATTCGCGCCGCGCTGGCCGCCACCGGCTTGCCGAATGTCCTGTTTGTGGACATGAAAGCCGAGTCCGACCGCCTGTATTCCGGCTATCTGCATGAAGCCATCCTGTTGTCGCTCGGCGGCCTGGTCGCCATTATCGGACTGCTGCTATTTGTTTTCCGCTCGCCCATGCGCGTGTTGCGCATCATCGTGCCGCTGGCGGCCGCAGTCATCACCGTCACGGCGGGATTGGCCGTACTGGGTCAGCAGCTGATCATTCTGCATCTGGTGGGGTTGCTGCTGGTGGTTGCGGTCGGCTCCAATTACGCCCTGTTTTTTGACCGGCCCGATGACCCGCTTCCTGCGCAGACGGATGCCTTGTCTGAACAACCGATAACCCACACCATTTCGCCGCGCACCCTCGCCTCGATGTTGTTCGCCAACCTGACTACCGTCGCAGGCTTCGGCCTGCTGGCGTTTTCCAACGTGTCGATATTGCAGGCCATGGGGGAAACTGTGGCGCCGGGCGTCATCCTTGCGCTGATCTACTCCGCGATTTTTGCCAGGAAAGCCCATGCCTGATACACGCTGGCGCCCGACACCCCTGATCCGCGCGACCCTCGTGCTGCATGCGCTGGCCCTGCTGGCAGTGCTCGTGGAACCGGGCCAATGGCGCTGGGCGTTGGGAGCCGTACTGGCCAATCACGCGCTGCTTACGCTGCTCGGGTTGTGGCCGCGCAGCCACTGGCTGGGACAGAACTGGACACGGCTGCCTGCCGCCGCCACGGCCAGAAATGAAATTGCCCTGACCATCGATGACGGCCCCGATCCCGTCGTCACCCCGCAGGTGCTGGACATGCTGGATCACTATGCCATCCAGGCTACTTTTTTCTGCGTCGGAGAAAAAGCCGCACGCTACCCGGACTTGTGCCGGGATATCGTGCGGCGCGGCCATGCTGTGGAAAACCACAGCCAGCATCACCGTCATCACTTCGCGCTGCTGGGGCGTTCCGGTTTCACGCGTGAATTGCAGGCCGCGCAGGATACACTCACCACGATTACCGGCCAGCGTCCGTTGTTTTTCCGCGCGCCAGCCGGCTTGCGCAATCCATTTCTCGACCCGGTGCTTGCCCGCTTGGAGCTGCGCCTTGCCAGCTGGTCGGCGCGCGGTTTCGACACCCGGATCAGCGACATCGAGCGCGTTAAAAACAAGCTATCACGCGGTCTGCATGCGGGCGCTATTTTGCTGGTGCACGATGGCAACGCTGCACACACATCCGATGGCGTCCCTGTTATTCTTGCCGTGCTTCCCGCTGTCGTGGCCACCGCTGCGGCTGCCAATCTGCGTTTTGTCACCTTGCGCAAAGCGCTTGCATGAATCGCGCCCATGCCCATATTGGAGCAGCCGATGGAGAACAAATCTTGAGCGCAGGTAAGCAGATACCCTGGTACCGCCAGGCGGCAGCGGTTTTCCCCAGGCATGCATTTCTCAAAGCTATCGGAACGACGCTTTTCATCGGCGTGTTTTTCGGCGCTTATTTCTATCTACTCAAAGATCCGGCCTACCCAACCACGGTAATGCCCGTCATCTGGCTGGATCAGCTGATTCCCTTTCAGCCCGGGACTTTGTCAGTGTATATATCGCTGTGGGTGTATGTTTCCATCCCCCCGGCATTCCTGGCGACGCGGCGCGAGCTGTATGGTTACGGCATGGCGATGGCCGCAACCTGCCTTGCCGGGCTGATCGTGTTCTACTTCTGGCCCACGGCAGTGCCCGCGGCCAATATCGACTGGGCCCACTATCCCGACGTGGATTTTCTTAAAAGCATGGATGCTGCGGGCAATGCCTGCCCTTCGCTGCATGTCACCACCGCCGTTTTTTCGGGTATCTGGCTGCATCACCTGCTGCGCCGCTTTGGCGCGCCGCCGTGGGTACTCAGCATCAACTGGATATGGTGTATCGGCATTGTCTATTCCACCATGGCCACGCGCCAGCATGTGGCGGTGGATGTGCTGGCCGGGCTTGCTCTGGGGGTGATAGCTGCTTACCTGTCATTGCGACAGCGTGCGGACGCGGGCGTCATCGGTAAAGCCCGCCACCCATCCATTTGATCCGAGCCACTCGCTGGAATTTGTTAAAATTCCGCCTTTACTTACGATAGGCTTGCTTTTCTTTGAATCCGCTTTGGCTCTCCCATTTCACCGCGACCAGCAGCATCGGTCGTGGCCTCGACCAGACACTCGCGGCGCTGCACCAGCGCCGCGCCGGACTGATGCCGTGCGCTTTTGATACGGTGGATCTGGAGACATTCATTGGCGAGGTCGCCGGAGTGGATGAAGTACAGCTTCCCGCGCACCTGGCCGACTTTGATTGCCGCAACAACCGCCTCGCGTTGCTGGGATTGATGCAGGACGGCTTTGCCGATGCGGTGCATGCTGCCATCGCAAAATACGGTGCACAGCGCATTGGCGTGTTTCTCGGCACCAGCACTTCCGGCATTCTGCAAACCGAACTGGCTTACCGGCGTCGCGACGCGACGACCGGTGCATTTCCCGCCGATTTTATTTATGGCACGACGCACAATACATTTTCCGTTGCCGATTTCACGCGCCATTATTTTGGCTTGACCGGCCCGGCGGTGGTGGTGTCATCGGCGTGTTCGTCCAGCGCAAAGGTATTTGCTTCGGCGCGGCGCATGATGGCGGCCGGCCTGATCGATGCGGCACTGGTAGGCGGCGTGGATTCGTTATGCCTGACAACGCTGTATGGCTTCAACTCGCTCGGCCTGATTTCCGAACAGGCGTGCCGCCCATTCGATGCGCAACGCAATGGCATCTCGATTGGCGAAGCGGCTGCCTTCGCATTGCTGGAGCGCACCCCGGCACATCTGGATGCCGATGCTGTGCTGCTGCTCGGAACAGGCGAATCCAGCGATGCCTATCACATGTCGTCACCGCACCCGGATGGTCTGGGCGCGCGCATGGCGATGCAGGATGCGCTGAAAATGGCGGGTTTGAAACCGGCTGACATTGACTATATCAACCTGCACGGCACCGCGACCCCAAGCAATGATGCTGCGGAAGGCAAGGCTGTGACTGCCATATTCGGCGCGGCCACGCCATGCAGTTCCACCAAGGGTGCAACCGGCCACACCCTGGGCGCTGCCGGCGGCGTGGAGGCGGTGATTTGCGCGCTGGCGCTGCAACACGGCTTGCTGCCCGCCGGGTTGAACACCCGGCAACCCGATTCCTCGCTGGATCTCGATTATCTGCTGGAGAATCGTGAGCAGCCGGTGGCGCGCGTGCTCAGCAATTCGTTTGGATTCGGTGGCACCAATTGCAGCCTGATTTTTGGACGGGCGGACAATTCATGATATTGACTGCATACATCGAAGGTATCGGCCTGCTCGGCCCTGGCTTGGACAACTGGCCAGGCAGTCAGGCTGTGTTGGCCGGGCAAGCGCCCTATCAGCCGCACAAGACAGTCCTGCCAGCGCCTGCATTGCTGCCGGCAGCAGAACGCCGGCGCAGCGGTGCGATTGTCAAACTTACCCTGGCGACCGGACTGGAAGCGATCTCAGCCGCCGGCCTTGATGCGGCCAGCCTGCCCAGCGTGTTTTCTTCGTCGGGCGGCGATGGGGAGAATTGCCACTCCATCTGCGAGATGCTCGCCTCGGATGATCGGCAAATCTCCCCGACCCGCTTTCATAATTCGGTGCATAACGCTGCGGCCGGCTACTGGAGCATCGCCACCGGTGCGATGACCACCTCATCGGTGCTGTGCGCTTTCGATGCCTGCTTCGGCGCGGGCCTGCTGGAGGCGCTCACCCAGGTGGTGGTGGATAACACGCGCAGCGTTTTGCTGGCGTGTGACACCGCTTACCCGGAGCCGCTGTACAGCGTCCGTCCCATACCCGATGCGTTTGGCATTGCATTGGTGCTGGCGCCGCAACGCAGTACACAGGCGCTGGCGCAAATCAGCGTCAGCCTGACGGATGCCAGCGCAGACCGGCTCGACGACGCTGCGCTCGAAAGCCTGCGCATTGCCATTCCCGCCGCGCGTGGCTTGCCATTGTTGCGCGCTATCGCGCTAGGGCAAGACCGGCGCGTAGTGCTGGACTACCTCGATGGCACGCACCTCGACGTGGCAATTACCTTATGCTGAATCCAGTCCTGGACCACACCTGGATTGCCAGCCATATTCCGCACCAGGGCAGCATGTGCCTGCTGGATTGCGTGGAGGCATGGGATGAGCAGCGTATTCAGTGTCGCGCCATTAGCCATCGCGCCGCAGACAATCCGTTGCGTACTGATGGCCGGCTCGGGGCCGCATGCGGTATCGAATACGCCGCACAGGCCATGGCTGTGCACGGTGCCTTGCTGGCGCCTCCGGACAGCAGCCGCGCACAGGTCGGCTATCTGGTCAGCGTGCGCGGCACACAGTTGCATGTGCCGCGGCTGGACGACATCGGCGCCGATCTGCGGGTGGAAGCCACCTGCATCACGCGCGGCGAAAACAATATTCTTTACCAATTCAGCGTCAGTGCAGCGGGCCGCCTGCTGCTGGATGGGCGCGCCGCCGTCGTACTCGATGCTGCGGCACTCACACTACTCTCTTCAGGAAACACACCATGAAAAACGCCCTGGTTACCGGCGGCAGCGGCGGCATAGGCGCGGCCATCTGTCGACGCCTCGCCGCTGATGGTTGCCATGTGTATATTCACGCCAATCGCGGAATCAAAGCCGCACAGGCGCTGGCCGATGCCATTTGCGCAGACGGTGGCAGCGCACGGGCACTGACATTCGATGTGACTGACAGCACTGCGGTAGTCGATGCGCTGGCACCCCTGGTCGAAGATCAGCCGATCCAGATTCTGGTCAACAATGCCGGCATCCATGACGACGTGGTATTCCCCGGCATGAGCGCGCAGCAGTGGCATCGGGTGATCGACGTATCCGTCAATGGCTTTTTCAACGTCACCCAGCCGCTGATGATGCCGATGATCCGCAGCCGCTGGGGGCGCATTATCAATGTATCTTCCATCGCAGCGCTGACCGGCAATGCGGGCCAGGTCAATTATTCCGCTGCCAAGGGCGCGCTGAATTCGGCGACCAAGTCGCTGGCCCGTGAAGTCGCCAGCCGCGGCATCACCGTCAACGCGGTGGCGCCCGGCATTATCGACACCCCGATGAGCGAATCCGCGTTCGACGCCCAGGACATCGCACGCCTGGTGCCGATGAAACGCGCGGGCAGTCCGGCCGAAGTGGCCGACCTGATCGGCTTTCTCGCCTCGACCCAGGCGGCTTATATCACCGGGCAGATTATCTCCATCAACGGCGGCATGATTTAACGGTGAATGACAACATGAAAACACCCACCCCTACACCCGTGCATGCACCGCACATCCCGCTCACCGATTACTACCAGACCGAGCAGGATCGGCAAGCCTATCTGCGCCAGATTTTTGACAATACCGCGCCGGATTACGACCGTATCGAAGCGATGCTGGCGTGGGGTTCCGGTTCGCGCTACCGGCGCCAGGCGCTGATTCGCGGCGGCTTGAAGCCCGGCATGAGGGTGCTCGACGTCGGCGTCGGCACCGGCCTGGTTGCGGCACAGGCCTGTATGCTGACCGGCGATCCAGCCCTGGTTACCGGGGTCGATCCCAGCCCCGGCATGATGGCAGCCAGCAAGCTGCCCAGGACCATGGTGCTGATGGAAGGCCGGGCGGAATCCCTGCCTTTTCCCGACAATCATTTTGATTTCCTGAGCATGGGCTATGCACTGCGCCATATCAGCGACCTGGGCGTAGCCTTTACGGAGTTTGAACGGGTACTGAAGCCGGGTGGCCGTCTATGCCTGCTCGAAATCACCCAGGCGCAAAGCCGTGTTGGGCAATGGCTGCTCAAAACCTACATGCGCGGCGTGATACCGCTGCTCACGCGATTCATTTCCAGACAGAAGGATACCGCGACGATCTGGCGTTATTACTGGGATAGCATCGAGGCCTGCGTTCCCCCCGAACAGGTCATGGCGACGCTCAGCGCGGCAGGACTGACCCAGGTTAAGCGCCATCTGGAGGTCGGCATATTTTCAGAATATCAGGCGATCAAGGCTAATCCCGGCCAGCCTGACTGATCGCCCGCAAAACCCATGACAACCGCCGTTCACATCGCCACCCATAAAACCGAAGCACTGTTGTTTTTCACCCTGCTGCAACTCACCGTGATCGTGCTCGCTGCGCGCATCGGCGGTGGCATTGCGTTGCGCATTGGACAATCAGCGGTGGTCGGTGAAATCGTGATCGGCATTCTGCTCGGGCCTTCGCTGTTCGGGCTGCTTGCACCCGACATATTTCAGTATGTATTCCATTCCGGCGCGCCCGAACCGATGCAGATGCTGTCACAAATCGGTCTGGTGCTGCTGATGTTTCAGATCGGCCTGGAATTCGATTTTTCGCACCTGGGCGAACGCCGCAACCGCAGCGCAGTGATGTGGGTGGCAAGTGCCAGCCTGGTTGTGCCATTTGCGCTGGGTTTTGCGGTCGGCCAGATCAGCGCGCCGATACTGTCCCCCGGCGCGCATGCGTTGGGGTCTGCGCTGTTTGTAGCCACGGCTTTCTCGATCACGGCACTGCCGATACTCGGCCGCATCATGATGGAATTCGACATGACGCGCACGCCGATTGGCGTGATCGCCATCAGCGCGGCAGCGATCAATGATGTCATCGGCTGGCTGCTGCTGGCGCTGATCACCACGCTCACGCTGTCCGATTTCAATGCCGCCAGCTTCGCTCTCAAAGTGCTACTGGTGCTGGGATTTTTCCTGCTCAGCTGGTTTGGCGTGCGTCCGGTCATGAAGCGCATCCTGCATCGCTGCGATGCACGCTCCGGCGCGCTTTCGCACAACCTGCTCGGGATCGTTCTGGCAGCCATTTTCCTGTCGGCAATGACCACCTACCAGCTCGGTATTTTCGCCATCTTTGGCGGTTTCATGATGGGCGTGTTGCTGCATGATGAGCATGCTTTTGTGCGCACCTGGAAAGCGCGCATCAGCCCTTTCGTGATGGTATTTTTCCTGCCTATCTTTTTTACCTATACCGGGCTGCGCACCAATATCGGCAGCCTCGACAGCGCAGCGGCCTGGGGCTGGTGCGCGCTCATCGTGTTCCTCGCCACGCTGGGCAAGTATGGCGGCGCCTACGTGGCGGCACGTATAGCGGGGATGAATCACCAGGAAGGCAAAGTCATGGGCATCATGATGAACACGCGCGCACTGATGGAATTGATCGTGATTAACGTCGGCTACGACCTCGGGGTGATCTCGCAGCAGATGTTCACCATTCTGGTGATCATGGCGATTTTCAGCACCGTGATTACCAGCCCGCTATTGCGGCGCTGGCTGCCGCGTATCGGTATCCCGGTGCCATCGCGTTCAAATGCGGCCGAGCGCACGGCGCATGAGCAACACGGGTAGGCGCAGCACAAAGCCCAGAAACAGTCGCGTGTGCATCCAGCTCAATAACACGTTGTCGCGCAGATAGCGGAAATGCGATACGCCGCCCTCCTCCGCGCGGTAGTAGCGCACCGGGGCCGGCAGATTAACCGGCCTGACCCCACGCCAGCACAGGCGCACCACCGCTTCGGGATCAAAGTCGAAGTGGCGCATCCACGGCTGATGGCGCATCACCTGCCGCAATGGGTCGATCGGATACACGCGAAACCCGAACAGCGAGTCGCCTATGCCTGCCCACAGCGTTTCCAGATTGGCCCACAAGTTGGAGATGCGCCGCCCTTGCACGCGCAGACCCGGCGCACTGGCATCGAATATCGGTACGCCCAGGATCATTGCCGCCGGCTGGCGCGCGGATTCCGCCATGAACGCCGGGATAAGCTCGGCTGGATGCTGGCCGTCCGAATCCATGGTCAATGCGTGGCTGAAACCCGCCGCTGCCGCCTGATCCAGGCCGTGCAGTACCGCCGCACCCTTGCCCTGGTTACGCGGCAGGATGATTACGCGCAGGCCGTCGTCTTCGGCCGCCATCGCCTGCAAACCCTCGGCACTGCCATCGTTGCTGCCGTCCACCACCACCCACACCGGGGTCCAGTATTGGCGAGCTGCGCGCACGGTTTCATAGACTTTGGCACCAGGGTTATAGCTGGGGATAAGGACGAGATGAGTGGTCGAGGCAGCGGTCATGGCGGCGAATAAAACTAGAAAGATTTAGCCACAGAGAACACAGAGTTCACAGAGGAAACGGGCCGGCAGGGATGGCCGGTTTTATCGCCCCACTCGCAAAAATACGTAGCATCCGCATCATTTCTGTGTTCTCTGTGAACTCCGTGGCTTGCATTTGTAATTTGAATGTTAGAGCTTACGGTCAGGTTGCATGGGTAATGAGTTGGTCGGGTAAAACGCCGAGCCTTGCACCAGCTCGTGCGCAAAGTAATGTTCCAGTTCAGCCATGAAGTGCTGGCTATGTTGTGGCGGATCAAAGCGCCGCCCCAGGCGCACCCGGTAATGGATCGGCATCGGCGGTTTGCGGAATAGTGTCCAGCCCTTGCTCAGATAAGCCGAGTCGGTTTCTATCAGCACCGTCTGCACCGGCACCTGCGCATGATGCGAAATCAGTCCGATGCTGCCTTTGAGCGGATTGACCGGGTTCGTAACGGTGCGTGTCCCTTCCGGAAACAGCAGCAGATGGCTTCCGCTGGCGAAATCATCTGTTGCCAGGTGCACCATGCGCCGCACCGGCTCATTGCGGATATAGCGCGCCAGCCGCGCGCCTGCCCCGAGAAAAATATTGTTCATCAGATCGGCCTTAAGCACGCAGGCGACGTTCGGCAAACGCGAAATCACCATCACCGCATCCAGCAGGCATGGATGATTGGGCGCAATAATCAGCGACGGCTCATCGCGCAGCGCATCAAGCGCCTCCAGGTCGAAGCTGCAGCGCCGCGACGCACTCAGGCTGGCCAGATACAGGCGAAATCCCGCCATGATGACGTAGCGACCGAGCGCACGTCCGCGCCGTTCCGACAGCAAGGGATAGACAAGTAAGGCCAACGGTGTCCACGCCAGGCACATCACCCCAAGCCAGATCAGACCAAGATACAGCACCAGGTGATCGTAGGCATTCAGCAGCACACGCAATACGGCGCGCATGGTCAGTCCCGTTTGCCGGGCATGAAGAACGGGTGCCCGGCAGTGGCCTCGATTTCCACCAGCAGATCCTGGCGGCATACATCGGCCTGCAGGTAGATTGCATGGGGCACAGCACCAACCGCGCGTTCCAGTTCAGTGCGGATTGGCACGAGGTCGGCAGCATGGCGCACATATACCTTGTAATACAGGCCGGCCAGATTGAATCCGGGCTGGCTCGCCTGCTGGTTTGCCTGCTCCAATACGGCTGCGATATTGGCCAGGGTTTCGCGGGTTTGTGCCACGACATCGGCAGGATGCAGGGTTTCATGGCCGACAATGCTGGCGGTGCCGGATACAAACAACACCTCGTCCTGTCCCAGCCGCACCAGACTGGCACGCGAGAATGTCGGGCTGCGCGGGCCATATTGCTGAGGATATTGGTAGGCGCTGACCTGGCGCGGATTTTCAATGGCCAGCGGCGCCACGCGTCCCGCTAAAAAGGCGATGGTCAGCGGCCCCTGGGCCGAGCCCAGCGCACACGCGGCGGGAACATTCCCCACCACGTCGCGGCCATGCGCAAGGAAAGCATCCTGCCGACCCAGATTGAACTGGCGATAACGCTCCAGCCCGAAGCTGTGGGCGTTGATGTCGGCAATGTAATTCCAGAAGCGGAACAGATACGGGTAATGCAGGTTGTCGAGCAGCGCAAACACCTGCCGGTAGGCGGCTTCGGTGGCCTGCTGTAGCGGCGTTTTGTCCGTGCTGGCTGTAAATGCTGTTTCATCCACAGCCATCACGCCGAACAGCACATCATCGTCATGACGATAATGGATGGCGCCGCATTGACCCTGCGTCAACAGACCGCTGCCGTGCCAGACTTCGCAGATCGAATCGCCGGCGTCCAACCGCTGCATGGGTATGGTCATGCAGGGCGTTTCCATACCCGCCAGCATCCGGCTCTCGGCTGTATCCGCAGAAAAGCACAGTGCGCCCAGCACGCTGCTTTTCCACTCCGGCGGTTGTTTCAAAAACGCTGCAATGGACAGGTTCGCGCCATACAGGGGTGATACCGGGTCGCGCATCAGTTCACCGCTGCGCCAGTTTCATCCACCGCCCGGATATTGAGTTTGCGCGTCCGCCATGCCTGCAACGTGCGCCTGAAATTGAACAGGGATGCCGTGTAATACAGCGCCTTGAAAATCAGCAACGGGCGGCGAATCGGGGTCTTGCCGAACACGTCTCCGGCCAGTACCGAGAGCAGCGCCTCCTTGACACGGAAAATGTTGCGCGGCCCCATGAACATATTGCGCATGGTGGGGTTGGTTACCCGGTAAATAAACCAGGAAAACTCCTTCGGCCCGATGCGCATCGTGCGGTCGAATTTCTTCAATGCAACGGCAGCCTGTCGCGGATGGCGCAGGCAGGTGTCGACGGTGTCGGCTCCGGCAAAAGCGCTTTGCATGGCCAGCATCACGCCGGAAGAAAACACCGGGTCGATAAAGGTGTAGGCATCGCCCAGCAGCAGATAATTGTTGCCGTGGGTACGGTCACATACGTAGGAAAAATTGCCGGTGGCTTCAACCGCAGAAGTCAGTTGCGCGTGTTGCAGCCGCTCGCTCAGCGGCGCGCACAGGGCAATGGTTTCCTGCAAAAACTGTTCGAGCGGTTTTTTGTTGCGGGTTTTCAGATAATACGGCCAAGTCACCGCACCGACGCTGGTCGTGCCGTCGGCCAGCGGAATAAACCAGAACCAGCCATGCTCGAACCAGAAAATGGTGATATTGCCTTCGGCCTTGCCTGCGTTGCGCTCGGCGCCTGAAAAGTGGCCGTAAATCGCCGTGCTGTTGTGTTTCTTGTTGCGCTGCTTGGCTTTGAAGCGATTGCCGAGAAAGGTGTCGCGACCCGATGCATCCAGCACAAAACGCGCATGCACGGTTTCAACACTGCCGTCATCATGGCGTGCCTGTACCAGCGCACCGGCGTTATCAGGCAGGAAATCGACGTCCTCCACCTGGCAACCTTCCACCACCCGGGCATTTTTGCTGCCGGCGTTGCGGATCAGGATTTCGTCGAACTCGGCGCGCCGTACCTGGTAAGCCATGGGCATGGATTTGTCCATGGCATCGGCGAATTCGAATGTCTGCTTGTGGTCATGCCAGGGCGAGACGAATTCCGCGCCCCATTTTTCCATGCCGATGGCCTTCACCGCATCGGCCACGCCCAGCTTTTCCAGCAACGGCAAATTGGCAGGCAGGAGTGATTCACCGATGTGGAAACGCGGATGGTGCGCCTTTTCCAGCAGGGTCACGCGATGGCCGCGCTCAGCCAGCAGCGCAGCGGCTGTCGAGCCTGCCGGGCCGCCGCCGATGACCAGTACATCGCAATCAGAAGTACGCATGGCGGATGCTGGGGAGGAAGTGTTCATGGTTTAACCTGGCTTGCTATTCATCTCCCCGAATTGTATAGCATCGCCATCGCTGCTAAACGATTTTATGGCCGGTTTCTGGTTGTTGTCTGCAACCTCTACCTACGTTCACCAAGGTTTGCCGAGTTAGAATGCGTAACCGATCCCTGCCTTGATGATGGTGTCCTTGGTTTCGCTGTCCGGCTCATAGTACCCGGAAGCTTGCACAGCGCTCGCGCCGTATTTCCAGTTTATATAGTCAATGCCTGCATTGGCATGAAGCTTTTTGGATAAGGCGTAATCAATCGATACACCCGCCTTGTAGATCGCAGAATTTCCGAGGTCGGCCGTAAACCCAAAAGGCGCCACCACATCAATTTCGGATCCATAGGTATGGCCGATCATGGCAGTAGCAGATAGCACCCATTTGCTTGCCGGCGAATATTGCCCCAACGCGCCAACACCATAGTATTTGTGAGTGTAATGCTCCATGTAGCCTACGTCGCGATCCCATTTGTAGTAGCCGAGTTCGGCATAGGGGGTAACCATGAACTGATCATGGATTGGAAATCCATTTCCGTAGCGCAGGCTGAAATCAGCGATCTTTAAACCCGATTTACCGGTTAAGGAGCCATATGCACCGCCGCTGAGAGGGGCGCCGATATAGTCTGTCCGGCCACTGAATCTACTATATTGAGCAGCAATGTAATCGTTCCCCAGCCAGATATTTTTCATTACCGACGCAGACAGGCCAAAGCCGGGAACATCGCCGCCCTCAGTATCCAGGACTGCCCCATTGTCTGTTTCGGTATAATCGACATGCCGGGACTGAAGCTGGACCACTATCTGGTTATTTGCTGCATTGATATCCCGCACATCGGCAAGAGATGTTGTTGAAAACAGGCATGCCAGAATGAAGAAAGCTTTTTTTCCATATCTCATGAAACCCTCCGTATGTTAAGAACATCGCGCTCATGAACCCAGAACAAGCAATCGCAAACACCGTTTGCAATGCATTGGCAAATGGAACCTGCTACATCATCTCCCGCATCATCGCAGGCATGCCCTCTTTTGCAAACCGATTGAGTTCCTCGGCATGTGCGCGAATCACTGCAACCATCTGCGGGTCGGAAGATGTCTCCGTCACCGCTATTCCGTCCGGCAGCATTTCAAACTTGCGCTGATAACGCGTAGGGTTGGCGAACATTGCCGGGACACTATTGCTCATCGGGTAAGGAAATGGGTGGTTCTGGTCCAGCCTTTCATACATCTCCATCACATGCTTCTGGATGAGCGCCGCTGTGGTGGGGTCTGTGGATGTGGTTATATCGTGTACACCATTGGGCAGTTCGGTGACCCTGCGGTGAATGAGTTTATGACGCATGAAAAGCGCCATCCCGGTGCGCATCGGCCCGCGCATGTTTTCCGGGGACATCATCTCTCGCATGCCCCCACCCCCCATCATCTCGCCGCCCATCATGCCCTTATCTTGGGCCGCAGCCGGGGTGGAGCCGCGCCAGAAGCGATAACCTGAAATCGCTGCAAAGAAACCCAATAGTGCGGCAACAAATGAACGGCGGCGCATGATTATCTCCCGAAACGGACCAGGCAACGGAGCACATCAGATGAACAAAATGATGAGTTCCGCGGAATAATGACGGTCCTATGACTGCTAAAAAAACGAAACGATATTCGTGGGACTGGCGCTTTCTCCCCGAAGTTCCGGCGATAGCTAGCCCGGCTTTTACCATCGGAGACAGAATCGGATCGGCCATTCCTTCGCTCGAAATTTCCGGAGAAAAGAGCATTTTCGGCGAGATGGCGCACGAGAAAGCCGCAATCCCCTGCGGCTTCCCTGTGGCATAGCCGGCTATTTGATGGGTGTTATTTTCGTAATGACATACTGCCCCTTGTTGCTCTCGGAGAGTTCGAAGTCGACATGCTGTCCCGGTTTTAGCATCGCCAGGTCCTGTTTGTCGCTGACCTTGAAACTCATGGTCATCCTGGGCCAGTTGAGGCTGGGTATGGCTTCATGGGACAGGTTTACCTTGGCATCTTTTATATCCACGCTGTTTACTATGCCTTTGGCTTTATGGACTTTACCAGCGGTGGTCTGCGGTGCATCCATCTTCATGCCGGCCATATTGGGTTTATCGGCGGCAACCGCTGGCATCGCGATCAATGCGACCAAGGCAACGGGAACGAGTATGAAATGCAGTTTTTTCATGATGATCTCCTTTTGAGTGAATGAACTTTAAAACCTACGTGCTTCATTTCTTTCTACAACAGATATACCAAGACAACAAACATGCGCGAATATTCCCAACCGGATCAAGGTTTGCTACGGCGACGGCGCATCAGGCTGTATGCCGCTGGGATGACGAACAGCGACAACAGTGGGGCAGTCACCATGCCGCCCAGCATGGGCGCGGCGATACGGCTCATGATCTCGCTGCCGGTGCCGGTAGCCAGAAGTATCGGCAACAGGCCGGCTATGATGACGGCCACTGTCATTGCTTTGGGGCGTATCCGCAATACCGCGCCTTCGCGGATTGCATCAAGCAGCCCGGCATCATCGCCTTGTCCTGCCTCACGCCGGGCATCCCAGGCATTCTTCAGGTAGAGCAGCATGATCACGCCGAATTCGGCGGATACGCCGGCCAGTGCGATGAATCCCACCCCGGTTGCGACAGACAGGTTATAGCCCATCAGGTAGAGAAACCACAGACCACCGGTGAGTGCAAACGGCAACGTGACCATGATTAAACCGGCTTCATCAAAACGCTTGAAGATGAAATAAAGCAGCACGAAGATGATCAGCAAGGTCGCTGGCACGACCAGCTTGAGGCGCGCGTTGGCACGTTCCAGATATTCGAACTGGCCGCTGTAGGCCACGCTCATGCCAGGTTCCAGCTTGACCTGGCGTGCCACCGCCTGGCGCAGATCGGCCACGGTCGAGGCCAGGTCGCGGCCATTGACGTCCACATACACCCAGCCGGTGGGGCGCGCATTTTCGCTCTTGAGCATGGGTGGGCCATCGCTGATGCCGACTTTAGCCACCGTGCCGAGGGTGATTTGCTCGCCCGTGGGAGTAAGGATGGGCAAACGCGTCAACGCTTCGGGCGAGCTGCGCCAGGAACGATCGTAGCGCACGTTGATAGGGAAACGCGCCAGCCCTTCCACCGTCTCGCCCACGTTCTCGCCACCGATCAGACTCGCCACCACCGACTGCACGTCGTTCACATTCAGGCCATAGCGGGCAGCGGCGCGGCGATCAATGTCGACATTGATATAGCGCCCGCCGGTGAGACGTTCCGCCAATGCAGAACTGACCCCCGGCACGGTTTTGGCAACATGCTCAATTGCCTGGGTGACGCGGTCGATCTGCTCCAGATTGTTGCCCGCCACTTTCACCCCGATCGGGCTTTTAATGCCTGTGGCGAGCATGTCGATGCGATTGCGGATGGGCGGCACCCATAAATTGGTCAGCCCCGGCACCTGGACTGCTTTATCCAGTGCCTTGACCAGCAATGCAGGGGTCATGCCGGGACGCCATTGATCGCGCGGCTTGAACTGGATGGTGGTCTCGAACATTTCCAGCGGCGCCGGGTCGGTCGCAGTCTCGGCGCGCCCCGCCTTGCCGAACACGCTCGCGACTTCGGGCACGGTCTTGATCATGCGGTCGGTCTGCTGCAACAGTTGCGTGGCTTTCTGCACGGAAATACCAGGTAATGCAGTCGGCATATACAACAGGTCGCCTTCGTCCATGGCCGGCAAAAACTCGCCGCCCAGCCGGCTCACCGGCCAGGCGCTGGTGAGGAAAACCAGAAATGCAATCAGCAAGGTCAATTTGGGCCGGCGCAGGACCCTATTCAGCGCTGGCCGGTAAAGACCGATGAGCAGGCGGTTGAGCGGGTTGCTGCGCTCGTCGGGAATGCGCCCGCGTATCCAGTATCCCATCAGCACCGGCACCAGCGTGACCGACAGACCCGCCGCGGCCGCCATGGCGTAGCTCTTGGTGAAGGCCAGCGGGCCGAACAGCCTCCCCTCCTGCGCCTCCAGCGTGAACACCGGAATGAACGAAAGGGTAATCACCAGCAGGCTGAAAAACAGCGCTGGCCCGACTTCGACGGCCGCCGCCGTAATCACCTGCCAGTGCGCCTCGCCTCGTAGCGTCTCGCCCGGATGCGCATGCTGCCAGGCTTCGATCTTCTTGTGTGCGTTCTCGATCATCACCACGGCAGCGTCGACCATCGCACCGATGGCGATGGCAATGCCGCCCAGTGACATGATATTGGCGTTAATCCCCTGATGGCGCATGATGATAAAGGCGATCAGTACTCCCAGCGGCAAGGACACGATTGCCACCAGTGAGGAACGCAGATGCCAGAGGAATATCGCGCATACCAGCGCGACGACGATGAATTCCTCGATCAGCTTGTGGCTGAGGTTCTCCACAGCGCTGTCGATGAGCTGGCTGCGATCATAAGTGGGAACGATTTCCACCCCCGGCGGCAGGCTTTTTTTCAGATCCGCCAGCTTGGCCTTGACTGCCGCGATGGTAGTGCGCGCGTTTTTACCGGAGCGCAGGATCACCACACCGCCGACCACTTCACCCTGCCCGTCGAGCTCGGCGACGCCGCGGCGCATTTCCGGGCCGAGCTGGATATGCGCCACCTCGCCCAGGGTGACCGGCACCCCGCCCTGCCCGACTTTCAGCGGAATTTCTCGGAAGTCATCCAGCGTGTTCAGATAACCCGAAGCACGTACCATGTATTCGGATTCCGACATGTCCACCACGCCGCCGCCGGTTTCCTGATTCGCGTTGCGTATGGCTTGAATGACCTGCTCGTGCGTCACGCCGAAGCTGGCCAGTTTCACCGGATCGAGCACCACCTGGTACTGCTTGACCATACCGCCGATGGTGGCAACCTCGGCGACGTTAGGCAGGCTTTTCAGCTCGTATTTGAGAAACCAGTCCTGCAGGGCGCGTAGCTGGGCGAGATCATGCTGGCCGGTGCGATCCACCAGCGCATATTCATAAATCCAGCCCACCCCGGTCGCGTCCGGGCCGAGCGAAGGCTTGGCGCCAGCCGGCAGCTTGCCCTGTAACTGGCTGAGATATTCGAGCACCCGCGAGCGTGCCCAATACAGATCGGTACCATCCTCGAACAGCACATAGACGAAGGAGTCGCCGAAAAACGAATAGCCGCGTACCGTCTTCGCGCCGGGTACTGACATCATCGTGGTCGCCAGCGGATAAGTCACCTGGTTTTCCACGATCTGCGGCGCCTGTCCCGCGTAAGGCGTGCGGATGATTACCTGCACATCGGATAAATCCGGCAGCGCGTCGATGGGTGTGCTCATCACCGCCCACACTCCCCATGCTGTGGCGAACAGGGTCGCCAGCAGCACCAGGAAGCGGTTGTTGACCGACCATTCGATGACGCGCCGGATCATTTTGCGCCTCCGATTTTGTCGAGGCGTTCGATCACCAGGCCGCTATCGGTTTGGCGCACGCCGATGCGTACCTTGTCGCCTACCTTGATACCCTGGACGAGTTGCGGACGTGCCAGCGCAAAGTCCATGGTCATGGCGGGCATGCCCATGAGCGGACCGCTGGCTATGGTAACTTCGCCCTTACCGAAGCTGATGATACGACCTTCCGTCTCTTGAAGCGCCACAGGTGCTGGTGCTGGTGCTGGTGCTGGTGCTGGTGCTGGTGCCGGTGCCGGTGTTGGTGTTGGTGCGGCACCGGTGCCGGTGTCAGGGGCGTCGGCAGCGGCGAAAATACCCTGCAGACTGGCATCCGAATCGATCAGGAACTGGCCGGAGGTGACCACCTTCTGGCCTTCACTCAAACCGCTCAGCACGGCTGTTTTCCCGCCTGCCTCGGCACCGGTTTGCACCTCCACCGGCCGGTAATGGCCGCCGCTTTCGGCCAGCATGACCATGGCGCCCTTGCCGGTGCGGATAATCGCCTCGGTCGGCACCAGCAGCACGCTTTGCTGATTGCTGTCTGCCAGCTGCACCTGTGCAGTCAGCCCCGGGCGCAGATGGCCATGTTTATTCGGCAGCTCCACCCGCACCTTCAGGGTGCGGGTATCGAGGTTGGCCTCCGGCAGGATATCCGTCACGCGTCCCTGGATGACTTCACCCGGCAATGCAGGCGGCCGCGCCTGCGCGCTTTGTCCGACCCGTATCTGCTGGGCCAGCGCCTCGGGCACCGCCACATCGAGCCAGACCGTACCCAGGCCATTCACCTTGGCCAGGGTCTGACCGCTGCTTACCGTCATGCCGGCGCGCACATCGAGTTCGCGGATCACGCCACTCATCGGGAAGCGCACGGTCACCACCGGATGCGGCACGCCGCTGCGTTCCACCTGCTGGATCAGCTGGGACGGCATACCCAGCACTTGCATGCGTTGCCGTGCGGCGTCCATCAGTCCCGCATCGCCGCTTTTTTTCAGCGCCAGAAATTCCTGTTGCGCGCCACTCCATTCCGGCACCAGCAGGCTGACCAGCGGGCTGCCCGCAGCGACCACGTCACCCGGCGCCCGTGCGAATACCCGTTCCACGAACCCCACCGCGCGCGCCTGCACAATGGACACATCGCGCTCGTTGAAAACCAGCACACCGGTGGCTTCCAGCTTCGGCGTCAAACTGCCCCGGGTTACGCTGGCGGTACGCATGCCCAGGTTTTGCACGACTCTCGGATCGATCTTGACTGACCCGGCCTCCGCTTTATTACCGCTGTCATCGACATATTTCGGTACCAGCGCCATGTCCATGAACGGCGACTTGCCCGGCTTGTCAAAATGCTGCTGGGGCACCATCGGGTCATACCAGTACAGTGGCTTGCGCTCGGCCGGGGCTGGCGAAGACGTTGTCATTGCCGGGCCTGGGCTTATCTGGGCATGGTTTGCCCACCAGTAGCCACCCGCTGCACCGGCGCCCAAGAGTGCAAGCGTCAGCACAGCCAGTTTCAGGTATTTTGCATTCATTATTTATTCTCCCCGTAGGCGTAGTGGAGGCGTGCGGCGACCAGTGCGCGCTGGCCTTCAAGATCGATGGCCTTGAGGCGGGCATCAATCCATTCGCTGCGTGCGGCAATCACTGTTGCCAGATCGGTTTGGCCGCCACGGTAGGCCGCGAGCGCCAATTGGACCTTCTCCTGCGCCAGTGGCATCAGGCTATCGTGCTGGCGCTGCACGGCACGGTCGAGTTGCTGATAGGCCGCCAGGTCGGTCGCCAGCATCTGGGCGTGCTCGCGCAGAGTGTTTTCGCGCTCGGCATCTATGCGTACCAGCTCTGCACGTTTGGCGGCAATTTGTGGATCCTGGCGGCGTGAGGCAAACACCGGCAAGTCAAAGGTGAACTGGATGGAAGCCATGTTGCTGAAATCCGGTCCGCGCTGCTGGTAGGCGAGCTCCACTGCCCAGTCGGGTTTTTTCATGGATTCGGCCTCGCGTACTTCGGCTTCGGCCTGATTCGTCTTCGAGTCATAAACGGCGAGTTCGGGGTGGTGATGCAGATGGTCTGCGAGCGTGGTTGGCATAATCGGCCAGGTCGGCGCTTCGCCCATCAGCGGCTCTCCTCCCTCCGGACCTATCCAGCGCTTGAGGGCGGCTTCGGCATCGCTGCGTTCGCGCTCCAGCTGGTCGTGGCGATCCGCCAGTGCAGCCGCTTCCTGGCGTGGCAGGATAGCGTCCATTGCCAGGCCGCGGCCGGCGGCAATGCGGGTGCGCACCGCCTCCGCCAGCAACCGGTTTTCGCGATATAACTCGTCGAACAATGCCAGTTTGCGTTCCACGGTGTAGCGTGCGATCCAGGCCAGTGCGACTTCGCGCCGCACCTTGAGCCGTTCGATGCGGCGCTCGGCGACGGCCACCGCTATGCTGCTCTGCGCCACGTCGACACGTGCCTGGCGCTTGTCTGAATTGGGCACTTCCTGGCTGACCCCGATGCGCCGCATGGTCATGAAATCACGGTTGAGGTTAAAGCGATCCGGTCCATTGATGGGTAAATTGTCGATACCGAGCATCAGTTTCGGGTCGGGCAGTTCTCCGGCAGGAATGGCGGCCTGTCGCGCCGCTTCGATCCGTGCGTTGTCCACGGCTAGCGAAGGCGCGGTACGCTCGGCCAGTTGCAGGGCCTTTTCAAAACTCAGGGGTGCGGCGACGGCGGGCACGGCAATAATTGCCACGGTTATCGCCAGCACATTTCGCCGCCATGCAGGCAACAGGAATGTATTCATGCTCAAAACTCCCAGGATGAGCGCGCTCATAGGCGCACAGCCCCTCACACCAGGTGAGGGAACAACCAGATCAGAGAATCAAAGCAAGCGTGGCGGACGCCAGACGCCGGATGCGTCGGAGGAAATGATGCGGGCAGATAATGGTGGCAAGGATAGCCACTGGGATAAGGCGAAAGGAACAAATTTCACGGACAGTGCCGGCAATGGATTGGCTGTTTTGCACATTTGTGCACATTGGTTTTGGTCGCATTTGCCTGGTGTGCTGTGCTTGTCTCCACTATCGTGGCAGTGGCAGCAACATGACTGATCATTCGACATCGAAGCCATATTCTGATCTTGCGACATGGGGCAGGAGGGAAGCACAGCCGCCAGCGCCGCATAGCCGTTTAACGGCAATGTGAGGCTAAAAAGCAGAATAAGCAGCTGGCGTAGCACTTTCATAACCGCATCATATTAGCTTTATGGCCTTTTGCGCAAATACCTGGCATTCAATATGCAATTATTCATGCCGCTTGCCCCGTTTGTGCCCCGCGCATCAGCGTCTCAGTTTGCCTCCAGCATACGCTTGAGGCGCGTTTCGTTCAGGCCTCCCAGATGCACCTGACGTATCGTATTGTCTTCCACCAGAACGAAACTGGGCGTAGCAGTTATCCCGAACGCCTGTGCCAGCGCCATGGATTGCGCCACATCCACCTTCACCAGATTGCGATGCGTTTGCTGCAATCGGGCGACCAGCGGTGCCATGGCGCGGCACGGCCCACAATTCTCGGCGAAGAAATAATAAACACGGCGGCGTTCACCGGCAGCGATCCCATCCACGCTACTGGTATCGGGCGCGGCACTGCCCACAATGCGCCGGGCGCGCCAGTAAGCCGACAATTGCAGCGCCAATACGAGGCCAACAAATATGACAAAGCTTATGAATACCAAGGTTTGCATGGAATCTCACCGCAGGAATGACAACGAAACCAAAGGAACAGATAAGTCGGATCTGCCTTTGGTTCCTTACTGATTGAGTACCGTGCTTATTTACCCGCCCGTTTCCAGTCCGATGAAAGCGACCATGCTATGTGAGGTATCCGCCGCAACAGTTACGCGCGCATCACCCGCATTGACCGTTTCTACACATAGCATTTCCTGATACTCGCCCGCAGCCATATCAGCAAAACCTTTCTCTTTTTCTGCCCATGGATTCCACACCACTGTGGAAGTACTGCCCGCTTTTGCTACGCGGATTTTTCGGTTCAGTTTTGCATCATCAATTACGCAATCGGTAAGGGTGTCGATATATACGCGATCGGTTTCTCCACTGAAACGCACCGCTCCGGTTTGAGTGTCACGGGCGAAATCCCGCACTTTATCCAGGTACACGGTATTTTCCAGACCCAGTACCTGCGTTTGATGGATGTTTCCTACATGAAAATAAGTATGCAATCCTTCGCTGATCTCAAATGCTGTCGCGCCCTTATTACGCGTCACCAGCTCCATCTTGAGCGCCGCCCCCACGGTGACAATCAGCTCCAGGTCAAAAGCGTAATCCCACAGCGCGCGGGTGGATTCGTCATCTTTCATGCCGAACCGGATAAATATGCTGTCGGCCATGCCCTGCCCGGTTTCGCGCACTTCCCACATGCGCGTGCGCACAAAACCATGCGCGGGCTTGCCTGCCTCGCCCGCGCCGAACCATGGCCAGCATACCGGTACACCGCCGCGCACACCTTTGCCTGGTTGATACACTGCAGCGCGGCTCACCCACAGCACCGGCAGTTGCCCGCTTGGCTGCCATTCCAGCACTTGCGCACCCTGTACTGCAATGCGTGCGCTTGCATGCGGCGTGGTAATTTTGACTACCGGCAACCCCGCTGCGGCATCGACAAATTCAAGCTTGCCGGCAATGGCAAACTGCTGATTGAGAGTATCGGTGTGTTGTGGCATAACAAGCTCCATACGTAGGTGAGGAATATCGGCGTCGGGAAATTCCGCGCCAACGGGTTGAAAACCGAAGCGGGCATAAAATCCCGCGGCATGGGTCTGGGCATTCAGATACAGCCAGCCCAGATGCTTCTGACGTGCGGCATGCAACACGGCATTCAGCAATGCGCGCCCTGCGCCTTTGCCGCGCCAGGCTGGCAGCACCGCCATACGGCCGATGTGGCCATCTGCAAGCAATCGGGCGCAGCCGACCGCGCTGCCACTGGCCAGTGCAATGAAATGGGTCGCAGCGGCGTCCAGCCCATCCCATTCCAGCGCTTCCGGCACGCCCTGCTCTTCGATAAAAACGGTGCGGCGCAGGCTTGCCAAAGTGGCGGATTGTTGCGCCCAGCTTACCGTTTCGACATGCAGGATCATGCGGCTTCTATCCTTTCTGCGGCTTCTTCCTGCTGCATCGCCCAGAGCCGCGCATATACGCCGTTGTGCGCCAGCAACTCGCGATGACTGCCACGCTCGACGATTTCGCCCTGTTCCATCACCAATATTTGATCTGCGTCGATGATGGTGGACAGACGGTGGGCAATGGTCAGTGTGGTGCGCGATTTGGCGATTTCCTTGAGTTCGGCCTGGATAATTTTTTCGGTCGTTGTGTCGAGTGCGGAAGTGGCTTCGTCCAGGATCAGGATGGCCGGATTTTTGAGCAAGGTACGCGCAATCGCCACGCGCTGCTTTTCACCTCCCGAGAGTTTGAGGCCGCGTTCGCCCACGGTGGTTTCCCAGCCTTTGGGGAGCGACTCGATAAAATGCAGGATGTGAGCAGCGCGCGCTGCCTCGACGATTTCTTCTCGGCTGGCCTCGGGGCGACCGTAAGCGATGTTGTAGTAGATGCTGTCGTTGAACAGCACGGTATCCTGCGGCACGATGCCAATCGCGGCACGCAGGCTATGCTGGGTGACGCTGCGGATGTCCTGGCCATCGATGCTGATGCGGCCGCCGGTCACGTCGTAGAAGCGGAACAGCAGCCGCGCCAGTGTGGATTTGCCGGCCCCGCTGGTGCCGACCACCGCTATGTTGTGCCCGGCGGGGATGTCAAAACTCACGCCATGCAATATCTTGCGGTCCGCATCATAGCCGAAACGCACATCTTCGAAGCGCACCACACCGCCCTTGAGTTGCAGCGGTCGGGCAGCCGGAGCGTCCTGGATTTCGCGGTTGACGTGGAGCAGCTTGAACAGCCGCTCGATATCGGTGAGAGACTGTTTGATCGAGCGATACATCACGCCCAGGAAATTCAGCGGAATGAACATCTGGATCAGGAAGGCGTTGATCATCACCAGATCACCAATGGTGAGCTTGCCCGCAACCACACCCGCGGAAGCGCGCAGCAGCATGATCGTCACGCCGGTGGCAATAATTATCGCCTGCGCTGCATTGAGCAGACCCAACGATGTCTGGTTCTTGACCGCGACTTTTTCCCAGCGCTGCAGGCTGACGTCGTAGCGTCTGGCCTCGAAATCCTCATTGCCGAAGTATTTCACCGTCTCATAATTCAGCAGGCTGTCGATGGCCTTGGTATTGGCCTGCGAGTCGAGTTCGTTCATTTCACGGCGAATATGGGTACGCCATTCTGTAATGGTGATGGTGAGTGCGATATACACCACCAGCACCGCCAGGGTGATGGCGGCGAATATCCAGTCGAATTTGGCAAACAGTATTCCCGCCACCAGGCTGATTTCAATCAGCGTGGGCAGGATGGAAAACAGGGTGAAGTTGATCAGCGAGGAAATGCCGCGCGCACCCCGCTCTATGTCGCGCGACACCCCGCCAGTCTGGCGTTCCAGATGAAAGCGCAGCGAGAGATTATGCAGGTGACGGAATACCTCCAGCCCTACGCGGCGGATGGCGTGCTGAGTCACTTTGGCGAACACGATGTCGCGCAGATCGGAAAACACCGTGCTGGCCAGCCGCAATGCGCCGTAGCCCAACAACAGGGCCACCGGTACGACCAAGGCTGCCTTGGGCTGGTTGAGCGAATCCACGACCCGCTTCAATATCAGCGGGACGCCCACTACGGCGAGTTTGGCGCCGATCAGGAAACTCAGCGCAATAGCGACGCGCCATTTGTATTCCCACAGATAGGGCAATAGCAGGCGGATAGTGCGCCAGTCGGCAGTGCCAGGCTGGCCGCCGTCAGAAGCGAAGCGACGCATGAGCAGTTCTCGATTAAAATGGGCGAATTATTACTATTCTATCGGCACCATGCGCATTTACGGTATTTCCAATTGCACTACGGTCAAAAAAGCCTTGGCCTGGCTGGATGAACACGGCCAGGCTTACGAATTTCATGATTTCAAGAAATCTGGCATAAATGTCGCGTTGCTGACCGCCTGGGCGCAACAGGCGGGCTGGGAAAAATTGCTTAACCGTCAGGGCATGACCTGGCGCCAGTTGCCAGACGCGATAAAAGCCAACATCACTAACCAGGAAGCCGCGTTTGCGCTGATGATGGAAAAAACCAGCGTGATCAAACGCCCGGTGCTGGAGCATGCGCACCAAATAGTAATCGGATTTAGCCCCGCGGAATATGCTGCTGTCCTGGGAACGTGACATGAGAACAAATGCTTTTGTTAGCTGGACTGATAATTCCGGCACCACTAGTCGCCAGCCCGGCTGTGGCCGCAACACGCACATTCGAACAGAAATTAACCATTCCCTCGTAACTGCCAGCAAATAAATCGACATGACCGATACCCTCGCACTCACCCAGCAGCTTATTTCGCGTCGCTCCAACACTCCTGATGACGCTGGTTGTCAGGCTTTAATGCAGGAACGCCTGGCGCCATTGGGATTTCGTTTTGAAACCATCACCTCTAACGGCGTCATCAACTTGTGGGCGCGCCGGGGCGATACCAGCCCGGTGGTATGCTTTGCCGGGCATACCGATGTGGTGCCAACCGGGCCGCTGGATCAATGGTATTCCGATCCGTTCACCCCCACGATACGCGATGGTATTTTGTACGGACGCGGCGCATCGGACATGAAAGCCTCACTGGCGGCGTTTGTGACTTCGATAGAAGGTTTCGTCGCCCAGCATCCCGATCACATCGGTTCGATTGCCTTGCTGATTACTTCGGATGAGGAAGGGATCGCCACCGATGGCACTGTAAAAGTTGTCGAAATGTTGGCTGCGCGCGGCGAAAAAATTGACTGCTGCATCGTAGGCGAACCGACCTGCGTGTCGCAACTGGGCGATACCATCAAAAATGGCCGGCGCGGTTCCCTGTCCGGGCGCCTTACGGTAAAAGGCATACAGGGGCACATTGCCTATCCACACCTGGTCAGGAACCCCATCCACCAGGCCGCCCCGGTCATCGCCGAACTGGCTGCGATCGAATGGGATAAAGGCAACGAATATTTCCCGCCGACCAGTTGGCAAATTTCCAATATCCACGGTGGCACCGGCGCCACCAACGTAGTGCCCGGCACAGTGGAAATCCGCTTCAATTTTCGCCATTCCACGGCCAGCACCAAAGATGATTTGAAAGTTCGAGTACACGAGGTACTTGACCGACACGGCCTTGAATACGATCTCGATTGGGAAGAATCAGGCAAGCCCTACCTCACGCCGCGCGGCAGCCTGGTGGAAGCCATCAGTACCGCGATCAAGGAGGTCACCGGGCTGGATACCGAGCTCTCCACTACTGGTGGCACTTCGGACGGACGTTTTATTGCCGACATCTGTACACAGGTGGTGGAGTTCGGCCCGATGAACGCCAGCATCCACAAGCTCAATGAAAATGTGCCAATCGCCGCACTGGAGCCACTGCGCGCCATTTATCAAAAAACCCTGGAAAAACTGTTAAGCCGATGAGTCACGATTATTTTCACGATACCGATGCGCTGATTACGGTGCGCGACTGGCTGCGCTTCGGGGTGAGCCGCATGAACGAGGCCGGTGTGTTTTTCGGACACGGCACGACGAATGCCTTCGATGAAGCCGCTTACCTTATCCTGCACAGCCTGCATCTGCCTCTGGACCGGCTGGATCCGTTTCTCGATGCCTGCCTTACCGAAGTGGAGCGCGAAGATCTGAAACTGGTATTCGAGAAACGCGTGAAGCAACGCATCCCTTCGGCCTACATCACGCATCAGGCCTGGCTGGGAGAATTCGCTTTTTATGTGGATGAGCGAGTGATTATTCCGCGCTCGTTCATTGCCGAATTATTGCGTGAACAACTGGCTCCCTGGGTGGAAGACCCCGAGTCTGTGCAAACCGGATTGGATATGTGCACGGGTTCTGGCTGTCTGGCCATTTTGATGGCGCATGCCTTCCCCAATGCTGCAATCGACGCAGTGGATATATCCGTTGATGCGTTGTCGGTTGCCCAGCGTAATATCACCGACTTTCAGTTGCAGGCGCAAGTACACACCTTAAAATCTGATTTGTTCAGCCAGCTTTCCGGCCGTACCTACGACGTTATTGTAAGCAACCCCCCTTACGTCAACGCGTCCAGCATGGCGTTGCTGCCTGCTGAATATCTGGCAGAACCGCAGCTTGCACTAGCCAGCGGGTCTGATGGTCTGGAACATATCCGCGCCATACTCGCCGCCGCACCGGCCCATCTTAATCCTGGAGGAATTCTGGTTGCTGAAATCGGCCATAATCGTGACGCGCTGGAGAGAGAATTTCAGGATCCGTCACTCACCTGGCTGGATACCGGCGACAGCGATGAATATGTGTTTCTGGTGACGCGAGAACAATTGCTGGGGCAATAAAAACAGGCTGAGACCTGCCCTTATTTGACGATTTTAAGACTGGGCTTGGTGGGTTTTGGCGGATCTGTTTCGGGCGGACTTGATGGATCGGTTGGTTTTTCTACTGCGAAACCCATTCCTTCCCCGTTTTCACGGGCAAAAATACCAACCACTGCCGACATGGGAATGTGCAGCTCGCGCGAAACTCCGCCAAACCGGGCGGAAAACTGCACCCATTCATTGTCCATGGTGAGATTTCGAGTCGCGCTGGCAGACAGGTTAAGCACGATCTGGCCTTCCTTGACAAACTCCATTGGCACCCGCGTATTCTGATCGACAGCAACCGAGAGATGCGGAGTAAAGCCATTGTCTACGCACCATTCGTAAATGGCACGAATCAAGTAGGGCTTGGTCGTGGTGGATGGCATTACTTGCGCATCGCTTTTTCGTTAGGTGTCAGTGCTTCAATAAATGCAGGCCGGCTAAAAATTCGTTCGGCATATTTAAGCAGATTGGCGGCTTGCCGCGGTAGCTGAACGTCATAATGATCCAGCCGCCACAGCAAGGGAGCAATGGCTACGTCAAGCATGGAGAAATCATCATTCAGCATGTATTTCTGCTTGGCAAAAATCGGGGCTATCTGGGTCAGGCTGTCGCGCACCATCGCACGCCCTTTTTCCGCTGCTTTCTGGCTGCCGTGCTCTATTGCATGCACATGGCTGAAAAGATCCTGTTCAAAATTAAACAGGAACAGGCGTGCCCGTGCGCGCATTACCGGGTCGGCGGGCATGAGCTGCGGGTGCGGAAAGCGCTCATCGATGTATTCGTTGATGATATTCGCTTCATACAGAATAAGATCGCGTTCTACCAATACTGGAACACGATTGTAGGGATTCATCAGCGCCAGATCTTCGGGCTTGTTGTGCAAGTCCACGTCAATGATTTCAAAATCCATGCCTTTTTCGAACAGAACAATACGGCAGCGCTGGCTATAAGGACAGGTATTACCGGAATACAAAGTCATCATGATGCTTTACCCTGAAAATGACATGGCCGGCGGAATACCGCCGGCCGCGAAAACAATGATGGAATGTATGGGTGGAACTTAGTGAATATCCTTCCAGAACTCTTTCTTCAGGTAATAAGCCAGAATAAAGAATACTCCAAGGAACAGCATTACCACGATTCCTAACTCCTTACGGGTAGTCTGTATGGGTTCGCCCATCCAGGTCAAATAATTGACCAGATCGCCAACCATGGCGTTGTACTCTACTTGGCTCATCTTGCCCGGCTTGACCAGTTCGAACTCCGGAGCAGTATGCTCATCATGGGCATCGGCACCTTTTTTAAGCACCTGCTCACCCTGCAAACTCCAGAGAACATTCGGCATTCCCACTTTTTCGAATACCGTATTGTTCCAGCCAGTAGGGCGGGTATTGTCAAGGTAGAAGCTGCGCAGATACGTGTACAACCAGTCCGGAGTGCGTGAGCGCGCCTCGACGGAAAGATCCGGAGGAGCGGCGCCGAACCATTCCTGGGCATTTGCAGGGCTCATGCTAATGCTCATGGTATCGCCCACGTTCGCACTCGCAAACATCAGATTATTCTTGATCTGGTCTTTGGTCAGGCCAATATCCTCCAGACGCGAATAGCGCATGGCATTGGCACTGTGGCAGCTCAGGCAATAGTTGGTGAAGATGCGCGCGCCACGTTGCAGTGACGCGTAGTCTTCCAGGTTGACCGGCGCTTTATCCAGATGGACGCTCTCTTCCGATCCAAAGGCAAGCAGAGGCACAAACAGTAGCGCAAACAGAAACTTCTTCATTATCCAGTCACCCTTTCCGGTTCAGGTTTGGTCTTGTCTATCTTGGTGTACCAAGGCATTAACAGGAAGAAGGCGAAATAAATCACGCTAAATCCCCGCGCCAGGTTCGTGGTAAGCACGGTAACACCTTGGGTGCCAAGATAACCCAGTGCAATAAAGCTGATAACAAACGCAGTCAGGAAGCTCTTGTATAAAGTGCCGCGATAACGGATTGATTTAACTTTGGATCGATCCAGCCATGGCAGGAAGAACATGATCACCACTGACGCGCCCATCGCCACCACACCAAGGAATTTATCCGGCACAGCGCGCAGAATGGCGTAGAACGGGGTGAAATACCATACCGGCTCAATATGCGGAGGCGTTTTCAATGGGTTGGCTGGGATGAAGTTGTTGGCTTCAATGAACCAGCCACCGAATGTTGGTGCAAAGAAGACAATCGCCGAAAATATCATCAGAAACACCACTACGCCCATGATGTCCTTCACCGTGTAATACGGGTGGAAAGGAATACCATCCAGCGGAATGTGCGTCACAGGGTCTTTGTGCTTCTTGATTTCGATACCGTCAGGGTTGTTCGAGCCCACTTCATGCAAGGCGATGATGTGAGCAGCGACCAGACCCACCAGTACCAGAGGCAACGCAATCACGTGGAAAGCAAAGAAGCGGTTCAGCGTGGCATCCGATACCACGAAGTCGCCGCGAATCCACAGTGACAGGTCATTACCAATTACTGGAATTGCGCCAAACAGGGAAATAATCACCTGCGCGCCCCAATACGACATCTGGCCCCATGGCAGCAAGTAGCCCATGAATGCTTCGGCCATTAGTGCGAGGTAGAGGAACATGCCAAATACCCAGATCAATTCGCGTGGTTTGCGGTATGAGCCATACATCAGACCACGGAACATATGCAGGTACACCACCACGAAGAACATCGAGGCGCCAGTGGAGTGCATGTAGCGGATGAGCCAACCCCAGTCCACGTCGCGCATGATGTACTCGACTGACATGAATGCAAGAGCAGCATCCGGTTTGTAGTTCATGGTGAGGAAGATACCGGTAACGATCTGCATCACCAGTACCAATAACGCCAGTGACCCAAAGAAGTACCAGAAATTGAAATTTTTCGGTGCGTAGTACTCGGACAAATGCGTTTTCCAGTTGGCTGTCAACGGGAAACGCTCATCTATCCAGCCAACAAATTTTTGCATGGTACTCATTCGTTACGCTCCTTTACTGTCATCACCAACCAGGATCAGGTTGTCGTTGACAAATTTGTATGGTGGGATATCCATATTCAGAGGCGCCGGCACATCCTTGAACACCCGGGCTGCAAGGTCATATTTGGAACCGTGACAAGGGCAGAGCCAGCCACCGGGCCAATCAGCGCCCAGATCCGCGGCCCCGACGTCTTTACGGAAGGTAGGAGAGCAACCAAGGTGAGTGCAGATGCCAACTACCACCAAAAATTCGGGCTTGATGGAGCGCCATTCGTTTTTGCAGTATTCGGGTTGTTGCGGCTGCTCTGACTTTGGATCCAGCAAAAACGAGTCATTTTTAGGCAGTCTGGCCAGCATTTCCTTGGTGCGGCTGACTACCCATACCGGTTTGCCCTGCCAAGCGACTGCCAGCAACATGCCAGACTCCAACTTGCTGATGTCCACATCGACTGGCGCACCTGCGGCCTTGGCTCGCTCGCTCGGTAGCATACTCATGACAAAAGGCACCATCACGGCGACACCCGCCACTCCACCAACGGCAGTAGTGGCAGCGATAAGGAAGCGCCGCTTGCTACGATCCACTTGTTGATTGCTCATAAACGATCCCTGTTTAGGTGACTACAGACTTGCAAAAACCGCTATTTTAACCAAAACTGGCTTGAAACATAAAGCCCCTGCCCGCATTTAAGTGACAATTTAAATTTTAAGCGGGAAATCCAGGCCATATCTGTCCTGTATAATTTCCACTATTCTGTTTTAATCCATAGGTGTATTTGATAATGCGGAAGTTTTGGCTTGTTTTTGCACAGAGCACAACCATTGCGCTCGGCGTGCTTTTTGTAGTCGTTATTTTCAGGCCTGACTGGCTCACCTGGCGTAGCGCACAACATGCTCCAGGCATCACCATTCGTGAAGTAGCGGCGCCGAGCAGTGGTGGAGTACAGATCGATTCGTTAAGCGCGGCAGCCAAAAAAGCCATTCCATCCGTAGTAAATGTTTTTACCAGCAAGGAAGTACGCTTACCCCGTAATCCATTGGCTGACGACCCCATCTTCAAACGCTTTTTTGGCGACCATCCCACATCACGTTCGCAACGTGTCAACAATCTCGGCTCGGGTGTTATCGTCAGCTCGGATGGCTACATTCTTACCAATCATCACGTTGTCGAAGCTGCAGATGAAATTCAGGTTGCGCTGCATGACGGACGGACGGTACTTGCCAAGGTAGTGGGCTCTGATCCAGAAACGGATCTTGCAGTGCTCAAAGTTAATCTTTCAGGACTGCCTGCCATCAGTTTTGCCCAGCCGGATAAAGGCAATGTCGGCGATTTCGTTTTAGCTATCGGCGATCCATTCGGTGTCGGTCAGACGGTCACAATGGGCATTATCAGTGCGCTTGAACGCACGCACCTTGGCATCAATACATTCGAAAACTTCATCCAGACTGACGCCGCCATCAATCCGGGCAATTCGGGTGGCGCGCTGGTCAATGCGCAAGGCAATCTTATTGGTATCAATAGTGCTATCTATACGCGTACCGGCGGCTCACAAGGTATTGGTTTTGCCATTCCGGTCAGCCTGGTTGTCCAGATCATGGACCAGATTATCAAACACGGATCTGTAACGCGCGGCTGGATCGGGGTTGAAGTCCAGGATTTGACGCCAGAACTGGCCGAATCATTCAAATTACCCAACACGGATGGCGCACTTATCGCCGGGATACTCAAAGGTGGCCCTGCGGATTTGGCGGGTATCAAACCAGGGGATGTCTTGATTGACGTCAACGGCAAACCTGTAAAGGATTCCACTTCACTGTTGCAATTGATTGCGGCGCAAACGCCTGGCCAAACGGCTCAATTGAAGCTGCTGCGCAAGGCGAAGGAAATCGTTGCTACCGTCAATATCAACAAGCGTCCCAAAATCGAACAACCAGTCGATGATGAACAATAGCTATTCAACGATTAAGATCAGAGCGCGTTGCGCCATTCCTGATCTTCCGAATCGAACAGGCGGTTGGCTTCCTGCGGCCCCCAACTGCCTGCGCGATAAGTGTGGATGAAATCACGCTCCTGCGCCCAGTATTTGATAATTGGGTCAACCACGCGCCACGCCCACTCTACCTCGTCAAAACGAATAAACAGCGTACGGTCGCCTTCGATCACATCGAGCAATAAGGTTTCGTAGGCGTCCAGCGGCGCCTCATGGGTCTGACGATAGCTGGCATTGAGCTGCATCATGCGCGTATCCATATCCAGGCCGGGCTGCTTGACCTGGATTTCCATGCGCATGCTTTCTTCCGGCTGGATGGAAAGTACGATCCAATTCGGGTCTATGGTCTCTAGCGGAGTTTCGCGGAACAGTTGCTGAGGCGGATGTCGAAAACGCAGCGCGATCATGGAAGTTTGATCCGCAAGTCGTTTACCGGTGCGCAGATAAAACGGCACACCCCGCCAACGCCAGTTATCGATGTAGAACTTGGCCGCAACGAATGTTTCAGTAATCGAATTTGGTTCGACGCCGGACTCCTGCTGATAACCCTGTACTGCAGTACCTTCAATGGCGCCCGGCGCATACTGTGCCCGGAAAGCATGGGCATGCACAGAACGCCGGGGTATAGGGCGGATGGAGCGCAGCACTTTGACTTTTTCATCGCGTAACGCATCCGCTTCCAGCGCCGGCGGTGGTTCCATCGCCACCACGGTAAGCAATTGCATCAAGTGATTTTGCAGCATGTCGCGCAAAGCACCTGCTTTATCATAATAATCGGCACGGTTTTCGATTCCTACCGTTTCCGCCACCGTAATTTGCACATGGTCGATAAAATTGCGGTTCCATAATGGTTCGATAAGCGTATTCGCAAAGCGGAACACCAGCAGGTTCTGTACAGTTTCCTTACCCAGATAGTGGTCTATGCGGAATATTTGCTGTTCATCAAAATGGCGGTGCAATAACTCATTGAGATATTGAGCAGACTCAATATCCTCGCCAAAGGGTTTTTCCACCACGATGCGATGCATTCCGCGTGGCTTGCTGAGCCCTGATTTATCCAGGTTTTTGATTACCGAGGAAAAGTCGGTGGGTTTGATCGCGAGATAAAATATCACATTGGAACACACGCCGGCTTTGGGTTTGCCCAGCTCCTCCTTGAGGCGCTGGTAGGATTCCACCTCACCCAATTCACCTTGCAGATAATTGAAACGCGCCACAAAACGCGCGCATACATCTTCAGCACCGCGATCCAGAATCTTGTCATGCAACAGGGTCATGACATGCTCGCGCCACATTTTGTCGTCCCATACGCGTCGGCCAAAAGCAATAAACGTAAGATTCTCGGGCAAACGTTTCGCCTGTTCCAATCGATACAGCGCGGGAATCAGTTTGTTCGAGGCAAGATTGCCAGTGGCGCCAAAAATGACAAAATTACACGGATACATTACGGTCTCGCTCATGCATCACCTTCTTTCACCGCATGGCCACCAAATCCCATGCGCATCATCGCCAGTAGCTTGTTGGCGTAGTCGCCTTGTCCTTGCGATGCAAAGCGCATCATCAATGCCATCGACATTACCGGTGTAGGCGTGCCCTGCTCAACCGACTCGAGCACCGTCCAGCGCCCTTCACCCGAGTCGGCAACATAAGGTTGAATATCATCGAGAGCTTGATCACGTTGCAAAAATTCGGTAGCCAGATCCAACAGCCACGAGCGCACCACACTGCCATGGCGCCACATTTCAGCCACGGCAGCCAGATCAATATCGAATTCGCGTTTGCCTTTCATCAAGGCCAGCCCTTCGGCCAGAGCCTGCATCATTCCGTATTCGATACCGTTATGCACCATCTTGACGAAGTGACCACTTCCAGCAACGCCGCAATGCAGCCAGCCGGTACCAGGTGCCGGGGCAAGAATTTTAATGAAAGGCTCTGCAGCAGCAAGCGCTTCTGCGCCGCCCCCCACCATCAAGGCGTAGCCGTTCTGCAGCCCCCATATGCCACCGGAGACACCTGCATCCATAAAATGCAAGCCTGCTTGCTTCAATTGCGCAGCATGTCGTTGGGAATCTTTGTAATAAGCGTTGGCGCCATCCACTACGGTGTCGCCGGGTGACAAGAGTGGCAACAATGCCTCAAGCGCGTCTTCCGTTGGCCGCCCGGCAGGCAGCATCAACCAGACCAGACGCGGTGCTGCCAGTCCAGCCACCAGATCAGCCAGGGACTCCTGTGCCAAAATATTGGCGTGTTCCTGCGCAAGATTGAGCGCGACGTCATGACTGCGATTCCAGGCATGGACAACCACACCCCCGTGCGCCAGGCGCCGCGCCATATTGGCACCCATTTTTCCCAACCCCAGCATCCCGATCTGCTTCATTCACTTTTCTCCGATTAACGTCGACTCCATACATGCCGCATGCTGCTATAGCACACATGGCTTTATGCTAGATGGCTAAAAGCGACAATACAACCGGATAAAGAAAATATAAGTGGGCTAAACCTTGATATAAGTCCAACCCTGCTGCAGGCGGTTGATGATTTCTCCAACAGCAGTGGGTGCAACCCGGGTCTCGGGAAGCAGTTTGACTTTAATGCCTTCTTTACTCAAGCGGCGCATAGTCTGTCCGCAAGCAACAAAACTAATGTTGGTATGCTGACGCGTAAGCTTCTCAATTCGAGCGGCATAGGGAGTGACGTCGGCACGCAAAAGGTCGAGGCCATAACTATTGGCAATCACTTCGACCTGAACAGGCTGCCCAACAACTCTCTCCTGCTGAAGCAGGTAGTCCACATCATCAAGCAAGGTTTTTAATTTGCCTGGGTGATCAGAATCTACGTGCAGAACAATTTTTTGGGTGTCTGATTTGATGCCAGACAAGCTGACCGGGCGCTGCAATCCGGCCTGATTCAGTGCGGGTTGCGCCGGCCGCTGCGGGTTATTCCAGTCGCGCCCAAACCAGCCTATCGCAAGCCCTAACACAAGCACCATGCCGGTTGCCAAATAGTGCGACGCACCAAATTGGCGTGTCATGTTTTTCTGGTATGCGGGAGGCGGCTCTGCATAACCGTGACTGACCATTTCCTTGACGGCACGTAATGCACAGAGCTGGTGAGCGATTTCCGGATCTTTCTCCAACGCAACAAACAGCCTGTCTTTTTCAACCAGATCCAGCTCGCCGTCAATAAATGCATTCAATTGCTCTTGGGAGATTTTCGGCTTCATTTAACGCTCCTCAGCGTCCCCGTTTTTGCCTCAGGTGACAACCCAATCAATTTCGCTTTCAAGGACTGGCGTCCACGGCACAAGCGACTCATCACTGTTCCTACCGGGATTTCAAGGATTTCGGCCACCTGATTGTAGCTGAACCCTTCCAGATCAATCAGCGTCAGTACTTGACGCTGGCCTATCGGCAATTGCGCAACCGCGGCGCGCACCCGATCAACTATCTGGCTGCGTGAATGGATATGCTCGGGGGTTTCGTCATGGGCATAGTGATGGTCTTCCAGTTCGTCAACATCCTGAAAGTTTTTTTGACACCTAAAGCAATCGCGCCAGCAGTTATGCAAAATTTTGAACAGCCAGCTGTCAAGCTGAGCCGGGTCGCGCAACTGATGTAGCCGGGCCAATCCGCGAGTGAGCGCCTCTTGCACCAAATCATCCGCCAATGAACGATCATGGCACCAGGAGTACGCAACACGATATAAACGCGTGCGCCGTTCCTTGAGTTGAACGCGCAAATTTCCATCGCCAATCAGCAAAGATAAAAAATTCATACCCTGAAAAGACCAGTATTGGTTGTGTTGAAGTGCTGCATGATTGGTTAGACGCTGGACCCTATCAATCTATTCCATTCCGGAAAATATTCCCTTTTGTCATGGAATATTTCTATAGTGCAATTTGTCTATATTAGGCCACATAACAAAGATGTATTATTGCCCGCATCAATCATTAATGCTTTTAGAACGCAATAAAAAGGAGTTGGAGATGAAGAAAATCATATTTATACTGCTGCTGTTTTTTGGTCTGAGTAATGCGCTATTTGCACATGACGGCCCTGTTTCCGAAGGAGTAGTGGTCCAGGCAAATGGCAATGATGCCGCCGATTTCAAACGTGCCCTGATACTCGCCTCGAACATGCATGAAGTCCTGACCAAGGCACAATTCGAGATTGTGGTCTACGGTCCCAGCGTGAAACTGCTGACAGCTTTTAGTGACGAGGTCCCGCTAATCCAGAAAGTACAAAGCGAAGGAATTAAAGTTATTGCCTGCGGAAGATCCCTCAAGTCAGAGCACTTGAAGGACAGTGATTTGGCGCCTAAGATCACGGTGGTGCCATTTGGCGCCGTCCATATTGTAAACAGACAAAAACAGGGGTGGCAGTATATAAAGCCCTAGTAGTAAGTATGCCTCTTCCACCCGGTCCAAAACCGGCAAGTTAAAGTGGGGCAGGCATTCAGTAGCTAGCACGCGGCAACAATCGCAGTCGAAACAGGAATATCCCTATTGCAATATCAACCTGATATATCGAAAGGCACCGCAATGAACTTGAATAAAGTGAAAATCGCCCTATTCGCAACCACGCTGTTTTTTTCCTTGGGCGCTGGCGCTACTCAGTCCCTTCTGCAAGGATATTCCTATGATCACCCGAAACTCATACATGACCTGCCTTTCGCCAAACACCATGCTGTACTGCAGGTGAGCCAGGATGATCCTGAATTATGGAACCTGACACTGAACAATGCCACCAATATGCTCCAATACTTCGGCGAGGATAAAGTACAGATCGTTGTCGTGGCTTACGGTCCCGGTCTTAAAATGCTGTTGAAGGATTCCCCGGTAGCCAAGCGCCTGCAGACCCTTGATGCACAAGGTGTGGAATTTGATGCCTGCAATGTCACCTTGCAAGGTATGGCAAAAAAATTGGGGCATGTTCCTGAATTGGCTCCGGAATCAGTGATTGTCCCGGGCGGCATCATTCGAATCATGCAACTCCAGCAGCATGGCTACAACTATATCAAACCTTGAGATCCGGCTGGAATCGACTCCACACGCGGTTTGAGCGCGATGAGATCGTAATTCCATCTTTGTGCGGCATACCTATCCTCCCCAGTCGGGGAGGATTTCATTCAAACTGGCGGTTCTGTACTACTAAATGAAGCACGGCTGCTTAACTTTGTTGCGAGCCGAGCCAAGTTTGGGTAACCCTCGCGCCATTTTATCTTCTCGGCGAAGCGTAAATCCAGATAGCCCAAAGCACACCCCACGGCAATATCGGCCAGGGAAAATCCCGTTTCCATGCACCAGGGCTTCTCTCCCAAATATTCCGCCAAAGTTTCCAGACCGCGAAAAATCTTTCCCTCCTGCCGGATTATCCATTCAGGATTTTGCTGATCCTGTGCACGCTTTTTTTCGATAAAAATTGCTGCGGCGGCATCACAGATACCATCTGCCAGGGCCTCCCAACGTTTCACCAGTATGCGACTGTGCGCATCCTGAGGAAACATGCGTCCTACGGGTGAAACGTTATCCAGATATTCCACAATCACCCTTGAATCATAGAGAGCGGTGCCGTCATCCAGTAGCAGCACAGGGATTTTCCCAAGTGGATTGTAATCGGGGACGTGGCTATCCTCGTTCCATGGAATATCCACCACCAATTCGCATTCAATATGTTTTTCCGCCAGCACCACGCGTACTTTTCGGGCAAAAGGGCTGGTCAAGGATGCAATCAGTTTCATAGATACTTTCTAAATAGAAATGGTTAACCGGACCAACACGGATGACAAGCGTTTATACTGAGATTTGAACAATACCTTGCCTAACTCGAACTTGAACGTTCTAAAATTCATACCATATGAACAATAATACATTCATAGACATACCAGATCCTCGCTGGCTGCCCATTCTGATGAATGGCTCGCTCAGCGAAATCTATGTAATGGATTGTGACACGCTCTATTTGGTTCACGCAAATGACGCTGCATATCACAATCTGCAATACTGTGCCGCCGAATTGGCAGGCATGACCATGCTTAATGTAACCCGCGGCCTATCTGAAAAAAAGCTGACCGAAGCATTACGGCCCTTGCGCGCAAGCAGTGCTGAATATGTCTCGCTTGAGCTAACACTGGTACGCCGTGATGGTACTACCTACCCCATCAATTTTCGGGTGTTTCTATCGCATTCTATGATTATTGCGATTGGCAATGACCAGACTGCCTCAATTGCCTCCGCCCAGGCCTTGGGATTAAGCGAATCGCGCTTCCATGCAATCGTGTCAAACATGCCAGGCCTGGTTTACCAGTTCGTACGCCAGCACAATGGAGAAATATCTTTTCCTTATCTCAGTGACGGCTGTCACGCGCTGCTTGGCGTTACCCCCAGTCAGTTACTTAGTGATCCCACGCTATTTGCCGAACTGATTCTGCCAGAAGATTTGCCTTCCTACATTGATTCAATGATGGCTTCGGCACGCACCCTTTCAGCGTGGAACTGGGAAGGCAGAATCTGGATTGAAAAATGGAAGGACACCAAATGGATCAACTTGCGAGCCACTCCCCGCGCCATCGATCAGTCGAAGGAACACCAAGGTATTGCATGGGACGGCGTAATGACCAATATCACTCAAAGCAGACTGGAAAAACACGAAATCCGCAGTTCAAGAGAACAACTTGCCGAATTGTCTGCACATATCGAACTGGTCAAGGAACAGGAACGTACTCGTATCGCCCGCGAAATTCATGATGATCTGGGCGGAAACCTTACTGCCATCAAAATGGCAATGGCTTTACTGATCCGGCGCCTGCCCGAGACGCCTGAATTGCTTGAAAAAGCTCATTACGTGGAGGCGCTGGCGGATCGCAGTATTGAATCTGCGCATCGTATTGCAGCAGATTTGCGTCCCAGCGTGCTGGACTTTGGCATCGTAGCTGCGCTAGAGTGGCACGCCAAGGAGTTCGAGAAACAAGCTGGCATACCCTGCAAGTTTTCTTCGAACTGCGAAGAAATCCAACTCGACACTGACCAGGCTACAGCTTTGTTCCGGATTTTTCAGGAAGCCTTGACCAATATTGCCAAACACGCACATGCCAGCCGAGTGACCGTCAAGCTTGCTTTAAGCAAACGCTGCGTTGAACTGGAGGTTGCCGATAATGGACGAGGCATCAACGCTGCCGACCGAATGAAGCCGAAATCCTTTGGTATACGCGGCATGGTAGAACGTGCCAATGCGCTGGGCGGGAAACTCCATATAAGCCCGCTTGCTGCAGGCGGCAGTCTGGTACGCATCAAAATCCCATTATCCACAACATAAGAGAATGCGGGATAATCTCAAAGAGAAAGAATCGACAATATTTGGTATTTGATTTCGAGTACTAGCCAGGTAGCCATATGACAGTAACGAAAGCAATCAAGGTGTTTATCGCGGACGATCACGCAATCGTACGTGAAGGCTTGAAACAGATACTCGCCGACACCAAAGACATCATCGTGGCAGGCGAGGCAGAAAACGGCCTGGATGCCATCCGGTCGACCCGAAAAAGTGGCTGTCATGTGCTGTTATTGGATATCTCCATGCCTGATCGCAGCGGCATCGAAGTGTTAAAACAGATAAAAAAGGAATCTCCCAGTATTGCTGTGCTCATGTTATCCATGCACCGCGAGGATCAATACGCCATCCGTTCGCTCAAAGCCGGCGCAGCGGGCTATCTCAATAAACAAAGCGCCCCTGCGGAACTGGTCAACGCCATCCGCCAGGTTGCTGCCGGTAAAAAATATATCACGGCCGAACTCGCCCAGGAGCTGGCGAATCACTTCGATGATGCCCAGGAAACTCCCCCGCACGAGCTGCTTTCCGATCGCGAATATCAGACTTTAACGATGATCGCATCGGGCAAAACGGTCAGCGACATTGCGAATGAGCTAACGCTTTCAGTCAAGACGATCAGCATGTATCGTTCACGTTTGTTATTAAAAATGAAACTGCACAATAATGCCGAATTAACCCATTACGCCATCAAGAACCAGCTGGTAGAGTAAACAAGTAACCCATCTCTGAACCCTCATCTATTTTACAAATTGCATACAGAACAATTTGTAAAATGTCAGATTATTTTTTAAGGAGTTGCCATGCAACAGCTTGATATTTTTCTCGCTTCCATCACCTCATTCTGGACACAACTGGCAGCCTTTGTACCGCAGTTAATGGCTGCCCTGGTGTTAATGTTTGTAGGCTGGCTGGTGGCCAAGCTGGTGCGCGCAGGGATGGTCAAGCTGCTCCACGTACTGCAGTTTGACAAGTTATCAGAACGTTCAGGTATCGAAGCCTTCCTCAAACAAGGTCAGCTCGAGGTATCTCTCGGCGGACTGCTGGCGGGATTAATGTATTGGCTGATTATCCTGATCGTCATTGTCACGGTATCCAATAGTCTGGGCCTGCATATCGTGGCGGAACTGTTCAACCGTATCGTTCTGTATATACCCAATATCATCGTTGCCATATTCGTCCTGGTACTTGGGGCTATCTTGTCGCGCTTCATCAATCGCCTGATCTTTGCCTATCTTAGCAACATAGGTGTACAGGGCGCGTTGACGATCAGCACCATTTCAGAATATGCAACGCTGATTTTTGTATTTTTTGTTGCCCTGGAACAACTCAATATCGGCCGCGAATTGCTCACAGCCGCATTTATTATTGGTTTTGGTGCCGTAGGACTGGCATTTGCACTGGCATTTGGCCTGGGGGGGCGTGATTGGGCGGCAGGCGTGATCGCGCGCATGACGCAAAAGCGCAAATAGCCTCAGCGCATATCCTCAGGCCTTCCCGGAAATATTCCGGGTGGGCAAAATCAAGGTTCTAGCGTTTCTTGTCTTGCGGGCGATGCTGCGGCAGTATTTCCGGAACAGGTAAATCTGCCCATTTCAGGATTGCTGCGACCTGCTGCGATTCCAATTCCAGCATCTGGCCGCGCTTTACCCGTGGCGGAAGGTTGACCATGCCGAAACGCACCCGGATCAAACGGCTTACCATCATGCCCATGGCTTCGAACATGCGTCGCACTTCGCGATTGCGGCCTTCCTTGATGATCACCTGATACCAGCGGTTGGAACTTTCTCCCCCCTGTTCGGCAATGCGCTCAAAGTGCGCAGGACCATCATCCAACTGGATTCCGGCGGTCATGCTGCGCATTTGCTCCTGACTGAGCTCGCCCATGATACGTACCGAATATTCACGTTCCACTTCAAAGCTGGGATGCATCAAGCGGTTGGCCAGATCGCCGCTGGTGGTAAAAATAAGCAGGCCTTCGGTATTGAAATCCAGTCGGCCTATGGCGATCCACTTGCCATTACGCACACGCGGCAATTCCTCGAATACCGTGGTGCGCGCCTGCGGGTCGTCGCGGCTGACGATTTCGCCTTCGCGTTTGTGATAGATCAGCACGCGCGGCAGTTCGTCTTCCAGATTCAGCTTGACTGGCCGGTTATCCACCAGGATACGATCGCCCGGCGATACCCGACGGCCGAGCGTGGCCACAGTACCGTTGACCGAAACTCGCCCCGCTTCAATCCATGTCTCCATATCGCGGCGTGATCCCAACCCGGAACCTGCCAACACTTTTTGCAGCTTTTGCGATGCTGGCGCGTCGTTTTCAGGTTCTGCGCTGATTTCAGGCACAGTGTTTGGTTTCTGCACACGCGGTTTGACCGGTTCCGGCGCCAGGGGACGGCGAATCGGCGACGCAGGCTTTGCACGGGATTTTTTAGGTGGACGAATCGGGGAAGATGGCATGAGAGTGTAGTCCGGAAGTGCAGCAGGAACGCAGCTATGCGCTAATTATACCGGCGAATCGTCGCTTGCCTGTTCTATTAGCTCAGCCAGATTTAGCTCACCACTATGCGGGTTGGGTTCCACGAGAGATCCCAATTCGACTAATGGCGGCAACTCATCCAGCGCACGCAGGTTGAGATCACTCAGGAATTGTTTGGTCGTCGCATACAGGGAAGGCCGCCCCGGTACATCACGGTGACCGACGACCTTGATCCAGTCGCGCTCTTCCAGTGTTTTAATAATCTGGGTATTCACCGTCACCCCCCGAATTTCTTCAATATCGCCACGTGTCACGGGCTGTTTATAGGCAATGATGGCGAGGGTTTCCATCACGGCACGCGAATATTTTGGAGGCTTTTCCGGGTTGAGACGGTTGATAAAACGTTGATATTCGGGACGCGTCTGAAAACGCCAGCCGGATGCCACCAGTGCCAGTTCCACTCCCCTTCCCTGCCAGTCATCACGCAGCTCATCAAGTGCGCGACGCAAGAACTCGGTACTTAATTCTTCTTCAAAAAGACGCTGCATATCATTGATTAACAACGGCTCTCTCGAGGAAAGCAGTGCAGTTTCCAGGACGATTTTCAGCTCTGAAATATTATTGATCGGCATGTGATAAACGGATATAAATGGGTGAAAAGGCTGCGCTCTGAGTGATTTCAACCATGCGTTCGCGCGCCAGTTCGAGGATGGCGAGAAATGTGACCACCAGATGCGGGATGCCCTTGCCGGGGTCGAACAAGCAGGCAAACTCAAGGAAATCACCAGTCTGCAAGGCATCCAGTATCTGCCCCATTGCCTCGCGTACCGACAGTTCCTGACGGCCCACAGTATGGTGACGGTGTGCACCGGCGCGTGCAACAAGACCAAGCCAGGCGGCGCGCAAATCTCCCGGTTCGACATGGGGCAACAATTTACCTGCCTCTTCACCCCATATCGCAATCACCTCGAAATCACGGCCTTCACGTGGCTTGTTTTCGACCGTTTGTGCAGCAATTTTCATCTGCTCATATTCGAGCAGGCGCCGTACCAGTTCGGCGCGTGGATCTTCCACCTCCCCGGTTTCATCCTCTTGCAGCCGACGCGGCAACAACATGCGCGACTTGATCTCGATCAGCAGGGCCGCCATCAGCAAGTATTCCGCCGCCAGATCCAGCCGGCTGCTACGCATCAATTCTACATAATCCATATACTGACGCGTGATATCGGCCATCGGAATATCCAGCACATCCAGATTGTGGCGGCGGATAAGATATAGCAGCAGATCGAGCGGACCTTCAAACGCATTGAGATATACCGCCAAGGCATCCGGCGGAATGTACAAATCCTGCGGCAAGTCGGTGAATGGCTCGCCATTCACCAGGGCCAGCGGCTGGGTATCTATTATTTCTGACATCTGTACATTTTGCCTGAGTCAGAGCGGTTTGGGCTATAGTCAGGCGTTAAACAAATCCAGTGTCATGTCAGATGGAATGGGCGGAAGAGAGTGGGAGTCGAACCCACCAAGGATCGTCTGACGACCCTTACCGGATTTGAAGTCCGGCCGCCCCACCGGGGAACGAATCTCTTCCATAAACGACAAGTTTGCACAGCAAGCAAGGGTACAGCAGCAGCTAGCCTGTAAACAAATCTGCGTGGCGCAGTTTGTGCCGATCACGCGCACGCCGGGTGAAGCCCACCCGGTCAAAGAATTCCAGAATCTGGATCGCCAGTTTGCGTCCGACGCCGATACGATCGCGAAAAACAGCAGCTTCGAGCAGATCGTCTTGTGCCAGTTGGCGGGCGATGGTAGCGAGTGCCGTGACCGATCCACGCGTGAAAAAATGGTCGTGTGCCACCTGAAACACATCCCCCAAACGTGCCAATCGCTGCAATAGCAGACGCATGGCAGATTCGTCCACATCCAGGACATTCGCAATATCCCGCACTCTGGGTGGCTGGTAAGGTGCGGCATCCAGTAATGGGCACACTTTGGCCCAGAGCTTTTCCTCGTGTGCCAACAGAGCCACGCTGTGACCCGGTAAATGCAACCACAATCCGCTGGCTTTGATGTTGCCAATGGCCAGCGATTCATCCGTGAGCGCCAGAAAAGCGGAGCGCGACAGCATCGGCGCAGTCATCCGGCGCAAACGCTCGCGATCCACGCCCAGCATATCTGGCACGCGTGCATGCTCAGCCGTCAATGTATCCAGCAGACGCTGTCTGAGCGTTTCCCACACCGTTGGGGAAAAGCCGATGGCTGTCTCCCCCTCCTCCACCTTGCGCATCGGCAACGCGGCCCACAAGGCACTTGCTTCGTCTTCGCGCAGATTCCAGTTCAGTGCAAAGCGGCGCAAATCCACACCGTTGGCACTCGCTTGCAGCATCGCCTGCATGGCTTCGGCAGGCGCGTCGGTTTCCAGCGCGCGCAGCAGTTCGATTCTGGACGGCGTGCGTCGTCCGCGCGCGGGCGGAAAACTGTCCAGCACGCGGCCACCCCCCAGGGTTCGGCTGGCAGACTGGTCGCGCACGATGAAACGATCGCCGTGCAGCGCACCTACGGGTTTGTCCAGCACCAGCTGCACCAAGGCGTCCATGCCGGGTGCCACCACCTCGCCTTCCAGCACCGACACACGCCCGGAGACATCCGTCGCGCCCAAGTGGATGTGCACCGGCGTCCAGTGGTGCAATGGTTTGTCCTCGCTGGCCAACACGCGCAGTTGTGCATCCAGCCGCGTCACTGGTGCATTTAGCGGCTCGGCCAGTACCCAGTCACCCCGTGCTACGGATGCTTTGTCCAGACCCGGCCCGACCAGGTTGAGTGCGCAACGCTGTCCGGCCACCCCGGTTTGCGCCGGGCGATCCTGGGCGTGGATGCTGCGCACCCGCACCGGGATATTGGAGGGCGACATGACCAGCTTGTCGCCTACAGTCACAACGCCGGAAAATACCGTGCCGGTGACCACCGTGCCAATGCCGGACAGCGTGAAGCAGCGGTCTACCGCCAGGCGGAAATGGCCGCCGGCCGAGCGTTGCTGCAGCGCCTGCGCTTCCGCTTCCAGGCGTTCGCGCAACGCGGGAATGCCGCTGCCAGTCAAGGCCGAAACGGGATAAATGTCGCTGCCTTGCAGGCCAGTGCCCAGCAGCAAGGCGGCGATGTCGGCGCGTACGGCTTCTAAACGATCGGCGGATACCCGGTCTGCTTTGGTCAACGCCACCACACCGCGTTGCAGCCCAAGCAGGTCGAGGATGTGCAGATGTTCGCGCGTCTGCGGCATGGGGCCGTCGTCGGCCGCCACCACCAGCAGCACAAAATCGATGCCGGTGGCACCTGCCAGCATGTTATGGATGAATTTTTCGTGACCCGGTACGTCAACGAAGCCGAGTACATCGCCGTTGGGCAGGGGCGTATAGGCGTAGCCCAGGTCGATGGTGATGCCGCGGGCCTTCTCTTCCTTGAGGCGGTCCGCGTCCACGCCGGTCAGGGCTTTGACCAGCGCGGTCTTGCCGTGGTCGATGTGACCTGCAGTGCCGATGATCAAAAGCGCAAAGAACCGAGTTGGGATTGCAGCATGTCTGCCTGCTCCAGGCAGCGCAAATCCATGCAGAATGCGCCTTCACTTACGCGGCCAATGACCGGAACCGGCAGATTGCGGAAGGCGTGCTCAATTTTTTTCAGCGCTGTGCCCTCGCCTTTTCCACGCACAACGGGCATCAGCGCCAGACAGAAGCTGGGCAGGCGATCTATCGGCAACGAACCGCTACCGATCTGGCTGTGGCAGGCGCGCACCTCAACCTGCGCCACGCCCGCCAGTGCGGCGCCCATGGCGGGCAACAGGGTCTGGGCAGTGCGTTCGATGTCGGCCACGGCGCGGGTAAGCAGGCGCAGCGTGGGCAAGCGCGCAGCCAGGCGATCCGGGTCGCGGTAGAGTTGCAGCACAGCCTCCAGCGCGGCCAGCGTCATCTTGTCCACGCGCAGTGCGCGTTTAAGCGGATTTTTCTTGATTCTGGCAATCAGGTCACAGCGTCCAACCAGGATGCCTGCCTGCGGCCCGCCCAGCAGCTTGTCGCCGCTGAAGGTGACCAGATCGGCACCGGCGACGAGCGAATCCATCGGGGTGGGCTCCTGGGGCAGGCCGAAGTCGCGCAGGTTGACCAGGGTGCCGCTGCCCAGATCCACCATGAAAGGCAAGTTGTGATTATGTGCAAGTTGCGCCAGTGCGGCTTCCTCGACTGCAGCGGTGAAGCCCTGGATGGCATAGTTGCTGGTGTGCACTTTCAGCAACAAAGCAGTTCTGGCGTCGATGGCCTCGGCGAAATCCTTGAGATGGGTGCGGTTGGTGGTGCCGACTTCCTTCAAGCGGCAGCCCGCCCGCGCCATGATGTCGGGCACACGGAACGCGCCGCCGATTTCCACCAGTTCGCCGCGCGACACGATCACCTGTTTGCGCAGGCCCAGGCTGTTGAGGGCGAGGAACACCGCAGCGGCGTTGTTGTTGACCACGGTGGCCGCTTCCGCGCCGGTAATTTCGCGCAATAGCGGCTCGATCAGATCATCGCGGTCGCCGCGTACGCCGCTGGCAAGGTCGTATTCCAGGTTGCAGGCTTGTGAGGCAGCCATCACCACTGCGGCCACCGCCTCATCCGGCAAACGCGCGCGCCCCAGGTTGGTGTGCAGCACGGTGCCGGTCAGGTTGAGCACCTGGCGCAAATGCGGTTGACGCGCAGCGGCCAGGCGCTGTTCCAGCACCTCGGCAAGTTTGATTTCAGCAAAGGCATCGGCGGGCAACGCCAGGTTGCCCGCCAGGCGCTCGCGCAGCTCTGCGAGCCATTGGCGCACTGCAGCAGTGGTGACTGCGCGGCCATAGGTTTCCGTCAAAGCGCGTACCGAGGGCAGGTTCAGCACGCGATCGACAGAGGGAATCGCGGGCAGCGGTGTGGCGGGCGCCGTTCCGTCTGCTGCGAGGGGGGACAAGCTCATACGTCGTGGGACCCCGGGAACAGCAGCAAGTTGGGACCGCTGCGCTGATAGCCCGCCTCATCCATGAGAATGTCCAGCGCCAGGCTCGCCAGATCGTCGGCAATCGGGTCGACTGCCATGTTTTTTTCCATATAGAAGATTTTCAGGTAGCTGTTGCACTCGTCGCAGGTTTCCGCTTTCACAGCTTCATCGCCGCCGTCGATATTGAAATAGGCAATACCCTTGGTGGACTCGCAATGGCTGCACTTGATGCGCACCATGTTCCATTCGCTTTCGCACAGGGAACAGTGCAGGTAGCGCAGCCCTTGTTCGACCCCGCCGATACGCACCACACTGGCGGTGGGCAGAGAGCCGCACGCCGGGCACAGGGTGTGCACGTCGGGACGGGGAAAATCGTCCGGTTCAAGGGCTGAGGCCAGTCGTACCCAATAGACCTGCAGCGCAGCACCGATCAACGGGGCCGCAGCCAGATCCACGCCAGCATAATCACCGCTTAGCAAACGGTCGGCAAAGACTTCCAGCTCCGTCTCCGATAACGCCTGGATACGGACTATTGCAGCTTGCGTAGCTGCGTTTGCCTGCCCCGACACTTGTTTCAGGATGGTGCTCAGACCCTCGCGCCAACTGGCGTCGCGCAGCAGCGTTTGGGTGCCCAGAGGTGGCATGCCGTGGGTTTTGCACAGCATGATTTGCTCGGCATCCGGCAGCTTGGGTGTACCCAGGTTATTCAGGGCGTGTTGTTGTGCCTCGGCCAGATGCCCCATAAAACGCAGGAAGTCGGCCATGGTGTGCCCCTCAGCGAGTGTCATCAAACGCCGTGAACGCTCGCCAAATAATACGCTGGCATTTGGCTGCCGCAGGAACGGCGGCTCAATGGACGGTGGCTGGATAAAGCCCGGTTCAATAATGGTCGTGGCCACGCATTTCTCCATTTTTTATTTTGCGATACCAGTCCAGGTGGTGCTGGCGTGCCCAGGCCTCGGTCACGGTGCCCCGCGTCATGGCACCCACCGAGCCCTTGACCCAGATTGCCGCGTAGATATGGATTATCAGCCCGGTAATCGCAACAAAAGCACTGAGCGCATGCACCAATACCGCCACTCGTATTAAGACGATGGGCACGTAAGGCGCGAAATACGGCTGCCAGATCAATATGCCGGTAATCAATAGCAGAACGATGCAGATTACCATGGTCCAGAAAAATAATTTCTGGCCGGCATTGTAACGTCCTACCGCCGGCAGTTTTTCCTCTTGATTGGTGACAACGTCATCCATTTGCCGTAGCCATTGACGGTCATTGCCGGTAATGAAATTGTGGCCCCAGAAACGGAGCGCAAGGACCAGGAACGCAACGAACATGACGACACCGATAAAAGGATGCAGGATGCGCGTCCACGGACCGCCGCCCAATAGGTGGGAGAGAAAGAAAAAAGCTGGATGAAACAACGCAAGACCACTCAGTGCCACCAGAATAAAAGTGATTGCCACAAACCAGTGATTGAACCGGTCTGATGGAGGATAGCGCTCTATCAAGTAAGGCCGTTTGGACATGATGGCTCCAATAAAAATTGCTCACGGGAAATGCAGGCACACGTCATGCTCTGCATCGGAATTAGATATCCTCTTTCTCAACATGCTCTGCTTCCTCTTCCTTGACCTCGTTCGGTCCAACCGTCACGTAGTGGAAGAAACCAACCAGTGCGGCCAATCCCAGACCGGCCGACAGCAGCGGTTTGGTGATTCCTTTCCATAACGAGACCAGCGGACTGATCTGGGGATTCTTGGGCAGATCATGGTAGAGCTCAGGCTTGTCTGCGTGTTGCAAAACATACATGACGTGGGTGCCGCCCACACCTTGCGGATCATACAGCCCGGCATTCTGATAGCCGCGCTCCTTGAGGTCGGTAATGCGCCCCTCCGCGTGGTGAATCATGTCGTCTTTGCTGCCGAACACCAGTGCACCGGTCGGACACGCCTTGATGCATGCGGGTTCCATGCCGACCGCAACCCGGTCGGAACAGAGCGTGCACTTGTAGGCCTTGTTATCCTTCTGCGAAATGCGCGGGACATTGAAGGGACAACCGGTGATGCAGTAACCGCAACCGATGCAGTTTTCCTCGTGAAAATCCACGATGCCATTGGCGTACTGAATGATGGCGCCGGGTGAAGGGCAGGCCTTGAGGCAACCGGGGTCTGCACAGTGCATGCAGCCATCCTTGCGGATCAGCCATTCCAGTTTGCCCTGTTCCACCTCGACTTCCGAAAAGCGCATTACGGTCCAGGAGTCCGCCGATAAGTTGGGCGGGTTGTCATACACTCCGACACAAGTGCCGATCTCATCACGTACGTCGTTCCACTCCATGCACGCTGACTGGCAGGCCTTGCAGCCAATGCACTTCGACACATCGATGAGCTTGGCTACCTTCATGGTTTGCCGTACATCCGGTGAGGGCGTCGTGGTCGCCGAGCGGCGTTGAATATCCAGGGATTGCAATGCCATGTCTTATCTCCTCAAGCTTTCTCGATGTCCACCAGAAAAGATTTGAACTCTGGCGTCTGGGTATTCGCATCGCCCACGTAAGGTGTAAGGGTGTTTGCCAGATAGCCGTTCTTCGCAACCCCTTTGAAACCCCAGTGGATCGGGATACCGACCGTATGCACCGTCTTGCCGTTCACCGTGAGCGCCTTGAGTCGCCTGGTGACGACCGCCACCGCCTTGATGTGGCCGCGGTTGGAACGCACTGTCACCATACTGCCATTCGCGATGCCTTTCTCTTTTGCCAGCGCTTCACCCAATTCGACGAATTGCTGCGGCTGGAGAACCGAATTGATGACCGCGTGCTTGGTCCAGTAATGGAAGTGCTCGGTGAGCCGGTAGGTGGTACCCGCGTAAGGGAAATCCTTGGCGGTGCCAAACTGCTCCAGATCGCCCTTGAATACCCGCGCCGCCGGATTGCTCACCACTTTAGGATGCAAGGGGTTGGTTCCGATGGGCGTCTCAAACGGCTCATAGTGTTCCGGGAATGGCCCTTCCACCATCTTGTCCAGCGCAAACAAGCGCGCCACACCCTCCGGTTGCATGATGAAAGGTTCCATACCCTGATCGGGTGCGGAATCCGGTTTGAAGTCGGGCACGTCGAACCCCACCCACTTGCTGCCATTCCAGTGGATGATGCTGCGCTTGGGGTCCCAGGGTTTGCCCGCAGGGTCGCAGGAAGCGCGGTTATAGAGGATGCGCCGGTTGGCGGGCCAGGCGAAAGCCCAGTCCAGGGTCTCCCCCAATCCGCTCGGATCAGCATTGTCCCGGCGCGCCATCATGTTGCCCTTTTCGGTCCATGCACCGGCGAAAATCCAGCAACCGCTGGCGGTGGAGCCGTTGTCCTGCAACAGGGCGAAGCTATCCAGCTGTTGCCCGGCCTTGACCAGCACCTTGGTCGCATCCTTCGGATCTGCAATATCAGCCAGCGCCTTGCCGTTGTATTCCCTGGCCAGTTCTTCCGGGCCGGGCACATCGGGAATAGCGTAATTCCAGGTCAAATTGAGGACAGGATCCGGGAAGGCACCGCCTTCTTTCTTATACATATCTCGCAGGCGGCTAAAGATGCCTGCCATGATCTCCGGGTCGCCTTTGGCCTCTCCAGGCGGCTCAGCGCCTTTCCAGTGCCATTGCATCCAGCGGCTGCTATTCACCAAGGCTCCGTCCTCTTCCGCGAAGCAGGAGGATGGCAGGCGGAATACCTCGGTCTGAATCCGGCTGGAATCCACATCATTGTATTCGCCGAAATTCTTCCAGAACTCGGAGGTTTCCGTCGCCAGTGGGTCAATGATGACGAGGTACTTGAGCTTGGCCAACGCGCCGCCGATTTTCGCCTTGTTGGGGAAAGAGGCAAGCGGATTGAAGCCCTGGCAGAAATAGCCGTTCATTTTGCCGTTATGCATATCCTCGAACACCTGCAGGACATCATGTACCTTGTCCAGTTTGGGCAGGTAGTCGTAGGCCCAGTTGTTTTCCTGAGTCGCCGCATCCCCAAACCAGGCTTTCATCAGACTTACGTGAAACTTGGGATAATTTTGCCAGTAGTTGAGTTGCCCGGGACGCAGCGCTTTCGGGGTGCGTGTTTCGATAAATTTCCCATAGTCCGTTTCCTTTTCGCCCGGCAGCGTCAGATAGCCCGGCAGCATATTGGAAAGCAGGCCAAGGTCGGTAAGGCCCTGAATGTTGGAATGGCCGCGTAGCGCATTCACCCCGCCGCCCGCCATGCCCACATTGCCGAGCAAGAGCTGTACCATGGCGGCGGTGCGGATAATCTGCGATCCGACGCTATGCTGGGTCCAGCCCAGCGCGTACATGATGGTCATGGTCTTGTTGGGTGCGCTGGTTTCCGCGATCATCTCGCACACCTTGAGGAACTGCTCCTTGGGCGTGCCGCAGATGTTGCTCACCACATCCGGTGTATAGCGGGCGTAGTGCTGCTTCATCAGATTGAACGCGCAGCGCGGATTGGCGAGCGTTTCGTCGACTTCGGCAAAGCCATCCGCGCCGATCACATAAGACCAAGTGCTTTTGTCGTAGCTGCGTTTAGCGGCATCGTAGCCTGAGAACAGGCCTTCCTCGAACTGATAGTCGCCATTGATCAGGAAAGTGGCATTGGTGTATTTCTTGACGTACTCGTGCTGGATCTTGTCGTGGGCCAGCAAATAGTTGATTAGGCCGCCCAGGAACGCGATATCCGTGCCGGTACGGATCGGTGCGTAATAGTCGGCCACCGCCGCCGAGCGGTTGAAGCGGGGATCCACCACCACCAGCTTGGCCTTGTTGTGGGCCTTCGCTTCCGTTACCCATTTGAAACCGCACGGGTGTGCCTCGGCGGCATTGCCGCCCATGATCAAAACCAGATTTGCGTTCTTGATGTCAACCCAATGGTTGGTCATCGCGCCGCGACCGAACGTAGGGGCAAGACTTGCCACCGTAGGTCCGTGTCAAACACGCGCTTGATTGTCGAATGCGAGCATCCCTAAACTGCGAACCACCTTGTGGGTCAGGTAACCACTTTCGTTGGACGAAGCGGACGCCGCAAGAAATCCTGTCGTGAGCCAACGGTTCACCGTCGCGCCTTCGGCATTCTTGGCGATAAAGTTTTTGTCCCGATCGTCCTTCACCAGCCGGGCGATGCGGCTGAAGGCATCATTCCAGGAAATGCGCTTCCACTCATTGGAACCCGCTGCGCGGTATTCAGGAAACTGCAGCCGGTTCGGACTGTGCACGAAATCCAGCAGCCCCGCACCCTTGGGACATAAGGTGCCGCGATTCACCGGATGATCCGGATCGCCTTCGATATGGATAATATTCAGTTTCGCGTTTTTGGCCTTGTCGCCCAAGCTGTACATCAGCAGACCGCAGCTTACCGAACAGTAGGGGCAGGTGTTGCGCGTTTCGGTGCTGCGTAGCAATTTGAATTCGCGCACTTCCGCCAGTGCGACAGCGGGTGAAAAACCCATTACGGCAAGGCTGGACCCGCCCATGCCTGCAGCACAGATTTTAAAAAACTGCCTACGGTTGACTTGCATCGCTTCCTCCAATGGATGAAATGATTACTGGGATATTAACAACTGCAAAAATACTAGCAATAAATATGCCGACATAAAAATACTTTAATAAACATATTGTTGGTTAATATTTAATTCAGGAGCATGGACAAAAATACCCATTTGCAAGACAGAATGTCCCAGCCTTGATGAGCGATTTGGCGTTATCACCAACACCATGCTTGCGACATGGGCCCAGAAGCATCACACTTTAAAGAGTAGACCAAAAAAATTAAATAATGTAGCAGGAGTTTGCAATGAGTACTTCACCTTACCTTGGCCAGGTGGATGCATCTGGCATGCCGACTGCGTCGTCTGAATTCGGTTCATGGCAGCAGTACGCCATACTGGTAATAGACGACGAAGGCGGCATGCGTAATTTTCTTGGCCGGGCACTAAGTAGCCGCTGCGGCGCGGTCAAGACAGCCGCCAGCGCAGAAGATGGCGCGCGCCTTGTAGAGGAGCAACACTTCGACCTGATCATCCTCGATGTTTCCCTGCCCGGTAAATCCGGCATCGAGTGGCTGCACGAATTGCGCCATACCGGCTTCTACGGCGACGTCATCCTGATTACCGCCTTCGCCGACATGGAAACCGCCATCGGTGCACTACGCGCAGGCGCTACCGATTTCATCCTGAAACCATTTCGTATCGACCAGTTGCTTAACGCCATCGGCCGCTGTTTCGACCGCGCCCATCTGGCGCGGGAAAATTTCGTGCTGCGCCGCGCCATGGCAGATCTGTCCGAAGTGACGGAACTGGTGGGAGAATCCTCCGCCATGGCTGAAATGCGCGCCATGATCAACCGCCTGGCGCCATTACCCACCACAGTACTGATCAGTGGTGAATCCGGAACCGGTAAGGAGGTTGTGGCACGTGCCTTGCACAACCATAGTCCGCGCGCCAGCCAGCCTTTTGTACCGGTCAACTGCGGCGCCATTGCAGCGGAACTTATGGAAAGTGAGCTGTTCGGTCATGTCAAGGGCGCCTTCACCGGTTCCAGCGGCGAACGCAAGGGACTGTTTTTCTACGCACAGGGCGGCACGCTGTTCCTCGACGAGGTGGGTGAACTGCCGCTTGCCATGCAGACCAAACTGCTGCGCGCGCTTGAGGAGAAAAAGATCCGGCCGGTAGGCTCGGAGCGCGAGATTCCTGTCGATGTGCGCATCATTGCTGCCACCAATCGCAAGCTTTCCAGCGCGGTTCATAGCGGGCATTTTCGGGCTGATCTGTTCTATCGTCTGGACGTGATGAGTATTCTTATTCCGCCTCTACGTGAACGGCGTGACGATGTCCTGCCGTTGGCGCGGCATTTCATGGGGCAACTATCCGCTCAACTCGGCGTACCACCCATCACCATCTGCGACGATATTCTGCAAGCCATGCGCGTTTATGCCTGGCCCGGCAATGCGCGCGAACTCAGAAACCTGATCGAGCGTTCGCTCATCCTGGGAAAATTCCCCATTGGCTGCGTGAGTCCGGTCAGTGCGCCTGCCCTTCCCGGTCAGGCACCGGTTACGCTTGAGGAAGTGGAAAAGCAACATATTCTGCGTGTGCTCGATAGCGTGTCCGGAAACAAGTCGGAAGCCGCCCGCCTCCTCGATATTTCGCGCAAGACGCTGGAACGCAAGTGCACCGTTTGGCAAATCTGATCCCGATATCGTGCAGTTGAGGTCTCTGAAATCCAGACTACAGTTTTCTGTCCGTTCCAAGCTGCTGTTTCTGGTGCTGCTGCCCCTGTTGGTGGTGCTTCCAATCCTGATAGGACTCACCTCATACTGGGCCAATACCTACTACGACCGCTTGCTGATTTTCAAGGTCAACAGCGATCTGGCCGTCGCCCATCAATATTTTGCCAACGTCACCGATCATCTGGGGCAGGAAGTCGGCGGTCTGGCACGCTCCTACAGCCTGGTTAACCTGTTGGGGCAACATACTCAGGCAGACAAGACCAACTGGCTGATGTGGACACGTGATGAACACAAGCTGGATTTCTTGTATCTGCTTGACACCCACGGCCGCATTGTCGCGCCAGCCAGCCGCTTCGAGGCCGCTGCATGGCCGATAGTGAAGCAGGCGCTACAGGGGGAATCCTCTACTGCCATCGACATTTTCTCACCCGCGCAACTGTCTGCGATTGACCCGGCATTGGCCCGCCGCGCCCTGATCGAGATCGTCCCCACGCGCAGTGCGGCAACCTCATCGCAACGCATGGAAACCCGCGGCATGATGATACATACTGCGACACCCGTCTATGACGCGCAGGGACAACTTGCGGGAGTGCTGGAAGGCGGCGTGCTGCTCAACCACAATCTGGACTTCGTCGACACCATCAACAACCTGGTTTACAAGGAAGGCTCGTTACCGTTCGGTTCCAAAGGCACGGCCACGCTGTTTCTGGATGACGTACGCATTGCCACCAACGTACGCCTGTTCGAGGGAAAACGCGCACTCGGCACCCGCGTCTCGCGTGTGGTGCGCGACACGGTGCTGGGGCATGGTACCACCTGGCTGCACCGCGCTTTCGTGGTCAACGACTGGTATGTGTCTGGCTATGAGCCCATTCAGGACAGCTTCGGAAAGCGCGTCGGCATGCTCTACGCAGGTTTCCTCGAAACGCCATTCGATACCGCCAAGACGGTTGCACTGGCGGGAATAATTCTGGTGATTGTGCTGGTGAGCGCGGTAGGTGGTTTTATCTCGTTGAAATGGGCCCGCGCCATTTTTCTGCCGCTGGAGAAAATGAACCAGACCATGAGCGCGGTGGAAGCGGGCGACCTGTCAGCGCGCACCGGCGCACTGGCAAGCCAGGATGAAATCGGCCAGTTGGCGCGACATTTTGATCAGTTGCTGGAAAAACTTCAGACTCAGAATCGCGAGATCAAAACCTGGGCCGATGAACTGGACAGAAAAGTCGTAGAGCGCACTATCGAACTGGAGTCAGCCAATCAACAACTGATAGACACCCAAAAACAATTGGCGATGTCGGAAAAGCTGGCGGCTATCGGTGAACTCACCGCGGGCGTGGCGCACGAGATCAACAACCCTACAGCAGTCATCCAGGGCAATCTCGATTTGCTGGTTGAACTGATCGGCGCACACGCCGACCCGGTACGCGAGGAAATTCGCCTTATCAACCAGCAGATACAGCGCATCCGCCTGATAGTCACCAATCTGTTGCAATTCGCACGCCCGGCGGAATTCGCCGGTTATGTCGAGCCAATGGATGTGAATCCGCTGCTGTCGGATTGCCTGGTATTGGTCAGGCACCAGCTTGGCAAAACGCGTATCGCGGTCACTCAGGACTATCGCGCAACACACCACATCGCGATGAACCGCAATGAGCTGCAGCAAGTCATCGTCAATTTGATGGTCAATGCCATCCACGCCATGCCAGAGGGCGGGGTCTTGACCTTGGTAACGCGTGACTGGGAAAACATCGGCGTCTGCATCAGCGTGTCCGATACTGGAGCAGGCATTGCGCCTGAAGTATTGCCACGTATTTTTGACCCATTCTTTACTACCCGCAAACAGCATGGCAGTGGACTGGGATTGTCGGTCAGCTATGGATTGCTGGAGCGCTATGGCAATCGCATCACGGTGACGAGTGAACCGGGTAAAGGCGCAACATTCACGATCTGGCTACGGGTCGAGCCAATTTATATGAAAGGCGAGGCTGTCGACTGAAGTATTGATCTCCGCCCGGCTTTTCCTGCCAGCGTTACATTTCGTTACAAATTGACACCCCTACTCCAGGCCTGGGCAGCTAATCTGCAGTTGTGCTCAGACATGCACGCGGACCAGGTAGCTTTCAGCTACTTTTTTGAACCGCATGTTGGTTGCAAGCCACTTAATTAGGAGACACATCATGAACAGTACACATCGATTGATTACAGCTTTACTGGTGGGTGCCAGCCTGCTGATTGGCCTACCGAGCCTGGCTCAAGCCGATGACGACGATTGGGGACATCTCGGCATTAACTTTTCGGTAGGCGCCCCAGTTTATTATGGGCCGCCCGCCTATGTTTATACGCCGCCGCCTCGAGTCTATTATGGGCCGCCGCGACCCGTCTATTATGATCGCGGATACGGCTACTGGCACGATCGCGGACGTTGGCATGGCCGTGGACATTGGCGTCATCACGAACACGACGATGACGATGACGATTGAGCCTTAATTCGGACTAAACACTGTCAGTCGTAACTCAGACCCATCGCCTCGCGCACGTCACGCATCGTCTCGCGCGCGAGGTCACGAGCTTTTTCGCAACCATCGGCAATGAGGTTACGTACTAACGACGGACTATCCTGGTACATCCGGGCACGTTCGCGCATCGGCTCCTGCTCTTTCAACACACCTTCGATGACAGGCTGTTTGCATTCCAGGCAACCAATGCCTGCGCTGGTACAGCCTGCACGCACCCAGGTTTGCACATCCTCGCCGGAATACACCAAATGCAACTGCCACACTGGACATTTTTCCGGCGATCCGGGATCGGTGCGCCGTACGCGTGCCGGATCGGTGGGCATGGTGCGAATTTTCTTGGTTACACTTTCCGCATCTTCGCGTAGGGAGATAGTATTGTTGTATGACTTGGACATTTTTTGTCCGTCCAGGCCGGGCATTCTGGATGCCGCGGTGAGCAGCGCCTGCGGTTCGGCCAGGATCATTTTGCCTCCGCCTTCGAGGTAACCAAACAGGCGTTCCCGGTCGCCCAGCGACAGATTCTGCTGTTCGTTGAGTAACGCCTTGGCAGATTCCAGTGCTTCGTCGTCGCCCTGCTCCTGATAGCGTGTGCGCAATTCCCCGTATAAGCGCGCTTTTTTGGCGCCCATTTTTTTGACAGCAGCTGCGGCCTTTTGCTCGAAGCCAGGCTCACGCCCGTACAGGTGGTTGAAACGACGTGCCATTTCACGCGTGAACTCGATGTGCGGCACCTGGTCTTCTCCCACCGGCACCTGATTCGCGCGGTAGATCAGTATGTCCGCACTTTGCAGCAGCGGATAGCCCAGAAAACCATAGGTGGACAGGTCTTTCTCGCTCAACTTTTCCTGCTGGTCCTTGTAAGTAGGCACCCGTTCCAGCCAACCAAGCGGTGTAATCATCGACAGCAGCAGATGCAGTTCGGCATGCTCCGGCACCTGCGACTGGATAAACAACGTAGCCTGGGACGGATCGACGCCCGCAGCAAGCCAGTCAATCACCATTTCCCACACGTTGTCCTGAATCACCTCGGGTGTGTCGTAATGGGTGGTCAAGGCATGCCAGTCTGCTACGAAAAACAGGCATTCGTATTCGTGCTGGAGATTAACCCAGTTTTTCAATACGCCATGGTAGTGGCCCAGATGCAGACTGCCGGTAGGGCGCATGCCGGATAAAACGCGGTTTGCGTACATGATTGTATTTAGTTGGTGATAATTTGGATGAGGGTAGCGATCTCGGCATGACCCAGGCCGGAGAAAGCACCCGTAATAACGATGACCAGCATTAATAAGGGGCTGAGTATCAGCCCGAGCCAGCCAATAAACATCAGCGCAAGCAAAATATAAAACCCATACGGCTCGATTTGTGCAAAGCGGTAGGCATAAGGCCCTGGCAGTAAGCTCACGGCGATCCGTCCGCCGTCCAGCGGCGGCAATGGCAGCAGATTCAACGCCATCAACACTGCATTGATGAAAATGCCTGCTGCGCCCATCAGCGCCAAGGGTTGGGTATAACTATCGCCCAGCGCTATTCCCAGCTTGATGATCAGCGCCCATAATATGGCCATGAACAGATTGGCTGCGGGTCCTGCTACGGCTACCCACAACATGTCGCGCTTGGGATTACGCAGCGCGCCAAAATTGACCGGCACCGGTTTGGCCCAGCCGAACAGAATGAAGCCGCCACCCAGCACTTTACTCAGTAACAGGATGCTCAGCGGTACCAGGATGGTACCCACCGGATCGACATGCTTGAAAGGATTGAGCGTGACGCGTCCCAGCATCCAGGCAGTCGAGTCACCAAAAAACTTGGCGACATAACCGTGCGCCGCTTCATGCAGGGTAATGGCGAAAATGACCGGAATGATCCAGACGCTTATTTTTTGTATCAGGTTAAGTTCCATTAATTCAATCCAAAAGGTTGCAGGTCACCGCGTCCGGCGCGCACTAATACGGGTGCGTCGCCAGTAAGGTCAATTACTGTAGTGAATTCCACATCACAGGCGCCGGCGTCCACGATTAGATCCAGGCGCTTTTCCAAACGTTCACGGATATCTTCGGCTTCGTGCATGGGTAGTGCGTCGCCCGGCAGGATCAGCGTCATGCTGATAATAGGTTCACCCAGCTCTTCCAGGAGTGCCAGGGTAACCAAATGTTCCGGCACGCGCAGACCTATCGTATTGCGTTTGGGATGTTGCAGGCGTTTGGGCACCTCGCGCGTCGCCTCAAGTATAAAGGTGTAACTGCCTGGAGTATTTGCCTTTAGCAGACGAAACTGGGGGTTATCCACCTGGGCATAACGCGCAATCTCGGACAAATCCCGGCACATCAGAGTGAAATGATGTTTGTCGTCAACTTCACGAATGGCGCGGATACGATCCTGCGCAGCCTTGTCACCCAAGTGGCAACCCAGTGCGTAGCTTGAGTCGGTAGGAAAAGCAATCACGCCGCCATCACGCAAAATCGCCACAGCCTGTTTAATAAGGCGTGGCTGCGGGGTATCCGGGTGCAACGTAAAATACTGCGCCATCGCTTAACCGACCGCCCAGTCATGCCAGATAGGGGTGCACAACTCAGGTAATGCGGGCAGACGCCCGATGTCACGATAACCTTCACCGGGGGCATGAAAATCCGAGCCACGCGAGGACAATAAACCGAATTTTTGCGCAAGCTTGGCATATTGCGGGTATTGCTCTGGCGTGTGGCTGCCGGTCACCACCTCTATGCCCACACCACCCAGATTCCTGAATTCTTCCAGAAGTTCATGCATTTTACCGCTACCCATCTGATAGCGGCCTGGGTGCGCAATGACCGCTTGACCACCGCTCGCCACAATCCAGCTTACTGCTTCTGCCAGGCTTGCCCATTGGTGGCTGACATAGCCTGGCTTGCCCTTTACCAGATACTTCTTGAATACGGTACGCACATCCTTGACGATACCTTGCGCCACCAGGTAGCGCGCAAAATGCATACGGCCAATCAAATTTTTGTTACCCGCATGTTGATAAGCGCCTTGCAAGCTGTCTTTGACCCCCGCTTTATCAAGCTGAGCAGCCATTTTCGCGGCGCGTTCGCCGCGCCCGTAACGTATACCTTCGAGCCCCGCACTCAATACGGGGTGAACCGGATCGATATGCAGCCCGACGATGTGCAGGGTATGACTACCCCAGGTCACGGAAATTTCCACACCGTTCACCAGTTGGATACCATGCTCCAGCGCCGCCGCACGCGCGGCTTCAAGGCCGGCAACGTCATCATGATCAGTGAGAGACAATACCGTTACCCCCTGGGCGGCAGCGCGCGCGACCAATTCGGCCGGCGGCAACGTGCCGTCGGAGACATTGGAATGGCAATGCAAATCGAAATTTTGTTCAGGCATGGCAGGTGACTTGTGAAATACAGGCAAATCATAGCAAAATACGCACTCCCCCACTATCCCGATACGTCCTTATCTATGCCTATCCCTGCGGAAATCCGCACCAGTTTTGCTGAGGCAAACAATCTCGTGCTGCAATCCTTTTCCGAATCCGGCATACAGGCAGGCAGTCAAGTGACTCCCGATCAACTGGGAGAAGCGATCGAGCAATTCCTGTATGTGTTCGATAAACTGGATAATGAATATGGTGAAACCGGCCCGCTACCTTATGACGACGTAAGCCAGCTTGGAGATCACGCCATCGGATTCTTGATGGACCTGGCTTACTGGGCGGAACGATTGAGATTGCCCAAATCGAAAATGGACCTGGAAAAAACGGCGCTGGCCGTGGCTCATTGGATAATCCGGCATGACGGTGAATTGCGCACGCTGGAACCCCTCGTCAACAGCCTGGCTGCCAGTGCCAATCTGACGCAGGACGTGCCTACGCTCAAAGCCATGTGTGAAGTAATTGGTGATGTAATCGAACATGCCGCGCCTGCTATCAAAAGCGATCTGGAAAAAAACGATACGGCCCGTCCCTGGCGCATTCTCAATTTCAATTACGCTATTGTTGCCACACGCACCCAGGATAAAGAATTAATGGCAAAAGCCTTCGATACGCTGGGACGAAATTTACCTGAGGATTGCCCCGAATTTTTCGAGCAAGGGCTGCAACAGGCCCAAAAAGAGGTATATGGCGCGGAAGTACGCGAACTGATGCAAGATTACTTTAAACGCTGGGCTACAAGGCATTGAACCATGAAATTTCTGTTTGATTTTTTCCCTATCCTGCTTTTTTTCATCGCGTATAAATTTGGGGGTATCTATGTTGCAACAGGCGTTGCCATTGCCGCCAGTTTTGTACAAATTGGCTGGGTGATGGCGCGCGGCAAAAAGGTCGAACCCATGATGTGGATCAGCCTGGCGATTATTGTCGTGTTCGGTGGTGCAACGCTATTGTTGCACAATGAAACCTTTATTAAATGGAAGCCAACTGTACTCTACTGGCTGTTTGCGGCGGTTTTATTGGGCGGTTCCTGGTTGTTCAAAAAAAACATCATGCGTACGATGATGGCCAAGCAAATCAGTCTGCCAGACACTGTATGGAATAAACTTAATCTGAGTTGGGCGGCTTTTTTCGTCGTCATGGGCGCAACGAATTTGTATGTGGCGTACAGTTTTTCCACCGATATATGGGTGGATTTCAAGCTGTTCGGCAGTACCGCCATGATGCTGGTGTTTGTCATCGCACAAAGCCTCATCCTGTCCAAACATATGAATAACGAGGAATAGATAGCGTGTGGTACGCAATCATGAGCGAAGACATCAACGGCAGTCTGGCGCAACGCATGGCTGCCCGGCCTGCTCATCTTGAACGCTTAAAAGCACTGCAAAATGAAGGCCGTTTGCTTCTGGCTGGACCTTTTCCGGCGATCGATAACATCGATCCGGGTTCTGCAGGTTTTTCCGGCAGTTTGGTTGTTGCGGAATTTGATTCGCTCGAAGCAGCAAATATTTGGGCTGATGACGATCCCTATGTCATCGCAGGTGTTTACGCTCGGGTTATCGTCAAACCATTCAAAAAAGTCCTGCCTGCATGAGTACGATTGAACTTATGCACGACCGCTTAGCCTTAATGCAAGTAGAGCATCTTGATATTGAAGATGAAAGTGCACAACATGCCGGGCATGCAGGCGCTAGAAGCGGGGGTGGGCATTACAGGTTGCATATTGTTTCTGCAGCGTTTAATGGAAAAACAACCCTAGAACGCCATCGTATGGTATACGATGCGCTTGGTGAGTTAATGCATCATCACATACATGCTTTAAGCATCACTGCGCACACACCAGAAGAACTATAGTCGCCCTGATTAATTTAACTAAAGGATCAACAGATGCTATTGAAAAAAATTACTGCCGCTACCGTTTGTGTTATAGGGCTGACTGCTCTGACCGGCTGTAATGCAGCTGAAACCACCGCTAAGCCGGATACGAAAGTTTCCTCTACCGCTGCTTCCTCAAAACCCGTTGCCGTCGTAAATGGCATAGCGATCCCGCAGAGCCAGTATGATCTGCTCAAACAGGATCGCATTCAGCAAGGCCAGCCAGACAACGAACAGACTGCCGCCGCATTACGGGATAGCCTGATCAACGCCCAGATACTCGCGCAACAAGCCACCAAAATGGGACTGGATAAAGATCCCACCATGCAAACCCGCCTGGATCTGGTCAAAACAGAAATGCTGGCCAAAGCTTTTCTGGCCAATTACATCAAAACCCATCCTATAAGCGAAGCTGATCTGAAAGCCCAATATGACAAGGTCAAGGCTCAGATGGGTAGCAAAGAATATGAGGTCAGCCACATTCTGGTTGACAATGAAGCTGAGGCCAAGAAAATTATCGCCGAACTCAACAGCAAGAAAGCCAAATTCGAGGATTTGGCCAAGAAATATTCCAAGGATTCCTCTGCAGCCAAAGGCGGCCTGATTGGTTGGGCTGCCCCCGGCAATCTGGTGAAGGAGTTTTCCGATGCCATGGTGCAACTGAAAAAAGGCGAATACACCAAAACTCCAGTGCATACCCAATTTGGATGGCATGTTATCCGCGTAGACAATATCCGGGACCTGAAACTGCCTCCTTTCAATGAAGTAAAAGATCAATTGCGCGGGCAAATGGAGCAGGAAATGATCAAAAAAGAAATTGCGGATATGCGTGCCAGCGCCAAAGTAGAATAGTCTTTGCGCCTGGGATGAGGAAGCGCGGCTATGCCGCGCTTTTTTGTTCCAATGATTCCGAAACAATATTCAGATGCAAAAATTATTGAAACGACTATGCTGAATACACATTGATTTAACGTGCGAGCTAGTGTTCTTTAGGTAAATGATTGTGAGGCAGCAATGAGTGACAAAGACCGACTAAATCTCCAGGATCAGTTCCTGAATGCGTTACGCAAGGAGCACATGCCTGTATCCGTGTTTCTGGTGAATGGCATCAAACTGGTAGGCAAGATCGAATCATTTGATCAGTACATGGTAATGCTGAAAGGTCATGACAATGTCAGCCAGGCTATTTTCAAGCATGCCATTTCGACAGTTTCACCCTCAAGACAAGTTTCTATAGAAGAAAATACCGGCAAACCGGAGTAATCTGAACAGCCGGTGAATTTTTCTGCGACAGTGTTGTTTAACTTATTCAGCAATAACTTTTGATTTGGCGGAGAGGGCGGGATTCGAACCCGCGTTAGGATATTATCCTAAACACGCTTTCCAGGCGTGCGACTTAAACCGCTCATCCACCTCTCCGGAATATCATTTTCTGGAAGCCAAATAATGCTTTTCGTGCAACCCCAGAAAGGGCGCAAGAATACCGGAGATGGCGTTTAACAGCAAGGTGTTTATCGTCTTGCAATGCCTCTTCAAAAGAAAAATGGTATGATTGGCGACTGTTAATATTGTTCTGAACAAGGCATTTTGCATGGCGTATGCCGAACTCTCACTGCTGGAACAACTCGCCACCAACAGTTCACCCTACCATGACCCGCTGCAACGGCTGAATTGGGAGACGCTGGACACCAAAGCGTACTGGCTACCACCGACAGCCATCTCCTTGTTTGGAACGCGCGAATATGACGAGTTAGCGGAAACCACCCGCATTCGTCTGTCGCAATACGAGTTCACCGGCTTTATTCAGGCAGGCTTGTGGCTCGAAGCCATTTTCGTGGAACGCCTGTCACGCAATCTCCGACACACCCAGTCGGCACAGGAGCTCGCTTACTACCTGCATGAGATACGCGAGGAATCCGGGCATAGCCTGATGTTTCTCAAGTTGATGGAAAAAGGCGGCCTGCGCCTGCCCGGCGTATGGCGCAACCGGCCACGCACTGCGGATTTTCTTGGTCGCCATGCACCGATCAATACCACGCTATTCTGGCTGGCCGTAACGATAGGTGAAGAGGTCCCAGACAAACTTAACCGCTACATCCGTACGCACGGTAATGACAGCGTAGACCCGTTGATTCGGCAGATGTGCACGTTGCATGTAATTGATGAAGCGCGCCACATTGCCCATGCGCGCAATGCGCTCGAGCAAAGCCTGGCGCGTACCTCGGCCTGGCACAAGAAGTTGCTGACCCCAGTAGTTAATTTATTGATACGCCAGTTCGTAACGACTTTTTATCTGCCACAGACCGATGTTTATGAGCTGTCCGGTCTTAATCCCGGCCACCAGTGGCGTGAGATTGCCCGGCACAATCCGGCGCGACGCGAGTTCATTCAAGCCTGCCTGAATCCAAGTTTGAACCTGCTACGCGGGCACGGATTTGCGGTAAAGGATCCCGCCCTTTGACCGTCAGCTAGTCCTGTAAAATCTCCATTACCTTGTTGAACAGAGCCGTGCGCGCCTGTTCGGGCGCTTTGTTCAAAGCGCCTGTCCATACTGGAAACAAGGTAGCTTCCTCGCGTTGCTCATGCTTGGACAAGTACCCTGCGAGAATGGCCAGCAAAGGCCCTATACTCGCACTACTCGCGTCCGCTTCTTCAAAGCCGGCTTCAATCATGACCGACTGATTCAGGATTTCGTCGTGTTCCTGCATCATCGCAGCGCTGGGATCAAAACCCTGGGCATTGGGGGGGGTGCGGATGGCCCGCGCCAGCAGGTCATGCTCCACTCGCAGATGCTTGCGCAGACCCTCGGTAAAAGCGCGCATTAACCCGTGGGCCATCTCCAGTTGACCGTTATCGGTAAGGTGGATGACCTGAGAGAACATCGCATCCAGCCGTTTGTGGTCGCGCTTGAGCATATCCAGCACGTCCACTGGCGGCACATCCTCGGCGCGATGAATCACTGCACGCCAATGCTGACCTGGGTCTTCGCTCAATTCCCAGCGCAGGTTGTTGCGCAACTGCAAATTGAGGCTGTGCAGGATAATGGCCGGATCTTCAGCAAACAGGAAGGTGACGGTCTCGCCGCGTGCCATATCCTTGATTTCATAAAAAACGGAAGTTTGCAGCTGGCTGGATGCATGCCCGGTCAAGTCACAGAAATGATTATCGGCTGTCATTGCAATCAAAATCCGAACATGTGATCCAGACAAAACGCCTGCTCGCCGTGCAATGTGCCGTGATATCCGAACAGGCGGCATGTCACGTCGCGAATGATGATGTAGGCGCCCTGCCCGGCCTGCCGACGATGATCCGCATCAAACATTTCCGAATAGCGCCAGTGCAGCGAACCACTGCATGGGATGGCGATTTTTTGTTGGGCAATTTCCTCACCCAATCCGTTGAACAAACTAAGCGTGGTATCGGAATGCGCATGCCAGGGTGTGGAAGCTGGATAAATCAGATGACACATGGTGTCCAGCGGCACATCGCCCAGCCGCAGGAACAGCCGCGTACTCAGGCCCGGAGGTGCGCTGGCGTAGGATTGCGGTTCGTTCTTGTAGGTGAGCACGGTGTTGAATACATGCGCGCCGAAGCTGGACTCGGCGATGTGGCCGCTACTGTTATGGGTGTAGCGGAACAGGCTGTGCAGCCAGCCATCGGCGCTGCCGCCGTGACTGAAATCATAAACCAGTTCGACGTGGCCGGAACCGCTGGGCAGATTGGCGCCCTGCTCCTTCAGCAATGCATTGATATCAAGCTCCACACTCTCGTTACGCTGCAGACAACCGAAATCGTGGCGCGCGGTTTCCACCCCGGAAGCGTCATACACGATTGCGGCGATCGGCAGATCCCGCTGCGCGGTGGACATCGGTGTGGGCTGTACAACGCTGCGCCATAGCGCCGTCGGCAAAATTGGGGCAGGCAGGATGTACCCTTTACCCATATACGTCGTCATGGCAGGAATACCAGGATCGACGACAAGATCGTTGCGCTCGACATTAACGTGTGCGATGCGGCTGCGCCCGTTTGTCACGTGTACCTCGTAGCGTGGTCGCACGAAATGGCGCCCTGCCTGTACTTCCAGTTGCTGCGGCCAGCGCGCTTCGGGAAATAGCGCAGCCACATCGAGTGCATAGCAGGCAAACGCCGGGATCATCTGATCCACATAACGAATGTCGTCAGACCCCATCAGATTGAGCCCCACTGCGCCCGCCGGTATAGGCACCGGGTGACTGTTTTGTATCCACATGACCACACGCTCATTGTCGCGCGGCGCGGGTAGTCCGGCAAACAAATCGGATGGCCAGGCATTGGCGTCATGGGTGCAGGACAGCACGGTGTCATCGTCACCAAAGGTATCCAGTGCATACTTGACCACATCGTGGCGCGCCACACCCAACACGTGCATGAACAGCGATCCGGTGAATTCGCCGAGATTGAAACGGCGGCGCACCTCCCGGCTATCCACGATCAGGCTGGCACCGGGCGCGGGGATTTCCTCCTGCCACTCGGCCAATACGCCGCCGTTGCTGTCGAACAGGCGCAACCACACAGTGGGCGGCTTGGCAGCTCCCAGCCCGGACCAGTAATCGCAGGTCACAATGCGGGTGTGCTGACCTGCCGCGTCCCGCAAAAAGCCGAAGTTGGTGGCAAAGTTGAGCGGATCAAGATAGCGCCGACGGTTGGTAAGCATGGTATCGGGCAGGCGCATGTCATCCAGGCTCATGACCGTCATGCCAGCGGGCAACAGATGGCGGATATGGTCCACCAGACGAGATGCGTCGAATGCAGTGACCAGCAATACCCGTGCGTCGCTTTGCGGCAGCCCGGTAACGGGCTGTACGCGCATGCCCAGCAAGGTTTTGCCGATGTCTTCCAGGCGCTGCACAAACACCGCCCGAATATCCAGCTCGGCCAGCGCATAAAATTCACAGAAACTCTCCGCCATCCCCAATGGGTCATACACAGCAACGCTGCCCTTATCCCGCAACTTGTCGAGTAAAGCAGCCGCAAGCGGTGCGCTAAGCGGGTGACCCAATGCCTTGAAAAAGCTGTTGCCGCCCTTGGCATTGCTGAAGGTTTCAATTTTTAACGCCATCTAGTTCAATCCCATACTTTGCTTGATTAAGCTGGCTACCCGGCTGGTTTCATCCAGTGGCGGGTAATGCCAGTCGGCTAATTCACCGGTAAAGGGTCGTGTGTAGCCACGCACCTGCAATTCTCGGTGAAATTGTTCAAATTTGTTATTGGCGCCAGTCAATCCCTCGATAAATACTGGCTTGCCGGTAAAGCATGCTTCTGATGCCATGTTGACCGAATCCGCAGTTACCACAAGATAATCGGCCAGTGCCAGATAACCCAGGTAGGGATTAGCGCCTGTGCCATCCCAGATCACCGAAGAGACATTCGACAAGCGTTGCCGCAGTACGTCCACTACCTCCGGCGCGGTACGCCGGGATGGCGTAACCACAATGCCGGCCCCATGGGCGGTCGCAGCGTGTATGAGCTTGTCCGCAAGTGCATTGGCAAGTGTTGTATCAATGCGCACACTGCGATTGGTGCCTCCCACCAGCACGCCTAGCAATGGCCTTGGCAGATGTGCCAATTGCGGGGCAAATTGTTCTGCTGCCCGATGCAAACGTTCCGCCGTTACGCTATTCACTGCCCCCAGCGTTTCGATCACATTGGCGCCGTTGCAGCGATCGTGCAAGGGTGCGACGACCCAATCGAAATGGCGCAATGCAACCTGGGGATTCTGGATACGGATATTCACGGTTCGCCCAGCACTGGCGCGTTTAATGGCGATGGAAAGTGCGACCGTCAGGCGGCCGGTCCCTACGACCACATCCGGCCAGGGTGGCGCGAGGCGATCGCTGTCCGCGCCCAGAAACTGCAGCGGTCTAATCCATAGTTGCGGCGGCAGATACTTCCACGGTGCGGTCGGCACCACCGTTTTTTTTATCACTTCCAGCCCCAGCGCATGGGCAAGGCCGAATGACTGGTTGTCCATCCCGATAATGCCGGTGGACAGCACCCAGCAGACTTTATTTGCCATGCGTATCAATAACCGGCGGAAGCCTTGCCACCAAACAGGTTTTTGAAGAAAGCCGAAATGCCATGCCGTTTTTGCTCACGCCGTTTGACCTTCTCATTGACCACCCAATTCAATTGAATTGCCCGACGCGGTCCTACAAAAGGCTTGTGTCCATGCCAGGAATGATCACTGCGCCGGAAAGCCAGTAACGTGCCAATACTCGGATCCACTTCGGCGACATAGTCCTCTAGGTCCGTGCCTGAACGCAACAGACGCAATCGCCCCCCTGATTCATGCCAGTCCTCGTTGAAATAAATCAGCATGGTAATGATTTTGGTGCGGCTGTCAGTGTGAATGCGGCCATCCGTTTCATCGGTATGCCCCCGCACGGTGATGATGGTCGGGCGACCAGTCAAATCCAGGCCAAACTTTTGTTCCACTGCTCGGCGGAAAGTATCCCCTTCCAGTTCGGCCAGCAACTCACGGAATGCGCCTCCGAATTGCAATGTCTCCGAGGGGAAACTGCCCGGCTTGGAAATGTTGGGGAAATCACGTGAAATAGCCGCAATCATTTCCTGTCGCAAAAAACCCGGCAGGATCAGGTATTCAAATGGTGTTTTCTCTAGCGCTGCCGCATTGAATTTGTCCAGATCCAGCATGGAGAGCGCGGCGTGTACTGGAGCTGTCTGCGAATTTCCTTGCACCGATAGCGTGTTCATTTCAGACACTCTTTATCAATAAATTGCTGCAAGTCTAGCGGCTTTCCGCAGAGGCATAAAGCCATCTACCCCCCTGTCCCGGTTTAATCGACAAAAAATATTTTCCAGCTATTGAATTTATCCAATTCACCCGCATTTGTGCTGGAGTCAAACACGGAGCAGAACAACATGCAGCAGGAAAATCAGACTCAGCCAGAACAAAACCCCTCTGAAACCAAAAGCGAACGCGCTTCAGAAACCATGCCCAGCCTGGAAGAACTTCTCAAACAATCCGAGCTGCTGGCACAAGAACATCATGACGCCTGGTTGCGTGCCAAAGCCGAAGCCGACAATATTCGCAAACGAGCTCAACACGATGTTGCCAATGCCCACAAATATGCCATTGATGGCTTTGCTACCGAGTTGCTGGCTGTGAAAGACAGTCTGGAAGCTGCTCTCTCCAGTGAGGCCCAGAGCATCGAAAATTTGAAAAGCGGCGTTGAACTCACGCTTAAGCAACTGAATGCCGCATTCGACAAATACAACCTCACCGAAATCCATCCGCTCGGCGAAAAATTTGACCCGCACAAACATCAGGCCATCAGCATGGTGGAAGCCGATTCCGAGTCGAATACCGTCGTTACCGTGCTCCAAAAAGGCTACCAGTTGCATGATCGTATCGTGCGGCCGGCTCTGGTTACCGTATCAAAAACAAAAAATAGCTGAATCGTGCTTGAAATTGGCGCTAGCCACCCTATTTAATACAACAACATTAACGTCTTAACGAAGGAATCGAATCATGGGAAAAATTATTGGCATTGACTTGGGCACCACCAACTCCTGTGTGGCCGTCATGGAAAACGGCACGCCCAAGGTCATCGAAAACGCCGAAGGTGCACGCACCACGCCGTCTATCGTGGCCTACGCTGAAGATGGGGAAATCCTGGTGGGCGCTGCCGCCAAACGTCAGGCTGTGACCAACCCGAAAAACACCCTGTATGCGGTCAAGCGCCTGATTGGACGCCGCTTCGAAGAAAAAGAAGTGCAAAAAGACATCAACCTGATGCCTTATTCCATCGTCAAAGCCGACAACGGCGACGCCTGGGTGGAAGTGCGCGGCAAGAAAATGTCAGCGCCTGAAGTCTCCGCACAAGTTCTGCTGAAAATGAAAAAAACCGCCGAAGACTATCTCGGCGAGCCCGTCACCGAAGCAGTCATTACGGTGCCCGCCTACTTCAACGACAGCCAGCGCCAAGCGACCAAAGATGCCGGCCGCATTGCCGGCCTGGATGTGAAACGCATCATCAATGAACCCACTGCCGCCGCACTGGCCTTTGGTTTGGACAAAAAAGAAGGCGACCGAAAAATCGCAGTGTATGACCTGGGTGGCGGTACTTTCGACATTTCCATCATCGATATCGCCGAGATCGATGGCGAGCACCAGTTCGAAGTAATGTCCACCAACGGCGATACTTTCCTCGGTGGTGAGGATTTCGACCAGCGCGTGATCGACTACCTGGCTGACGAGTTCAAAAAAGAACAGGGCATTGACTTGCGCAATGACATGCTTGCGCTGCAACGCCTGAAAGAAGCTGCCGAGAAAGCCAAAATCGAGTTGTCTTCCGCACAGCAGACCGAGGTAAACCTGCCCTATATCACCGCCGATGCATCCGGGCCCAAGCACCTTGCGGTAAAGATTACCCGCGCCAAATTCGAGAGCCTGGTGGAAGAGCTGATCCAGCGCACCATAGCGCCCTGCAAGATGGCTATCAAGGATGCCGGTGTCAGCGTATCCGACATCGGTGACGTAATCCTGGTAGGCGGCATGACCCGCATGCCAAAAGTGCAGGAAATGGTAAAAGAGTTTTTTGGCAAGGAGCCACGCCGCGACGTGAATCCGGACGAAGCCGTGGCGGTAGGCGCTGCCATTCAGGGCGGCGTACTGCAAGGCGAAGTGAAGGACGTGCTGTTGCTCGACGTCACCCCGCTGTCGCTGGGCATTGAAACCATGGGCGGCGTCATGACCAAGCTGATCCAGAAAAACACCACCGTACCTACCAAGGCCAGCCAGGTGTTTTCGACCGCCGATGACAACCAGAATGCGGTGACCATCCACGTACTGCAGGGTGAGCGGGAAATTGCTTCCGGCAACAAGAGCCTGGGGCAGTTTAATCTGTCGGATATCCCCCCTGCCCCGCGTGGCATGCCGCAGATTGAGGTCACCTTTGACATCGACGCCAACGGTATCCTGCATGTTTCGGCCAAGGACAAGGCGACCGGCAAGGAAAACAAGATCAAGATCCAGGCCAGCTCCGGCTTGTCCGAAGCTGAAATTCAGAAAATGGTGAAGGATGCCGAAGCCCACGCCGAAGAAGATCATAAGACGCGCGAGCTGATCGACACCCGCAATCAGTGCGACAACCTGATTCATTCAGTGAAAAAATCGCTGGGTGAATTTGGCGATAAGGTCAGCGCCGACGAAAAGGCCAAAATTGAGGCTGCCATTGCCGAAGCCGAAGAAGCACTCAAAGGCAACGACAAGGCAACCATAGAAGCCAAAACCAAGGCGCTGGGTGAAGTCTCCCATAAGCTGGCCGAACAGATGTATGCCAAGGAACAAACCGAGGCAGGCGCCGCCGCTTCAGGCCCACAGGCTGCCAGCGCCAAGACGGATGATGACGTGGTGGATGCCGAGTTTGAAGAAGTCAAAGACAACAAATAATTCTTAACCCCGGCACAGAGGGCACAGAGATCACAGTTTATCTGTGAAGCACTCTGTGCCCTTTGTGTGTATCTGTGGCTGAAAACATATGTCAAAACGCGATTATTACGAAGTGCTGGGTGTCAATCGCGACGCCAGTGAAGAAGAAATTAAAAAAGCCTACCGCAAGCTGGCAATGAAACACCATCCGGATCGCAATCCGGATAATCCCAAAGCTGAAGAGCATTTCAAGGAAGCCAAGGCAGCCTATGAAATTCTGAGCGACGGGCAAAAACGTACCGCCTACGATCAATACGGACATGCCGGGGTCGAGCAAGGCGCTGGGATGGGGGGTGGCTTTGGCGGTGCCGGAGCGGGTTTTGCCGATGCCTTTGGCGACATCTTCGGGGATATTTTCGGCGGTGGTCGCGCCCGATCAAATGTCTATCGTGGCGCAGACTTGCAATACAATCTTGAGATATCGCTTGAAGATGCGGCGCGTGGTACTGAGACTAAAATTCGCATCCCCACTCAGGAAGAATGCGAAACCTGTCACGGCACGGGCGCCAAGCCCGGTACCGAGCCCACGACTTGCGCAAGCTGTGGCGGCCATGGCCAGGTTCGCATGCAGCAAGGCTTCTTTTCCATCCAGCAAACCTGCCCGAAATGCCATGGTAGCGGCAAAATCATTGCCACTCCTTGTGTTGACTGCCATGGCGTGGGACGCGTCAAACATCACAAAACGCTCTCGGTACGTATCCCATCTGGCGTAGACGAAGGCGATCGCATCCGTCTGTCAGGTGAAGGTGAGGCCGGAGTCAATGGTGGGCCAACCGGGGATTTGTATGTCGTTATCCACCTCAAGCCACATTCCGTATTCCAGCGTGATCACAACGATCTGCATTGCGAGATGCCAATCAGTTTCAGCACCGCAGCACTGGGTGGCGAGATCGAAATCCCCACTCTGGATGGACATGCCAAAATCAAAATTCCGGCGGAAACTCAAACTGGCAAGGTATTCCGTCTGCGCGGTAAAGGTATCCAGGGGGTGCGCACCCATGCACCAGGGGATTTGCTCTGCCACGTGCAGATCGAAACCCCGGTGAGCCTGACCGAACGACAAAAAGAATTGTTACGCGAGCTGGAAGCCTTGAATCTGGAAGACGGTGCGCGTCACAACCCCAAAGCCAAATCGTTCATGGATAAAGTCAAAGAGTTTTTCGGCTGATTGCCACAGCGCTTTGGATCGGACTATGCGCGCAGCCGCTTGAGCTGACCGAGCCCATAGTGGATATAGACCAGTCCGGTATACACCGGGGATAGCAGATTGATCACCGGCACGAAGTGCAACAAGGCCAGCAGCATGCCTAACAGATAGAGTTGCGCTCCGGATTGCTCCAGAATCAGCTGGAACTCTTCGCGACTCGCATGCTCTGCCAGCGCATCGTAGCGAAACAGGCGCTGATTCAGATAGGCTGTCAGGAGCAGTGAGAACAGCGCGCCCAGTCCTGCCAGCAACCAGAATGGCAGGGAGAGCAGCCACAAGCCGCAAAATACGCCTATCGCAATCAGGGCATTCCATATGCTTCCGGCAAATGTTCCTCCGTGACGCCGCTCCAGCTCAGGATAATCGCGACTGGCAACATGACGTACCATCATAGGCATGACCATTACGGCTGCAATAAACAGCGCTGTGGTCAGGGCCAGGGGCATGACCAGCAGCACCAGCAGTACCACCGTCATGCCATTGGCCAGCCAGACAAAATCGTGTTGGCTGAGAAACTCCTGCGCCGGCTGCAACCAGTGGCCGAGCAAGTTGATCCAGTTATCCCAGAAAAACCACGCCAATACCCCCCACAGCACCAATGACAGCACCATGGGCCACAGAACGATAGCCAGCATTTTTGGATGCAGCAGGCTGCGAGCCGCGTCTATAAATGCTCGCGCGAGGTCGCTGATCACGCCGCAGCCTTGAACAAACGGAAAAAATTGCGGCTGGTCATTTCACCCACTTCTTCTACCGAAATTCCCCGCAGCCGCGCAATTTCTTCGGCAACATGGCGCACAAAAGCCGGCTCATTGGTCTCGCCCCGATGCGGCACGGGCGCCAGATAAGGCGAATCCGTTTCGATCAGCATCTGTTCCAGAGGAATGGCCTGCGCCACCTGTTTTAATGCCAGCGCATTCTTGAATGTAACGATGCCGGAAAATGAAATGTAAAACCCCATCGCGATCGCCTGTTGTGCAACCTCCAGACTCTCGGTAAAGCAATGCATCACCCCGCCGATTTCTGCTGCCCCCTCCTCCACCATAATGCGCAAGGTGTCCTCCGCTGCCGCACGAGTGTGAATAATCAGAGGCTTGCAAGCCTGCTTTGCTGCACGAATATGGGTGCGAAAACGTTCGCGCTGCCATTCCAGATCCCCAGTAAGCCGAAAATAATCCAGTCCTGTTTCTCCAATCGCGACAATTCTTGGATGCACCGCAAACTCGACCAGACCTTCCACACTGGGCTCTTCAATACCTTCATGATCAGGATGCACGCCCACTGAGGCATACACATTTGGCTGGCTTTCAGCCATCGCCAATACCTGCGGAAAATCCTCCAGATTCACGCTGACACACAGCGCATGAGTGACTGCAGCCCCCTTCATGCGCGCAAGTATGGCGGTCTGCTGTTCAGCCAAACCGGGGAAATTAATATGACAATGCGAGTCAACAAACATGAACTGGGTCCAAAAAAAGCAGGCTGCACGCAGCAGCCTGATGGGATATGCGGGTAAACAGATTTACATGGTATGGGTCTGACGCGCCGATTTGAGTGATCCGCCCAGCAAGCCTTCCACTTTGTTACGCGCAGCGACGCCACTCTCATTCTTGTCGAATTGCACCCCTATGCCTTGCGTCTTTCCGCCATGAGCACCGGATGGCGTAATCCACACCACTTTACCTGCGACCGGGATTTTATTGGGGTCTTCCATCAGCGTCAGCAGCATGAATACTTCATCGCCCAATTTGTATTGTTTGGTGGTTGGAATAAATATTCCTCCTCCCTTGAGAAAAGGCATATAAGCTGCGAATAGTGCGGTTTTTTCCTTGATACTCAGGGACAGCACCCCGGGACGGGCGATAGCTGTTTTATCCGCTGCATTGCTCATGGCTTTGCTCCATTCATTCAAATAGCCCTGCATATTCCAGCAGCAAATCCTCCAGCACCATCTGCGCTGCCAGTGGATGCTGGACGCTGGCACGCGCCGCTTGCAGGCGGCGTTGAAAATCCAGTAACTTGGATAAGTTAGCACGCCCCGCCATACCTCGCAATTCCTGCTCATAATCGAGCTGATAATACAGGCGTCCAGCCAGACGCAGGCTGGCCAGGTCATGCACCCACAACTGCAACCAGTGCACCATATCTGGCAGCGGTTGTTTGGAGTGATGCTCGGCAATACGCAGGGTATCTGCAGCATTCATTTTAAGCAGCCCGGTCAGGAATCCGCACCTTCGTTCCTGATAATCCGCGTCCGCCAGCTCGCTCGCCAACAAGGGTGCTCCCCCGGCCTGCGCCAGGCAGACATCGGCTTCACGTATGCCTTGCTGAGTCAACCAGGACTGCGCCGCAGCAGGATTGGGCAGAGCAAAACGAATCTGGTGGCAGCGGCTCAGTATGGTTGGCAACAGCCGGCTTGACTGATGGCTGACCAGAATCAGCAGGATATTCGGCGGCGGCTCTTCCAGGGTCTTCAACAGCGCATTGGCCGCCGCCGCATTCATGGCTTCCGCCGGATGGATCAGCGCGACGCGCAAACCGCTACGATGCGAGCTCAATTGAACAAATTGCGTCAATTCACGCACCTGCGCCACACTGATATGCTGCCCCGCAGCCGGGCCTTTACGCTCGGCCAGCTCTGCATGCGGCTCGCTTTCCTCAAGCGCAGCAGGCTGCAGCTTCATAAAATCCGGGTGACTATTCTGGCGCAACCAATGGCAGGATGGACAGACGCCACACGCTTCATGGCCGTCTGCATGCGGATTCTCGCACAATGCAAGCTGGACCAGCCGTTCTGCCAGCGCCAATTTACCGATGCCTGCGCGCCCATGGAACAGCAATGCATGCGGAAGCTGTTTACGCAACAGCAACAAGCGTTGCCAGACCGCATCATTCCATGTGTGCACGCTCATGACTTAAATAGCTGCAATGATAGGGTCCAGCGCAGCGCGAATTTCATCCAGACTGCGATCAGTCCTGATTATCCGGAATCGCGCTGGATATTGTTCTGCACGATGTAAATACATGGCCCGTACGCGCTCAAAAAAATCCTGCTGCTCTTGCTCGAATCTATCCAGACTGGCATTTGCCGCCAGTCGCTGGGCCGCTACCGAGACTTCCACATCAAACAGGAGCGTCAAATCCGGCTGCAATCCTGCCTGCACCCAATCCTCCAGAATTCGCAATCTGGATTCGGCTATGCCGCGTCCACCGCATTGGTAGGCAAAGCTGGCATCGGTAAATCGATCCGAGACAACGTAAGCGCCCCGCGCCAACGCCGGCAGTATCACTCGATCCAGATGTTCCCGGCGTGCTGCAAACATCAATAAGGCTTCGGTTTCGACATGCATGGGCTCGGCCAGCAATATTTCGCGCAGCTTTTCACCCAGCGGTGTCCCGCCCGGCTCGCGCGTAACCACCACTTCAACTCCACGTGCACGCAGCTTGTCCGCCAGCCACGACAGATGGCTGGTCTTGCCTGCGCCGTCAATTCCTTCCAACGTGATGAATGGCATACTCAGTTTCCGCTTTTTTGATAGCGCATCACAGCGCGATTGTGCTCTTCGAGATTGTCTGAAAAAACATGGCTGCCATTGCCCTTGGCAACAAAATATAAAGCCTGGCTGGGGGCCGGATTCAGTGCGGCATGGATCGAATCGAGGCCCGGCATGGCTATCGGCGTAGGGGGCAAACCTGCGCGGGTATAGGTGTTATAAGGTGTATCAGCCAGCAGGTCGCGCTTGTGCAAGTTGCCATCAAAAGTGTCCCCGAGGCCATAGATCACACTGGGGTCGGTTTGCAAGCGCATCCCGTTGCGCAAGCGATTGATAAACACGGCAGCAATTAAGGGACGCTCGCTGGCCATACCGGTTTCTTTCTCAATAATGGATGCCATTGTCAGCGCCTGATAGGGATTTTCATAAGGCAACCCAGGCTGGCGCGTCGCCCATTCCTTGGCGAGATGCATCTGCATGGTTTCATAAGCACGACGCAGAATGGAAATGTCACTGTTGCCGGGATCAATGTAATACTTGGCAGGAAAAAACAGCCCCTCGGCGTGTGTTTCTGGAATCTTCAACGCAGTGAGTATCTGTGCCTCGCTCATATTGGTGGTGTCATGGCGCAGAGCCGGATGGGCATCCAGCGCTTCGCGCATTTGCTGGAAAGTCCAACCTTCGATAAACACTATTTCGCGCAAACTGACTTCGCCCTGGGTCAGTTTTCTGAGCAATTCTACCGGCGTGGTGGCGCGCCCGAGTGTGTAATGTCCAGCTTTGATTCGCGCAGCATCGCCCAGCACCCTTGCCAGCAATCTGAATTGCCAGGCACTGTCAATCACGCCCTGCTGACGCAGCTGCTCCGACACTGCAGTCATGCTGCTGCCAGGCTTAAGCGTAAATTCGGCCGGCAATGATTTCAGCGGTAAAGGAGTGCGTGCATACCAGAACAGATAGCCACCCATCCCCAGCAATGCGACCAGCAATAAAACCATCAAACGTTTAATCAAAGTCTTGTTCCAGTAGAGTACGTATCATCCGAACATAGGAATGCGGTTGCCAATTCCGATTCGCAAGTGTACGAATTTGCCAGACGCCGATCACGCTATTACATAACATCACAGCGTCCGCTGAGTACAAATCCTTAAGTTCAAATTCACCTATTTCGGTTTTCAGGTCCAGCCTGGATCCCGCAGCAAGAATGCGCTCGCGAGTCACGCCACAAATGCCGCAGGCTGACAGGTCCGGAGTAAGCAATGTATTGCCGCGCACCATGAACAAATTACTCATCGTGCCACCGATTACTTTATTCGCTGCATCCAGCAGAATACCTTCGGCAATTTGGGCGTCATTCCATTCCCTGCGTGCCAGCACATTTTCCAGCCGGTTAAGATGCTTGACCCCAGCTAGCGCGGGCTGCCGCGCAAGGCGCAAATCGCAGACACGGGCAACAATCCCGTGCTCGACATGGTCACGTGGATAAATTGGCATCGGGCTGCTGATCGCAATTGTACGTGACTCAATCAAATCGGCAGCAACTGCGTAACCACGCACTCCGCTACCTCGGGTAACAATAATCTTGACCACGCAATCCCGCGTATCCGCGGCGATACAAGCCAAATCCGCTTCCAGTGCTGCCTGCGCTGGCACAGGTAAATCCAGTCGTCCACAATCTGCAACAATTTTCGCATATTGGCGTGCCCATGCCACAGCCCTGCCATCGCGCAACAGCAGTGTGCGGAATATGCCGTCGCCATAAGCCAGCCCGCGATCCAGTGCATCCAGCATGCCGGTTTTCACGCCATTCACCAGAATCATCCGGCTAATCCCAGCGCCCGCAGCAAGCCCTTGGCCTTGGCACGCGTTTCGTTGAGTTCGGCTATCGGATCAGAATCCGCCACGATACCTGCACCCGCCGAGAAGCCGATATGCTCCCCTGTCACCATGATGGTACGAATCAGGATATTCAAATCCATGTCTCCATCCCGGTTCAGATAACCCATACTGCCGGTATAGGCATAGCGCGGCGTGGCTTCGAGTTCGCGGATGATTTGCATGGTGCGTACTTTAGGACATCCGGTAATAGTGCCACCTGGAAACAGGGCACGAATGACCTGTACTGGCGTGATCCCGGCGCGCAGCCTGCCTACAACCGTCGATTCGATATGGTGAACATAAGTGTAGCTGGTCACCGCCATCAGTTCGGCTACCCGCACGCTACCCGGCACACATACTCGACCCAGGTCATTGCGCTCAAGATCTACCAGCATCACATGTTCAGCCCGCTCTTTGGGGTGAGCGACCAGCTCAGCGCGGGTTTGTGCATCCTGTTGATGGTCGCTGTGGCGCGGATGAGTGCCTGCGATGGGTCTGGTGTGCGCCATGCCTGCCTGCACCTGTACCAGACGTTCGGGTGAGGAACTGACAATGGTATGTTCTGGAGTAAGGTGCGCCAATCCGGAAAATGGCGCCGGGTTGCTGCGACGCAGTGCCTGATACAGGGACACCGCGGGTGCTTTGCTTTGTACGCGGCCATGCCAGCGACGCGACAAATTGACCTGGAACACATCCCCGGCACGGATGTACTGCTGGATATGCCTTACCCCTTCAAGGAAATCCTGTTCAGGAGCTTCCTGCAGATCGAGAAGCGTGACGGGAATGTCGCTGACAGGTGGCAACCCAGCCAGATCGTCCTTCAAAGTATCCAGAAAGCTCGCATAATCAGCCTCGGCAAACAGCCAGGTTTCTCCGCTGCGGCGATTCACCATCACAGCGGCAGGCATCCGGATGATCGCAGCAAGAGGAAAATCGGTATCGGCTGAGCGGGGAGGTACCGTGGGCTCCAATCCCTCCAATAGTTCATAACCCAGATAGAGAAACCAGCCGCCACGGAACGGCAAGTGCCCAATAGCCGGGTCCGCCACACAGCGTGCTGCTTGCCATGCAGCATCCAGTTGACCCAGACACTGTTGAGCTTCACCGTTCTTGAATAACAGAGTTTGTTGCGGAAAAGCCAGCAGGATATCCCAGCCGTCACCAGACGCCGTTTCCAGCAGCACCGAATAGCGCTGTGGGTCGGCCTGATGAAGACTTAACAAATCGGCGCTGCCGGGAAGTAAAAGAACAGGCACAAGGATAAGCGCTGCAGCCCAGCGCCTGGGTTAGACTTTACGAAACACCAGCGTGCCGTTGGTACCGCCAAAACCAAACGAGTTCGACAACGCCACGTCAATTTTCATCTGCCGGGCTGTATTCGGCACATAGTCCAGGTCACAGGCTTCGTCCTGATCAAAAATATTGATCGTGGGTGGCGCGACCTGTTCATGTACGCTCAGCGCAGAAAATACAGCCTCTACTCCGCCCGCTGCACCCAGCAGATGCCCGGTCATGGATTTGGTTGAACTGATTGCTGCTTTGTAAGCATGATCGCCCAAGGCGCGCTTTACAGCCATGGTTTCGGCCAAGTCACCCAGCGGCGTGGACGTGCCGTGAGCATTGATATAATCCACTTGGTCGGCATTCAAACCTGCGTTTTTCAGTGCATTGCGCATGCAGCGTGCTGCGCCCTCGCCATTTTCTACCGGGGCAGTCATATGGTAGGCATCGCCACTCATGCCGAAACCGGCGACTTCAGCATAGATTTTTGCGCCGCGCGCCTTGGCGTGTCCGTATTCCTCCAGCACCAGAATACCTGCACCCTCCCCCATGACGAAGCCGTCACGCCCCTTGTCCCAAGGGCGACTTGAGGTGGCCGGATCATCGTTACGCGTGGACAAGGCACGCGCGGCTGCAAATCCTCCCATGCCCAGGGGGCTGATCGCCGATTCCGCCCCGCCCGCGACCATCACATCCGCATCGCCATACTCGATCATGCGGGCGGAATCACCGATACAATGGGTAGCCGTGCTACAGGCGGTGACCATTGCCAGATTCGGGCCCTTGAATCCATACAGAATGGACAGGTTGCCTGCGATCATATTGATAATCGAAGCCGGTATAAAAAACGGTGAAATCTTGCGGGGGCCGCCTGCTAGATAGATATTGTGCGTTTCCTCGATCAGCGGCAAACCGCCAATCCCCGAACCGATATTTACGCCAATACGCTCGGCGTTTTCCTCTGTAACTTCCAATCCGGCATCTTTGACCGCTTCGATGGCAGCAACCATGCCATATTGGATGAAGACATCCATGCGGCGGGCATCTTTGGGATTAAGATATTGACCCACATCGAAATTCTTGACGTCCCCGGCAATTTGGCAAGCAAACAGCGTGGGGTCGAAACGGGTGATACGGGTAATACCGGATTTACCCGCCAGGATATTACCCCAGGATTCCTGGAGGCCTATGCCGACCGGGGACACAATCCCCAGACCGGTAATCACTACTCTACGCTTGGACAATAACGACTCCGCGAGACTCTGGTAAATTATTTGGCGAGATGGCTATTGATGTAATCAATGGCCAATTTGACGGTGGTGATTTTTTCAGCTTCTTCGTCAGGGATTTCACACTCGAATTCTTCTTCAAGCGCCATGACCAATTCAACTGTATCCAGCGAATCTGCACCCAAATCATCGACAAAGGAAGATTCGGTTTTAACATCCGCTTCATTTACGCCCAGTTGTTCTGCGACGATTTTCTTGACACGCTGTTCGATATTGTCCATCTAGATACTCCCAAGTATTAAACAAAAAGCGCTGGCATTCTAACAAACTTGCCAGCATTACCCAAATTGGAACGGTACCGCACAGGCCATCGGGCCATTGCTGAAACCGCTCACTCCATGTACATACCGCCATTCACATGCAAGTTGGCACCCGTTATGTATCCTGCCGCTCCGGAAGCCAAGAAACCCACTGCATGCGCAATATCCGCCACCTGCCCCAAACGTCCGAGGGGAATATGCGTCAGCAGCGCATCGCGCTGTGCTTCCGGCAGGGCACGCGTCATATCCGTATCGATAAAGCCGGGGGATACGCAGTTAACCGTGATGTTACGACTACCCACTTCACGCGCCAAGGATTTGGAAAATCCGACCAACCCTGCCTTGGTTGCCGAATAGTTGGTTTGTCCCGCATTACCCATGGCGCCAACTACCGAGGCAATATTGATGATACGACCATAACGCGCTTTCATCATGGCACGAAGTACCGCCCGCGACAGCCTGAATACCGACCCGAGGTTGGTTGCAATCACATCATCCCATTCCTCATCTTTCATCCGCATAAGCAGATTATCGCGGGTGATGCCTGCATTATTGACCAGAATGGCAATTTCACCGAAGCGTTGCTGAATCTGTTCCAGCGCTGAATTGATGCTCTCGGCATCGGTCACTTGCAGCACCACCCCCGCACCTTGCAGTGCGGACTGCTGCAAGTAATCGCTGATCGCCTGAGCTCCCGTTTCGCTGGTCGCTGTGCCGACAACAATCGCCCCTTGTTTGCCCAGCTCCAGTGCGATGGCTTTACCTATACCCCGGCTTGCGCCAGTAACTAATGCAATTTTTCCCTGAGCCATGGTTTCTCCTATCCAGCCAATACGGATTTGATCTCGTTGATCGCATCCACGCTGGTCAGCGCGTAAACCTGAATGCTATTGTCAATGCGTTTATTGAGACCGGCCAGTACTTTTCCCGGTCCGCACTCAACGCTATGCGTTACGCCCTGAGCGGCCATAGCGCATATGGTTTCTACCCAACGTACCGGATTATAAAGCTGGCGAGCCAATGCGCTGCGAATCAGTGCCGGTTCACTATAAGCCATTACATCTGCGTTGTGCAGGACAGATATGCGCGGAGAGTGGATAGTCACGGATTCAAGGTACGCAGCAAGTTGCACTGCAGCCGGGCGCATCAACGTGCAGTGCGAAGGTACCGAAACTGGCAGCAACAAGGCGCGCTTGGCGCCTTTTTCCTTAGCCAGCGTCATGCCTCGCTCAACAGCGGCCTTATTGCCTGCAATGACCACTTGCCCAGGCGAATTGAAGTTAACCGGTTCCAGCACCTCAGATTGTGCCGCTTCCGTGCACACGCCGCGCACTACCTCGTCGTCCAGCCCGAGGATGGCTGCCATGGCCCCCACACCTTCTGCAACCGCGCTCTGCATGATTTCAGCTCGTAACCGCACCAGCGGCAAAGCATCCGCGAACGACAACGCGCCAGCCGCCACCAATGCGGAATACTCGCCCAGGCTATGCCCGGCCATGACTTCCGGCGCCAACCCACCTTGATCAAGCCAGGCACGATAAGTAGCTACTCCGGCAGCAAGCATCACCGGTTGTGTATTCACAGTCATGCCCAGCTGCTCGGCTGTACCGGAGTTGACCATTTGCCAGATATCCACACCCAATATATCCGCAGCTTCTGCAAATGTTTCGCGTACGATAGGCAGGCTGTCAAAGCCTTGCACCATGCCTACCGACTGGGATCCCTGACCCGGAAAAACAAATGATAATTTCATCGATAAATCAAATAACTGAATTGATTAGCTAAGACCATTTAACAAGAACAGAGCCCCAGGTGAAACCACCACCGAAAGCCTCCATCAGAACAATTTCACCTGCCTGGATGCGTCCGTCGCGCACCGCCGTATCCAGTGCCAGCGGGATGGAGGCTGCCGAAGTATTACCGTGGCGATCTACCGTCACCACAACATTGTCCATACTCATACCGAGCTTTTTGGCAGTGGCCTGGATAATACGAATATTGGCCTGGTGCGGCACCAGCCAATTGATGTCGGATTTTTGCAAATTATTGGCAGCCAATGTTTCATCCACAATTGCGTCAAGGGTATTGACAGCCATTTTGAAAACCGCATTGCCTTGCATCTGCATAGTGGGCTTGGCATCTGCATATCCTGCCGAGACTCCACCATTCACGTGCAGCAGATCCTTGTAACGGCCATCGGCATGCAAGTGGCTGGAGATAATGCCCGGAGTCTCGCTGGCTTCAAGAATGATTGCACCCGCACCGTCCCCCCACAGTATGCAATTTCCGCGGTCGTTCCAGTCAGTGATCCGCGACAGCGTCTCGGCGCCAATGACCAAGGCGCGTCGCGCCTGGCCTGCACGGATAAAATTGTCGGCGATGGACAAGGCATAAACGAAGCCGCTGCAAACGGCTTGCACATCAAACGCCGCGCTTCCGTTGCTCATACCCAGTTTGTTTTGCACCAGGCAGGCAGTACTCGGGAATACCAGATCCGGGGTAGTGGTTGCGACGATGACCAGATCGATTTCCGCCGAATCAATCCCTGCTGCCCTGATTGCCTGACGCGCTGCCGCGACAGCCATGTCACTGGTCGTTTCATGCTCGGCGGCAAGATGGCGCTCGCGAATACCGGTACGTTCCACTATCCACTGATCTGAAGTATCAACCATTTTCTCCAGATCGGCATTGGTAAGGACACGCTCCGGCAGATAGCTCCCCGTACCGGAGATCCTGGAATACATTTAGGCGACTTCCTTATGCAGCGTGGCCATTTGTTGAGTGATACGGTTTAACACGCCACTGCGCACTTCGCGTACCGCCTGTTCTATCGCATGCTCGAAAGCAAATCGGTCGGCGCCGCCGTGGCTTTTGATCACGATGCCGCGCAAACCAAGCAGGGTGGCGCCATTGTAGCGACGTGGATCAACCCGTTTTTTAAAAGCGTTCAGCACCGGCAAGGCGATGAATCCGGCCATACGCGTAAACATGTTGCGCTTGAATTCTTCCCGCAACATGGTTGCGATCATTTTTGCCAGCCCCTCAGAGCTTTTAAGGGCGATATTTCCGACAAATCCATCGCAGACCACGACATCCGTTGTGCCTTTGAAAATATCGTTTCCTTCCACATTACCGTAAAAATTCAAACCACTACTACGCAATAAATCTGCCGCCTGCTTGACGATTTCGTTACCCTTGATTTCTTCTTCGCCTACATTGAGCAGCCCCACACTGGGTGCTTCACTCTGTTCAAGTGCTGACACCAGCATGGCGCCCATAATGCCGAATTGCAGCAAATGTTCGGCACTGCAATCCACGTTTGCTCCCATATCCAGCACGTAAGTATGGCCTTTAACAGTGGGCATTTCGGCGGCTATTGCAGGACGTTCAATACCGGGCAGCATTTTCAGAACAAAGCGCGCGGTGGCCATGAGGGCGCCGGTATTTCCGGCTGACACGCAGGCGTTCGCCTCGCCGCTCTTAACCAGGTCAATCGCGACGCGCATGGAAGAGTCTTTTTTGTTGCGCATGGCGAGAGCCGGTGACTCGTCCATGGCAACGACTTCAGTGGCGGGGTGGATACGCAGCCGTGAGCTTGTTTTACCGCGCCGCATACGCAATTCGGCCTCGACAACATCCTGCAGGCCTACCAGAACAATATTCAGTTCCGGATCACGCGCAAGGCACTTCAATGCGGCGGGGATAGTGACATGTGGGCCATGGTCACCTCCCATGGCATCGATGGCCACGGTAACATCTCTCATGATTCGGGGATTGCGTCCAAACGTTGCAACATTGAATGTGCTGATATTGACATCAACAGGAAAGCCAACTCACACGTCGTGACGCAAATAAATTGCACAGAGTGGATTCTGCGAAGACTTATTCGTCCTTGCTACGCACCACTTTACGCCCACGATAAAAACCGTTAGGGCTGATGTGATGACGCAAATGGACTTCGCCAGTAGTCGGCTCAATCGCCAGAGGCGGATTGGTCAGGAAGTCGTGCGAGCGATGCATGCCGCGCTTGGACGGGGATTTTTTATTCTGCTGAACTGCCATTTTAGTACTCCAATCAAGATTTCAATTTTTGATGCTGCTTCAAAGTTGCCAGCATAGCAAAAGGGTTAGGCTTACACGCCTGCGGTACAATTTGATCTGTCGGGCACGCTTCGGTGGAATGCACTGGAACTGCCGGAAGCGTCAATAAAATCTCGTCCTCCAACCACGCAAACCAGTCAAATTGGCCATCTGCAAGCACCGCCTCTTCCAAGCCTTCGGCCTGACGATCCCACAAATCCAGTTCCGCCACATTACGCGCTATATATACATGGCTACTGGCTGCCAATTGCCAACCAAAACCCTGCATGCAACGCTGGCATTGCAACTGGAGCTTGCCGCTTGCTTCCAGCTTCATGAACGCCCGGCCCGACACGATTAAACCCGTTTCGATTCGATAATGAATTTCGCCAGTACTGTCCGCCAGAGATTCGCATAGACGTGTAAAATCACGCACCGCAACGACGCTTTCCATCACTCCAGAGCCCCGCGCAAACGCAAGACAGTCAATGTGCGTCTGTTCCGACATAAGGCGCGCATGATATAATTTTCGTCTTGTGTTGTCAAAATAAGGCTTCGCCGCGTGATCAAGAAAATCCTCATAGCCAATCGTGGCGAAATCGCCGTTCGTATCGTACGGGCATGCTCGGAATTGAATATTACTTCCGTGGCTATCTATACAGATGCAGACCGCCATGCGCTCCATGTCAAAAAAGCCGACAAGGCCTACAACATCGGCTCTGACCCGGTACAGGGTTATCTAAATGCGCACAATATCGTCAATCTTGCTGTGGCGAGTGGTTGCGATGCACTTCATCCCGGCTATGGCTTCTTATCTGAAAATCCGGTAATTGCCGAAATCTGCGCACGCCGTGGGATCAAGTTCATCGGCCCAAAGGCAGAAGTGATTCGAATGATGGGCGACAAGATCGAAGCGCGCAAGGCCATGATCAAGGCAGGCATCCCCGTCATACCCGGCAGCGATCACAATCTGGAAAATGTGGAGGAAGCCCGCACCTTAGCCAAAAGCATTGGCTACCCCGTGATGCTCAAGGCAACCAATGGCGGCGGCGGCCGTGGCATTCGCCGCTGCGATTCAGAAGCCGAGTTGTTGAAAAATTATGATCGCGTAGTGTCCGAAGCTGGCAAAGCATTCGGAAAACCCGAAATATTTCTGGAAAAATGTGTGGTGAACCCCAAGCACATTGAAGTCCAGATCATGGCAGATACGCACGGCAATACCATTCATCTGTTCGAACGCGACTGCTCAATTCAGCGTCGCAACCAGAAACTCATTGAGATCGCACCTTCACCCCAACTCACCGAAGCGCAACGTCAATATATTGGCAAACTTGCAGTACGGGCTGCCCGGGCTGTGGGGTACACCAATGCCGGTACTGTCGAGTTTTTGCTGGATTCGGACAATCAGTTCTACTTCATGGAAATGAATACCCGGCTACAGGTTGAACACACGATTACCGAGGCCATCACTGGGGTGGATATTGTACAAGAACAAATCCGCATCGCTGCCGGACATCCTCTCCAGTACAAGCAGGAAGACGTACATTACCGCGGTTTTGCCATGGAGTTCCGGATCAATGCGGAAGATCCAAAAAATGCTTTTCTGCCCAGCTTTGGCCGCATAACCCGTTATTACGCACCGGGTGGCCCTGGGGTGCGTACTGACGCCGCCATGTATAGCGGCTATGTCATTCCCCCATACTATGATTCCATGTGCGCCAAACTCACCGTATGGAATTTGAACTGGGAAAGCGTAATGGAGCGCGGTCGCCGCGCCCTCACTGACATGGTGGTATACGGGGTAAAAACCACCATTCCGTATTATCTGGAAATCCTGAAGAATCCGGATTTCCGCAGCGGCCGCTTTAACACCTCGTTCGTGGATACACACCCTGAACTGATAAACTATGCAGTACGTCAGCCACCCGAAATGATCGCAGCAGCCATTTCGGCTGCCATCGCTGCCCATAACGGATTGTAATTCGTTCAACCAACAAGACTGCACTGAACAATGCCAAAAGTATTCATTTCCGATCTCGTCCTGCGCGACGGCCCCCAATCCCTCATTGCCACCCGCATGCGCACCGAGCACATGCTGCCCATTTGCGCCAAACTCGACAGCGTGGGTTTCTGGTCGCTGGAAGCCTGGGGTGGCGCCACTTTTGACACCTGCGTGCGTTTTCTCAGAGAAGACCCTTGGGAAAGGCTCAAAAAACTGCGCAAGGCGTTGCCCAATACCCCCATACAAATGTTGCTGCGCGGGCAGAATCTGCTCGGTTACCGGCACTATGCCGACGATGTAGTGCGCGCCTTTGTACAGAAGTCTGCAGACAACGGGGTGGACGTGTTCCGCATATTCGATGCGATGAATGACCTGCGCAACATGCAAGTATCGATTGAAGCCGTAAAAAAGGCGGGGAAACACGCCGAAGGTGCAATTTCCTACACCACCAGTCCGGTGCACAATATCCCGCACTTTGTCGAACTGGCCAGAGGTCTTGCCGAACTCGGCTGTGACACGATTGCAATCAAGGACATGGCGGGCTTGCTGACGCCCACCGCCGCCTTCGAACTGGTCAAGGCCGTACGTGAAGCAACCCACCTGCCGGTTCATACCCACAGCCATGCCACGTCGGGCCTGGCCAGCATGGCGCATTTGAAAGCCGTCGAAGCCGGCGCAACCATCATTGATACCTGCATCTCCGCTTTCTCGGAAGGCGCCAGCCACCCCACCACCGAAAGCATGGTTGCAGCACTGGCTGGCACCGAATACGACACGGGCCTCAACCTCGCCTTGCTGGAAGAGATCGCTGCTTATTTCCGCGAAGTACGCAAACTGTACTGGCAGTTTGAAAGTGCTTTCACCGGCGTAGATCCGCGTGTGCTGATCAGCCAGGTGCCGGGTGGAATGATTTCCAACCTGTCCAACCAGCTCAAGGAACAAGGCTCGCTGGACCGCATGGATGAGGTACTCCTGGAGATCCCGCGTGTACGCGAAGATCTGGGGTACCCTCCGCTGGTTACGCCAACTTCCCAGATCGTTGGCAGCCAGGCTGTTATCAATGTGCTCACTGGTGGACGCTACAAAACCATCACCAACGAAGTAAAATCTTACCTGCAAGGTCGATATGGACAGGCGCCGGGCAAAGTCAACGAGCAGGTACGCAGTCTTGCCATCGGCAATCAGGAAGTTATTACCTGTCGTCCTGCTGACCTGATCCCGGACGAACTGGAAAAACTGCGTGGTGAAATCGAGGATTTGTCGAGAACGGAAGAAGACGCACTCACCTATGCCATGTTTCCAGATCTTGGGCGCACGTTCCTGCAAGAGCGCAACGCGGGTACCTTGGCGGCTGAAGCACTACTTCCTGTTGAGGCCAAAAACGCCGCAGCCACCACGCGCTCGGCAGCAGACGAATTCCGCATTACCCTGCACGGCGAAACCTATCATATCCGGCTTACTGGCACCGGCCACGCCGGGCAGGCAGAGCGCCCTTATTATGTATCCGTAGACGGTGTGACCGAGGAAGTTCTGGTTGAGGCCTTGAACGAAATCGAAGTCACTTCCAGCGGCAGCAGTCACTCACCCAAATCCGACTCAGGAACCAACAAGAAAACATCGAGCGGGGGACGTCCGCGTCCCAGCCACGTTGGCCATGTCACAACTGCAATGCCCGGCAACATCGTGGATGTAATGGTTTCCACCGGTCAGAAGGTCAAGGCAGGCGACCCTGTACTGGTGATTGAGGCCATGAAAATGGAAAATGAAATTCAGGCTTCGATTTCAGGTACCGTGATAGCCCTGTACGTGACCAAGGGAGATACTGTCACCCCTGATCAAGCGCTTCTGGAAATCCAGCCGGAATAAGTTACCCGCCTTGAATTCATTACCGCTGGTGCTCGCCTCCACATCGCCATATCGACGTGAGTTGTTGTCGCGTCTGCAAATACCGTTTGCAGTGATTGCACCCGAGGTAGACGAAACGCCACTGCTTAATGAGACGCCCGAGGCGACTGCGTTGCGCCTGTCACAACTCAAAGCCAAGGCCGTGCAGACGGCCTATCCACATGCGCTCATTATTGGCTCGGATCAGGTTGCTACGGTGGATGGCCAACAGATCGGCAAACCCGGTACTCACGAAAAAGCAGTCGCGCAATTACGCCTGATGTGCGGTAAAAGCGTCGTGTTTCATTCCGCGCTCTCCCTCTACAACAGCGCCAGCGGCAGCATGCACACCACGTCCGTGCCGACCACGGTCCATTTTCGTGAACTTAGCGATGCGCAAATTGAAGCCTATCTGCGCAAGGATCAGCCCTACAACTGTGCTGGCAGCGCACGCATCGAAAGTCTGGGCATTGCGGTGATTGAAAAACTTGAAGGCGAAGACCCGAATGCGCTGATCGGTCTACCGATGATTGCGCTGATACGCATGCTGGCGCAGGAGGGTCTGGATGTACTCACCTGGCAGGCGCCCATCTAACCTGGCGCCAGATGATCAAGAAGGCTGAATAGGCGATGCCAGAGCCGGCATCACATCAGGCTTTGCGGGTGTTGTCGGCTCTGCCGCCGGCAGATGGGTCTGCTGTTTTGCTTCCCAACGCTGTTTAATGGCTTCACGCTGCTTTTTCGGCAAACGCTTTAGCCTGCGATAGTTTTCGCGCGCTTCTTCGCGTTGTTCACGAGTAAGCAAAGCCCAGGCTTTGATACGCTTCTGAAATCGCAAGCGCGCCTCGGGTGTCATTTTGGGGTATTGTTTAGCGACCGCAATCAACCGGGAACGTTGCAACACGGTCATACCATCCCATTGTGATACCAAAGGCGCAAGAATCTGCTGCTGTGTGGGAGTGAGCTCGCGCCATTCTGTCGCATTGTTCCTGCCTCCCGCAAAACAGACGGACGACAGTGCCAATAGCAAGCAAAACACTACTGCTCGGAAGGGTTTTTGATCCATTGTACGAAGCTATTATCAAGATACGCATGCACAGGTAGATCGTCAGTCAGCAACGCTGCATCAATCTGGGAAACATCATCTTCCTGCTGTCTGGGAACTATCTGCCATATTCCGGTAACCGCTGCCAACACTATCACCAGTAACACGCCGACAACGGCTGTCCGGTGGTTAGAAAACCATGATGCACGATGCAGGGCGTTACCGGAGAGGCCAAAGCTGGCAGCGTGACGCTGCTGCGCACGGGCGACAGCAAGCTCGCGTGCATGAAGCAGACGTTGGGTCACCTCAGGGCGAATATTGTCGATATCTGCATCCACCCAGTGGATCACTTTTTTTGAGAAATTTTCTTCATTCATAGCGTTATTTCCTTGCTCTCCAGGTACTTGGAAAGCGCCTGGACGGCCCGTGAACAGTGCGTTTTCACGCTACCTTCGGAACAACCCATGATCGTCGCAGTTTCTGCGGTATCCATCTCTTCCCAGTAACGCAGCAGGAAGGCTTCACGTTGACGTGCCGGCAATTTTTCCAGCGCTTCCTGGATAATCGCCAATCTCTGGGTTGTATCGGCCTGGCTGGCTGGATCATCCGACTCGGAAGTCAGCTGCAGGTGTTCAATTGCATCTCCATCGTCAGCATGATCGTCTTGGCCAGGCAACACAAAAGACATTGCCGTGGTCCAGAAGTTGCGCACTTTCTGGCGACGGAAATAATCCCGTATGGTGTTTTGCAAAATACGCTGAAAAAGCATCGGATACTCTTCGGCAGGCCGGTCAAGATACTTTTCCGCCAGTTTGAGCATGGCATCCTGCACGATGTCCAGCGCTGCCTGATCATCGCGAACGGTATAGGCCGCATGTCGATAAGCACGGCGTTCAACTTCAGCGAGGAAACGGGCAAGTTGTTCGGGAGTGGACACGGAAAGGGTATGCTGCCTTACGATTTCAGTCAGATTATTGAATCAGATGTTATCCGGAACCCCCGCAGACGGGCGCTCCTCAAAATGCTGGAGCTGGTCAAGCCGCAATTCACCGGTACTGCCGTCAGCGTAACGCAACATTAACCATTCACCTGATTGCCGGGTTTGCACGTCCAGCGGCATGACCAAAGCTTCATGCACCCGGCCATCCTCCGCCAGGTAGCGGAGCCATAAAGGAATCCGTCGCAGCACAGCAAATTCCAGCCGCTCATGCTGGACACATGCAATCGGCTGATAGACATCGCGGGGTATCAACGCAATACACTACCCGACCATGCCAGGGGATTCATGCTCTTGCCCATGGCCACGCCAAAGCGCTTGGCGAAACGATTGGCAAAGCCTTCCTGCGGTGTAAAATCAACGATATCCTTGGCCTTGATTACGTTGCGTGCAACATAGTCAGTACTGCCCAGCGCATCGGTCAAGCCCAACTCGATACTTTTCTGGCCGCTCCACACCAGGCCGCTGAACATATCTGGCGTTTCTTTCAAGCGGCTGCCCCGCCCATCACGCACGGCCTTGATAAATTGCTGGTGAATTTCTTCCAGCATGGCTTGGGCATAAGCGACTTGTTGTGGGTTTTCAGGGGAAAACGGATCAAGAAAGCCCTTGTTTGCGCCTGCAGTCAGCAAGCGGCGTTCCACCCCCAGCTTCTGCATCGTGCCGGTAAAGCCGAAACCATCCATCAGCACACCGATGGACCCGACAATACTGGCCTTGTCCACATAGATTTTGTCTGCAGCGGCTGCAACATAATAGGCGCCTGAAGCGCAGATATCGTCGACCACAGCATACAGCGGAATATTGGGATATTTTGCACGCAGTCGTTTGATATCGTCATAAATCTGTCCCGCCTGTACAGGACTCCCTCCTGGGCTGTTAATGCGCAGAATGACGCCCTTAGTGTTGACGTCCTCAAAGGCTGCTTCCAGTCCCTTGGTGATCTGGTCGGCGCTGGTCTGGTCTGCAGCGATGGTGCCCGTCAGTTCTACCACCGCAGTATGCTTGCCGGGGATGGGGATACCGCGATCACCTATCCAGCCCAATCCCAGAAACAGCAGAATGAATAAAAAGGAAAACCCCAGCAGCTTGAAAAATATGCTCCAGTGACGTGCTGTACGCTGTTCCTTGACGGCAGCGAGCGCCAATTTTTCCAGCACCTCGCGCTCCCAGTTCCCGGTCTTTTCCGGTTCAGACATGATTTGTTTCCTCAATTAAATAGACATGACCGTCATATTCCTGCACAGCAATCGCAACCAGCCCTTTGCCGGCGCAACGTCCACCCATGCATTGCCCTGTTTCCGGCGAATACATTGCACCGTGTGTAGAACATAGCAAGTATAACCCGGAGAGATCAAAAAACGCCCCTTCCTGCCAGTCCAGCTCGACAGGAATATGGGCACAGCGATTGAGATATGCATACACCCGGCCTCGATAGCGGATCGCAAAAGCAGGGGTTGCCTGACCCAGATATTGCAGCTCAAACCGGATGCCTTGTCCGGCATCGGTCAATGCCGAGCTGGCGCAAATCAGGCGTTGTTGTCCAGCCATGCCACCAAACCTTTGAAATCTTCGGCAATATACAGCGGCTGACACGCTTGCAGGGACGCTACCGAATGCGCACCATAAGCCACCCCTACGCTCGCCACCCCGGCGTTGATCGCCATTTGCAAATCATGGCTGGTATCCCCAATCATCAACGTCCGCTCTGCGTCGACACCACAGCAATCCATCAACTCCAGCACCATGCCGGGGTGCGGCTTGGAATAGCCTTCATCCGCACAGCGCGAAGCATGAAAAAACTTGCGCAAACCGCTTTGATCAAAAGCGCGCTCCAACCCCTTACGGCTTTTTCCGGTCGCTACCGCCAGCCAATAATCCGCCGCATGCAACGCGGCAATGGTTTCCGCCACGCCTGCAAATAGTGGCAAGGCGTGATCCTGCCCGAGAAAATGGTGCCGATAACGCTCCACCAGACGCGGATAGTCAGAAGGTGCCAGATCCGGCAACAGGGTTTGGAGCGCCTCAGCCAGCCCCAGGCCGATAATTTGCCGGGCCTCGTCAGTCTGCGGTACACGCAGTCCCAAGTCGGCACAGGCGAGCTGGATCGACTCGGCAATGGCCCCGGTTGAATCCATCAGCGTGCCATCCCAGTCGAATATCAGCAAATCAAAACGTCTTGTATTCATGCTTCACGGTCTAGTTGTGCCAGAAAATTGCTCAGCTCAGCGGGAAGTGGCGCTTCCAGGACCAACATCTCGCCGCTGAGGGGATGTTTGATACTGACCCGGTGCGCATGCAAAAACATGCGCTTGAGCCCGGTCTTGGCGAGCACCTTGTTGCGCGGGAAATCCCCGTATTTATCATCTCCGGCAATCGGAAAGCCGGCGTGGGCCAGATGCACCCGGATTTGATGTGTGCGCCCGGTTTTCAGTTCGGCTTCCAGCAGACTGAAGTCCGCCCAGTTACGCTGCAGCCGAAACACGGTATGCGCAGACTGCCCATTCGCACTTGCCAGTACGCGCCGCTCGCCCTCGGCATTGAGATATTTGTGTAACGGCTGTTTGATATGACGCAGCGCATCGCTCCAGCGTCCGAGAACCAGGGCAAAATAACGCTTGTCCATCTGATTGGCGCGCATCATGTCGTGCAGAGCCACCAATGCACTGCGCTTGGTCGCCAGCATCAGCACACCCGAGGTTTCCCGGTCCAGGCGATGGGCAAGTTCGAGAAAGCGCTGCTCCGGCATTTCCAGCCGCAATTGCTCGATCACCCCCAGACTGACACCGCTGCCGCCATGCACTGCCATGCCCGCTGGCTTGTCGAGCACCAGCAGACCCTCATGATGGTAAAGGATGCGTTCGACCAGACGAATACCGCCTTTAGGCAAAACTGTCGGCCGAACAATTTGCGGTGCTGCTACGCGGATGGGCGGAATACGAATCTCATCCCCCAGTTCCAGTTTGCGCGCGGCATCCACCCTTCCCTTGTTCACCCTTACCTCACCGCTCCGCAAAATACGGTACAGGTGACTTTTGGGAACCCCCTTCAGGTGGCGCGCCAGAAAGTTGTCTACACGCTGCCCGGCTCCAGATTCGTCAACTTTGAGGTATGTGACAGATTCTTTGCGTAAATCATTCATTTTGCATATACTACTGTCGCAATCTGTGACGTTTTCCAGGCTGGATTTATCTGGCAAATGACGGAATAACCTGCGTCCAGAGGCAAAATTAGCCGGTTAATTTCGCTCACCGGATGCATGTCCCGACACATCGCGCCTGCTTTAGTTTGCACCGCCATGTTTAGAGACCCGAAGCCGTTCAGAGACGCCAAGAGGCGCATGGACGCCGCATTAAAAAGTAGCGATGGTAAAGCATAAGCGCGCGAAACGCACCCTTAGATTTCCAGCAGATGAGCGATTCATCTGCCTAACGATAAACCGCCACGCCCGACTAACCTGGTTGTCCAAATGACTGAAATTCCAGACTAAATCACCCGTGCCGCACACCGCGCAGACCGCGCGGCGGTTTGTCGTCCCGTGTCTATCGCGCGCGGGAGAACAAACATCATGAAACGCATGTTATTTAATGCGACACAGGCCGAGGAACTCCGTGTCGCCATTGTCGATGGTCAAAAACTCGTAGACCTCGATATTGAATCAGCCAGCAAGGAACAACGCAAAAGCAACATCTACAAGGGCATTGTCACCCGTGTCGAGCCCAGCCTCGAGGCGGCCTTTATCGATTACGGTGCTGATCGTCACGGCTTTTTGCCATTCAAGGAAGTCTCTCGCGCCTGCTTCGTGAACAACGTCGCCGATGTGGCACGTGCGCGCATTCAGGATGTGCTGCGCGAAGGCCAGGAAATCATCGTCCAGGTGGAAAAGGACGAACGCGGCAATAAAGGCGCAGCCCTCACGACCTACATCAGCCTGGCTGGACGCTATCTGGTACTGATGCCCAATAATCCCCGTGGCGGTGGCGTATCGCGCCGCATCGAGGGTGAAGAGCGCAACGAACTTCGCGATGTGATGGCGCAACTGGAAATCCCGTCCGGCATGAGCATCATTGCCCGCACCGCCGGTATCGGACGCGGTGTGGAAGAACTGCAGTGGGACCTGAACTATCTGCTGCAACTCTGGAACGCCATCGATTCCGCTGCCAACAGCCAGAAAGGCGCTTTCCTGATTTACCAGGAAAGCAGCCTGGTGATTCGCGCCATCCGCGACTATTTCCAGCCTGACATTGGCGAAATCCTGATCGATACTGAAGAAGTATTCGAGCAGGCACAGCAGTTCATGAGCCACGTCATGCCGGGCAACGTGCACAAGGTCAAACTGTACAAGGACGACGTGCCGCTGTTCTCGCGCTTCCAGATCGAACACCAGATCGAGTCCGCCTACTCGCGCGAAGTGACCCTGCCTTCCGGCGGCGCCATCGTGATCGACCACACCGAAGCGCTGGTGTCGGTGGACGTCAACTCGGCGCGCTCCACGCGCGGCACGGATATCGAACAGACTGCCTATAACACCAACCTGGAAGCCGCTGAGGAAGTTGCCCGCCAATTGCGCTTGCGCGACCTGGGGGGGCTGATCGTGATCGATTTCATCGACATGGAAAACCAGCGCAACCAGCGTGAGGTGGAAAACCGATTGCGTGACTCGCTGCACTATGATCGTGCGCGCGTGCAATTCGGCAAGATTTCCAAATTCGGCCTGATGGAACTGTCACGCCAGCGTCTGCAGCCGTCGCTGGGCGAATCCAGCCACCAGCCTTGCCCGCGTTGCAGCGGTACCGGCTTCATCCGCGGCATTGAATCCACCGCCCTGCATATTCTGCGCATCATCCAGGAAGATGCGATGAAGGAAAACACCGGCGCAATTCATGCTCAGATTCCGGTAGATGTGGCAACTTTCCTGCTCAACGAGAAGCGCTCCGACATCTTCGCCATCGAATCCCGGCTCAAGGTCAATGTGCTGTTGATCCCCAATATTCACTTGGTGACGCCGCATTACAAGATCACACGTCTGCGTCATGACGAGCTCAACCAGCACGACATCACTATCCCCAGCTATAAACTGGCAGATGCCATTGAAGACGTTTCGCCCTCTGAAACGCGCAAGGAAAACAAGCCTGCGCCACAAGTTCCTGCTGTGCGCGGCATCACACCGGCGCAACCGGCTCCTATCATTGAACAAAAAGCCGCACCCCAGGTTAATATTCAGGCCGAATCCAAATCCGGCCTGATAGGGCGCATTTTCGGATGGCTGCAGCGCATCGGTGAAGAAAAACCGTCTCAGCCCGTCGTAGCCCAGCAACCCGCCGAACCCGTGCGCGAGCCACGCGAAACGCGCGGACGTGGCCGTCAGCGCGGTGAACGCACCGAGCGCCCGCAACGCCCCGCCGTCGAAGTACAGGAACGCGCTCCCCGTGCCGAACGTACTGAACGCCCACCGCGTCCCGAACGCACGCCGCGTCCGGAACGTCAGGCAGCCGAACGGCCCGCCACACCGGCAGACAGCGCTCAAAAGCCCGAGCAAACCCGCAAACCTCGCCAGCAACAGCCGCGTACGCCGAAACCCGCCGGCGAGGAAGCGGCTGCAAATGTCGTTGCCGAAACCGCTACCCCGCCTCAAGGGACTGCAACACCTGAAACCGGGAATGGTGAAACCCGCAGCCGTCGCGGTCGTCGTGGCGGACGACGCGAGCGTCGCCCGGAACAGGATCAGGCTGCTCCAGCGGCCGGCACGGTTAGCACCCAGACCGACAGCGCTGAAGCTCCAACAAGTGCTGAAACGATGATGGCGCAGCCGGTCGTGACGCCTCGCAGCGAGCCGGTTCCTGCCACCATAACACCCCCTCAGAGCACGAGCATCACTGCGCCTGCCGAGCCTGCCAGCCCGGCACTGATGGAAACCGGCACCGTTTCCGTGGCTCCTGCAACCACTCCTGTAGTACCCAAAGCAGAGATAGTAAAAGCCACCATGCCGGTGGAAAAGCTACTCAGTGAAATGCTCGCTCCTTCGCCTGCTGCGGCCCAACTGCAACAGGTTGAAACGCAGCCCAAACCGGCGGAAGCAAGCGTCACCGAAGCTCCACAACAAGCGCCGCGCAGGCGTCGTGAGCCGCTGGCAACGGTTGCTGACATACCGGTGGAACTGATGCAGGTGGAAACGAAGAATTCCGTCACGGCTACTGCGGAAAGTGCCAATGAATCGGGCAATCCGGCTCCCAAGATGCGCCCGCCAAGACGCGCCTCAATGCAGCAACAGCCTGCTCAGGAAGCGCCTCTGCAACAGATAGAAACACGGCAATAAATAAGCAGCAAGGTAGTCAATACTAAAACAGGAGATGGCCGATTTTGGTCATCTCCTGTTTTTTTTGGTTCTTCCCTCCCGCTTTCGCGTCCCGCAGAAAGCGCTGAGACTCGGCAGTTACCTTGAGACTACACACCCACTCGAAAGCACCTCCGGCAAGTGCCTGTCAGTTCCTGCCAAAGTTCATGCCTAATCCACGTCAGGCTGACTGGGCGCCCTGTCTCTCCATGATTGCTTTGAGCAACCCTTGGGCGGCATCCTCGACCATATCCAGCGTCTGATCAAACCCCTGTTGCCCGCCATAGTAGGGATCGGGCACATCCAGATTGGGGAAACGCCTGCTGAAACTCAATAGCAATCGAATTTTGTGGTGGTGCCTGGCATTGGCACGCCGCGTGAGGTTGTTCAGATTCTGTTTATCCATCGCCAGGATATAGTCGAAGCGCTCGAAATCGCTATCCTGCACCTGCCGGCCACGCAACCCACTGATATCATAACCGTGGCTTAGCGCAGTGCGCTGGGCACGAAGATCCGGCGCATCACCCACGTGATAATCGTGGGTACCCGCTGAATCAATCAAAATTTGCGTCTCCAGTCCAGCGCTTTGTACGGTTTTAGCGAAAGCGCCTTCCGCCATGGGTGAACGACAGATATTGCCCATACAGACAAAAAGTACCGATGTTGGGTTGCTCGCATTCATATATTTTCGGGTTCTTGTTACGTAGTTTGATTGTTGCATTGTACTGCGCCTCTCAATAAAAATTCAGTCCGCTCATTTCAGCAATCCATATGCGGAATCATCAAGGCCGCTCTTGTATAATGCCGGGTTAGCCGGCATCTCCTTTGTTACCGAAAATGACCATCTTTGACTCCGAAATCCAGCGTCGACGCACCTTTGCCATTATTTCCCACCCGGACGCAGGTAAAACCACGCTGACCGAAAAACTGCTGTGGTTCGGCGGCGCGATCCAGGTCGCGGGCGAAGTGCGCGCGCGTAAAGCCAGCCGCCACGCCACTTCGGACTGGATGGAACTGGAAAAACAGCGCGGCATTTCAGTCACCTCCTCGGTCATGCAGTTCCCCTACCGGGAACACATCATCAATCTGCTGGACACGCCCGGCCACGAGGATTTTTCCGAAGATACCTACCGCACGCTCACCGCCGTGGACTCGGCGGTGATGGTGATCGACTCGGTCAACGGTGTCGAAGCGCAGACCATCAAGTTGCTCAACGTGTGCCGTATGCACGACACGCCCATCATCACCTTCATCAACAAGCTCGACCGCGAGGGTCGCCCACCCATCGAACTGCTCGACGAAATCGAATCGGTACTGGGCATGCAATGCGCTCCGATGACCTGGCCAATCAGCATGGGCAAACGTTTCCGCGGCGTCTATCACCTCTACGACGACACGGTACTGGTATTCGATCCGCATGCCGACAAGGGCACCAGCGAGATCATCAAAGGTCTGGACAACCCGCGCCTGGATGAGTTCATCGGCCGCGACCAGTCCGAGGAGCTGCGCATGGAAGTGGAACTGGTACGCGGTGCATCGCACACCTTCGATTCAGCCGCCTATCACGCCGGCAAACAGACCCCGGTGCTGTTCGGTTCGGCAGTCAACAATTTCGGCGTGCAGATGATGCTTGACGCGATCGTAGACTTGTCGCCGCCGCCTCAACCGCGCGCCACTGAAACCCGTCTGGTACAACCCAGCGAGCCCAAGTTTTCCGGCTTCGTGTTCAAGATCCAGGCCAATATGGACCCCAAGCACCGCGACCGCATCGCGTTTCTGCGCGTGTGCTCCGGACGCTTCGACCGCGGCATGAAAATCAAGCAAGTCTCCAGCGGCAAGTTCATGGCGGTGAACAATGCCATCACCTTCATGGCGCAAGATCGCAATACTGCGGATGAGGCGTATGCCGGCGACATCATCGGCATTCCCAACCACGGCACCATCCGCCTGGGTGATACTTTCAGCGAAACCGAAAACCTCAAGTTCACCGGGATACCCTCGTTCGCGCCAGAGTTTTTCCGCAAGGCACGCATCAAAAATCCGCTGAAAATGAAGCAGCTGCAGAAAGGCTTGCAGCAGCTCGCTGAAGAAGGCGCCACGCAATTGTTTCGGCCGATTTCCTCCAATGACCTGATTCTGGGCGCGGTCGGCACCCTGCAATTCGACGTGGTGGCGCATCGGCTGGAATTCGAATACGGCGTGGACGTACTGTTCGAAGGCTGCGAATACGCCACCGCCCGCTGGCTGCGCGGCTCCGAAGCCGACCTCAAGCAACTGGTGGATAAATACGGTTTCAACGTCGCCCTGGACGGCGCAAATCAGTACGTTTACCTGGCGCCCAACCGGGTCAACCTGACCATGACGCAGGAACGCTTCCCGGACGTCAGATTCCTGGAAACACGGGAAATCTATTGAACTTCAACATCCAGCCACGCAGGACACCGAGGGCACAGAGAGCGTATGTCCGGTTTTCCTGTGTGGACTCGCTGTCCTCCGTGGCTAAATATCTTCCCTGATGAATCCCACGGATTACGACGTCATCGTCATCGGCGCCGGTGCGGCGGGCATGATGTGTGCCGCCCAGGCCGGGCAGCGCGGCCGGCGCGTGCTGCTGATCGATCATGCCGCCAAAATTGGCGAGCGCATCCGCATTTCCGGCGGCGGGCGCTGCAATTTCACCAATCGCAACATCAGCGCAGAAAACTTCCTGTCGCAGAATCCGCATTTCGCGCGCTCTGCCCTCGCCCGCTATTCGCAGTTCGACTTCATCAAGCTGGTGCAACGCTACCGCATCGCCTATCACGAGAAAACGCTGGGGCAACTGTTCTGCGATGATTCCGCGCGCCAGATTATCGATATGCTGCGCGCCGAATGCGACGCCGGTGGTGTGCAATGGGCGCAGCCGTACAGCGTGCACAGCATCGAACGAATTGACGACAACGGCCTGCGTTTTGAACTCGTGACGGATCACAGCACGTTGCGCTGCCAGTCGCTGGTGATCGCCAGCGGCGGACTGGCGATACCAAAACTGGGCGCCACGCCGTTCGGCTACAAGGTAGCAGAGCAATTCAAGCTGCCGGTCATCGCACCCAAACCTGCACTGGTGCCACTGGCATTGGCCCCGGAAACGCTTGCGCCATTGGAGGCACTGGCCGGCGCATCGCTGGATGTTGCCACTCATTGTGAAAATCAGCCCGGCGAATTCCGTGAGAGCATGCTGATTACCCATCGCGGTCTATCAGGGCCGGCGATCCTGCAAGTTTCCAGCTACTGGCAGATGCAGGAATACGGCGGCGGAAAAAAACTGCCCATCGTCATCGACCTTCTGCCCGGCGTAAATGCCGCCGACTGGATCGCACCACACCGCCACAGCAAGATCACGCTCGCCAGCCTGCTTGCCGAACATTTACCCAAACGCTTTGCCCAGGAATGGTGTGCGCTGCACAACTGGACCAAACCGTTGGCAGAGCATTCCAGGCGCGATCTTGATAGCATGATTTCAACACTGAAAAGCTGGACACTCATGCCTGCCGGTACACTCGGTTACGCCAAAGCCGAAGTCACGCTGGGTGGTGTGGATACCAATGCCCTGTCATCCAAAACCATGGAAACCAAAACCATATCGGGGCTCTATTTCATCGGCGAGGTGGTCGATGTAACGGGTTGGCTGGGCGGCTATAATTTCCAGTGGGCATGGTCGTCTGGCTGGGTGGCGGGGCAATATGCATAACCGGACGCTTGGCTATCGCTTTTTTCGCCACGGAACCATGACGGCGAAAAAGGCTCTGAACCAATTCGGCCGGTCAACTCTCGACAATAATTTGAATGCGCTCCAAAGCGCTCACGCGTGCATGCATCGCAACGACAATACATCCAGGCTAGTTCACAGGCTGTTTTTACCCGCAGTGCAATTGGTGGCAGGAATTGAGCAGTAAACCAGTGAGTGCAAAACCCCAGGAAAACTCGCCTTCAGATCAGGCTGGAGGGCTGGTATTCGCATGGGAAATTCCACCTCCCAGAGCGCGATACTGGGAAATTCACATCAGCCGCAACACGCTGATTGCTGTCATTGCATCCCTGCTCTTGCACGCGATACTGCTGTTTGCATTAAAGCAGGAGCATGTGCGGATCGAGTCGCCTTCCGATAAAAACATGCAAGGGCCGCTGGTAGTGCAGTTATCGCCCCGTGAGAGTACCAAAATCGTTCCGGGACATTCAAATCCTGAGCCTGTGCCACCAACTAAAAAACCCATTGTGCGACCCAGGCCCCAACCCAGGCAGCACATCAGCAAACCCAAGCCACACGCCCGTGTCAGCCCTCGCCACGAGACCGTGCCTACACCTGTCATGACAGCGCCAAAATCAGCGCTGGACACCCATGCCGTGCCCCCCGTGCCGGACACCACAGCGCCATCTACTGCGCCTCCTACCGATATGGCAAGTTATATCAATGCTGTCCGGGCGCGTCGTGAGGCTGCCGAGCAGGCCAATGCAGAATCCGGCACCAGCCACACCCCGACTCCGGATGAAATCAGATCGGCCAATATCGAGCGCAATCTGCGGCCGGCGGGCGGCGCCAACGGCGTATTCCAGATTCTCAGCATGGGCGTGCGCACTGCCCAGTTCTCTTTCCGCGGCTGGACCACCGACTCCAGCAATTTTCAAAAGCAGGTCATTAATGTCGACGCCGGGCTCAACGGCGATATAGAACGCGCCATCGTCCGCAGGATGATCGAAGTGATACGCCAGTATTACCAAGGCGATTTTAATTGGGAATCGCAGCGCCTCAACCGTGTGGTCGTGCTGTCGGCACGCAAGAAAGACACGGCGGGACTGGAGGATTTCTTAATGAAAGAGTTTTTTAAAGCCGATGGCGAGCAACGTTAGTAATCATGGCAGGTCAGTAGTACGCTAGAACCAGCTAACCGATCGCCAAATTTCGAACACTGAGAATCACCATGCATAAAGGCATCATCCAGGCATTGGCCGCCGCCATTTTATTCGGCATCAGCACGCCCATGGCCAAAGCACTGACAGGCGCCACTTCTCCGCTGATTCTGGCCGGCCTGCTTTATCTGGGTAGCGGACTGGGGCTGGCGACATGGCGCGGGTTGCGCCGATTGTCTGGCAAACCGGCCGACGCCACTCCCCTGCTTCGGCAAGACTTCCCCTGGCTGGCTGGCGCAGTACTGGCAGGGGGCATCCTCGCGCCGGCCCTGTTGATGTGGGGATTGCAATTCACCCAGGGCTCGACCGCTTCCTTGCTGTTGAATCTGGAAGGCGTGCTCACAGCGTTGCTGGCCTGGTTTGTGTTCCACGAGAACTTCGACCGGCGCATTGCTCTCGGCATGCTGCTGATCGTGACGGCTGGCGCACTCCTGTCATGGCAGCAGGTGCCCATATTCGGCGTGGCGTGGGGGGTACTGGCAATCATCGGTGCTTGCCTGTTCTGGGCAATCGACAACAATCTGACGCGCAAGATTTCGGCCAGCGATGCCTCCCAGATCGCCATGATCAAAGGACTGGCCGCCGGCATCACCAATCTGTCTCTGGGCATTGCTATCGGGGGGCAATTACCGACAGCTGGTGTCATCGCCGCCGCGGGCGTACTGGGTTTATTTGGCTACGGCATCAGCCTGGTGTTGTTCGTATTGGCTTTGCGCAATCTGGGCAGCGCGCGCACCGCAGCTTATTTTTCGATCGCACCGTTCGCTGGAGCAGCCTTGGCGCTGCCTTTGCTGGGCGAAACGCCGGGCGCGCTGTTCTGGCCTGCCACAGTGTTGATGGGTATCGGCGTGTGGCTACACTTTAGCGAGCGCCACGAGCATAGCCATACTCATGAACCGATGCAGCATGCGCATCGCCACACTCACGACGAACACCATCAGCATCCCCACGATTTTCCCTGGGACGGCCACGAAGCACATACCCACGAACATGTGCATGCACCCATTACGCATAGCCATCATCATTTTCCGGATATGCATCACCGTCACCGCCATTAAGCACATGAGCAAACAGGGACCGCAAACGGCAATGAACGAAAACAGCGTGAATGACAATCCGGTGGTGAACTGGACAGAAGCCGATGCGCAGCAATCCGCCCGCTGGCGTTCGGAAAGCGGCACAGCGCCACCCAGGCGCGTGGTCGTCGCCGATGACCAGATGTCGGCGGATGTCGCCTACCGCCTGGCCAGCGAGGGCACCGCGCTGCTGTGGCGCGGGGATTTCCAGAATGCGCGCCAGCTGCAGCAGGCCATGGCGCGCCGCATCGACCGTAAACCGCGCAAGCCCGCTACGTCGCCAACCGAGGCATTCAATTTCCATCGCCAGTTCCAGTCCCATCGTGCCCGCACACTGGGTATGCTGTTGCTGCCGCTGGATGCTGATTACAGCATTCCGTTGCGCCGCGCACCCGATGTGCGGCAAGCCTGCACCGAGGCGTATGGTGCGGGCGAGGTGCCCTCGGTGGTGTCGCTGCGCGAGTTGCTCGGCATGATCGGTGCCCATGAGTGGCGCAAAAAAGGCGTTGAAATCCCCGCGCTCGGCGGCCGCATTCACCCCCACTACGCTGTGTTTTCCCCGGTGCGGGGCGAGTACATCGAGCTGGTAGCCAAGGCCGCCTTGCCGTCACTGGAACTGGCTTTCGACATTGGCACGGGAACAGGTGTGCTGGCTGCGCTGCTGGCGCGCAGAGGCGTCAAACACATCGTCGCCACGGATCAGGACCCGCGCGCATTGGCCTGCGCGCGTGAGAATATCGACCGGCTCGGACTGAAGGGACAGGTGGACATTGTTCAGGCAAATCTTTTTCCGGAAGGACGCGCGCCGCTCATCCTCTGCAACCCGCCATGGCTGCCCGCACGCGCAAACTCGCCGATCGAACATGCGATTTACGACCCGGACAGCCGCATGCTGCGGGGTTTTCTGGATGGCTTGGCCGCGCATCTGGAGCCGGAAGGCGAAGGCTGGTTGATATTGTCGGACCTGGCCGAACATCTGGGATTACGCTCGCGGGTAGCCTTGCTGGCGATGATCGATGCGGCCGGCTTGAAGGTCTTGGGGCGCACGAATGTGAAACCGACCCATCCCCGCAGCGCCGACGAAACCGACCCGCTGCATGCGGCGCGCGCGGCTGAGCTGACGTCACTGTGGCGCCTCGCAGTTCGTTGAACGCCGGGATTCACAAAACTGAAGGCTCGCCACAGGGGACTCAGAAAAGCACAGAGATGAAGCAAGTTCCAGTTGATTTTTGAATGTTAAACAACGAATTGCCCATCCCTGCGACCTTCATTACCTCTGTGTTCTCTGTGCCCTCTGTGGCAAAAGACTTTTTTCACGATTAATACGCAACCAAAGGAAATCAACATGAACAACCGGCGCCATCTGTTTACCTCCGAATCCGTTGCTGAAGGCCATCCAGACAAGATCGCCGATCAGATTTCGGACGCCATACTGGATGCCTTCCTGGCCGAAGAACCCGAGGCCAAAGTGGCCTGTGAAACCTTCGTGGCCGATAACCTGCTGGTGATTGCCGGCGAATTCAAAACCGTCCGCAAGGAACTGTTCAGCGAGATTCAAAATCGCGCCGAAGAAATCGCCCGCCAGGTGCTGCGCGACATCGGCTATCGCGATGCTGAAACCGGCATCGATCCCAATACCTGCGAAGTGCAGGTGCGCTTCAATCACCAGTCGATCCAGATTCATAAAGGCATCACGCTGGCGGGTGGCGACATCGGCGCGGGCGACCAGGGACTGATGTTCGGTTATGCCTGCGACGAAACCCCCGACCTGATGCCCTACCCGATCTGGCTCGCCCATCGTCTGGTGAAGCAGCAAGCCGAACTACGCAAATCCGGAGCCCTGCCCTGGTTGCGTCCCGATGCAAAAAGCCAGGTGACCGTCGCCTATGAAGGCCAGCGCGTGACGGGTATCGAGAACGTCGTCATTTCCACGCAGATCGAGCGCGATCTCGACCCTGCCTGGGTCACGCAGGAAATTACGCGCGAAATCATCGATCCGCTGGTGCCGATGGAACTGCGCTCACCAAGTTTCAAGCTGTGGGTCAATCCCGCCGGCCCGTTCGAAATAGGCGGCCCCAATGGCGACACCGGCCTCACTGGCCGCAAAATCATTGTCGATACCTATGGCGGTTCCTGCCCTCACGGCGGTGGCGCATTTTCAGGCAAAGACCCGACCAAGGTCGATCGCTCGGCAGCATACATGGCCCGTTACATCGCCAAAAACCTCGTCGCGGCAGGCTACGCCAGGCGCTGTCTGGTACAGTTGGCGTATGCCATCGGCGTAGCTGAGCCGGTCTCCCTGCTGATTGAAACCTATGGCACCGGCGCCGTGCCCGATGAAAAGCTGGAACGCATGGTGCGCAACAGTTTTGAGCTCACCCCGCGCGGCATCATCGACAGCCTCGATTTACGCCGGCCCATCTACCGGCAGACTGCGGCCTATGGGCATTTCGGAAGGCCCGAGCCGGAGTTCACCTGGGAACGCACTGATCAGGCGGAGAAATTGGCTTTGTTTGATGTGTGATGACAAGGCGTTTGATGTTGAAATCGTTGATTACCACTGAACGGAGGCCAATATGACTGTTATCAATGGAATGCGCCCGATTCACCCCGGTGAAATCCTGCGCGAAGAATTCATGATCCCGTTGGGACTGTCTGCCAACGCGCTCGCCATCGCCTTGCGCGTACCCGCCCCGCGCATCAACGACATCGCGCGCGAGCGCCGCACTGTCACCGCCGACACCGCCCTGCGCCTGGCACGCTATTTCGGCACCAGCGCAGAATTCTGGCTGGGCTTGCAATCGGACTACGACATGAAAATTGCAATGGCAGAAAGCGGCGCGCGCATCGAGAAAGACGTGGCGCCCATGGAACAGGCGGCCTGACTGTCCCGCCACCGTATGAACTTTGCTGATTGCCTCTCCTACTGTGCTCTGCCACGAGTGGAGAGCAATCCGAACCTGATGTAGAAAAACAGTTCAAGCCACAGAGTACACAGAGGCCACAGAGAAAACCCGCATCAGGACTTCTATTTCGCGACACAGACGATACTTGCGACGCACTTCCCCCTTCTGCATCGCCTTGATTTGTCGGTAAAGCCGGGGGTAGCCGCCGTGCAACCCTCGGCCGGCCCAGGCTGGCGAAATGCTACATCGCTAAATTCGGCCCCGAATTCTTGCTCACTACGAAAACCAGCGCAGAAACGCCGCCGCCGTCAAGGCGATGACGCCCAGCCCGGTTAGCACCTGCCATATCCGCCGACAGGTCGTGTCAGGCCAGCGTGCCGCGCGCGACAAGTAAAGCGCGGCCAGAAAAAAACCGATGACGGCGCTGGTAATTTTGATCGCCAGTGCGGCGGTGGCAATCCCGCTGATATCCGGGAAGCGCCCGTAATAGTAATAGCTGATGGCGCCCAAACTCACACCGCTGATGATCTGGGCTGCCCACGCCAGCGCCACCAGCCACGCCAGAGAGCGTTCCAGCACGGGTTGCCGTGGCGTCAGCCAAAGAGCCGTAGCCGCGCCACCCACCACTGCAACCGCGCCAAAATTGTGGATGACCTGGGTCAGGGCATAGGCGAGGTTCTGGAGATCCACACTCTACTCCACGGTAACCTTGACGCATTGCTCCACCCCGATGGGCACGTGAGCCTTGTTCACCACCTTGACGCAGATGTTGCGGGGTCCGGGTGAGAGCGTTTCAAGTGTGTAGCTACCCTTCAGCTGGCGCAATATCCCGACTTCCTTGTTATCCACATAGACATGGACATGGTCACCGCGCGGTCCGGGAACGGCCTCGTAAACCAGCTTGGTCTGGGCCATGGCGTCCAGCTTGGCGCCAGGACGCGGGGAGGTGATCTTGACGTACGCTTTTTCCGAGGCTGCCGGTGCGGCAAGCGGAACGAACAACAGGGCAGCGAAGATGCCAGGCAATACCGATGAAATACGCATGATCCAGACTCCTTATATAAACTCGACAACCAGCTTGGTTTTCTTTATACACCGTGGCTGCCAAGAAACCAATTCGCGGCCTGCCAAAGACATAGTACTGGGCAAGCGGCAGGATTGATAGGCGGGTTTAAGCAAATCTGCCTCAGACTAAGTAGTTGATAATGCTGGAAGCAATTGCATGCCTGCTTATGCCCCACTTGATTCAACTATGAAACGGGCTCGTTGATATAGCTCATCGAAAGTAATTATCTCAGGCGCAGAAATGTTCCGACGAAATAATTCGAATGAGGAGTATTTCTCTTCATTGATTCCATGTTCGCCTTGGAATTCTGATAGTGAGCCAATAACGAGAAACGATTTTGGTTGATAAAGAAAAAGCTGCTCGCCAGTTGGGGCACCAGTTCCATCTTTGATTGCGGTTCTTGAACGAATGTTTGAGATTGATACCTGCACGGATCTTTGCACTTGGGCTATTCCGCCGGACAGTTCATCCGATATTTGCCAGCTTTCTTTGCGGTATGGGGTTACTACCTGCTTCAGCAGGTTAGTTTTATGCGTTTTGATTTCTCCAAATGAAAGTGCGCTTATAAATCCATGCGTTTTTAACAGTGCATCCACTCGCTTGCCGGCGCCAGAAAAATCGTGACCTTTTACTATCTGCTCGAACTTTTCACCATCCAGGGAAGAGTTGAAATAGTAGTTGAGGCCGTAGCCGAATATCCATGTATTCTTTTCGAAGAAATCCTGCCAAACATCTTCATTCTTTTTGTTAGTACCAAGTGTTAGCTTGTAGTTCTCAAAGAATGATGGGTCATTCAGAAGTTGCTCGAACTCGCCAAGCTGTTTTCTTCTGTGACCCAGTGTTGCAACATCTTTGGCCGTGATGTCATGCTTGGTAATTTCTTCCAATAATTCTGGTTGTTGGCTCAATAAGTGAAGCGCTTGCTCCTTTGTAAGAACAATGCTTTCGACAAACTTATCGTCAAGTTTCGCGCTTTGCTCATCCGCAATTGGCAGAAGTTCAATATTTCTTAGGAAATTAAAAAGGACAGAGATTTCATTGCCAACAAATGTGAAGTAAGTGCCGTGAGGGGCCCCACTTTCAACTGTATATTTCTGAATTTGAAGGGTTGATACACCGCGCGTGTCCTCATAGAACTTGGCCTTGATCTCTTGCCTTTCGCCACCTGTTATTCTTAAAGAGACTTGCTTTCCATCTTTGAAAAACTGATGCGATTCAGCGCAGTCAATTACTTTAGATACGATTCGAAATGGATGCTCGAATTCTTCAACTTCACCATTGTCGTTCTTCCTATATTGCTTCTGGCTCACTGACTTACTGAGATACACGCGGTCAGTTCGCTTGTTTTTGAAGTATTCATAGTCGTCCGTCATTTCCTAGCGATCTCCAAAGCATCAGGGTCTAGTCATGCAACACTATATTTTCACTTACGCTTCGGCTAAATTTTCAATTTTAAGTAATAAAAAAGGCAGCCCAAGCTGCCTTTTTTATTGATCACGCCTACAAAACTCAAGCAGCGATACGACGCTTAAACTCTCCAGTCCGCGTATCAATCTCGATCTTGTCGCCGATCTCCACAAACGCCGCCACCGGCAACTCAAACCCGGTAGTAATCTTGGCAGGCTTCAACACCTTGCCCGAGGTATCGCCGCGCACCGCAGGCTCGGTGTAGGTCACTTCGCGCACCACGGTGGTGGGCATGTCGACGGAAATGGCTTTGCCGTTGTAGAAAATCACTTCCAGATTCATGCCGTCTTCGAGGTAGTTGAGCGCGTCGCCCATGTTTTCCACTTCGACTTCATACTGGTTGAATTCGGTGTCCATGAACACATACAACGGGTCGGCGAAATAGGAATAAGTGCATTCCTTGCGGTCGAGCACGACTTGTTCGAATTTTTCGTCGGCTTTATACACGGTCTCGGAGGCGGAACCCGTAAGCAGATTCTTCATCTTCATTTTGACGACAGACGAGTTGCGGCCGGATTTGCTGAACTCGGCCTTGAGCACGACCATGGGGTCGGTACCGACCATAATCACGTTGCCTGCGCGGACTTCCTGTGCTGTTTTCATGCTGTATCCTGCTGAATAAATTGGGGGTGAGCGCTAATCTAGCCGATCATTTTAACTTACTTTGACAAAGCTGCACCAGATGTGCGGTTAAATCCCCGTTTTTCAACAGGCCTTCAACCCAGTTGCGCGCGCGGGTATCGAACTCGGCCTGATGGCGCCGGTAATCCACCCAGGCCTGCCCCGCTCCCTTGCCTGCATTCCAGGCATGCCAAAAATCCTGCAAGGCCGTGGCGGCCTGGGGAGACAAGCCTGCGCCATAGCGTGCCAAAAAGGCATCCAGTTTTGTCCGGTGCGCATCGTCCTGTTGCGGATAGATGTGCCAGACCAATGGCCGTGCCGCCCATAGCCCGCGCACCAGCGAATCTTCGCCGCGCACGAAATTGAGATCGCACGCCCACAGCAATTCGTCGTAGCGGGCTTGCGGCAAAAACGGCAGCACGTGCAGGATCAGCTTGCCGCGCTGGCGCTGATCGCCGGGAATCAGCCCGGTGGCGCCGAAGAATGCGGCAACCTGCGGCAGCAATTTGCTTTCAGGCAGCAGGCACAGCACCGGCTGTTCGCCTTCTGCCCAGGCCTCGAGCAATTCCGCCACGGCCGGATTTTCATAGCCGAACAGCGATACCCGTAGCGCATCAGGCGCGGGTTTCACGCCCAGCGACGCCCACAAATCGGCCTGCGCCGCCGGGTTGCGCTGAAAGCTCGTGCGCCGCTCGGTGAGCCCGGCTTCGTGCAACAGGCCGCCGGTATGGGCGGTAAACCCCGGGAAATAGAAATGCTGGGTGAGCGGCAATCTGGGATGCGGCGATGGCAACCCATGACAGCCCTCCACCCAATCTTCGGCGCTGAGATATTCCAGGTTGACCCAGACCGGTTTGGGCTGCGTCGCGGCCATTGCCGCCAGGTAGTTTTGCGGCAGTTTGCAGCCGAAGGCTTCGATGACGACAGCGGCGGGTGTGGCATCGGGGAATGGCTTATCCCAGCGCCGCACGCTCACGCCGTCCACGCTTTGTTCGGACAGATTCGGGTCAATCGCGGGGCACAGATGTTGAAAACTGGCGAGGTCGTCCACCCACAGGCGCACATTCAGGCCATGCTCGGCAACCAGTTGCCGAGCCAGGCGCCAGGCCACGCCGATGTCGCCGTAGTTGTCCACCACGGTGCAAAAAATATCCCAGTTGCGGCCTGTCTCCATTGCCCTATTTATACCTGCTGCTGCAAAGGCAGGTATTGGGCCGCTTCCAGGCGGAGCAGTCAAGCCCAGGCTGCTCAGGAAGCCGGCGCCTCCTTCCTTTCGTTTCCAGATGCTTTCTCCATGATCTCAAGGAACGGCTTGATGAGATCGATGGGCAGCGGGAAAATGATGGTGGAATTCTTTTCCGTGGCGATTTCGGCCAGGGTCTGCAGATAGCGCAACTGCATGCCCCCCGGCGCGGAGGCCAGAATGGCGGCGGCGTTGACCAGGGTCTGCGATGCCTGGAACTCGGCGTCGGCGTGAATGACCTTGGAGCGGCGGTCGCGCTCGGCCTCGGCCTGTTTGGCAATGGCGCGAATCATGTCTTCGGTGAGTTCGATATTGCGGATCTCGACCACGCTGACCTTGATCCCCCAGGCCTCGGTCTGGGAATCGAGTATCGTCTGGATGTCGGTGTTGATCTTGTCCCGCTCGGACAGCATTTCATCCAGGTCATGCTTGCCCAGCACCGAGCGCAAGGTGGTCTGTGCGAGCTTGCTGGTGGCGGAAAAATAATCTTCCACCTGGATGAAGGCTTTTTCCGGGTCCACCACGCGAAAATAAAGCACCGCGTCGACCTTGATGGAGACGTTGTCGTGCGAGATCACGTCCTGGGGAGGGATCTCGTGCACCACGGTGCGCAATTCTATCCGCACCATTTGCTGAATCCCCGGGATGATGATCACCAGCCCCGGCCCCTTCACCTTCCAGAATCGCCCCAGCTGGAACACCACGCCGCGCTCGTACTCGCGCAGGATACGGATAGACGAAACCGCCAGCGCAATCAGGATGATGAACACACCCCCAAAACCGAAACTGAATTCCATGCTCAGACTCCTTTTTCCAATTGTGGCATGACAATAAGCGTCAGGCCTTCCCTGCCGGTGACCCGGATATGCTGGCCGGGAGTCAGAACCTGGGTGCTTTTGATCTGCCACAACTCGCTGTGAACACGCCCCCAGCAAATATCTTCGCTGCATCCAACCACCTCGCCGACGCTGCCGAGCAGTTGCTCGGCCCCGCTCACCACCGTTCTGCGCCGCGCCTTTAGCGCCATGCCGGCCAGGCTCGCAATGAATATCGCGCTGATAACCCCCATTGATACTATCAAGCCAGCCGGGATACCAAATCCGGGTTGTTCGGTGTCAATCAATATCACCGCGCCAAACACAAAAGCGGCTACCCCGCCAATACCGAGCACGCCAAAACTGGGCGCAAATCCTTCCGCCACCATGAATGCAATGCCCAGCAGAATCAGCATCAGTCCGGCGTAATTCACCGGCAGCAGCTGGAAAGCATACAGCGCCAGCAACAAACAGATGCCGCCCAGCACACCGGGGGCCACAAAGCCGGGATTGAAAAATTCGAAAAACAGGCCGTATGCGCCGATCATGAGCAGAATCAGTGCCACGCTGGGATCGGTAATCACCGCCAGGAAACGCGTGCGCCAATCGGCCTGGTAAGTGATGATGGGTGCGCTGGCAGTGGCCAGGCTGCGCTCACCACCGATTACGCTGACCTGCTTGCCATTCATCTGTTTGAGCAATTGCGGCAGGTCTGGCGCCACATAATCAATCACCCCGATCTTGAGCGCTTCTCCGGCAGGCAGGCTGGCCGCTTCACGAACTGCCTGTTCTGCCCACTGGGCATTACGTCCGCGCAACTGGGCAAGGCCGCGGATGTAGGCGACCGCATCGTTGGTCGCCTTCTTCGCCATGGCATCCCTGGACGCCTGTGCGGATTTTTCGGCGCCTTCGCCAGCACCTTGCATTTCGCGTGCCCCCGGCATGCCGATCTGTACCGGCGTGGCAGCGCCCAGATTGGTACCGGGCGCCATCGCCGCAATTTGGCTGGCGTAAAGGATATAGGTGCCGGCGCTGGCGGCACGCGCGCCGCTGGGCGCAACATAGCTGGCCACCGGCACCGGTGCGGCGAGAATCGCCTTGATAATCTCGCGCATGGCGGTGTCGAGCCCGCCCGGCGTGTCCATTTGCAACACCACCAGCTGCGCACCGTCGCGGGCGGCGTGTTCCAGCCCGCGTGTCACGTAATCCGCAGTGGCCGGGCCGATAGCGCCATCCACCTTCAACAGCAGCACCGGCGCGCTGGCCCAGGCGGGCGCACTCCAGCCCAACGCCAGTAGCAGCAATATGAAAATGGAAAAACGCTTCATAGCGAGGAGGTGATTCATATTGACCGATTATCACTATAGACCCCGTACAGCGTTTGTTTTGTTACGGAATATGATAGCCGCCGCAGTTCAGCCCAGAACCAGCTTGAGACCAATGAGGATGGTGATTACTTCAAATGCACGCTTGATCCACAAATTGCCTTTTTTGATGGCAATGTGGCTGCCGAAATAGCCACCCAGAATTGAACCCGCCAGCAGCGCCGGCATCCAGCCCCAGGCGATTGTGCCCAGATAGCCCAGCACCACTGCGCCGGTACCGTTCCAGACCAGGCCGCACAGCACCAGTGTGTAAGCCACGGCGCGTTTGTAATCGAGGCCGAAATGATGAATCAGCCAGATGGTCAGGAACAGGCCGGTACCGGAAGTGATCGAGCCATTCAGAAAACCAACTACGAACAGACCGAACATACCAGTCAGCAACCCGCTGCCGTGCTGATTTTTCGGTGCGTAATCCATGCCCAGGCGCGGTTTGAATATGGAATACACCCCCAGGCCCAGGGTCAACACACCCAGTAAAAAAATGGCAATGCGTGGCGATATCTGCAGGATGGTGCCGGCCCCCAGCACCACGCCGGGCAAGCCTGCCCCGAGGATGATCAGGGAAAAACGCCGCTCCAGATGGTTCCCCTTGAGGTAGCGAATCGTTGCACCCAGCCCCAGCGCCACACTGGCAACTTTATGCGTGGCCAGCGCCACGCCGAAGGGCAGCCCGAGGAAAATCAGCATGGGAAACTGGATCAGCCCCGCGCCTCCGCCGGACAGTGCAGAAAACCAGTTGGCGACGAAAGACGCGACGAACAGGATGCCCTGGTCGGCGTAAGACGTCATGCCTTTCAGGAACCGGTGATGCCGTGGGTAATGGGGATGCGGGTATAGAACAGGCGCAGGTTTTGCTGCGTGCAGAGGGCGAGCAGCGCTTCGACCTGTTCCGCGCTGGCGATGAATTCCACCAGCATTGGCAGCTCGCCTGCCAGTTCGAAAAAGGTTTCTTCTGTGAAGCCATGGCGGCCGAATCCGGCGGTCGCCCGGAACACCGTGCCGCCTGCGATACCTTGCTTGCGCGCGGTTTCCAGCAGCCATTCATACAGCGGCTTGCCGGCGTGTTTTTGTTTTTCGGAAGTGTAGAGGCGCAGCCAGTGGTCTTGCATGGCATCAGGCTTTCAAAAATTTGAAGGTGAGCACGCCGAGCGCAGTCATTGCCACCGACCCGATGACGTGAATGAATATTTCCGCCAGCCCCCAGCCCCATTGCTGGCGCGAGATCAGCGTAAAGACTTCAGCCGAAAAGGTAGAAAATGTCGTCAGCCCGCCCAGAAATCCGGTAATCACCAGCAGCCGTGCTTCCGGAGCCAGCCCGGTATGATCGGCGAAAAATGCCAACGCCAGGCCAATGACATAGCCCCCCAGCAGATTGGCCGCCAGCGTACCCATCGGCAACGTGGGAAACAGCGGGTTCAGCCACAGCCCTAGCCCCCAGCGCAGCCATGCACCCAGTGCTGCGCCCACTCCAATAGCAACAAAAGCGTTCAATCCCATGTTGCAAGGATAGCGTGAAGCGTGGGTTTAACGCAAAAAACTCAGCCAGCCCGCCAGCGCAAACAGCGTGGCAAACAGTACCGGCACGGTGAGTACGATGCCGATGCGGAAATACTGCCCCCAGCCTATTGTCATGCCGCGCTGCGCCAGCACATGCAGCCACAGCAAGGTGGCGAGGCTGCCGATGGGGGTGATCTTGGGGCCCAGATCGCAACCGACGATGTTGGCATAAACCATCGCCTCGCGTATCGCCGGATCGACCTGCGCATGCGCCACGGCGAGGCTGCCAGCCAGTACCGCGGGCATATTGTTCATCAGTGCCGACAGTGCCGCCATCATGAAGCCCGTGCCCAGCGTGGCTGCGGTGAGGCCATAACCTGCCAGCCATTCCAGTGCATGGGACAAGCCTGCGGTCAGACCGTGGTCGCCCAGACCATATACCACCAGATACATGCCCAGCGAAAAAACCACCACCTGCCAGGGCGCCCCGCGCAGGATAGTCCATACCGGGATGACCGCCTTGGGTTGACGCCTGAGCAGATGCTCACGGCCTGCGGCAAGCATCAATAACAAGGCGCCTGCCCCGGTAATCAGCGAGGTCGGCACGCCCCAGCGTTGCGACAGGAAATAGCCCACCAGCAAACTGGGCAAGACCACCCAGCCGGCGCGAAATACAAACGGGTCGCGAATCGCGCCCGCGGGATCAGCAAGCTGGGCAGCATCGTAGGCGGGTGGCACATCGCGGCGGAAATACCAGGCCAGCACCAGCAGCGAAGCCGCGACAGAGACCAGGTTGACCACACCCATCACCGCCGCGTAATCGGCAAAGCCTATGCCTGCGTAGTTGGCGGCAACGATATTGACCAGATTGGAAATCTTGAAGGGCAGGCTGGCCGAATCCGATACAAACCCGGCTGCCATCACGAACGCCAGCATCGCAGGCGGCGAGAAGCGCAGCGCGCGCAGCATTTCGACGACCAGCGGCGTCAGGATCAGCACTGCGCCGTCATTTGCAAACAGCGCTGCAATCACGCTGCCCAGCAGCACGATCAGCACAAACAGCGCCCGGCCCGATCCCTGCGCCCAGCGCGCCACATGCAGCGCCGACCACTCGAAAAAGCCCGCCGCATCGAGGATCAGCGAAATCAGGATCAGCGCTATCAGCGTGAAGGTGGCATCCCAGACAATGTGCCAGACGGTGGGAATGTCGGTCAGCGATACCGTACCCGCCAGCAGCGCTGCCCCCGCCCCCAGCCAGGCCGCGGTGCCGATGCCCAGACCCTTGGGCTGGCGGATGACAAGGGCCAGCGTAACCAGAAAAATCAGCAGCGCAACCAGCATGGCTGCTTATCCCAAACGCCGTGCGACTTCTGCCACCAGCTTTGCGCGGATTTCATCGCGCACGCGCATGAAGCTCTCCAGCGGCTCGCCGTGCGGATCGTGAAACGGCATGTGCACGCTGGGAATGGCGCGCGGGAATACCGGGCATGCTTCCCGGGCGTTGTCGCACACGGTAATCACCAGATCAATCGCCTCGTTCATGACCGCATCCACGTCCTTGGGGTACAGGCCGTCGGTCGCAATGCCCAGATCCTGCAGCGCGGCAATCGCACCATCGGCCACTTTCGGCTGGGGCCGCGTGCCTGCGGAGATCGCATGCACTGCGTCACCCAGATCGTGATTCACCAACGCTTCTGCCATCTGGCTGCGACAGGAATTGCCGGTACACAGGATCAAGACCGTTTTTTTACTCATTACCTACTCTCCGCATTGAATTGACCGGGCATATTGCCGGCATGATTTATTTTTTCGATGATCACGACTGCTGGTGAATGTGCAAGCTTGATTAACAGCAGGATTTCCCGGAAGGCGTGGGCGTGCAGCATGCCGATGCGGCAACCGGAATCTTGAACGGCTTGGCTGCAGGCTGGGAACTTTCGGCCAATGCAGCGTCGAACCCGGCATCCAGCTTACTGCCCGCCTCATCCCGGATATGACGGGCGATTTCGACCACCAGATCAATCTGTTCCGCCGTCACGCCATATTGGCGCAACCTGTCCAGTTGGCATAAGCCCTGACCCGGGTGATTGGCGGCAACACTGGCTGCCAGCGACACCAGTGCGATGACGGAAGGATGCAACTCGGTATTATTCGGTTCGGCATTACTCATACTCACCTCTCAAAACGGCAAAAAATTCATAATCGTGCGGAATTAATCACCACGTTCGCGCAAACGTCCAATGTCATCAAGCTGATTTTTCAATGACAGCGCGTCCAGTTTTTCCAGCGGCAAGCAGGTGAAAATGGCCAGGCGGCGGTTCAGCTGGGTATAGGCCGTGTGAAAGGCTTTACGTTTGGCTGCATCGTCGCCCGCCATCGCCGCCGGATCGCTTATGCCCCAGTGCGCGGTCATCGGCTGACCGGGCCAGGCCGGACAAATTTCGCCTGCCGCGTTGTCGCACACGGTAAACACAAAATCGAATTCCGGCGCGTGAGGTGCGGCGAATTCATCCCAGGATTTGCTGCGCAAATCTGCAACTGGCAAACCGCTGCTTTCCAACAACTCGAGCGCAAACGGGCTGACCGTGCCTGTGGGGTGGCTACCCGCGCTGTAGGCATGGAAACGGCCTTGACCCAGACGGTTCAGCAAGGCCTCGGCCAAAATCGAACGGGCGGAGTTGCCGGTGCACAGAAACAACACGTTGAAAGATTTATTACTCACAATGATTCAAGCTCCCCGTTGATTCTGTATCTGCCCATTTCAGCTTTTGAATAATATATTCGTTTTGACAAATATTTATTGGCAAAAAAAAATCAGGCGCAGCAGCGTGCCGGACGATTGCTCATACCGGTCAGGCGCGCTGCATCCTGCTGCTGCCTCGGGCTTCCCATCCAGACATCAGCCAGCTGCGCGAGAATACTGTCGCACCAGGCCGGTATCTGGCTGTTGATGCGGTAATAAATCCAGGTGCCATTGCGCCGCATACTGAGTATTCCGGCTTCGCGCATCACGCTCAAGTGGCGCGAGACTTTGGGCTGAGCCAAATCCAGCGCGTGATACAGCTCGCATACGCACAATTCGCCTTCGCGCCGCAACAGGCCCAGCATGCGCCGGCGCGTCTCGTCACAAAGAATTTCGAAAAAAGCCTGTTCGCTGAGCATGGCGGCAATTATATTCGTTTTATCGAATGTATCAAGTTTTGCCTAAAAGACCAGAACCCCGTCGAGATTACTGGATACCTTCTTTGATAATGCTGTCGAGCAGTTTTTCTTCCGCACGAAATGCTGCTCTGGATTTTGGAGAGCTAACGACGGGCGGCTTGCGGTAGCTGACATAGATGGTTTTTGGATCAGCCGGCAAGTTATATATCGAAATGATATAGGGGCACATCGCCACGCTATGCGGGTCGGCTTCCATCATCTGGCGCGAGACAGTGGCGCTGCAAAACTCAATCTGCTCGGCATTGAGATAAATCTTCCGGGTAGATCCCACTGCCGCTGCGGTATTGTCCAGCATGGCGGAAATCTTGTTGAAATGATTGATTTTCAGACCCTGGCCCTCAACGGCGGCGGCTATCGCATCGCGGATGAATTCAAAATCGCCGCGCGCTGTATACACCACGCTGTAGGAATCTTTGTCCGCGGCTTGGCTGCCCAGCGCGCATGCCATCAGGACTACTGCCAGAAACAATTTCATTGTTTTCATGCTGCATCTCCTCAAAATATCTTCATCCAAATGGCACCATATGCAAGTATCCAGCAACACAGCCTGGTTACAATATGATATTTCAACTGCAGGAAAATGCCATGACAGATACCGCCAATATTCGCATACGCGGACGCATCTGGCTGACCGCAGCAGGCAAAAACATGCTGGGTCGCGGGCGCGTGGAGCTGCTGGAAAAAATCGGCGCGACCGGGTCTATTTCGCAGGCTGCCCGCGCCATGAAAATGAGTTACAAAGCTGCCTGGGATGCCGTGGATGCAATGGGTAATGCGTTCAATTCGCCGCTGGTGAACACCAGCACCGGCGGTAAGGGCGGTGGCGGCGCGCGTCTTACCCCGCAGGCGCTTGCACTGATCGCTGCATATCGCCAACTGGAACAACGTCACCAGGAGTTTCTTGGTCAGCTTGAGCGGGAATTTTCAGCTGCATTGGTGACGGGTGAAGGTACGATTCAGTAGTAGGCGATTAAGCCGGTGAAACACCGAACACACAGAGCAGGTCATTTACCATCCCTGTGGTTCGGCCATGTCACTTTTCCGATTCGGAATTGAAGCTAGCAAAACGCCTCCATCCCGTCACTTGAGTTTTTTAATCCCCAAGGCACCTAATACATATTTTTCATACAGCGGCTCGGTAGTACCTTGTTTCATCTTGCGGATGAAATATTTCTCAAACGCGACTTTCGCCAGGTGGACCCACTTTCCTTCCTTGAACCAGTTGACATTGCGCGGCGGGATTTGTGGCAGCGCCACAAAGGCCGCGCCGGTATCGCCGAAGTCGGCCAGACAGATGGCATTCCAGGTGGCCTTTTCCATCGGCTCCTTGCCATCCAGGGCACTGCGGATATTGAGCGCGGTGGCTGCAACCATGGATTCGATCATGTAGCCGGTCTTGGGCGCGCCGGTCGGCACCGGCGTGACTTCCACCGGAGGAATGGCGACGCACACACCCACCGAATAGATGTTCTGAAACTTGGGGTTGCGCTGATAGGGATCGATCAGGATGAAACCGCGCGGATTGGTCAGGCCCTCGATGCCGAATACTGCGTCTACGCCTTTAAATGCGGGCAGCATCATGGCGTAGTTGAACAGGAGCTCGTGCTCCTTTTTCACGCTGCCGTCGTCGTTGAGCTCCGTGACAAACATCTTGCCCGCCTCGACTTTGGTGGTTTTGGCATTGCATATCCACTTGATGTGGCGGTCACGCATGGCGGATTCCAGCAAGCCCTTGGAGTCTCCCACGCCGCCCAACCCAAGGTGGCCAATATAGGGTTCGGCGGTGACAAAAGTCATCGGCACCTTGTCGCGTATCTTGCGGCGCTTGAGATCGGTGTCCATGATGAAGGCATATTCGTAGGCCGGCCCATAGCAGGAGGCCATCTGCACCGCACCCACCACGATGGGGCCAGGATTGGCGCAGAAATCCTCCCATTTTTGGGCAGATTTTTCAGCGTGATCGACATGACAAATGGAATGGGTATGTCCCTCAGGCCCCAGACCGGGCACTTCGTCAAATGCCAGTTTGGGCCCGGTGGCGATAATCAGGTAATCGTAATCGACGTTACGACCATCCATCAGCTCGACCTGATTTTTGTCCGGATGTACGCGTTTGGCGCCACTGTGGATGAAATCGATATTTTTTTTCTGTAAATAAGTGGCAATTGGGAAGGCAATATCTGCGCGAGTGCGCCATTTCACACCCACCCATGGGTTGGAAGGGACGAAGTGGAAAGTATCGGTATCTGAAATAACCGTAACCTTGTCATCCTTGCGTGCCTGTTCGCGCATTTCGTAAGCCATGGGCATACCGCCAATACCCGCGCCAATGATAACGATGTGTGCCATTTGGTCATCCTCTGCAATCTGTTGAATATTGGTTTTTATGGTGAGCATCTGCTGCGCAGGTGTCGTCCCATGCATCATGGCATTGCAATACCTGTGCCACAATTTCAATACTTTGATTACAAAAAGAATCGTTCAAATCACTACACGTTCTATCGAAAAACGTCATGTCATTTTGGCCGCTTTATACTAAGCTGACACATCATGTCATGACACTCTGTCAGGAATAATGCTTATGGATACCCTGCTTGCACCGGAACTCCAATCCCTGATTGACGTACAGGAAAATCCTTTTGTGCTGATAGACGAAAACTACCGCATCGTTGCAGCCAACCGTGCTTATTGCGTTACCTATGCGATGGATAAAAACGAAGTGGTAGGGAAAACCTGCCACGAGGTATCGCACCGCTCTCCGGTTCCATGTCATCAGAATGGCGAGGACTGCCCGCACCAGGAAGTGTTTCGTAGCGGCCAGACGCATGAAGTCATCCATACCCATTTCGACCGCCATAATCGCCCGGAATACGCGCGTATCAAGGGGCATCCGATCCAGGGCCCCGGCCAGTACCGCTATCTGGGCGAAGCGATTTTCCACATCGCCAATTCGGATGAACTGGACTGTGAAGACCTGCGCATGATCGGCAATTCGCCTGCTTTTCTTGCCTGCCTTGACCAGCTTACCCGTGCCGCCGAATCCGAGGCCGCCATCCTGTTGCTGGGTGAAAGCGGGGTCGGCAAGGAACTGGCAGCGCAGTACATTCATCGCCGCTCGACACGGCGCAACAAACCCTTCATCGCAGTGAATTGCGCCTCCATTGCAGAGTCCATGTTCGAGGATGAGCTGTTTGGTCACGAGCGCGGCGCGTTTACTGGCTGCATAGGGAGACGGCAGGGGTTATTCGAGCTGGCCGACGGCGGTACCCTGTTTCTGGATGAAGCCGGAGAAATCCCGTCCAATATGCAGGCCAAACTGTTGCGGGTACTGGAAACCGGCGAGTTCCGCCGCCTCGGCGGCACAGATACGTTACGCGCCGATGTGCGGCTAATCTCGGCCACCAACCGCGACCTGCTGGAGATGGCCGAAGCCAAACTTTTTCGCCTCGACCTGTATTACCGTATTGCCGGTATAGACCTGGTTCTGCCGAGTTTGAGGGAACGCAGCGGCGACATCCCGGCACTGGCGGAGGCCATGCTCAAACGCATTACTCAGGCGGGTGCGCCGCGCTGCAAGCTTACCGATGACGCTCTGGAAAAATTGATGCGGTATAACTTTCCGGGCAACGTGCGGGAACTGCGCAATATTTTGCTGAAAGCCGTGGCCATGAGCAGCCACGGCATCATCAGCGCCGCGCATATCCAGCTTGGCGGCCACTCATCCACACACAACCATGCACCTTCCGGAACGCTCACCAGTGTCATGTCCAAAACCGGTATGGACAGTTCACATGGATCCTCCATTGCGGAACTGGAGGCGCATCATATAGCCGAGCTGTTGATCAGTCATAACGGCCATCGCCGCAATGTGGCGGATGTGCTGGGTATCAGCGAACGTACCCTGTATCGCAAACTGAAGCATTACAAGCTGGCCTGAGTTTTCATTACGATGGAATAAATAGGCCACCCATCAGGGTAGCCCCACGCCTGATCGCTCCATCACCCACCTTAAGCAGCGTTACTTCCCACTAAGAAGTTTTTGTTCATTTAAGTATCATCATTTAATTCAATGAATTACAAGCAATCAACTTGTTTTCGGCACGAGAGTGAAATCGCTTGATGCCAAGAGAATAAATATAACTTATTGAATTTTAACGCAATATATTTTTGGTATGAGGCTTGCTAGTCAGCGGAGCGGGTACTCGCCCGTAACCGATTTCCTTGTGCAACTTCCGCAGCAGTGCGGCTGCTCAAGGAATTCTAGATTTATAGCCTTTTACCGAGGAGACTGAAAATGACCACACTCAAAGAGCAACTGAGCACACACGTCGCCGCATATGACCACTGGGCAACACGCCGCCGCCATGGACCGGCTGGACATAACAATTTAAGACTGTGGGTACTGGCCTGCATGGACGAGCGCCTGCCGGTAGACGAAGCGCTGGGCATTCATGTGGATACACCCGCGGGACATGGGGATGCGCACTGCTTCCGCAATGCCGGTGGAATCGTCACCGACGACGCAATCCGCTCGGCGATGCTGACCTGCAATTTCTTTGGCACAGAGGAAATTGTCATCGTGCAGCATACTCAATGCGGCATGCTGTCAGCGAATGCGGCCGATCTGGAAAAACATTTCCGCGACAAAGGGATCGATACGGACAATATCGCTATAGATCCAACTTTACCAGAACTGAAGCTGGAGAAAGGCGGGTTCGCCAAGTGGATCGGGATGATGGACGACGTGGACGAAACCTGCATGAAAACAATCGATGCATTCAGAAATCATCCCCTCATTCCCAAGGATGTGGTCATCAGCGGCTGGGTCTGGGAGGTGGAGACGCGTCGACTGAGGGCACCAACCCGGGATCCGGAAAAACGTGCCCGGACCGACGTTACCTCAAGCCAATTCGGCGTCAAGGGGAAGCAACCGCCGCGCTGGAGTTAGTCTCTTAAAGTAAACCCAAGCGTGGGCGCCTGGCGTAACAGGTGCCCACGTCTTGGCGTTTCCGGGAAAAGTGCCAACCTACAAATGAGGTTCCACATGCCTACTTATGATTACCAGTGCACGCAATGCAAGCTACAATTCGAAGCACACCATGCAATCAGCACCCCCAGCCCGGATTGCCCGATATGCGGGGCTGCTACCGCTAAAGTAATCCTCACGGCCCCGGCGATGCATGGCCATATGGCGCGTGGTCGTGATCTGGCAATGCGCTCGCTGCAACCGAAACCGGGGCAGGAGAAACACGTACACGGACCCGGGTGCGGATGCGGGCAACGCCAACATTCTTGAACGCAATCAATTTTTCGGCGTAGTCTGGAAAAATAGCCGACGCGCCACTATGACGATTTGAGTGAGCGGTGCCGGATTTGAGGAGAATGACTGTGCCCGATAAGCTTTTTTCCCATCTGAATCCCATCCTGTTTTTGCAAACCTTTGTTGCCCAGAGCGTCGAGGTCAGCGCAAAGATGGGGAGCGGCAACGGAAATGACCGCCTCAATTACATCGAACAGCTCGGCCTCACCGCGAGCGGCTGCTTTGAGACCGCGTACCGCCAGGAGTTGGCGCAAGACGGCCCGCTGGATCATGACAAGTACGCGGACATGATCGTGGAGATCAAGAACAAGATCGGCGGAAATTTTTCGCGTGCATCAAGCGAGCCGGATATGGTGCGCGTGGTCAATACGCGCTGCCCTTTTGGGGATGCTGTCATGCAGGCGCCTGAGCTGTGCAAGATGACCTCCAGCGTATTCGGCGGGATTGCCGCACGTAACTTCGGTTACGCGAAAGTGATCCTGGACAAGCGCATTGCGGTGGGAGACGGGATGTGCGAGGCACGCATTTATACCGACCCCAGGATTGCCGCCGACTTCGAAGGAGACGAATATCACCGCGAACAGGGCGTCATCCGGGGCCGGGGAGCTGCCGTCAAAGCGCAGATCGTTAAAGAACGGCGCGACGGAAAAGTCTGGTGCGGTGCCAGCCCGAACCAGCCCGAGAATGCCGACAAACCTTTCATCGTGGCGAAATCCCCGGCCATGCTCAATGCACTGGAGACAATCAAGGTCGTGGCACCGACCACCGCGACCGTGCTGATTACCGGTGAGACCGGCGTGGGCAAGGAGGTCATTGCGCGTCGCATCCACGCATTGAGCGAACGCTGGAACAGGAATTTCGTTGCAGTTAACTGCGGCGCAATACCCGAAAATTTGGTCGAAACCACGCTGTTCGGACATGAACGCGGTGCGTTTACCGGCGCCTACGAAGTCCATCACGGTCTGTTTGAACAGGCCGAGGGCGGAAGCCTGTTTCTGGACGAGATCGATTCCTTGCCGCTGGCTGCGCAGGCGCGTCTGCTGCGAGTGCTGCAGGGTGGCGATTTCGAACGCGTAGGCGGGAAGCAGCGCCTGTCAGCAAATGTTCGGGTAATTGCCGCAGCCGGTACACGATTGGACAAGTTCATTGCCGAGGGGGCTTTCCGGATGGACCTCTATTACCGGATCAACGTGGTACCCATACTTCTCCCGCCGCTACGCGAACGCTGCGAGGATATTCTGCCGCTCGTCAATCACATCCTTGCGCAGCTCTCCACGAAATACAACAAAGTCATCAAAGCATTAAGCGAGGCTGCAATAGCGCGGGTGATGCAGTACGATTGGCCTGGCAACGTGCGCGAACTGGAGAACGTACTGGAGCGCTCGTTCCTGTTCTCACCTGGTCCGATCATGACCGAGCTGTTGCTTCCAAAAACCGGCAGCGATGCGCCGGCAAGCGCGGTGCAGGCCGCTGACCTGTCGCTCAAGGAGGCGAAACAGCGGGCAGGCGAGCAAGTGGAGGCGCTCATTCTCAGACAGGCACTTAGCCGTTTCCATGGCAATGTCAGCGAGGTAGCGAAGTCTTTAGGGGTGACGCCCAGAGCGATCCATCAGAAGCTCAATTTACACAGCATGGATCCCAACAGCTATCGCTCCCAGGTGAGGCTCAAAGTCGTACATATGGACAAAGGCAAGTGACCAAGCCCGAGTTCCTATGGCAAAAAAGGAAATGAAATTTCCCATCGGGCAAATTCTTTTCGTATTCCATTTCTCTTGTTGATTGGGTGTTTTGTTTCTAAAACAGCTCTCGCTTGCGGGAAGTTCAGCTTCCGATGATCCTGCCAATGAATATCATAATCGATTGTATTTTAACAATATTAATTGTGGCATAAGCATTGCTTTACCCCCTGTAGCTTGTTGTTCATACCAGGGAGAAAGCGATGAAACAATATTTATGCCCGGCATTTGTTTTCGGTGTCTTGACGATAGTGCAGTCACAAGCCCATGCGGATCAGGGGGATTGGCTGGTCCGCATACGCGCGCTTGATATTCAACCCAGAAACCAGTCCGATCCCATCCCGGCGCTAGGCGTGCCTGCCAATGCGATTACATTGAATAACAAATGGGCGCCGGAAATCGATCTCAGCTATTTTTTGCTGCACAACATCGCGCTGGAATTGATACTGACCTATCCCCAGCGGCATGACGTTTCCTTGAATGGCGCAAAGATCGGAACCGCCAAGCACCTGCCTCCCACCTTGACCGTTCAATACCATTTCATCCCGGATGGAAAATTCAGACCTTATCTGGGGGCGGGGATCAACTATACGCATTTTTCCGACGTCAACCTCAGCGTGCCCGGCGTGGGGCAACTGGATATGGGCAGGAGTAGCTGGGGCGGCGCACTCCAGGCGGGCTTCGATGTGGAAGTGGGCAATAACAAATTCATCAATTTCGATGTCAAGAAAATCTATATCGGCTCTGACGTAAAGCTGGCAGCGACTGACGCCACGGTCAGCCATGTCCGGCTCGATCCGGTAGTGTTCGGGGTCGGTTTTGGGTGGAAGTTTTAACGCACAGATCGCACCCTATCTCAACCTGTCCTCCGCAACTGGACGTAACCCCTTGGCACTATAAAACAGCGGAATGGCTTAATCAGTTTACAAGACGCGATTCCACCCTGAGTCAGGTAATTGGAGCCGTAAAAATGCACGCAACGGTCGAAAACAAGACGAAGGAACTTAAGATGTTTCATACGCATCTGGACGAAAACGGTCTGATGGTGAAGTGCTACCACAAGTCTAAAACAGTGTTGCTGTCCGTGAGCTTTTGGCTGGGGTTAACGCTAGGCTTTCCGGTAGAGCACTTTTTGTGGGAGAAAATTTGGCCGTTCAAGTTGCTCACTCACTATATTGGACTATAGGTGCCTGAGTTACCGTCTATGCCTAACCCTTACCCACGCGATATATCCAAATGATATCGCGACAGCCAGCAGGATCGCCGCGAGGAGGGAAAAAGCGGCGGCATATCCGTGCCGGCCGACCATCCAGCCCGTCAGCACCGGACCGATGGACTGGCCGATGTCCATGATAGTGCTCAGCACACCCATCGAAGAACCATACGCACCGTTTTTGGTGAGGTCTGCCACCAGCGCGGAAGTGGACGAAGTGACAGCGGCAAAACCGATGCCAAATACCGAAACCAGAAACATCAAACCAAGCAGGCTGGGGAAATGCGGCAGCAGCAGGACGCTTATCCCCACCACGATCAGTCCAGGGATAATAACGCGCTCGCGGCCCGCTTTATCAGAAAGGACTCCCATCAATGGTTTCAAAAAGACGATGCTGAGCAGTTGTGCCCCGAGGATCATACCGATCTCCCAGGCGGGAATACCTTTGGATGAAGCGAACAATGCCAGGAATGCTTCTACCGCGCCGAAGACAAGGTACAGTGCGGCCTCGACCAGACTGGTGGCCAGGATATAGCGATCTTTCAACACCGTTTTCAGACTTTCCACGAAGTGATCGCGGGGATGGCTTCGGGTAGCGGGTTTCGATTCGGCCGGGAGCAGAAATCCAAGCGCCAGCGCCAATACCGCACTGATGCCGCAGGTCAGATAGACCATCCGGAAACTCGCCAGAGAAATGAGCAAGCCGCCCAGGAATGGCGCGACGGAACGTCCGACTATGGTGGCGGAAGAATAAGCCGAAAGCTTTTCCGCCCTATCCTGCACATATCTTTCAGCGATCGCAGCGTTGACCACTGTGCCGAAAATGGCGGTGGCAAAACCGTGATAGAAACGCACTGCTATCAATTGCCAAACATCACTCACCAGCAGGTAAAGAAAAGGTGCCGTGGCAAACACGATAAGCGCAGCATAGATAATGCTGCGTTTGCCCAGATAATCGGATAACGCGCCGGCAGGAAAACTGATCAATATGCCTGGCACGGTCGACGCCATAACGATCCAGCCGATTTCCGCAGGACTTGCCCCCAGTGCTTTCGAAAACAGGGGCAATACAGGTGTCTTCGACATCGTTGAGCTGAGTATTGCCAAGCCGCCGATCACGCAGATAAGGAGGAAAAAATTGCGCCTGGATGGCTTGTGCATGCTCACTCTGCAACAGATGGTTTTGAAGGCAGCCGCTATATGGAAACCGGCCTGGAAGAAACAGGCCATTACGCGCTGTTATTTGCTGTCTGAAATGCTGAGTATAGGTACCCAGGTTTTTCCTGGCATATTCCTCGATAGATTTTTTTGGTGATTACTCAGCCCAGCGCGCCGCTGCCTGCTCATCCGTGGCGCGCTGTTCCACCCAGCGCGGGCCCTCAGGAGTCTGTTCCTTTTTCCAGAACGGTGCCTGGGTCTTGAGGTAATCCATGATGAATTCGCACGCGGCAAACGCATCCACGCGATGGCTGGCAGCAACTGCCACCAGCACGATCTGATCGCTCGGGTATAACTCGCCCACGCGGTGGATTACCGTCATATCCAGCAGCGCCCAGCGCTGTTCGGCCTCGGCCACAATCGCCTCCAGTGCACGCCGCGTCATGGCAGGATAATGTTCCAGCGTCATGCTGGCCACGTCACTGCCCGCATTAGTATCACGCACCAGGCCGACAAAGCTCGCCACCGCGCCGATTTGCGGATTGCCCGTGCGCAACGCGGCGATTTCGGCACCGGCGTCAAAATCCTTTTCATCGACGAGAATTTTCATCAGCCCCCCGTCACTGGCGGAAATATCGCCACTTCGTCGCTGTCTTCAATGGGCGCTTCCATACCGGCCATATCCTGATTGACCGCCACCCGGAAATTCTTGCCGGCGGCGAGTTCCTCCGTCCACACGTCGCCACGTGCGCGCAGTACGTCAAGCAGCATGGCGACCATGCCCAAGCCATCGGGCAGTTCCACGGTTTCTTCCGCCACCCCCAGGCGTTCACGCAGGCGGGCAAAATACAGAACCTTGAGCTTCATCCCAGCACCTCGCTAAACGGGATAAAACGCACCAGATCGCCGCGCGTGACGGTATGGCCAATATCAATATCCACCAGACCATCCGCCCAAACTGCGGAGGTGAGTACGCCGGAGCTCTGGTTATGGAATAGCTGCGCTTCCAGTTCGCCGCCCTGCCCCGCTTGCAGCCGCGCGCGCAGGAACTCGCGGCGCTGGCCCGGTTTCGCCCAGTCGAAGGCGGCCATGACCCGATAGGTTTTGGGTAGCACATCGACCACGCCCATGCGTTTGAGCAGAAACGGCCGGGCAAACAGCACAAAAGTGACAAACGTGGATACCGGATTGCCGGGCAGGCCGATGAAATCCGCTTCACCCACGCGTCCGTATACCAGCGGCTTGCCGGGTTTCATCGCCACCTTCCACAGGTCGATTTTGCCGAGTTGTTCAACCGCAGCCTTGACGTGGTCTTCTTCTCCCACCGAAACACCGCCACTGGTAATTACCACATCGGCCATGGCTGCCGCGCGCTGCAGTGCGCCAAGCGTGGCCGCCAGGGTGTCGGGCACGCTGCCCAGATCCAGCCATTCGCAGCCCAGGCCCTGCACCAGACCCGCCAGCGTATAGCGATTGGAGTTATAAATCTGCCCTGCCCCCAGCGCCGTTCCCGGTTGCACCAGTTCGTCGCCGGTGGAAAAGCTGGCCACCTTGAGGCGCCGGCACACCGGCAGCGCCGCCAGTCCCACCGACGCGGCCAGTCCCATCGCGGCAGCATCCAGACGCGTGCCTGCAGCCAGGATGGTGTCGCCGGGGTGTATATCTTCCCCGGCGCGGCGGATATTTTCGCCCGGTTTGGGTTGATGATTAATCTGCACCTTGTCACCGTCCACGGTGCAATGCTCCTGCATCACCACCGCATCGGCCCCCGGCGGCACCGGCGCGCCCGTAAAAATCCGCGCCACGCTGCCCGCTACCAGCACCTCACCCACCTGTCCGGCAGCAATGCGTTGCGAGACCGCCAGCAGCGCACCCGGCGCACATTCGGCGGCACGTGCGGCGTAGCCATCCATCGCGCTGTTATCCAGCGGCGGCACGCTGATCGTGGCTACCTGCGGCTGCGCCAGCACACGTCCCAGCGCCAGTTCGACTGGCACCGCCTCGGTTTGCGTCAGCGCGCGCGCGCGCTTGAGCAATTCTTCCAGTAACTGGTCTGCAGTCAGCACTTCAAACTCCTACGGTCATTCGGATAAATCGATAAATAGCGGCCGCATCATTCAAATCCAGATGCCATATTTCGCCCGGCGGCGGCACATCGCTGGCGACTGCCACGATGGCCGCATCGCCGGGGTACAGCCACGGCTGATTGTTGGCGCTGCGATGCACTTCCAGCTTGGGGATGGCCTCACGCTTGTAACCTTCCACCAGCACCAGATCCACCGGCGCCAGGCGTGCCAGCAGGTCTTGCAAACCCGGCGCTGCGCCGGCGCGGATCTCGTGCATCAGCGCCCAGCGCCGACCCGAGGCCAGCAGCACTTCGTGCGCACCGGCCTGGCGCGCACGCCAGCTGTCCTTGCCGGCCTGATCGATGCCCACATCGTGGTGCGTCTGCTTGATCAGCGTCACTTTCAAGCCGTCCGCCACGCAGAGCGGAATGAGCTTCTCGATCAGCGTGGTCTTGCCTGCGCCGCTCCAGCCTGCCAAGCCCAGGATTTTCATTCGCGATTTTTCTTTGATTTTGGCCTCATATAGCGTTATATTCTATACAACATAACGACTGCTTGCAAAGCCATGTCTGCTACGCTCATACCCAATCTTACCGACCGTTTTGGCCGCCGCATCGAATATCTGCGCCTGTCGGTGACCGACCGCTGCGACCTGCGCTGCAGCTACTGCATGCCGGAAGGATTCAAGGATTTTGAGGAGCCCGCACACTGGCTCACGTTTGATGAAATCGAACGTTTGCTGGGCGCATTTGCCCGGCTAGGCCTGAAACGTGTGCGCATCACCGGCGGTGAACCCCTGTTGCGCCGCGATTTGCCCGCGCTCGCCGCGCGTATTGCCAGCTTGCCAGGCATTGAAGATCTATCGCTTTCAACCAACGCCACCCAGATGGACAAACACGCCAGCGCGCTCAAGGCTGCTGGTGTCACGCGGCTGAACATCAGTCTTGATTCCCTGCACGCCGAACGCATTGAGGCCGTCACCGGGCGCGACGTACTGCACAAGATCATGGCTGGCCTGACCAGCGCGCAGCAGGCGGGCTTTGCCCCGATCAAAATCAATATGGTGGCGATGCGCGGCGTGAACGACGACGAGATCGACGCCATGGTTGCGTTCTGCATGGAGCGCAACTTCGTGCTGCGCCTGATCGAAGCGATGCCGATGGGCGACACCGGCCGCAATACCCAGTATCTCGACCTGCAGCCTGTCAAGGCACGTATCCAGGCGCGTTTCGGCCTGGTCGATACGGCATTTCAAGGCGGTGGGCCGGCGCGTTATCTGGGCAGTCCGGACGGACAGTTTTCTGTGGGTTTCATCACCCCCATCTCGCAACATTTTTGCGGCACCTGCAACCGTGTGCGTCTGTCCGTGGACGGCACGCTCTATCTGTGTCTGGGACAGGAAGAAAAATTCGAGTTTCGCCCCCTGCTGCGCGGCGGGGCAACCGATGTCGAACTGGAAAATGCCATCCGTGCAGCGCTGGAACTCAAGCCGGAACGCCATGAATTCCGCGAACAACCGAACAAGATCGTGCGCTTCATGTCGGCAACCGGGGGCTAGCCAACAGACTTTGCGGTAAAATTGCAGGCAACTCTCATTACATCCTGCTTCGCATGATCTGGAAACCCCACGTAACCGTCGCCGCCGTGATCGAACAAAATGGCCGTTTCTTGCTGGTCGAAGAACAAACCGATGACGGGATTCTGTTCAACCAGCCTGCCGGTCATCTTGACCCGGGTGAGTCGCTGATTGGCGCAGCAATACGCGAAACGCTGGAAGAATCGGCCTATCACTTTGCTCCGGATGCCTTGCTGGGAATTTACCAGTGGCATCAGGCTGCGCGGGACCGCACTTATTTGCGTTTCGCCTTCACCGGCGCAATCACCGGCAGCGAGCCCGATCGCAGTCTCGACGCAGGCATTTTACGCACTGCCTGGCAAACCCCGGATGAGATGCGCGCGCAGCAAAACCGCCATCGGAGTCCATTGGTAATCCGCTGTATGGAAGATTACCTGGCCGGCAAACGCTATCCGTTGGCGCTGTTGACCCACTACGCATGATGCGCGCCGTTGTACTGAGCCTCGGCCTGCTGAGCAGTATTCCCGCCTGGGCGGTGGATATCAGCGTCTGTTACAACTACGGTTGCGCCAGCCAGGCCAGAGTGGATTTCAGTCCGCAACAAATACGCAAGTTGCGCCAGCTATTCAAGAGCGTAACCACTCCGGCAGCCGAGCGCAGCGCGATCGCCAAGGCCATTGGCCTGTTTGAGCAATTTTCCGGCAAGCAGACGCCGACCTGGCGCGACAAGGGTGGCAATGTCAATGACGACGGTGCCGATGGACGCATGGATTGCATTGACCATTCAACCAATACCACTGCGTATCTCACCTTGTTGGAACACCTGCGTTTATTACGCTTTCACACCGTACTCGGCCGCGTGGAACGCGCACCCTTGATCGTGAATGAGCATTGGGCGGCGCGAATCATGGACCGCGCTACCCAACAGGAGTATGCAGTCGATTCATGGTTTTATGACAACGGCCACCCCGCCGTCATTTACCCTTTGCAGGACTGGCTCAAAGGCGCCTCCCCCGATGTCTAAACCGCATATTATCGTCGGCATGTCGGGCGGCGTGGATTCCGCAGTCACCGCACTGCTGCTCAAGCAGCAAGGCTATCGGGTCACCGGTTTGTTCATGAAAAACTGGGAAGACGAAGACGAGGAGCACTGTCCGGCGCGCCAGGATTTTCTCGACGTGCTGGCGGTGGCCGATGTCATCGGGCTGGATGTCGAAGCAGTCAATTTCAGTGCCGAGTATAAGGACCGGGTATTCAGTTACTTTCTGCGTGAATACCAGGCCGGACGTACTCCCAACCCGGATGTGCTGTGCAACGCGGAGATCAAATTCAAGGCGTTTCTCGACCATGCCTTGAGTCTGGGTGGGGAACGCATCGCCACCGGCCATTACGCGCGCCTGCATGAGGTGGATGGGCGCCACGAACTGCTCAAAGCCGTGGATACCGCCAAGGACCAAAGCTATTTTCTGTACCGCCTCAATCAGGCGCAGCTGTCCAAATCCATGTTTCCGCTGGGCGAGTTGACCAAGCCGCAGGTCCGCCGCATTGCCGAGGAGGCCGGGCTGCCCAATTTCGCCAAAAAAGACAGCACCGGCATTTGCTTCATCGGCGAACGTCCGTTCCGCGAATTCCTGCAACGTTATTTGCCGATCCAGCCCGGTGATATGTGCACGCCGGACGGGCGCGTGGTCGGGCGCCACCAGGGCCTGATGTACCATACGCTGGGACAACGCCAGGGGCTGGGGATAGGCGGGGCCGGCGAGGCCTGGTTTGTGGCAGGCAAAAACCTGCCGGAGAATCGCCTGATCGTGGTTCAGGGACACGATCACCCGCTGCTGTTCAGCACTCGGCTGGACGCCGCAGACCTCAACTGGATAGCCGGTTCCGCGCCCGATATGGCGCTTACCTATGCGGCCAAGACCCGCTACCGTCAGGCCGACGCCAGTTGCCGCTTCGATGCGCTTGAGCCAGGCCGATGCGTGCTGGATTTCGACACGCCGCAATGGGCGGTCACTCCGGGCCAGTCTGTGGTGCTATACGCCGGCGATGTATGTGTGGGCGGCGGCATTATTCAATAAAGGCCATCAATGAATATTCTTTTTGCCACTTCAGAAATTTACCCGCTCGCCAAAACAGGTGGCCTAGCCGACGTCAGCGGCGCACTACCCGCCGCGCTGCGCAAGCTGGGCCTGGACGTGCGCGTGCTCATCCCGGGTTATCCCAAGGTGCTGGCCGCGTTACCCGATAAAACCCTGCTCGCCAGCCTAGAGCTACCGGTACATGGTGCGCTACGTCTGTATGGCGCCATCATGCCGGACAGCACAGTGCCATTGATCGTGATCGAACATCCCGGTTATTACAACCGCCATGGCGGCCCCTATCAGGACATCACCGGCCAGGACTGGCCAGACAACTACCTGCGTTTTGGGCTGCTATCGGCGGTGGCTGCGCTATTGGGCAGCGCCGCCTCGCCGTTGCGCTGGCCGGTCGATATCGTGCACTGCAATGACTGGCAGACCGGTCTCGCTCCTGCCTATCTGCATCACGGCAGCACACGCCCGGCAGCCACGCTGATGACTATCCACAACCTGGCCTATCAGGGTATTTTCCCGCCGCACACCCTCACCGAGCTGGGGTTGCCGCCAGCCAGCTTCAGCATCGATGGGCTGGAATACTATGGCAACCTGTCGTTCCTCAAAGCCGGCTTGTACTACGCTGACCACCTCAGCACGGTCAGCCCCAGCTACGCTGAAGAAATCCAGCACGACGCCCTCGGCTTCGGCATGCAAGGGCTGCTGCACCATCGCCGTGCGCAGCTCACCGGCATTGTGAATGGCATTGATACCGACGACTGGAACCCGGCCACCGACCCCCACCTGTGCCGCCACTATCACCCTGCCCGTATGTCCGGAAAAGCAGCCGTCAAACGGCTGTTACAGGCAGAACATGGACTTACCTGCAGCAAGGAAACTCCTCTATTCGGGGTCATCAGCCGCATGACACATCAGAAAGGCCAGGATTTGCTGCTGGCCATTGCACCTCAACTGATCGAAGCAGGTGTACAAATCATGGTACTGGGTAGTGGCGATGTCCTGCTCGAAACCCGATTGCGCCAGCTTGCCGCGGAATACCCGGCGCAGGTGGGTGTTGTCATTGGTTATGACGAAGGCCTCGCGCATCGCATTGAAGCCGGGGCAGATATTTTCCTCATGCCGTCCCGTTTCGAGCCTTGCGGACTGAACCAAATGTACAGCCAGCGTTATGGCACACCGCCGGTAGTGCACCGCACCGGCGGCCTGGCCGATACCGTAACCGATACCACCAGCATGACGCTCGCAGACGGTAGTGCCACCGGTTTCATGTTTGAGGAAGCCACTCCGGCAGCATTCCTCGCCGCGGTTCGTCGAGCACTGGATTATTACCATAGCCCGCGCCAATGGAGCCAGGTGAAAAAGAACGCCATGGCGCGTGACTTCAGCTGGGAGGCGAGCGCGCGTCAATATCAGACGCTGTACCAAAGCATATTGGCAGGCTGATGCCCGCATCCCGTTTCGCGTAAAATGATGACTTTACCTGTCCGCCCCATCCCATGATTCGTACCCGCTTCGCTCCCAGCCCGACTGGTTATTTGCACATTGGCGGTGCCCGCACCGCGCTATTTTCCTGGGCGTATGCCCGCAAGCACGGTGGCACTTTCATCCTGCGCATCGAGGATACCGACCTTGAACGCTCCACGCCGGAATCCGTCGAGGCCATTTTGCAAGGCATGGACTGGCTTGGTCTGGATTATGACGAAGGGCCGTTCTACCAGATGCAGCGCATGGCACGCTACAAGGAGGTCATCGGACAGTTGCTGGCCAGCGGGCACGCCTACCATTGCTATGCCAGCAAGGAAGAAGTTGAAACCATGCGCGAGCAGCAACGCGCCGCCGGACTCAAGCCGCGCTACGACGGCCGCTGGCGCCCTGAGCCTGGTAAAGATTTACCTGTGCCGCCGACTGGCATCGCGCCAGTGGTGCGTTTCAAAAATCCGCTGGAAGGCTCGGTTGCATGGAACGATCTGGTCAAAGGCATCATCGAGATCAGCAACAGCGAACTGGACGATCTGGTCATCGCCAGACCCGATGGCACGCCTACCTATAATTTCTGCGTGGTGGTGGACGACTGGGACATGAATATTACCCAGGTCATTCGCGGTGACGACCACGTTAACAATACCCCGCGCCAGATCAACATCCTCAAGGCACTCGGCGCCACCCTGCCGCAATACGCGCATGTGCCGATGATTCTTGGTGCCGATGGTGAGCGTTTGTCCAAGCGCCACGGCGCGGTAAGCGTGATGCAATATCTGGAAGATGGTTATCTCCCCGAGGCGCTGCTCAACTACCTGGCGCGGCTGGGCTGGGCGCACGGCGACGAAGAGATATTTTCCATGGCGCGGTTCGTCGAATGGTTCAACCTCGAAGCCATCAGCCGTTCCCCCGCCAAGTTCAACCCGGAAAAACTGCTGTGGATCAACCAGCAATACTTGAAAATCGCAGATGATGTTCGTCTGGCCGAGCTAACTACCCCTTTTCTGCTACGCGATGGTGCAAATCTTGCGGATGGCCCCGCACTTACAGAAGTGGTCCATTTATTAAAGGAACGCGTTAACACTTTGGTCGAACTTGCTGATGCAGCAACGATTTTCTATCGTTATATCGAGCCTTCCGGGGAACAACTCGCACAGCATCTGTCTCCACAAGCGGTTCCTGCATTGACTACGCTGACCAACAACTTCTTGCTGATCGACTGGAAGCGCCAGTCAATTCAGGAAACGCTCAAAGCCGTGGTGGCAGACTCCGGACTGAAAATGCCCGGGATCGCCATGCCGCTTCGCGTACTGGTCACGGGTGCAACCCAGACACCCAGCATCGACGCTACACTTGAATTGCTTGGGCGTGAGACGGTGGTCGGCCGTTTACAAAAACAATTGGCAAAACTTGCCGACTAAATAGCTGTTCATAAGTATTCTGTTTTATTGTTATAATCTCAATTCTTGACTTGAGACCACCCCTAATTTTTTTGCATGTGGAGATTGAAGTATGGCTGATAAACTAATGATTATGCTGGTCAACACGGATCCCGCGAACGGCTCCGAACTGGGCGCACCTTTCTTTCAGGCAACCGTCGCCGCTGCGATGGAATATGAAGTGGAAGTGATTTTGACTGCTCGCTCCGGCGAACTGGCCATTAAGGGCGTGGCAGAAAAACTGTTCGTGAAGGAAGGCTCACCCAAGAGTGTGTATGACTTCATCAAGGATGCCCATGAAGCCGGCGTGCATTTCAAAGTGTGCACCCCTACCCTTGAACTGTGGGGCGATGACCTGATCCCAGAAATCGAAGAAACCGTGGGCGGCGCCTACGTCATCCAGCAAGCCATGGATGACGATGTGGTAACTCTGACCTACTAAGTTCGGTTACTCTCAACAAAAAAGCGGAGCTTGATGCTCCGCTTTTTTGTTGCCTGCACTTCTAACTGCGCTGGTAAATGTCCTCAAAGCGCACGATATCGTCTTCGCCAAGATAAGCGCCCGACTGCACCTCGATCATGTGCAATGCAATCTTGCCCGCGTTTTCCAATCGGTGCGTGCTGCCCAATGGAATGTAGGTGGACTGATTCTCGGTGAGCAGCAGCACTTCCTCATTACGCGTCACGCGCGCAGTGCCACTCACGACAATCCAGTGCTCGGCACGGTGATGATGCATTTGCAATGAAAGCTTTTCGCCCGGCTTTACCATGATGCGCTTGACCTGAAAGCGGTCTCCCGCATCGATGCCCTCGTACCAACCCCACGGACGAAACACACGAGTATGGCTGAGGTGCTCGGTACGATTGTGCTGCTTCAGGTGCTCGACCACTTTTTTGACGTCTTGCACGCAGTCTTTGTGCGCCACCATGATGGCATCGCTGGTTTCCACGATCACCAGGTCGGATACGCCAATTACCGCGACCATGCGGCCCTCGGCACGGATCAGATTGTTGCTGGCGCCATCACAGTAGACATCACCGCGCATGACATTGCCGGCATCATCCTTGACCCCCACCTCCCAAAGCGCCGACCATGAGCCGATATCACTCCAGCCAATGTCGGCGGGCACTACCACGGCATTTTTGGTGCGTTCCATGACTGCGTAATCGATGGACTCGGAAGGACATGCCGTAAATGCCTGGGTATCCAGACGGACAAAATCCAGATCGCGCTGGCTGTTATCCAGCGCCGCCTGGCAGGCGGCAAGGATATCCGGGCGGAACGCGCGCAGTTCATTGATAAACGTTGCAGCCTTGAACAGGAACATGCCGCTGTTCCAGAAATAGTCTCCGGATTGCAGATAGCCCTGGGCAATTTCACGGCTGGGTTTCTCAACAAAACGCGCAACTGCAAATACACCGTCCCAATGACTGCTCGCTATGCCGCGCTGGATATAGCCATAGCCGGTTTCGGGCGTTTGCGGCAGGATACCGAAAGTCACCAGCTGCCCAGCCTGGGCAGCTTCAGCGGCCTGGGCAACTGCGCGTTCAAATGCGGCTACATCGCCTATCAGGTGGTCAGCGGGCAACAGCAGCATCAACGCCTCGGCATCCTGCGCTATCAGGGCGAGCGCAGCGACTGCCGCCGCCGGTGCTGTATTGCGTCCGACGGGCTCGAGAAAAATGGCCTCGGGCGCAACATCAATCGCACGCATCTGCTCGGCCACCATGAAACGGTGTTCGTGGTTACATACCAGCGTGGGCGGCGTGATGTCAGCAATACCGGAAAGGCGCAGCACGGTTTCCTGCAGCATGGTGCGTTCGGACACCAGCGGCAATAACTGCTTGGGCAACGCGGCACGGGACAAGGGCCACAGCCGGGTACCGGAACCGCCGGAGAGAATTACGGGATGAATATGCATGTTTTCCTGCTTCCTCAATCAATCGGGCGAGTCCGTCAATCGGTACCATCCGCCTTGTTGCAATCCAGACACAGCTCCAACGCCGCCTCCCAGTCCGGCAAGGATAAACCAAAGCTGCGCTGCAGTTTGTCGCCTGCCAGCACTGAGTTGGCGGGGCGTTGGGCCGGCGTGGGGTAATCCGTACCGGGAATGGGGATCAGTTCCGGGCGTCTGGCTCCGGATTGAATGGTTAAATCCAGAATCGTTTGGGCAAATTGATACCAGCTCACCCTACCCCGGCTGGTCAGGTTGTAAGTGCCGTACAGCGCGGATTTATCCGGATCAAACGGCTGTTGCGCCAGCATCTGCGCCGTAGCCTCCGCGATCATGCGCGACCAGGTGGGCGCACCGTATTGGTCGGCAACGATACGCAGCTGGTCACGCTCCCTGAACAAGCGCTGCATGGTCAGAAGGAAATTGCCGCCGCGCAGGCCGTACACCCAGCTGGTACGCAAAATGAGATGAGGAATATTGGCCGCACGGATGGCATTCTCCCCTTCGAGTTTGGTTTGCCCATAGACTCCCAAGGGATGCGTCGCATCATCCTCAGTGTAGGCACCGGGTTTGTTGCCGTCGAACACATAGTCGGTGGAGTAGTGAATCATCGCTGCGCCGAGTTTTGCGGCTTCTTCGACCATGATGGCGGGGGCAATGGCATTCACCTTACGTGCCAGTTCCGGCTCGGATTCGGCCTTGTCCACTGCGGTATGGGCGGCCGGATTGACGATCAATTCAGGGCGCAAAGCGCGTATGAAATTGCGCAGTGCAACCTCATCGGTCAAATTGAGCTGGCTGCTTGTAGGCGCGGCCACCGTACCCAGTGTCGCCAATGTGCGCCGCAACTCCCAACCCACCTGGCCATTGACGCCAGTGAGCAGGATGTTCACGCAAACACCTCGCACTGCGCCAGCGGCAAGCCTGCAGCATCCTTGGCGGCGATTGTTGGTTCGCCTTCCAGGGGCCAGGTGATGCCCAGCGCCGGGTCATTCCACAGCAGGCTGCGCTCGAACTGCGGCGCCCAGTAGTCAGTGGTTTTATAAAGAAACTCTGCAGTGTCGGAAGTCACCACGAAGCCATGGGCGAAGCCTTTCGGTATCCATGCCATGCGTTTGTTATCGGCCGAGAGTTCCACGCCCACCCATTTGCCGAACGTGGGGGAGGATTTGCGCAAGTCCACCGCCACGTCATACACGCTGCCACTAATGACGCGCACCAGCTTTCCCTGGGTATTTTGAATCTGGTAATGCAGGCCGCGCAGTACGCCTTTGGCTGAGCGCGAATGGTTATCCTGTACAAAGTCGTCTGGGATACCTGCTTCGGTCATGGCTCGACGATTGTAACTCTCGTAAAAAAAACCGCGCTCGTCACCGAATACTTTGGGCTCGAGCACAAGTACATCGGGAATTTCAGTGGGTATGATATTCATGGTTAAAATAGGCGTTCATTGAGCATGGCCAATAAGTATTGACCATAGGCATTTTTCTGCAAGGGCGTTGCCAGCCGTTCGACCTGCGCAGCATCGATATAGCCTTCACGATAGGCGATTTCTTCCGGACAGGATATTTTGAGTCCCTGGCGCTTCTCGATCGTCTGGATGAACAACGAGGCCTCCAGCAGCGATTCATGGGTACCGGTATCCAGCCAGGCATGGCCACGCCCCATGACTTCCACCTGCAGTTGCCCCATTTCCAGGTAATGCCGGTTGACGTCAGTAATCTCCAGTTCACCACGCGGAGACGGCTTAAGCTTGCGGGCGATGTCGATGACCTGGTTGTCGTAAAAATACAGGCCAGTGACAGCGTAGCGCGATTTGGGCTGGGCGGGTTTCTCTTCCAGGCTGATGGCGTTTCCCTGAGCGTCGAATTCAACCACACCATAGCGCTCCGGGTCGTGCACCGGGTAGGCGAACACCGATGCCCCGTCCTGACGAGCTGAAGCGGTGCGCAAGTCTCCGGAAAATTCATGGCCGTAAAAGATATTGTCGCCCAACACCAGTGCACTCGACGCGTCACCAATGAAATCCGCGCCGATGATGAAGGCCTGTGCCAGACCGTCGGGCGAGGGCTGGACTGCATAACTGAGATGAATTCCCCACTGGCTGCCGTCACCCAGCAACTGCTCGAAGCGCGGCGTGTCCTGGGGGGTGGAAATAATGAGAATGTCCCGGATCCCTGCCAGCATCAACGTAGTAAGCGGGTAATAGATCATGGGCTTGTCATACACCGGCAGCAGTTGCTTGGATACTGCCTGAGTCACGGGATACAGCCGGGTACCTGAGCCGCCAGCCAGGATAATGCCCTTGCGCGCGTTCATGCTTGGCTCCCATACTGTTTTTCAACCCAGTGACGGTATTCGCCAGTGGCAACGTTGGCTACCCAATCCGGGTTGGCCAGGTACCAGGCAACCGTTTTGCGAATTCCGGTCTCAAACGTTTCTTGGGGGCGCCAGCCCAGCTCGCGTTCGATTTTGCGCGCGTCGATGGCGTAGCGACGATCATGGCCGGCACGGTCCTTGACGTAAGTGATAAGCTTTTCGTGTGGCGTCACGGGTGAATCCGGATGCAGTGCGTCGAGCATGGTGCAGATGGTCTTGACCACGTCGATATTAGTCTTTTCGTTGCGGCCGCCAATGTTATATACCTCGCCCGCCTGGCCCGCAGACAGCACGGCGCGGATGGCGCTGCAATGGTCGCCGACATAAAGCCAATCGCGTACGTTCAGTCCATCGCCGTATATCGGCAGGGGCTTGCCGGCCACAGCGTTCATCATCACCAGTGGAATGAGCTTTTCCGGGAACTGGTAAGGGCCATAGTTGTTGGAACAGTTGGTAGTAAGCACCGGCAAGCCATAGGTGTGATGGTAGGCGCGCACCAGATGGTCCGAGGCGGCCTTGGAGGCTGAGTACGGGCTGTTGGGTGCGTAGGCAGTGGTCTCGGTAAACGCGTCATCATGCGGGCCGAGGGAACCGTATACCTCGTCGGTGGATACGTGCAGGAAGCGGAATTCGGTTTTCTCCATCCCCTCCAATGCATTCCAGTAAGCGCGAATTTCTTCCAGGAAATGAAAAGTGCCGACAACGTTGGTCTGGATAAAATCTTCGGGGCCGTGAATCGACCGGTCGACGTGGCTTTCGGCAGCGAAGTTGATCACGGCACGCGGGCGATGTTTAGCCAAAAGGCCTGCCACCAATGCGCGATCGCCGATATCGCCTTGTACGAAGAGATGGCGGGTGTCGCCTTCCACACTGGCGAGGTTGTGCAGGTTGCCGGCGTAGGTGAGCTTGTCGAGGTTGATGACTGGCTCGTCACAATCCGCAAGCCAGTCCAATACGAAATTGGCGCCGATAAAACCGGCGCCGCCAGTTACTAGAATCATAGTAATTCCCGATTGGTCTTTATTTTATTTCCGGCAATCCGGAGGTATTGTTTTCGGGCTTGCCCTGCGCCGTATTTCCCATGCCGGAAAATTCGCCCATGTATTCAATTTTTGCTGCATCGCGCAGTTTCTTGATGTCCGCAGTAGCAACCTCGCGTTGTTTGGCGGCAGTCAGATAACGCTCTATTAACGGATGTGCCTTGTCGAGGGTAATTGGTGCAGACTGTATAGAGGTTATCTGCAATACCGTTATCCCGTTTGCAGATGGCAATGCCAATAGCTGTCCATTCTGCATGGTCTGCATACGGGGCACGATATTCATTGGCAATTGTTCTGCTGCCTTGACTTCGCTCCCTGTGCGGAACGGAATATTCTGGCTGCGCAGCCAGTTCACAAACTCGCCCAGATCATGACTGGTCTCGATGCGCGAGTTGAGTTCAGCAATCCTGTCCTTGGGCGCTGCAATAGCCAGTTCCTGCAAATTATAGATGCGGCGCTGACTGAACAACTCCGGATGCTGGTTGTAGTAGGCGCTGATGTCAGCTTCACTTGGTTTGGCGACTGCCTGCCCTGCATGCTGCAGATAGGCCTGGGACAAGACTTGATCATGCGCGGCCTGCAGCAACTGCTGCACGGCGGGATCCTGATCCAGTTTTTGTGCTGTGGCTGCCTGCACCAAAAGCTGCTGGTCCACAAGAGCCTGTACCACTTGATCTTTGGCTTGCGGCGTTAAATTTTGCGGGGTCAGACTCAGGCGCGACAAAGCCTGGTCGAATTGTGCGCTTGTAATTGCCGTTCCATTCACACTGGCAATGGCTGAAGATGTCTTTTCTTGCTTGCTGCAACCCACGAGCGTAACAGCCAACAACAGCACCAATGAGATCTTATTCATGAGTGGATACGATTTCATCCGAGTTTTCTCCCTAATTACTATATTAGTGATCATGCCATAAGCCCGTGTCATGATGCGTATTATCGGTTGCCTTACAAGAGCAAACAATAGATCAATTGAATTACAAAATAGTCGTGACGGTAAAAAAAAAGCTGACTTCTCTGCAGAAGTCAGCCACAGCATTACTTGAATCCAGACAACATTCAGACGGTCGCACTTTCCTCGTCAAATACCAGTTTGATGGCACCGGATTCATCCATGTCGACTACCACATTTCCGCCATTCGCCAATCGGCCAAACAGCAATTCATCTGCGAGCGCCCGGCGTATTTCATCCTGAATCAGCCTGGCCATGGGGCGTGCACCCATCAATGGATCAAAACCCCGCTTGCCTAGATGTGCCTTGAGCGCATCCGTGAATGTCGCCTCGACTTTTTTCTCGTGCAACTGGTCTTCCAGCTGCATCAGGAATTTGTCTACGACGCGCAGGATAACCTCCTGAGACAAGGGTGCAAACGAAATCATCGCGTCTAACCGGTTCCTGAATTCCGGGGTAAAGGCACGCTTGATGTCGGCCATTTCGTCACCGGTCTGCTTACCAAGCGTGAAGCCGATACCGGACTTATTGAGCGACTCCGCACCCGCATTGGTGGTCATGATAATCACCACGTTGCGAAAATCCGCCTTGCGCCCATTGTTGTCGGTTAGCGTCCCGTGATCCATGACTTGCAATAGCACGTTGAACACGTCCGGGTGCGCTTTTTCGATTTCATCCAGCAATAGGACCGCGTAGGGGTGTTTGGTAATCGCCTCGGTCAACAAGCCGCCCTGGTCAAAACCGACATACCCCGGAGGAGCACCGATCAGCCGCGACACAGCATGACGTTCCATATACTCGGACATATCGAAACGAATCAGCTCAATACCCATGGTGTAGGCAAGCTGACGCGCCACTTCGGTCTTGCCCACGCCGGTGGGGCCAGAAAACAGGAAAGAACCGATGGGTTTCTGTGGATTACCCAAACCACTGCGAGCCATCTTGATCGCGGCAGCCAGTGAATCGATTGCCTTATCCTGGCCGAATACCACCGCCTTGAGGTCCCGATCGAGGTTTTTCAGCGCATCGCGGTCATCGCTGGTCACATTCTTGGATGGGATCCGCGCAATCTTGGCTACGATTTCTTCGATCTCGCGCTTGCTGATAATTTTCTTCTGCCGTGATTTGGGCAGAATGCGCTGCGCAGCGCCTGCCTCGTCGATCACATCGATTGCCTTGTCTGGCAAGTGCCGATCATTGATGTAGCGTGCCGAAAGTTCTGCCGCAGTGGTGAGCGCTGAAGCTGTGTACTTGATGCCATGGTGAGCTTCGAAACGTGACTTGAGACCACGCAAAATCTCCACTGTCTCCTCGACCGAGGGCTCATTCACATCGATTTTCTGAAAACGCCGCGACAAGGCATGGTCCTTTTCAAAAATGCCGCGGTACTCATTGTATGTGGTAGCACCGATGCATTTGAGTTGCCCGGATGAAAGCGCCGGTTTAAGCAGATTGGAAGCATCCAAAGTGCCTCCCGAAGCCGCACCTGCACCAATCAGTGTATGAATTTCGTCAATAAACAAAATTGCCTGCGGGTTTTCGTACAGCTGTTTCAACACGGCTTTCAGACGTTGCTCAAAATCTCCACGGTATTTGGTGCCTGCCAACAATGCGCCCATGTCCAGCGAATACACCGTGCTATCCGATAAAATATCCGGTACCACCCCTTCGACGATACGCCGTGCCAAGCCTTCTGCGATGGCGGTTTTACCTACCCCGGCTTCTCCTACCAGCAATGGATTATTCTTGCGCCGACGGCACAATGTCTGGATAACCCGCTCCAGTTCCATCGCACGCCCAATGAGCGGATCAATCTTGCCTGCCAGCGCTTGCACATTAAGGTTTTGCGTATAGGTTTCCAGCGCCGTAGCGGGTGCAGCTTCCTCACCTGCCTCGGGAGTGGCTTCCGGACGCGCAGTACTGCCCTGCGGGACTTTGCTCACACCATGCGAGATGAAATTGACCACATCCAGGCGCGACACGCCTTGCTGATTCAGGAAATACACTGCGTGTGAATCTTTCTCGCCAAAAATGGCTACCAGCACATTTGCGCCGGTTACCTCTTTTTTGCCGGAGGACTGCACATGCAGGATGGCACGTTGAATGACCCGCTGAAACCCGAGTGTAGGCTGGGTATCAACTTCCTCACTCCCGGTGACCGTAGGCGTATGTTCGGTGATGAAATCAGCCAGTCCACGGCGTAGTTCATCCGTGTTGGCGCCGCATGCGCGCAACACCTCTGCAGCGGATGGATTATCCAGCATCGCCAGCAACAGGTGCTCGACCGTAATGAACTCATGGCGCTTTTGTCTCGCCTCCATGAACGCCATATGCAAACTAACTTCCAATTCCTGCGCAATCATCTCTAATTTTCCTCCATCACGCATTGCAGCGGATGCTGGTGCTGGCGGGCGAACCCGACCACTTGCTCTACCTTGGTTGCCGCAACATCGCGGGGAAATACGCCACACACTCCCATGCCGTCCCTATGTACTTTGAGCATGATTTGCGTAGCCTGTTCACGGCTCTTGTAAAAAAAGTTCTGAATCACAAGAACCACAAAATCCATTGGCGTGTAGTCGTCATTCAACAACATTACCTTGTATAAAGGCGGCGGCTTGAGTTTTGTTTCGCTTGCTTCCAGAACGGTGTCATCGCGGTGCTTGGTTGCCATGGCGCTTGATAGTTTCCGGATAGTTAGGAACCATTTTGACGACTGGAGCGAAATTTTCAAGTGTTATCGATTAAAAAAAGATTTGCCAGACACTTGCAAAATCAACTGGTCAGGCGTAAAAAGCAATCTGGAGTTTGGCGTCAAGGTTCCTGCAAGTCTGGTAATGCCGTTGTGCGATCTTGATTTTCAAACAGCCCCTGGCCGTTTTGGCCTGTTTTTATCAAGGATGTAGCAATGGCAACTGGCACCGTAAAGTGGTTCAATGATTCTAAAGGCTTTGGGTTCATTACCCCGGATGATGGTAGCGAAGATCTTTTCGCTCACTTCTCCGCCATCAACATGGGTGGCTTCAAAACCCTGAAGGAAGGTCAAAAAGTCCAATTCGAGGTCTCCCAAGGCCCGAAAGGCAAACAGGCATCGAACATTCAGCCTGCATAAATCGGCTCACCGATTACTTAAAAACGCGGAACCTGGTTCCGCGTTTTTTTTCGCCCTGAATTTTGTATTCTGGCTTTTCAAAAAGGCTGTGCTAGATTAAAACATCTGTCACAGTCTTTATGAAGGAAATGGATATGCACACCCAACTTCAACCAGATGGATCCCTGCTTCTGGACCTGAGTCAGAAACAGGCGCGGGAACTCGCCAAAACCGTCATACAGCATGCCGAGGATGCACATACCGCGCTATTGAATTTTGCCTACCTGCTGAACGAAGCACATTACGATGCAGAGAATGATTTCCGGCAACCACCCCATGCCTGGGAGCCGGGCGCGCATCAACCTGAAGCCAAATAGGGGGTTGGTCATGCACATTTCAGCACTCGATAAACAAACTACCCAGATCAGCATGTTGCCAACCGAATCCGCACAATTGCTGGAGGGCCTGGAAGCGATGCGTGATGAACTCGGCGAAATTGCCGATGAATTGATTAGTTTACTGCGCAGCAGTGGCATCGAACCACCGCCCAAACCCGAGCATGTTCGCACTGAATATGCAGGGCCTGAATAAACTCACATATGCGAAATCATCGCTTCGCCAAATGCCGAGCACGACACCTGTGTCGCACCTTCCATCAGACGCGCAAAATCATAGGTTACTGTTTTAGCAGAAATTGTCTCCTGCATGCTCGCAATGAGGATATCAGCGGCTTCCAGCCAGCCCATGTGACGTAGCATCATCTCTGCGGAAAGAATAATGGAGCCCGGGTTGACATAATCTTTGCCCGCATATTTAGGCGCAGTGCCGTGCGTAGCTTCAAACATGGCGACTGAATCGGACAAATTGGCACCTGGCGCAATACCAATACCCCCCACTTCTGCCGCGAGCGCGTCCGAGATGTAATCCCCGTTCAGATTCAGCGTTGCAATCACATCGTATTCATCCGGCCGCAATAGAATCTGTTGCAAAAATGCGTCGGCTATCACATCCTTGATAACGATACCATTGGGCAACTTGCACCACGGCCCGCCATCAATTTCTACCGCGCCAAATTCGCGCTTGGCCAGTTCATAGCCCCATTTCTTGAAGCCACCCTCGGTGAACTTCATGATATTGCCCTTATGCACCAGGGTAACGGATTTGCGCCCATTATCGATGGCATATTGAATCGCCCTGCGGATCAGGCGCTCGCTGCCCTGCACGGAAACAGGCTTGATGCCGATGGCGGAAGTTTCAGGAAAACGGATTTTTTTCACGCCCATTTCGTTTTGCAGGAACGCAATGATTTTTTTCACTTCATCCGTACCAACCTCCCACTCCACCCCCGCGTATATATCCTCGGTATTTTCACGGAAAATAACCATATCCACTTTTTCCGGCGCTTTTACCGGACTGGGTACACCGTCAAAATAACGTACCGGACGCAGGCAGACATACAAATCCAGCAACTGTCGCAACGCCACATTCAACGAGCGCATACCGCCGGAGGTCGGCGTGGTCAAAGGCCCCTTGATTGAAATAACGTATTCGCGCACGGCGGCTACCGTTTCATCGGGCAACCAGTTGTCGCCACCATAGACTTTGACAGCCTTTTCGCCTGCGTAGACCTCCATCCAGGCGATACTGCGCTTGCCACCATAAGCCTTGGCTACCGCCGCATCCACCACGCGACGCATCACCGATGTGATATCCACTCCGGTCCCGTCCCCTTCAATGAAGGGAATAATCGGCTGGTCGGGAACATTGAGTGAAGCGTCATTGTTGATCGTGATTTTTTCGCCGGAAGTCGGCATCTGGATATGCTGATACATGATTACCTTATTTCAACAAGTTAGAATGGTTGCTTTACTTTCAGCGATAGCCGGTACAGATGAGTCGCATTGTAGTGTTCAACAAGCCTTACGGCGTAATTTGCCAGTTCAGTCCGGACGGCAAACATCCAACGCTCAAGGATTTCATCCCTATTCCCGGCGTTTATCCAGCCGGGCGCCTGGATACAGACAGTGAAGGACTGCTTATTTTAACCGATGATGGTGCGCTACAACATCGTCTTGCGCATCCCATCCATAAATTGTCGAAAACCTATTGGGCGCAGGTTGAAGGCGCAGTCGATGGCATCGCACTGCAAGCCTTGCAAAGTGGTGTCAATTTAGGGGATTTCATCACCTTGCCAGCCCAGGCACGCGCCATCACTGAGCCTGCGAATCTTTGGGTGCGTTTGCCACCCATTCGAGAACGAAAAAATATCCCTACCAGTTGGATTGAACTGGTTTTGAAAGAGGGAAAAAACCGCCAGGTCAGGCGCATGACGGCCAAAGTTGGCTATCCCACCTTGCGTCTGATCCGGTGGCAAATTGGTGGCATCACGCTGGAAAAGCTGATGCCCGGCGAGTACCGGGAGACGACTGTAGCTGAATTCGCCGCATTAAATAAAGACGAGTATGTCAACCGACTGTAATAAAGCTGCGTTAGTTGCCGTGACACGTGTTGTTTCGTGTTGCTAAAAACCCTTGATCAATTGTTTTTAAAAGGAAGTCCAAATGAACAAACTGCTGTCCGCTCTGCTGGTTGCCGCTTTCGCTGCTGTTTCCTTCTCCGCCGTTGCTGCCGATGCTGCAGCACCTGCTGCCGAAGCCCCTAAAGCCGAGGCTGCCAAGTCCCCGATGAAAAAACACCCTGCCAAGAAGCACGCTGCGAAAAAGCACACTACGAAGAAGCATGCTGCCAAAAAAGAAATGATGAAAAAAGACGACATGAAAAAAGATGAAATGGGCCCTGCTGCCAAATAACTAGGTCAAGAGTACGCAAGGGCAGGGTATTCCCTGCCCTTTTTATTGCTGACTCAAGCTGACGCTTGGTGTGCCGCCAGCCGCTCAGCTCCCAGCAGCCCCACCTCTGTATTCATCACCAGATATACCGGCACCGTTTCCAGCAAGCTGCGATAACGTCCCTTGTCCAGAAAACCTCCGATAAAACCGCCTTGCGTCATCTCCGGTGCCAGTTTGGCAGCAATTCCACCCGCTATATACACTCCGCCATGCGACAACGACAGCAATGCAAGATCCCCGGCAAAAGCGCCGTAGGCCCGAAAAAACATGGCCAGAGCGTGCTTCGCGGCAATGTCCTTTTTGGATTGTGCCGCTTCTGCAATCGCAGCAGGCGGATCGGCTGATTCCAGCAGCACAGGCCGGTGTTGCTCATATTCACAGACGAAAGCGTAAATATTGGCGAGCCCCGGACCTGATACGACGCGCTCCACACAAACCTGTCCATAAAGTCGCCGAAGAAAACGCAGCAATTCGATTTCCATGTCATTGCCGGGAGAAAAATCGACGTTGCCGCCCTCGCTAGGCATGACAATTTCTCCCGCGCCACATGGAAACAGAAATCCGACACCCAGGCCTGTACCTGCCCCTAACACCGCACGTGCGGCACCTGCCTGGGGCGCACCAGTTTGCAAAACCTGAATATCCTGCGGTGTCAGCGCAGCAATTCCATGGCTAACCGCCGCGAAATCATTGAGAAGCTGCACCGATGCAATCCCGAACCGCCTGCCGATTGCGGCACCATCGACAAACCACGGCAAATTCGTAAGCCGCGCAGCGTTATCTTTCACTGGTCCTGGTACGCCAAAGCAGGCTGCAAAAATGGGCGGCGTATTTTCCAGGAAATGCGCCAATAGCGTTTCGAAATCCGGGAATTCCGGACTGTCAAAGCGCTGCTCCTTAACTTTTGAACTGCCGGTTGCATCCACTTCTGACAGGCTCAGCAATACCTTCGTGCCTCCCACGTCCCCGGCCAGGATATGCGTTGGTTTACTCACTCAAGTACATTTCGGGTTCCCACCCCATAGTCTTGGCACGCTCAATCGCTGCGGCATGGATGCGTGCATGGCGTTCGCGCAACCCCGCTGGCAAATTAGAGGCAAGGCAACCATATTTATCCCATTCGACCTGGGTTTTGTCATACAAAATCTGAATACGATTCACATCCCACCCGGCACAAGTTTCGGTTTCCGGCAGGATCCCAAACAGCCATGCGTCCTTGATAATGGCTCCCATTGCACTCATGCCACCGTATTGATCCTGATCTATGCCAACATAGGTTTTCTTCATTACGACTCCAAATATGAAATGACAAATGCGGTATTCTACGCTTATGCATACATTTGAAACGCTCCCTTTCGTCAACAGCTTTGCCGCGCTTCCTCCCATTTTTTATAGCGCGGTAACACCCACTGCGCTAGTCCATCCTCACCTGGTAAGCTTCAATGCGGATGCCGCCACCCTCATTGGACTGGATCCTGCCCAGGCACAGCGCCCTGAAGCGCCTGCCTACCTGTCTGGCAGCGCTCATATCGATGGCGCGCAACCCATCGCAGCGCTCTATGCGGGCCATCAATTCGGTTACTTTGTTCCGCAACTCGGTGATGGTCGTGCCATCCTGCTGGGTGAAGTGCAAACGCCACATGGCGGCTGGGAATTGCAGTTGAAAGGCGCCGGCCTGACGCCCTATTCACGGAATGGCGATGGCCGCGCCGTATTACGCTCCAGTATCCGCGAGTATCTGTGCTCGGAGGCCATGCATGGGCTGGGCATCCCCACGACGCGCGCACTGTCCATCGTCGGCAGTGCCGATGAGGTGTACCGCGAACAAATTGAAACCGCCGCCGTGGTGATGCGCATGGCACCGAGCTTTGTGCGCTTCGGCTCGTTTGAAGTCTTTTTCTCTCGTGGCCAACCCGAAGCCATACGCATCCTCGCCGACTATGTCATCGCAAGGCATTACCCTGAACTGGTGGATACGCCAGACAAATACCCGCTTTTCCTGCGTGCCGTGGTATTGACCACCGCTCGCCTGATGGCCCAGTGGCAGGCAGTCGGTTTTGCCCACGGCGTGATGAATACCGATAACATGTCCATTCTCGGTCTCACACTTGACTATGGTCCGTTTGGCTTTCTCGACGCTTATGATCCGGGCTATATCTGTAACCACTCAGACCAGGGGGGCCGCTATGCCTTTGACCAGCAACCCGATATCGGCGCCTGGAATCTCACCCGCCTGGCCCAGGCGCTTACGCCGCTGATGACAGTTGATGCAGCCAAAGAAGCCCTCGACATCTATCCGGCTGCCTTCGCAACCCACTACATAGATCTGATGAGCGCCAAACTGGGTATCGCGGCCGGCAAGGACAGTGTGCCGCTCATCACCGGGGTGCTCGACATCCTGCACAGCAACCATGTCGACAACACAATGTTCTGGCGCGCGCTGTGCGATTTCGACTCCTCACCAGGTGCCACCAACGCAGCATTGCGCGATCTGTTTCCGGATCGCGCTGCATTCGATTCCTGGACAATGGACTATCGCGCCCGCCTGCAAACGGAAAACAGCACGGATACGACGCGGCGCAACGCCATGTACCGCACCAACCCCAAATACATCCTGCGCAACCATCTGGCTGAAGTCGCAATACGGCGCGCCTGCGACGACCACGATTTCAGCGAAGTCGACCGTCTGCTTGATCTGCTGCGCCGCCCTTTCGACGAGCAACCAGAAAATGCAGTCTACGCAAGTGCCCCGCCGGATTGGGCAAGCCAGATCAGCGTGAGTTGCTCATCGTGAAATTGGCCGTTCCGCTGGCTTGCGCACTCTTTCTAGTCGCGGGATGCAGCACACCCATCATGCAACGCGATGGAAAGCCTCTGCCCAACAAAAACTACAGCTTCAGCGACATCGCCAAATCCAATACCGATATGGTGATTGAAGCCCACCAGCAAGCCGCTTTGGAGCATCTGCGTGTGCTGGCTGAAAAACTCTACAAACGCAACCCACGTGAATTACGGAAATCCGGCCTGACTCTGGAAACCGCGCTCAACCGGCTCACCCCGCCCTGCACTGGCAACTTTGCAGCATTACAGGGCAAGCACGGCGCAGAAGCCATATTTCTCGCATTCAACCCCGATTACCGAGGTGATCGAGTCCTCGCCTACATGGCAGGGCTTTCAGACATGATCATGGCTGCCTACAATAACCAAACCGAGTTTTTCGTGCTTGACGACCTCGATCCGCAAAAACTCTACAATAGCGCGCGCAACACCGAAACGGCAGCGTGGAAGCTTGCTACAGCACGTGACGTACAAGGCAGGCTGTACCTGATCTCCAACAGCATGGACACGGCGGGCAGCAATCTGAGCTTTGAACGCGAATTCGGCAAACTCATTGCCGAGCAAGACACCCTCGCCAAAATCATCGCCGACAAAACCAACCGTAGCATTAACTGGTTCGTGCAGACAGCCGGAGCAATGGTATTCTTGCCACTTTAGACAACATTGTTCAGGTCTGGAATTTTCCCGGCGAACGCCCCATGAATACACCTTCCGAAAATGACAAGTGCATGCCCCTCTCTCCCGAAGAGATTGCGGCTTTCGCCGAACTACTGGACAGCATTGGCGACCGTACCGATTTTCCGCTTGAACTGGAAGCGCTGGATGGCCTGATTTGCGCGCTCCACTGCGCGCCGCGCCCTATCAAGCCGGCCGAATATCTTGCTGCTCTATTGGGTGAAGATTACATGGCGGCATTTTCCAGTAGCACACAATGTGCCGAATTCATGGATTTTTTCAATCGGCGCTGGCATGACGTGGGCGCGGCGCTGGCTCAGCCCATCGAAGATTTGACCGAACCCGAGGCACTGGTGCCATTCCTCAACGATTGGGAAGCTACCTTGTCTGACATGAATCCCGACGAGCGAGCGGAAGTAGCATCGCTGGATATTGCCTACATGGGTATGGCCTGGGCGGAAGGCTTTATTTGGGGAGTGGAACACTGGGAAGACGAGTGGACATTGCCCGCCGGGCATGCACTGGAAGACGTGCTGGACGCCCTGCTCGACCCATTTTACATTTTGACCATTCCGGACGCGGAACAAGCCACACACGAACGCGAGCACACTCGTACGGAATGGATAGGCGCCGCCATCCTTGCCGCCTATGATTTGCGCGGATTTTGGCAACGTGTGGCAGACTACACACCCTCGGAACCCCTGCGCACCATACCCGACCCGGGTCGCAACGATATCTGCCCGTGCGGTAGCGGCAAGAAATTCAAGAAATGCTGCGGTGCACCGGAAAAATTACACTGAATAATATTTTACCAGGAGCCTGAACTTGAAAATTCGCTTATTCATCTCTATTGCATTAGTCGCATTCATTGCCAGCGGCAGTGCACATGCAACCAGTTCCGTTAACACAACCGTAAAATCGACCAAATCCACCACCGACAGGAGCAGCAGAATGGCAACTACCACCGCATCCGGCTTGATTTATGAAGACCTCGTTGAAGGCACCGGCGCTACCGCAACAGCGGGTCACACCGTGGTGGTGCACTACACGGGATGGCTCACCAATGGCACCAAATTTGATTCCAGTAAAGATCGCAACGAACCGTTTGAATTTCGCCTTGGCGCCGGACAGGTGATTCGCGGCTGGGATGAGGGCGTGGTCGGTATGAAAGAAGGCGGCAAGCGCAAGCTCACCATCCCGGCAGAACTGGGCTATGGCGCACGCGGTGCGGGTGGCGTGATTCCACCCAATGCAGTACTGATTTTTGATGTGGAACTTATCAAGGTCAAATAAAGCGGCGTCATTCAGGATTTGATCCTGGCTGTTTTTCAAGGTTTAAAGCTTATCTTGATAAAACGGCTTGGCGGCGGAGGATACAAATGTCAAAACAGCATCCCATCATCGCAGTAACCGGTTCGAGCGGCGCGGGCACCACAACTGTACGGCGCGCCTTTGCCGATCTGTTCCGGCGCTTGCAGATTCAGGCAGCTTGGATACAGGGCGACGGCTTCCTGCGCCACGAGCGTTCGGTCATGTGCGATAAAATCAACGCTGCCACCACCCAGAACAGGCGCTTCAGCCATTTCCATCCTGATGCCAATCTGCTCGACAAACTGGAAGCACTTTTTCGTGAGTATGCCCAATCCGGTACCGGAATGACCCGCTATTATGCCCACGACGACGTTGAAGCAACGCGCTTCGGCACGCAGTCAGGAAAATTTACAGCGTGGCAGTCACTCCCTGCCGATACTGACGTATTGTTTTATGAAGGGCATCATGGCGGGTTTTCACAACCGGGAAGCAAAACCGCCAAGCGCATTCAGATAGCCGAACAGGTGGATTTATTATTGGGTGTCACCCCTTCGGTCAATCTTGAGTGGATACAAAAAATTCATCACGATTGCGGCCGTAGCGGTTGCGGCGAGCAACTGGTGATTGACACCATCCTGCACCGCATGCCGGATTATGTAGACTATATCGTGCCGCAATTCGCACGCACTCACATCAATGTGCAGCGCGTTCCACTCGTGGATACCTCACACCCCTTTGTCGCACGCGATATTCCAGGCGCTGACGAGAGCATCGTGGTAATCCACCTGCGCGATCCACGCCAGTTCGATTTTCCGGAATTATTGAAAAAAATAGACGGTGCGCAAATGACGCGGCGCAATACCATGCTGGTCCCCGGCGGGAAAATGACGCTGGCGATTGAAATAATTTGCACGCCATTGATTGCCGAAATGATTGCTGCGCGTGATACGGTAACAGGCTAAGGTTTCTTGTCTGGAGGGGTGATATACGCTTCGTAGTGGCGATGAAATAAGACTTCAAGCTCATCAATCACCGTCACAGCCGGTATGCCGTGGATCACATGGCGGGTCATCTGGTTGGAAGTTTCATGCAGCAGCTTGTTGCGTTCCAGCATTGGATAAGTTGCCATCAGGCGTTTGATGGCTTTGACCACCGATTCCTGTGCCGGGCGCTCCATCGGTACAGGCTGGGCAGGTTCGGAGGCTTCAGCAACCTCTTCGCGCGTCGCTAAAAATGCAGCAAAATCAAGCAAAGTTTCGCGCTGATTTTCAGTCAAACTGCGAAACTGCTGAAGCAGTTTCTTTTCATTTTGAGTCATCGGTCTTCACCACATTGAGACTGAACACCGGCATTTTCCGATGCTCGGTCATCAAGTCAAGTGCTGTGACCAGCGCCAAAGACACTTCGGCGGTATTCTTTTGTGTCTGTACCCAAAGCTCGCGAGCCTGCCCCAGCAGTTCACCAATATTATCAGGCAGCGGACGATTGTCTTCCATGATCATGTCTTCAATCATGCCGGGTTTGATTTCCGGGCGAAACAGCATGGCATAGGTCAATTCATCCGGGTGAATCGCGAGCCAATTACCCTCATCATCCACCACAATAGGTTCAATCCCGGCGGGCAAGTCTGCGCTACCGTTGTACATGACCAGCATCTTCTTGCCATCCACAGCATTGGCCAGCAGGTCGTCGCGTCCGGCCTCGGTTTTATGACATGTGGTGAAGTAAGCATTGAAGTAGGGCTCTTCGTGCACCATACCGCCTTCGTATTGCGCCACGACCAGCGCGCCAAAGCCGATGCCGACAATCGGGCGCTTCATCCGCTTGAATAATCCGATCAGGCGCATTTCGTCGTCAATCCAAGGGCAGGCCTCCCGGTCGGTAACTGGATAAGCTCCGCCCAGCAACCACAGCGCATCGTGCTGGGTGGCGGTTCCGGGCAAATCCGCACCCAAAAATGGCCGTTGGTACTGAAAGCCGATGTCACGCGATTCGAGTTGCTTTTCGATTGGACCTAGAAATTCAGAATAAGTATGCTGGACAACCATGAATCGTTTCATTTTTCGCTACCGTATTGAATTTATTTCGCAGATTTGTCCGAAGTATTGAGTAGACAGGTATCCACAAAATCGAGAAATGATTGAAGCAATTTGGAGCGGAATTTTTCCTGTGCGTAAACCAACGTTAGTTGCCGACGCAATGGTTTGTCGAGTGGCACAGCAACCAGATCACCCAGCTTGAGCTCTTTAATCACAGTAGAGCCTGACACAATCGCCACCCCCAGGCCGGCCTCAACTGCTCCCTTGATCGCCTCGCGGCTACCGAGTTCCATCACGATATTGAGATCTTCCGGCGGCATTCCATTTTCACGAAAATACCGATCGATCACTTCTCGCGTGCCAGATCCGAGTTCACGGCTGATGTAGGGGATTTCTGCCAATTGACGCGGGGAAATTTTAGTCAATTTGGCGAAAGCGTGATCCGGGGCACAGATCAGGAGCAACTCATCTTCGCAGCATACCGCTGTGGTCAGGTTGGGATGGTGAGAGGGCGCCTCAATCAGTCCTACATCCAGACTATGATCATTGACCCGATTTTCTATAGTTTCGGAATTGGCCACGGTCAGCCGTGCCTGCACTTGTGGAAACCGGGCTTTGAAATCGCCTAAAATACGCGGCAACATGTATTCGGCAATAGTAGTGGATGCACCAATCATCAAGGGTCCGCTCATCTGTCCAGTCATTTCAGCCATGCGGGCTTCCATCTCGGCATTCAGGTCGAGAATTTTTTCAGCGTAATACATTGCCAGATCACCGGCTGGCGTCAGAGCAATCTTGCCGTGGGTGCGCTCAAACAGACGCGTGTTGAGATGTTCCTCGAACTGCTTGACCTGAAACGTTACGGCTGGCTGCGTCATGAATAGCAATTCGGCCGCTTTGGTGAAGCTAAGCTGCTTGGCAACAGTGTAGAATACTTGTATACGGCGATCAGCCATGGGTATGCGGACTTGAGCAAGAATAATCCGTTATTCAATCACAATTTCTTGGGCGAAGATAGATAGTTTTTATGAGCGATGCATGGAAACATCTTGATCTTGAGGGTGAAGGTCTACAAAGCGCGAACCTGCGACTGGTGCAGTTAATGAAACGCCGTTCCAAGTCTTACGGCCTGCTGGCATTGTTTCCGTTCGGCCTGCATCGGGCTTACCTGGAAGATGTTCGGGGTGCCTGGGTTTATCGCATTGCAAGCATTGCGGCGTTGATGACATGGTGGTTCGGCCCAGGTTGGGCTGCGCTGGTCATTGTTGTGCTTATCGCAGGCTTTGCGGTTTATGATATCCGCTGGATTGATGATCGCGTAGCCACCCTTAATAAAGCGCTGCGCATGCAAGTTTATAAAAGCAGATCGAGCGCAGCGGCACCCAAAGGATTCCGTGGGCGCTATACGGACGATGACCTCGATGACTATCTCAAGGTAAAGGAGCAGGAACGGGGCGGCCACGTTTTGCCTGGCAAGGATCCAGCTCTCAATAGCCGTAGCCGCGCACCTTCCTTTGCCGAGCAGGAAGCCATGCTTAAAGCGCTGGTGAAGTCCAAGCAAAACAACAAATCGCAGTGATGCCGGAAGTCATATACCCGGAAACATTGCTGCATCTTACACTGACTATTCACCACAATATGATGCTCGCATGAAACTGGGCTTTTACATCATTCTCTGCGCGCAGTTTTTGTCTGCGCTAGCCGATAACGCTCTGCTATTTGCCGCCATTGCCCTGCTTCAGGATTTGAGTGCTCCATCCTGGCACACGCCGGTGTTGCAGGAATTCTTTGTGGTTTCGTATATTTTGCTGGCACCTTTTGTCGGCGCATTCGCGGATGCACTACCCAAAGGCCGTGTCATGTTCATCAGTAACAACATCAAGCTGATCGGTTGTATTGCCATGTTGGCAGGATTGAATCCATTGTACGCCTACGGCATCGTCGGCTTCGGCGCTGCGGCTTATTCTCCCGCAAAATACGGCATCCTCACTGAATATCTTCCTCCAGCAAAGCTGGTCGCCGCCAATGCCTGGATGGAAGGCGCCACCGTAGCGGCCATCGTGCTCGGTGCCATTCTGGGTGGACTGATGCTCAATTCCGATATTTCCGAGAACATTCTTCTGCATCTGCCTTTTCTGGGCGACATCAGTGTTGCCAAGCTTGCCATTGTGCTGATTACGCTGCTATATATCGCAGCTGCGCTGGCTAATCTGTTCATTCCCTGTATCGCCATGGACCATCGCCCTCCGAAGCGCAATCCGTTGTTTTTGCTGCATGACTTCTGGCACAGCTTCAAGTTGCTCTGGCGCGACCCCCTGGGTCAGGTCACGCTGGCTGTCACCACGCTGTTCTGGGGCGCAGGGGCCACCTTGCGTCTGGTTATCCTCACCTGGGCCGGGCTGGTACTCAAATACGATATGCAACAGGCTACCCAGCTCACCGCCGTTGTAGCAGTGGGTATCGCCATCGGCTCAGTACTGGCAGGACGTTACATCAAGCTGCAGGATTCAATCAAGGTGCTTCCAGCAGGGATCGTAATGGGCCTGGTCGTGATCGGCATGATGTTTGTCAGCGACCCGCTCATCGCAGCCGGGCTGCTGATGGTAATCGGCGGACTGGGTGGATTTTTCGTGGTGCCGATGAATGCCCTGTTACAACATCGCGGCCACTTGCTGATGGGTGCGGGCCACTCCATCGCCGTCCAGAATTTCAACGAAAACCTCTCTATTCTCGTTCTACTTGGTTTCTATGCACTGATGGATTGGGCTGGCTGGCCAATGGACTGGATCATTATTGCGTTTGGCAGCTTTATCAGCCTGTCGATGCTGACGATTCAAATACGCTTTCGCCGCATCGGAGGAGTCCAGCACATATAAGCGTAGCGAAGTGGTCTGGATTACGGGTGGCTCACTGCGACGAACACGCCATCTAGCCGGAGTGTTTCAGAAAAAACCTCAACTTCATCTCTCCCGCTTCAACCAGGTCATTTTCCTTTAGCAGAAATGGTCGGAACCCGACGGATTTTCCATTTACCCTGGGATGTTTTTTGCCTTCTACATGAGTCACATAATAGCCATGCGGGCGACGCGAAATCATAACGACCTGAATCCCGGGCTGACCAAATGTTTTCAGTGGACGGCTAATCAATATTTCTTCCTCGGGATCCTGCCCTTTCAGGTTTTTCACGCCGCCTAGCGGGAAACTGGTTTTTACCGAACGCGCAGAAAATACCGCTGTTGCCAATGGCGGCCTGGTTTGTGGTGTCACGTGTGCGGGCAGCGCGTTCACTTCCAATTGCTGCGCTTTCATAATCATCGTCTTGTCGAAATCCATATCCGACGTTGCACGTTGATTGACATATTTCAACTGGTAGCCGCTCAATTCGAGCACATCATTATTCTGCAGAATATGCTTGGTGATTTTTTCTCCATTGATCGAAATACCATTTGTGCTATCTGCATCTTCTAGGACATGATCATTGCCAATGGCGATGATCACTGCGTGCAAATGGCTGACTCCCGGCGCGTCCAGACAAATGTCGTTATCCGATTTTCGTCCAATCACAAACCGCGCCTTGTCGAGAAAATAATGTCCCTTGACGATCCCCTCGTAACTGACCACCAATTTCGCCATAGCGTACTGATCCTAAAATGATTTCAACCAATTAAACAATCTGTCCATGAGGCCACGCTCCTCTGCTTCGCCTGCCCTTACTTTGGCAATCAGCACCGAAATATTGTCATGACCGCCATTATCGTTGGCCATCTGTATCAGCTGAGTTGCTGTAAGGGGAAGATTGGTACGCAATTCACTCACCGCCAGTTCAATGTCTGCGTCGTCCACCATGTCATTCAAACCATCTGAACATAGCAAATAAATATCGTTTATCTGAACATTGTCTTCGTAGACATCCACGTCGACAGTGGCTTCGACGCCTAGTGCTCGTGAAACAAGGTTACGGTTATGGGAAAGCTTGGCATCATCGGATGAAATCAAGCCCATTTCCAGTTGATCCTGGAGCAAAGAATGGTCGGTCGTCAACAATTCAAAACGCCCCTGACGCAAGCGATAGAGACGTGAATCGCCTACATGGGCAATGGTCGCCAGGCCATGATGAAATAGAATAAGAACAATGGTTGTCCCCATTCCGGTATATTTATCTTCGGTTCGGGCTGTTTTATAAATGGCCAGATTGGTTTTTTCGATCGCAAATTTAACCGCCATCGATTCACGGGAAAGCTTGGCAGATTGTATCGGCGCTGGTTCCGTGTCATTCAATATTCGTTTCACATAGTCCATCACCAGGCCAGTCGCGATAGAACTCGCCACCTCCCCCGCCTTATACCCCCCCATACCATCGGCCAGCACCAGTAATCCAAGTTCCCCGTCCGCAGCAATACTGTCTTCGTTGAATGAGCGGATGAGGCCCGCATCTGTGGCGCTGGCGATCTCTAGTTGAAAAGGGCTGCGCGCAGTCATATGAATATCGACTCCTGTTTTTATGATTTGAGGCCGGACAATTAAGTATCCATCTACGTCTTCTATCCCGAATTCTGAAGGGTTTGAGAGCAATTAATTCCTTCAATTGCCTTCATAAATAAGTAATACAAACCGTAACCTGTAGGGAATGTTTAAAATTCATTAAAGATATCTGCACCGTGGCCGTTCTTACCGCAATGGAGAAAATTGATTGGGATATTTCCCTCGCAATTACGTTTCGACCTCATGGTTTTTTAATTCAATCGCAACATCCCATGGCAACGCACAAATCAAACGAAAAACTAGGCCGTTACGAAATTCTTTCTGAGTTGGGTCAAGGCGCTATGGGCGTCGTTTACAAAGCAATCGACCCGCTCATCGATCGTACTGTTGCCATTAAGACCATCAATCTTGATCTTTCTAAAGACGAACTTGCGAATTTCGAGGAACGCTTCTACAGGGAAGCCAAATCCGCTGGCCGCCTCAATCATCCGAATATAGTTACCATCTATGATGTAGGTAAAACAGGCAATGTCGCTTATATGGCGATGGAATTTTTAGAAGGCCAATCCTTAAAAGAAATTCTGGATGTGCATACCGCGCTGTCCGTCGATCAGATTGCCAATATCGCGGCACAGGTTGCGCATGCTTTGGAATATGCGCATAAAAATGGTGTAGTCCACCGCGACATAAAACCGGCCAATATCATGCTGGTACACGGCGGCATGGCCAAAATCACCGATTTTGGGATCGCGCAAATGCCCACCGGCTCCAAAACGCTTGCAGGCACCGTCTTGGGCTCGCCAAAATACATGGCGCCAGAACAGGTACTGGGCACGGAAGTTGATGGTCGCGCAGATTTGTTTTCACTGGGTGTGGTGCTCTACGAGATGTTGACGGGTGAGTCCCCTTTCAACGGCGATAACATCAACTCCACCATGTATCGCATCGTTAATGAGACACCCGCCCCCCCCACAACAATCGTTCCGCGCATTCCGGCTGCGTTTAATCTTATTGTCGCCAAGGCTCTGGCCAAAAACCCGGACGAGCGATACCAAACCGCAAAAGACCTGGCATACGATCTACGGCACTACAAAGACAATGGGTCAACATCCACGACTACGGAACCCGACCAAGCCAAAACCGCGAAACGCCAGCCAAGGCCAAAAAATGACGTGGGTGAGGCCACTGTTTTGCTGAGCCCTGCTTCCGCTCAGCTAATCAACAAAAGAGCGATTTCTGGAAACGCAAGGGCAATGCAAGCAAAGACAAATGCCAATGGTTTTTTTGACTGGCAAAACAAAAATTCTCTGATTGCAGTGATCATGATTTTGCTGCTTATTTTTACCTTTCTCGTTTTGCGTGGCAGATCCACGCATCAAGAAGAAAAAGTGGCTCTATCTAAACCAGTCGTTCCCCCTGCAGCGCCCGGCCCCTCACCTGGCGTGGCCGCGCCGAAAATAGAAGTGGCGGTGAATGACAATTCTCTGAATAGTGAATTATTAAAAACAGAGCCCATTGCCCCTCAACCCAAAATTCTGCGTGACCCGGCAAAGACGCCAAGAAATGCCGAACCTCATAAATCGCTGAAGCACGAGATCGTGCAGACCGAGGCAGCCACAAGTGTGCCTCTTGTTTCTGAGCCAACGGGTGAGGCGCTACTCAGTTTTGCGATCACTCCATGGGGCGAAGTTTATATAGACGGAAAAAAGATAGGCGCAGCCCCTCCGCTTAAAGAGTTAAAAATACCAGCAGGCAGGCATACTATTGAGATCAGAAACACGGATTTCCCAGCTTATTCCAAGGTCGTCGACTTGCAGGCTGATTCGACAAAGAAAATCAAATACATTTTTAAATAGAGGTTTCCCGTGTCCATACGATTACTGTTCAGTCTTTTGCTTGCCGCATTTCTTGCAAGTGCCTGTTCATCCACTCCCATTCGAGATATCGGGCTGGACAAGTTCGCACCGCGCAAAGCGGAGCAGGAACTTTCTGCAGGTTTGAAAGAATACGAAAACGGGCATTACCAGACCGCTGCAAAAAGTCTTCAAAATGCCCTGAATGATGAGCTGGCTTTCAAGAAAGACCGGGTAACGGCGCACAAGTATCTGGCGTTCATCTACTGCGTATCGGACAAGAAAAAACAGTGCCGGGAACAGTTCAAGGAAGCAATGGAGATCGATTCCGACTTTGAACTGAGCCCTTCGGAAGCAGGTCATCCCATTTGGGGCCCCGTGTTCCGGGAAGCGCAGGCGGAACAGCGCCGCCATAAAAGATAAAGTACGAACCGGGAACGGCTATTCCGTACGCTCGTACATTTTCAGATAAGCCGTTTTATCCAGCGGCGGCAGTTTCGCCACTGCCAGGATGTCTTCCAGGTGTACTGGCGTACTGACCCCTACCAGCGTAGTGCCTACTCCCGGCGTGGAACGGTTGAATTGTATGGCACGCTGCGCGTCATTCTCAAGCATGGGCATAGCCTGGGTCACAGCATCCATGGCCTGGCTGGCGAGATGCCCCTTGAATAGCGTGTGACTCGCCATAAGATAGACACCGAGCTGATGTGCGGCCTGGATGGTTGAACCGACATTGCCCTGGCCGGTAGTCTGACTGAAACGTGTGAAGCCTTCCTGCATGACCTGGTTGAACGGCATTTGCACTACCTTGAACTGGTGCTTGGCCTGGTCATCTTTCCAGATCGCACGCGCGGCTTTTTCAGCATGGCCCTGCATGGAGGTAATGGACTGGAACAGCGGATTGTCGGTTTCAACGCGAAAGCCATTGAAGGTCGAAATGCCGTAATAACGCAGCTTTTTGTCCTTGACCGCCTGCTCCAGCACCATGAATACTTTTTCCAGCTTGCGGTTGAGCTGATCCTTGCCAATGACCGGAATATGGACTTCAGGCTGGTCGATCAGGAAAGCGTCGAGGGTTTCCACACCCATCAACTGGCGAGACAGTTCCAGCTGGAAACCGATGTATTCCGGGCTGATGCAGTGTGCCTGGGTGAGATCTTCCACGCGCCCCAAGCCTTTCGCCACGATCTCGCTGTGGAACCAGGCCTGCAGGTCTTGCGGTGGCCCCTCGCGGAAACTCAGGAAGCCGCCTTTGGATACCAGAAACATCTGCTCGCGCTTGACCCCCGCCTCCAGCGCTTTTTTCACGCCTGCACCCACCGCGGCCGGGGAACGCCCATAACGATAGTGCGCACCGGTATCCACCACGTTGATGCCGTTGCTCAGCGCTCGCGCAATGATTTCGGCGTAGTGCGCGTCCACCTGGTCGGTCGGCGCACCCGGAAACGTGCCCATGCCGATGGAAGACAGGCGCAGGTGGACATTGAGAAAGTCGCTGTAATGACCTTCTGCGCAATCCTTGCCGAAACTGGCTACATATTGCTTGCTGGCCATCATGGTGCAGTGGCCCGGGATAAGGGATATGGTCATGTATTTTTCAGATAAGGATGTTGCTGAATTTGTTCGATCAAGGCATGAATTTCCGGACGCACCGCGCGGCTTTCGAGCCGGTCCAGGCGGGAGACGAAAAGCTGCTCGAAGTAGTCCTCGTCTTCGTCCAGATCCCATCCCGCCGCACGCAGTGCCTGCGCTCCGGCAGCGGGTATGGCTTCTGCCAGATCGCGTCCGGACAGTAGCGCCCACAGCCCGGTCCAGGCGCGCGCCAGCACCAGCGGATGATACCCGCCGCCGCCCGTCACCAGCAAGCGCGGGGTACCATCGGCATGGCAAGGCGAGGTTTCCAGAATAGTCCGGGCAGTCTCCAGAAAACATTGTGTGGAAAGCCCGAGCTTGCCCAGCGGATCAGCGAAGATCATGTCGGTGCCCGCCTGCAATACCACCGCGTCGGGCTTGAACTGGTCCAGCAAGGGCTGCCACACGGCCTCGAACAACAAACGGTATTCGGCGTCATGCGTGTTCCGGGGCAGCGGCACATTCAGGCTGGTATAGCCGGATTCGGCCGTACCCGCGTCGGCCAGTTGCCCGCCGCTGAAGGGATAGGCGTAGCCGGTATCCATGTGCAGTGACAAGGTAAACACCTCCGGGTCGTCGAGGAAGGCCGCTTCTACGCCGTCGCCATGATGGGCGTCGATATCCACATAGAGCACGCGCCAGCCCTCGCGGCGCAACCGCACAATGCCCAGCACCGGATCGTTGAAATAGCAGAATCCCAGCGCCCGGTCCGGACGCGAATGATGCATGCCGCCCGCCGGATTGAAACCGATGCGGCCGCGGATGACCTCCTCCGCTGCCTGTACGGATGCGCCGGTCGCTGTGGCAGGAATCGTGAAAAACTGTTCGAAGTAAGGATTTTCCAATGTGCCGAGATTGTGCTGCTTGCGCACTGGATTGCTGACACGCCCCAATGCCTCGGCGCGTTTGAAAGCGGAAACATATTCTGGCGTGTGGAACCACTCCAGTTCGAAATCCGCCGCTTTGCGCGCCTGCACGAATTCCGCGTTAGTGAGCGCACCATAGCTGTTGATCAGATCATAGGTCAGCGAAACGCGCGGGATCGCCAGCGGGTGATTACTGCCGTAGGTCTTGCGCCGGTATTTGGCAGCGCCGATGAAGCTGGCTTTACGGGTAGGCAGGGGGGTCATTTTCGTAACCGCAGGTAAATTTCCGGCAATTTTTTGGGCAGGTCATTGATGTGATCCAGCACCACGTAATGCCCCGGCCCGAAAATCTGCGGCAGGTACTGACTGCCGGCGGCATCCAGGGTGATGCAGAACGGATGTACGCCCGCATCCACCGCTTCTTTCACCGCCATGCGCGTGTCCTCGTGCAGATAACGCTCGTCACCGCCGTCATCATAGTCCGCCGGGCGCCCATCGGACAGGATCAGCAACAAACGGCGTTGCGACGGCGCACGGTCGAAACCTTTCACCGCATGGCGGATGGCTGCGCCCATGCGCGTGGCAAGCCGTCCCGACAGGCCACCCAGCACGGCGCGCGCATGTGGGGTCAGGCGCTGGTCGAAACCCTTGATGCTGTAATAACTGACATTGTCGCGATACTTCGAGGCAAACCCGGCCAGACTATACGGATCGCCCACCTCTTCCATGCTCTCGGCGAACAGCAGCATGCCGGCCCGGATGTGATCCACTACGCGTCCGCCGCCTTCGCTGGGCTGCATGATCGAGGTGGAGATATCAGCCAGCAGGGTGACCGCCGTATCGCGGTGCTGCATCACTCTCTGCCGGTAAATATTGGCCTTGGGCGACATGCCGGCGCGCTTTTCGGCGATATAGCCAATGGCCGCTTCCAGATCCAGTTCATCGCCGTCGAACTGGCGCCGCAGCGGTGCCATGCGCGCCGGCTTCTGCGTTTGAATGGCGCGCTTCAGGCGCTTCAATGCCGGTGCATATTGCGTGAGCAACCTGGTCGCCTCGTTGGCATCCAGTTCGGACAGCTCTTTTTCCTGCACCCATGCCCAGTTGCGCTTGTAGCGTCCGTCGCGGTAATCCCATTCGGCGTAGGGTTTGCCCTTCTCGCTGTATTCCGCGCCACGCGCATGGCCGGTCACGTGGGCAGGCTGCGGGATGCCGACGCCGACGCGACCGCCCGAGCCACTCGTCTCCTCGGGTGGAATGTCGAAATCCGGGTCTTCGCCGGCAGCCTGCTTGGGGGTTTCGCGTTTTTCCGGGTTGGGCTTGATCTCGGTATGCTTGACCGCATCGTCCTGGTCTTCGGTACCGGTGCCGAATTCGGCGTGATCCAGTTCGCGGCGTGGATACACCGGGCGCGCGGCATTGGGTGAGCGGCCCGGCAGGTAAGCATGTTCGCGTTCGGCCAGCGTCATCGGCGGCAAATTGGTATCCGCATAAAGCAGATTGGCAATGCGGAACGCGTCAACTATCGTGGCCGATTCATTCAGCAGGGGTCGCCATGATTCCATTTCAGCCTGTTGCGGCGCACCTGAAGCAATCCAGCGCAGCGTTTGCCTGGCCAGCTCAAAATATACAGCGGCAGCGCCAGCAGGCAGCGTTGCTGCCTCCGCGGCTGCCAGCAATCGCGCCAGATAATTCGGTACGCGCGTGCCAATGCGCGTATCCACGCGCAAGTCTTCACACAAATCAAAAATCAGCTGAAAGCGGATCATGTCCTCGCCAAAGGCTGCGAACAAGGGTCGCCAGGTGATGCGCTTGTCCGCGTCCAGGGGCGGGTGTTCGCGCCCGACTTCGTGGAACAGCGCCTCGATATAACGCCGTTCGAAGGAGTGGAACGTCAGATGTCCGGCGCCATGCAACAGCGCCAGGATGGCTTCCTCACGGCTGGGCAAGGCAATGGGCAAATACAGCGCTGCGCCGTCGGTTTCGACAAAGGCGCGGCCCTTATCCGGCGACCAGTTGCCGTCCAGCAGATCAAAATTCTCGCCAAACCAGGCATACAGAATCAGTTGTAATAAGCGTTGGTGCTCGGGCGTACGAAAACCGGGCAGATTCTCCAACAGCATACCCATGCTTTCTTCCGATTCCAGCTTGAAGAATGCTTCGCCGCGCAGCCGCCCCGCCTGCAGAATGTCCGCACCGCGCTTGGCCCAAGGTTGTACCGCTTCCACACCGAGCAGATTGCGCACCCGGATTGCGCCGGGAAGATAGGTGGCAAGTGCCAGACGGCGCTGGCTGAACAGGCTCTCTGCCGGTAACACCAGTTCTTCCACGCCGGCGATGCCGTGCGTCGCAGCCAGTTCGGCAACCGGGCAGCGGAAATAAGCCGCACCCGATTCCAGATGACGTCCGCACCAGGCAATACCCAGCTCTGCCCAGCGCGCTTCACCTGCGCTGCCCAGAATACGGTAGGCGTCGGGCAACTGGCCCATGAATCCATCCAGCGCTTTCCAGGAACCGCGCCACTGTAAAAAGCACAGTGCCTGATGCATCCATGGCAGCACCGTGTGGCCTGCCTCCAGCGCTGCACGACTGCCGCGAATGAAGGCCTTTCCGGCATCACGATCGTGTTGAAACAAGGCTTTGCAGGCACGCACCCATTCCAGCGCGATTTCATCGCCTTGACTCTGGATGGCGTCCAGCGTTTCCCTGGTATCGCGGTGTGCCACGAAGCTGATCTGCTCCAGATCAACCAGCTCCTGCTGGATAGCGGCAAGAATTTCCAGTTGGGTCATCAACTCAAATCAAGCAGCAAAATGCGCCTTGATGATTTCCATCAGTGCCTCGGCCAGTTCCGGGTCGTCCGTCACCGGATTGACCAGTGCGGCCTTGCACGCTTCCACCGGCTCGATGCCCGCAACCATCATGTTGCCGGCATACACCAGCGCGCGCGTAGAGGTCGCTTCTTCCAGTCCGTGGTCTTTCAGGGTACGCGCGCGGCGACCCGCAGCAACCAGTTTTTCGACTTGGGTTGTGTCCAGTTCCGGCACTTCGTTCTGGATGATCTTGCGTTCAATTTCTTCACGCGGATAATCGAAATTGATACCGATAAAGCGTTGCTTGGTGGACGGCTTGAGATCTTTCAGTACGGTCTGGTAGCCGGGATTGTAGGAAATCACCAGCATGAAGTCCTCGTGCGCTTCGATTTCCTGGCCTTTCTTTTCCAGCGGCAACTGGCGCCGGTGGTCGGTGAGCGGATGGATGATCACCGTGCTGTCGGTGCGCGCCTCGACAATCTCGTCAAGGTAACAGATGGCTCCGGCTTTCACCGCGCGCGTGAGCGGGCCGTCCTGCCACACGGTGGCTTCACCTTCGAGCAAAAAGCGACCCACCAGATCGGAACTGGTCAGGTCTTCATGGCAGGAAACGGTCACCAGCGGGCGCTTCAGACGCCATGCCATGTATTCCAGAAACCGCGTCTTGCCGCAGCCGGTGGGACCTTTCAGCATCACCGGCAGGCGTTTTTTGTAGGCAGCCTCGAAAATTTCGACTTCATTTTTCTGCGCTTCGTAATAGGGTGCTCCAGCTTCATCTTCCACCGGCTGCTGAATAATGTCGCGCTCAACCCCGCGCAAACGGTTCAAAAATCCTTTCATGCCATCTCCAGTCGATCTTCACGCATGCAGCGTGTTTTCATGAATAAATACAGGTGGCGCAGCGTGCGCACGGCCATTTTTTCCGGATTTTTCGGCAAGGCATCGAAGCGTTCCATGGCAATGCAGTTATGGTAATAAACCAGCTCGCGACAGTTGTCGCGGATGGTGTTCCAAGATGGGTCGCTTTTTACCAGCGCCTTGAATACGTCGAGCAGATCATCCGCTTGATCTGGTAGTGTTTTCTCACCCACATCGGCGATATAGGCAATGATGAGCTGCTTGGTCAGCGCCATTGCATGCTCGACCGTCTCCGGCAGAGGCAATGAGCCGCGTTCGTTGAGGATGCGTTCCAGATCGACGATTTGTCCGTCCACCTGCTCGAATGTTTGTATCAATGCGGTGTGATCCATTTGCTTACTAGACCGGTCAGGAGTTTAAGAATAAAATTAGTAAATTGTGAAATACGCAATACCTGATTATTTTACTCAACTTTATTAAATTATGGAATGCTGATATGAAAAAGCTGGTCAAGCTCGTCAAGGTCAACAACCTGCAGTACAACGCAAACCGCGATCCGGAAGTGTACCGCCGCAGCATCAACGAGAATTTCCGCATCCAGGCTTTGATTGATGGCAGCGGCGCGGTCAAATGCAAACTTCTGGATGTGACCGGCAAAGCGTTGAATGAGCAAACCGTCAATGCGCCAGGCGCCTACACTCATGAAATTTCATTCGCCACCCCCGGCGTACGCGTGGTGACGTTGTTGGTGGAAGGAAATGGTGAAAAGTTCACGCAAGACTTGCGTCTGGATGTGATGGAACACGCCTGGATCGGTTAAATCTCGATCAGTAAAACTTTCAAGTCAGCGTTACTCCAAACAGCCCGCAAATTGCGGGCTGTTTGTTTATGGACTAGCGCTTTACCACAACCGGCCGATTATCCAGTTCGTTACGTTTTCTGCCTTGCGCGGGATAATGCCGTTGTAGCAGATCCCCTACCGCCGCCACCCCCTGCAACGCCGCAGCCTCATATTGCCCCTGCCGCAACAGCACCTCCATGGCACGACAAACGGCCTCCCATTCCCCCGCAGCAATAAGCCCGTGTATACCCCGGTCGGCGACAATCTCCACATCGTGGTCGGCCAACAGCAGATATATCAGCACGCCGTTGTTGTGTTCTGTATCCCATACGCGCAGATCGGAGAAAACATTCACGGCCCGCTCGCGTGCAGACATGCCTTGCCATAGTTCGCCAATATCCAGCGCGCCTTCCACGGCAAAGCACAGTTCACCGTAATGGTGCTGCTCGGAGCCATGTATGGCGGACTCGATCGCACGCATAGTGTGCGCGGGAAAAGCGAGATGCACGCGCCACGGAAAATGCAGAAGATGTTTGAACACGCGCATCAGGTTCATCTCACCATCTCCCCGACGCGCCGCCGCCGCCAAAGCCGCCGCCTCCGCCACCGAATCCACCCGAGCCGCCGCCAAAACCACCTCCACCGAATCCACCGCCGCCAAAACCGCCGCCGCGCCCCAGGTTGATTCCGGAAAATACCGCAAAGAACACCAGCACACCCGCCAGGGACGCCATCAGCGCCGAGCCCAGCACCAGCCAGCCCAGACCTCCTACAGCCGCCGCAGCCATGCCCGAACCCAGAAATCGCCCGAATATTGAACGCAGCACCTGGCCAATGAAAGTGGCGCCTATGACAGCGATGAACAGCATACCGAGTGGATCACTGCTGCTGTTTTGGGCTTTGGCTTTGACCGGCGGCAATGGCTCTCCATTTATCAACTTGATGAGCTGATCCACCCCCGCCTGGATTCCGCCAGCGAAATCATCCTGTTTAAAATGCGGCACGATGGTCTCGGCGATGACGCGTTTGGCAATCGCATCCGGAATCACGCCCTCCAGGCCATAACCCACTTCGATGCGCAAAGCATGATCGTTTTTGGCGACCAGCAGGATCACTCCGTCATCCACGCCCTTGCGTCCCAGTTTCCAAGCCTCGGCCACGCGTATGCCGTATTGTTCGATCGCTTCTGGTGCTGTGGTGGGTACAATCAGCACTGCAAGCTGACTACCCTTGTGTTGCTCGAAATCCGCCAGTTGCTGCTCCAGGCCGGCTACCTGAGCTGAAGTGAGCGTATTGGTGAGATCGGTGACATGCGCCTTAAGTGCAGGCACCGCCACCTCAGCCAGCACCGGACCAGCAGCCCCTATACACAGCAGGGCTACCAGTATGGCAAGGCAACGTTTCATATTGAGGCTAATGCGCCGGCGCCGGTGCGGCGGGCGCGCCAAAATCGACTTTTGGCGCTTTGGAAATTTCCTTCTCGTTTTCCAGCGTAAAGCTGGGCTTGACCTTGTAGCCCAGTACCATGGCAGTGAGATTGCTGGGGAAACTGCGCACCGTATTGTTGTATTCCTGCACCGCATCGATGTAACGCTTGCGCGCGACGGTAATGCGATTTTCGGTACCTTCCAGTTGCGCCTGAAGATCACGGAATACACCGTCCGCCTTGAGCTGCGGGTAATTTTCTGCAACCAGCATCAGGCGTCCCAGAGAATTGCTCATGTCGTGTTGCGCGGCCTGGAACTTGGCAAAAGCTGCGGGATCATTGATCAGCTCAGGCGTGGCTTGAATCTGTCCGACGCGGGCGCGCGCCTCGGTCACTTGCGTGAACACATCTTTTTCATGGGCCGCATAGCCCTTTACGACATTGACCAGATTGGGCACCAGATCGGCACGGCGCTGGTACTGATTGAGTACTTCAGCCCAACTGGCCTTGATCTGTTCATCGGTAGTCTGAAATGTGTTGTAGCCGCAGCCGCTCAGACTCAGCGTCAGCAACAGCATGAGTGACATCATCCAGTTACGCATTGCGGTTTCTCCTTGATTGAATTCGTTGATCTAGATTGTGACGGCCTGTTGCTTTAGCAAGCCCTGCATCGTTGCAACCGCCAGACACAGGTCTTCCCATGCGCGCGCCTTGTCCGGCAAATTGCGCAGCAGATACGCCGGATGATACGTCACGATCATCGGAATATCCTGATACTGATGCAATTTCCCGCGCAGGCTACCGATACTGGCGTCAGTAGCCAGTAGCGAGTGTGCAGCGAAACGGCCGAGCGCAACGATGATTTTCGGCTGGATCAATTGAACCTGACGCTCCAGATAAGGCAGGCAAGCGGCAATTTCCTCAGGCTTGGGGTTACGATTCCCAGGCGGCCGCGATTTCAATATGTTGGCGATGTATACATTAGCGCCGCGCTTCAGGTGGATAGACGCCAGCATGGCATCGAGCAGTTTGCCTGCGGCTCCAACGAAAGGCTCGCCCTGGACATCTTCTTCAGCACCGGGCGCCTCTCCCACGAACAACCAGTCGGCATGAACATCCCCTGCACCCAGCACGCCCTGAGTACGGGTCATATGCAACGGGCAGGCAGTGCAGTTTGCCACCGCTTGCCTGAGCATTTCCCAGTCCATCTGACTGATGTCCACAGCGCCGCCGGAAGTTGACGACGCATGCCTGGCTACTCTTGCATCCCGCAGCTTCCAGCGTGGCGCAAGCTCCAGTTCATGCAGCACAATGTCACGCATGTTTTTTCATATCCAGCAGCATGATCACGGCATCTTCCCGACCTTGGCGAGCAGGATAATAGGCTTTGCGCATCGCCACATATTCGAACCCCAGCTTATGATAAAGACGCCGCGCCACGATATTGGAGGGGCGTACTTCCAGGTACATGGTCTCGGCGTGATAATCGCGCGCAACTTCTATCAAATATTGCATGAAGGCTCGGCCCCAGCCCCGGCCCTGCCACTCAAGCCCAATCGTGACATTCAACAAATGGGCTTCCCCCGCTGCCAGCATCAACACAGCGTAACCCACGATGAATTGATTATGCTGACATACCCAGCAGCTGTAGCCGGATTGCAGCGAATCGAGGAAATTGCCGCGCGTCCATGGAAATGGGTAAACCCCATGCTCCATCGCTATTACTACGTCGATGTCATCGTCCCGCATCGGGCGAAAAGATGGCTGAGTGTGCAGCAGAGAGCTCATCGTTCGCAAATTTTCAAAGCGACCTTGTCGCGAATATACAGTGGCGCAGCCAGTTCCGCTGCCATGCCCTGTCCCGCCTTGATGTGCGGCGCGGCCAAACGAGCAATCTCGCGCGCGTGCGGGTACAGTTCCGGGCGGATATTGACCAGCGCGTCAGCATAACGTGCTTGCAGCGCCTCAGCGTAGGCTTTAAATCCACTGCCACACCCACACCAGTCCACGCCCGCTACTGCGGGCACCTGTTGTGGCGCACATAACCTTGGCTCGGAATCAGTCACCCAGTCACACTCCTCGCGCCGATAAACGGCATGGTAAACCTCGCCCATGCGGGCATCCAGACAGGCGATTACACGTTCCGCACCACTCGCCTCGGCCAGCGCCAGCAAAGTGCTCACACCCAACACCGGCACATCGGCGCCAAACGCCAGGCCCTGCGCCACTGCACAGGCAATCCGCAGTCCGGTGAACGACCCCGGCCCGGCACCAAATGTTATGCCGTCGAGCTGTGCCAGACCCACTTCCGCTTCTGCAAGCAGATCCTGACACATGGGTAATAATAATTGAGAGTGGGTTTGCCCGGCGTGTATCTCGCGGGAAGTGAGCGTGCCGTCCAGCCACAGCGCAGCCGTACAGTACTCGGTGGATGTATCAAAAGCCAGAATTCTCATCCGGCAATTATAGCGGAGGCTGGCTAACGAATGGGCAGATAGACTTCGAACAAGATACGCTGCCAGGGATTGCGGCTCGGACTTAAACGGCTGATGCGTGCTTCCAGCCGGTTACCTCTATCCAGTAGCCGAGCAACCGCTTCGTTGTCGCGGCGCGGCACATAACCCAGTTTGACGCCATGCCATTCCACCCGCACTGCGCGCGAGTCATAGGCATTGTGCGGCTCGCGCACCAGTTCCAGCCGATCCCCTTCGTGCATTTCTGCCCACACCCGCTTGCCGTCGTAGTACTGAAACCCAGCCAGCGGTGACGCCTGCAACAGGATATGTTCGGAAACCTCGGCAGCGGCGGGCAGCGATAACAGTAAGGCAGCTAGAACCTTCACCCACTGCGCGGCCCATCCGTTCCGTATCATGCTGTGCCTAACGAATCGTCATCAGGCAGCGCTATGCGCAGTGAGCCTGACGTCATCGCAAAGTAATTGCAAAGGCGCCGGTTTGTGAATGCCATAACCTTGCGCATAATCCACACCGAGCAGCCTGAGCTTTTCCAGAATGGCATCGTTCTCTACAAATTCTGCTACTGTCTGAATGCCCATTACGTGACCGATGCGGTTGATGGCCTCCACCATGGCATGATCCACGGCATCAGTCACCATGTCCCGGACAAAGGCACCGTCTATTTTGACACTGTCCACCTGAAGATTCTTGAGATACGCAAAAGAGGACATGCCGCTGCCGAAGTCATCCAGCGAGAAGCGGCAACCCAGACCTTTAAGAATGCTGATGAAACGCATCGCCCTGCTCAAATTGGCAATTGCCGCAGTTTCCGTCACTTCGAAGCAAATAGCCTCGGCAGGCAGACCGCTGCCATGAAATTGATCGATCACAAATTCGATAAAATGCTCGTCACCGAGGGACTGGCCGGAAATATTGATGGCATAGCAGCGCTGCTCCGTGCTGCCCGGATTGTCAGCCAGCCACTTGAACATGGTGCGGATTACCCAACGGTCAATCAGCGGCATCATCCCATAACGCTCAGCAGCCGGGATGAACGCCATCGGCGACACCAGCCGGCCTGATTCGTCTTTCAGCCGCAACAGGATTTCGCAGTATTGCCTGCCCGGTTGATTGGGCTGCACCGCGACGATGCTTTGATAATAGAGACAGAAACGGTTTTCTTCAAAAGCATGGGTAATCCGCGCTACCCATTGCATCTCGCCATGACGCTGGAGCAACTCGGCGTTATCCTTCTGGTGGACCCATATCCGGTTGCGGCCTTTGTCCTTGGCCATATAGCAGGCAGCGTCAGCTGAGCTCAGTAGCGCGGCCATGTTCTCCGCACTTGCAGTCACTTCTACCAGACCCATGCTTGCGCCGATCTCGAAAGTTTTACCTTCCCATACGAAACGAAACTCGGCGATTACCTGACGTAATTGTTCCGCGATCTGCCTACCCTGGTCTATTGGACATTCTTCCAGCAGCACGCCAAACTCATCTCCCCCTAGCCTAGCCAGCGTATCGCGTCCCCGGATATGGGTCTGAATAATTGCAGCCAGTTGCCGCAACAACTCGTCACCCGCACCATGCCCGCTGGTATCGTTAACCAGCTTGAACTGATCCAGATCGATGTAGAGCAAAATATGTTGGGTGTCCGTCTGCTTTGCACTATTCAATAGCTCCGTCAGGCAACGCTCGAACTCGCGTCGATTGGGAAGACCGGTGAGCGAATCATGGCTGGCTTGCCAGGAGAGCTGCCGTGCCATGCTGCGCGTAGTGGTTACATCGTGGAATACCGACACGAATCCTATGCTATCGCCGGTGTGATTGCGAATCGGTGTAATGGAAGATTCAATGGCAAACTCCGCGCCGGACTTGCTGATCAACAAAGCATTACGGCTAAGCCCAACCATCCAGCCATCCATCTGGCTGGACGCAATCGAATGATCCAGCGGCTGCCTGGATATTTCGTCTATGGTATGGCATATCTCCCGGAAAGGCAGACCGCGCGCCTGAACAGCAGGCCAGCCGGTGAGTTGTTCTGCGACGGGATTGAGATAATCCACGTTGCCAGCGATATCCGTGGAAATCACTGCATCGCCAATCGAATGCAAGGTGACTTCTGCGCGTTCTTTTTCATGGTAAAGCGCACGTTCGATGCGGATCGCCTTACGCACCACCAGCATCATGATACCCACACCCAGCAGGAAAGCGGCTGCCCCCAGTATACCGACCGCCCAGACAGACGACCTGTATTCATGCGAAACCCTGTCAATGGCCACATGCGTTGACCGCCGTTGCATTTCGATCAATTCATTGAAAAGTTCAAATACATCTTTTTGTGCTGGAATAGCCTTCTTTTGCAGTAGTTCCTGCGCCTCAGTAAGCTTGCCTGCCTGGATCAGTTCGACAACCCTCTCCAAGGATTGGGTGGCAATTCGGGTTTTTAGCTGCGAAGCCTGCAAGGTTGCACGCTCCACAGGATTAAGCTGCATCTGAAGCAGTTTGTCCCGAGTGAATATAAATTCGCCGGCAAGCTGGCTGAAGTGCTGCACAGCCGCATCCAGCTGAAACGGATCTTTCATCAGCAGCATGCTATAGATAGTGACTGCACGCTCCCGTGACAAGGAGCGCAGGCTCATCACCAACTCGCTTTTAGCATCGCGTTCCCTGACGATAGACTCCATCTGTTTATTGATTGAGTGCATCCGCGTCAGTCCGATCACCGTAATAGTGACCATGAGCAGCAATACCAGACCAAAGCCGATAACAATGGCGTATTTGGAGTTGCGCGCGAACAGCTTAATCGCTGTTTTCATAGTTAAAGCCTTAATATTATTTGGTCATGGGCTGTGGGCAGCAAATAAAGATCGAGCCTTACGCTTGCCATCACAATCCTGCATGTCATCCCTGCCACTATTACTTATCGGAATTTATGCGGAAACCTTTAATGCTCAAGCCGGCGCCATGTGCTGCGCTGTTAGCAAACGCTTAAATGGGTGCCGCAAATTGCTTGATGCAATGTTCCAATCAATTCAGAATACGCACCCATCCTGCTTTAATAGAACCGGACTTTCATCATGAGCGACACAGGCATTCATATTCCCCATCCTGCACATCATGGTCACGAAGCCAATTCCCTGGACCAGTGGGTGGCCATATTCACCGCGATCCTGGCAGCCCTGGGCGCCGTTCTGAGTTATCAGGGAAGCCATTTGATGAATGACGTGCTGCTGCAAAAAAACGAGGCCGTATTGATGAAGGCGCATGCTACCGATCAATGGAATTACTATCAGGCGGTGAGCACAAAAATGCATCTGATGGAGCTTGCTAAAACCTTAGCACCCGCAGACAAAACCAGCGGTTTTGAGTCCGAGATCACTAAATACAAAGCACAAAAAACCAGAATCAAGACCGATGCAGATAAATACGAACAGGCTTCCGCCAAAGCCAATGCGGAAGCTGCACTATTGAGCACACCGCATGAAAAGATGTCGCTGGCTCTCATCCTGTTCCAGATTGCCGTTGCGCTGGCGTCCGTGACCGCGTTGACCAAACGCGCCTGGCTGATGAGCATTGCATCCCTCTGCGCAATCATCGGTATTGGTCTGTGGGGTTATGGATTGACGATGCTGTGAACATATCGCCAGATAACCCGCTCTATGCCTGGGGCGGATTGAATCGCCTGATGTTTGTATGGATTAATGGAGTTCATAGCCCCTATTGGGATGCGCTAATGCTGACCATGACAGCGCTTGGGGATCACACCAACTACCCGCTTTATATAGCGCTCGCCTTGCTGCTCAGCGCGTGGCGTCCACTTTGGTTGCCCAGAAATAACGTGCTGATATTCGGTGTTGGATATGTGATTACCGGATTGATCGTAATGCAGATCAAACCCTTGCTGGACTTCCCGCGTCCATTACTGGCATTGGGCGAACAATGGGTGCACGTGGTTGGACGGCCTGAATTCCATCACAGCTTTCCCTCCGGGCATGCCACCTTTGCAGTGTTGCTGGCGGCCAGCCTGGCCTATCAGGCTGCACGACCATTGCGTTGGGGACTGTGGAGTTTTGCCTTACTGGTTTGCGTATCGCGTCCCGCTTTGGGGGCGCACTTCCCCGTAGATGTGTTGGGCGGTGCTTTGATTGCCTGCCTGACTGTATGCTCGTTGCGCTGGTTCCAGAAGCGATGGTTTCCAGCCAAGGCACAAGCCGAAAATACATAGCCAACCCCTATTCTGCAAGCTTGATCCAGGTCTTGCGCTAAAGCAGGTTCCAGCTGATTAAATCAAGCTGAAACCAGCCCCAATGGATTCAGTTGCCGTTTACGCCAGGCGTCCCCACGGGTGCCCAGGTATGTACCACAACATTAAAAGTGGCACCTATAGGCGGGAAAGGGGCGGCTCTCTTGATTGCCTCCAGTTCCACTTTTTCCAGGTTATCTGATGCGCAGCCTGAGATGTTGGTCTGCTTGAGAGTGCCGTCAGCATTAATCGCAACCACTGCACTGCACCAGCCTGTATCCAGGGGAACGGGATGTCCGGTTTTTTTCATGGCCTGCTGCTCTTGCGCGACGCGTATCACTCGAACAGAGTGCGCAACAATGTTGTTGATTTGCTGCACGTAAACCATGAGCTCCCGATTGCGCTGCTGAATGATTGCAGATTGCTGCGCTTGAGTAGGGGATGGAGTGCCTGGTGCCTCGTTGACCACAGCACACCCAGTAAGAAGCAGTGGAACCAGAACAAAATAGAGCGGTTTCATTCAACCTCCTTTAAATTGCCATCATTCCACTGATTCAGTCAGTAGGATCACACAAATCAAGTTAATGATTTTTAAATCTAATATGGTGCCGGCAAGAGGAGTCGAACCCCTGACCTGATGATTACAAATCAACTGCTCTACCAACTGAGCTATGCCGGCGTAGGCGCGAATTATAGGGGGTATGGCGCCATAGGTAAACGGTAAATTTCTCGATCAATGTTTGCCTGAACGCCAAATTGAAAATATCACCCAGATGCTGTTTAAGAACGCCAGCAAAAAACCTACGATACCCAGGAATCGCCAACCCGGGACAGTCATGACGATGGATGAGCCGATAATCAGGGCGGCGGTGAGGATGCCCATGGTGATGCGGCTGCTGGCACGATCGAGCTGGTGCCCAAACTGGTCGAGGCGTTTCAGGTCGAGATCAATACGCAGATGCCCGCGACGTGCCTCGCGCAATAACTTTGCCATATCCCGCGGCAGCCCGGAGACAACCTCCAGGGCTTCTCTAAGATTTTTTCGGCCGCGTTTGATCAGTGCAGCGGGCTGGTAGCGCTCGGCGATGACCCCTCGCACGAAGGGCGTAAGATGATCCACCATATGAAAATGCGGATCAAGCTGCTGACCGAGTCCTTCCAGGGTAATCAACGCCTTGAAAAGCAGCGTCAAGTCAGCAGGAAGCACGAGACCATTCTCGCGGATGATGGCGGTGATGTCGGTAAGCAAGGGACCAATTTTTACATCCTTGAGTTGCAGGTTGTCATAGCTGAATACCAGTTCCGACACATCGTAACCAAGCTTGGCCTCGTCCACTTCACCATCACCGGTCCAATCCAGCAATACGGCCAGCATCCCCTCCTCGTCCTTGCGCGCCATCGCGTCGAGCAAATTCACAATCTGGTTACGTCGGTATTCGGTGAGCCGACCCACCATGCCGAAATCGATCATGCCGACACGATTGCCGGGCAAGTAGATAACATTGCCGGGATGCGGATCGGCATGAAAATAACCATGCACCAGAATCATTTTCAACACCGCATCGGCACCGCGCGTGGCCAGTACAGGCATATCCATTCCAGCAGCGCGAACTTCAGCCAGATGCGTGCCTGGGATTCCTATCAGCTCCTCCTGCACGTTGAGCATTTCACTGGTGTAATCCCAGTACACCATGGGGATATGCACGGTTTCATCACCTGTAAAATTGGTGCGAAAACGTTCGATATTGTGGGCTTCCATCAGCAGGTCAAGCTCACGTCGCAATGAACGCCGGAACTGCGCCAGCATCATCACCGGCTGGTAGCGGTGCGCGTCAGGTATCTCTTTTTCAGCCAGACGGGCGATGTGCTGCATGATGCGTAAATCGGCTTCGATCTTTTTTTCGATCCCAGGGCGGCGTATCTTGAGGATGACAGGTGTGCCGTCCTGCAATTTTGCCCGGTGCACTTGTGCCACTGAAGCAGCAGCAAAAGCGTCGATATCCAGTTCAAGAAAAATTTCAGTGGCAGGAAGGCCGAGTGCCGTTTCCAGATGCGGCGCGAGTTCTGTGAAAGGTACGGGAGGCACTTTCGATTGCAGCTTTTCGAATTCCACAATCCAGCTCGGCGGGAAGACATCGACACGCGTGGCAAACAACTGTCCGAGTTTGACAAAGGTCGGGCCCAGTTCCTCCATAGCCAACCGAATTCGCACTGCAGGTTCCAGCTGGCTGGTTTCAGAGGTGCTTTGCCAATGAAGAATACGCCCGGCACGTTCAAGTGCTGTGCCAATTCCAAGTGCGCGCACCATATCCCCCCACCCATATCGGATCATGATGGTGGCGATTTCGTGCAATCTCGGCAGGTCGCGAACGACGCCGATAGTCTCCCAAAGCATAATTATCGTTATTGATCAGTTAGATTGTTTACTTTACCTTGCTGCGCAGCGCCTCGCCTGCCCCCGTCAACAATCCGCTGGCGACCAGAGCCATACGACTGGCTATCTCGCGGGTACCCAGTTCGGCGTTGACCTTGCCCGAATGTACGGCAGCCCGTACTCTGGTGGTCAGCTGCGTAAGCGTATCCCGCATCTGAGCCCCTGAGTCCGACCCGCTCGTTTTGAGATGGTGTGCAACCCGGTTCGCTTCCATCACGAGCATCCCTGTACTGGTACGGGCAGTCTGGCGAATGGCGTCCATCAGCAAATGTTCCAGATTGCGCAAGGTTTGAAGCGATTGTTTCAGCTCGCCTGCGTGGGATTCCCTGCCACTAGTGAGCATTTCTTCAATCATCAGTTGTGTAGATTGGGCAAACTTGATCAAGGCTTGATCCATGCCACTCACCGCTGCGCGCAGTGATTGCGAGATATCGCCGCCGCGTTCAGCCAGCCCAAGATTAACACCGGCACTGACAGCCGCCAATACTGCCTTGATTTCGGCTACATTCAATGTTCTTTGTTCGATCGCACGCACTGTGATGTCGTGTATGCGTGCGCTGATATCCATTCCTTCTGCTCCCGCCTGCCGGGCCTCCTGCTTGATGGTTCCCAGAGTTTCCATTGGGATAATATGTTCATCCATGACGCGCTCCTTACGATGGTCTAAATACAATTTGATATTAGCCGTTAATCAAATAGGTTGATTTTTTTCTTTACCTGGCCAGGAAAATTCATTAAATTTCATATTCATGCGCATTATTTTTTTCATATTAGTCAGTTTATCGTTGTCCGCGTTCCATCCGGTATATGCGGATGACGCTGACGGCGATACCGTACCCGCATACACCACGATCAGTGGCGAGCGCGCTGATTTGCTGTTCTATGCCGTAAGTCTGATAGGCACCGCTTACAAATACGGCGGAAATTCTCCGCAAACCGGCATGGATTGCAGTGGGTTCGTGCGTTATGTATTCAGGAATGTAGCAGGCTTGCAATTACCTCGTAGTGCAGATGAGATCAGCAAGACAGGCGAAAGCATAGACGAGCAGGATTTGCGTCCAGGCGATCTGGTATTTTTCCGTACCATGAAGCGCGCGTTTTCGCATGTCGGTATTTATCTGGGCGAGCATCGCTTCATCCATGCGCCAAGCAGCCAGACCGGCAGCATCATGATTTCCGACATGAAAGAAGAATACTGGTCGCGTCGCTTTGAAGGAGCGCGCCGCCTCCTCGTTTTTCCACTGCCAGTCCATCGCTGATCAATACTGTACGCGGTAATGCTTAAGCTCGCGTCTTTCTTCACTCGTGTTAGCCTGGCCTGGCGTAACCACCTGAACCTGCGCGGCATCAAGTACGGCCTGGGTCTGGGCTTCGCCCTGATATTGAGCCTGATGGTAGGAATCACCCTGCTCGGGCTGAATCAGATGGAGGCGATCAATAACCGCCTGGTGACGATTGTCACCGTCAACGACTACAAAACCGAGCTTGCCAGCATCATGCGCGATGCGTTACTGGATCGCATCATCACCATGCATTCGCTGGTACTGGACTCCGCACCGTTTGAGCAGAATAACGAACTCTACGATTTCCATAATTACGGCGCTCGTTTTTCCCAAGCCTTGCAGGCGCTCTCCCTCGCCAAACTCAGCAAGGAAGAAAAAGATATTTTAGCGCACATCCGCAAGTCAGCTGCCATCGCTCAACCCATTGTGATACACACCGTCGACCTGGCGCTGGATAAAAAAAATGGAACCGCACTGAAACTGCTGCAGGACGAGGCCATTCCCGCCCAAAAAGAGCTGGTGAATGAGCTTAAGGCCTTACTTAAACTGCAGCGCGACGCCAATGCAAATGCAGCGGTGGATGCGTCCGACGCCTATAACAAAACACGTTCGCAAATGATCGTTCTGGGGAGTCTGGCTGGGCTGATTGGCGCTTTGATCGCTTTTGTCGCGGTACGCCGTACTACATTTCAAACCAGCGAACTTCAAAAACAGAAGCTCAAGTATCAGACCCTGTTCGAAACCAATTCCGATGCCATCGTGATTATGGACGAGGAAGGCTTCACCGACTGCAACCCGGCCGCACTGAAAATGTTTGGCATTGATTCAGTACAGGATTTCATCGCGCGCCGCCCCTATCAATTAGGCGCACCCATTCAGACAGATGGACGCTCTGCCGCACAATTCTCCAGCGATTGTGTAGCGCGCGCGCGCGCCGAAGGCTATTGTTTTCTGGAATGGCAGGGATTGCGGGAAGACGGTAGCGAATTTCCCGCGGAAATCGCATTGCATGCGATGACGCTGGATGACAAGCGTGTGATACAGGCCATCATGCGTGATATCACCGAACGAAAACTGGCAGAGAAAAGCCTCAAGGAAGCGCACGATGCGGCCGTGGAAGCTGCACATCTCAAAGCTGAATTTGTTGCCAATGTCAGTCACGAAATTCGCACGCCGATGAACGGCGTTATCGGAATGGCTAATCTCATGCTCAAAACCACTTTGAGTCCCCAACAGCGGGAATATGCTCTAGCCATATATAACTCGGGAAAGAGCCTGCTGACGATCATCAACGATATTCTGGATTTTTCCAAAATCGACGCCGGTAAACTTAACCTCGAATCGATCGACTTCAATCTACACGAAACCGTCCTCGAAATAGCCAGCCTCTTCGTGAATAGAGCCGAAGAAATGGGACTGAGTTTTAATTGCAGCCTCAATCCGGACGTCCCCGAACAAGTGCGCGGCGACCCCAACAGGTTGCGCCAGATTCTTTCCAATCTGGTAGACAATGCGCTTAAATTTACCCATGCCGGATCTGTATCTATTACAGTCGCCCTGGCGCCTGGCCATGCAGCCGATTCAACTTGCTGGGTCCAGTTTACGGTGGAAGACAGTGGTATCGGTATTTCAGCCGAAACTCAGAGCCGTCTGTTCCGCTCATTCTCGCAGGCAGATGGTTCCACCACGCGCAAATACGGCGGTACCGGCCTCGGACTGGCGATTTGCAAGCAATTGGCGGAAATGATGGGTGGCTACATCAGTGTGGATAGCATCGCGGGACACGGCAGCGCATTTCACCTGAGCCTGCCTTTGATTCGCGTCGAATCCGGAGCCCCGGCCACTAACGCGTCTTCTGCGTCGAACCCCGACAATACCAGCTTCATGGGTAGACGAATACTGGTCGCGGAAGACAATATCGTTAACCAGAAAGTCATACAGCACTTGTTGCGCCACCTGGGTGCGCAGGTGGATATTGCCGCGAATGGCCGCGAAGCCGTTGCACTTGCGCAAACCCGTGTCTATGACCTGACCCTGATGGATTGCCAGATGCCGGAAATGGACGGTTACCAGGCAACCTCCCGTATTCGCAATAGCATTCCCAATGCCGGACCCATCATTGCCATGACAGCCAATGCCATGCTGGGCGCGCGCGAGCAATGCCTGGCAGCAGGGATGAATGATTACCTAAGCAAGCCGATTCAGGAAGAAGATCTGGTCAATATGTTGGCACGTTGGCTTAAACATGCACCCATCCAGCAAACCCGCGTTAGCCAGACTGAAACTGTCGAAAACAGCAACCCGATTGACATGCCGGCTCTGGAAAAAAATTGCCGACAGGACGCAGCCCTGGTCTCGGAGCTCCTTAATCTGTATTGCTCCAGCACTGCGGCGCTACTCATTGAATTAGGTCGCGGGATACAGGCGCAATCAGTCACATGTGCTCGTGCCGCACACGAGATCAAGGGCGCATCCGCTTATATTGCCGCTACCGAAGTGCAGCATCTGGCCGACATGATCGAACAGACCATCAAGGCAGAAAGTTGGGACGAGGCCGGGAATATGTTTGATGACTTGGAGGCGGCTTTTATCAGAGTGCAACTATTTGTCGGCAACCGTGAAGCAGCAAATCAGTAAGCGATGGATTTCCACTCATCATCCATTACCCGACAGATGTATGCTGCGGCGCCAGCTATCCCAGTGCATTCTGGAATCAATAATTCAGACGTAATGGCATAGGCCTCCAGCGCGCCACCGCAAGCAAAAAACTTCACTCCCAGCTGCGCCGCATCCTGCATGAAACCATATACTGATTTTGCCTTATTGTCGGAAGGATGGATTCCATCCGCAATGCCCCGCACCAGCAGCCGGGTAGCACTGCTGGCGAAATATATTTCGACCTCGGCATCCATTGCGGCCGCTGCGGCCGCCTGGAAAAAAGGTGTTCCACATAAGTGCGGCTGGTCAGGACTGATAGTCAACAGCATCATTACTAGCTTATCTGACACAATTATTACTCCCGGAAAGACAGGCGCAGCAGCTTACGCCATGGCTCGTAGCCCGTCAAAACCGCATTGACTCCCGCAAACGGCATTGATTAGCATGAAAATACGACAGAATAAGGAATATTCTTTGGCATGTCAGCATCCTAATGGCTATGCTCTCAACTGAACTGATCACTCACCCCGAACAACTTGCGATTTATACAACCAAAAATGAGCGCCAACTTGAAACAATGGATAGAACAGCTCAACGCGCATCATCGGCTGGCTATAGCCGGCCTGACAGGCGTCGCCGTGTTTTTTATGCTTCCCATAGCATTGCTCGACACTCGCGCCATTGCCAGTTGGGACGCAGCTTCGGGGATGTATCTGTCATTGGCATGGATCACCATCGCCGGCGCCGATGCAGAAGCCACCCGCATCAGCACCCGCAACAGGCAAAGCAGCCTGACGATATTGCTCATCGTACTGGGTGCGGCCTGCATCAGTGTTGCCGCACTCGCATTCATGTACAAAAGCGGACATGGTTTGCCGGTATGGAAAAAAATGTTGCATGTCGCGCTTTCGTTTCTGGCGTTGGGATTTTCCTGGCTGCTGATACACACCCGTTTCGCCTTCCACTATGCACATCGCTACTACATTGGCGGCAGGGGTGCGCGCGCTGCACATACCGGAGGACTGAATTTTCCCGGCGATCGTGACCCTGATTATCTCGATTTCGCTTATTTTTCCTTCGTCATCGGCATGACTTCGCAAGTGTCCGACGTGGCCGTGACTTCGCGTGTCATGCGCCGAATCACGCTGGCACACGGCCTGCTTTCATTTGGCTTCAATGTTGCCGTGCTGGCATTGAGTGTGAATATATTCGCCAGCCTGATTTGATGGATTGCGCGCGTTTGGCAATGCCCGGCGATGGCTGATGGGAAACATTCAAAGCGGAACTTCAGGCTGGCTGATTGCGCGTATCCGCTATCAGAACCCACTCAAAAACTGTCCCGCTCCGTTCGAGTCAACGAAGCGGGACATGCTTGCAGACACCCCCGGTCAAGCCTTTTCGAACACCATCTCCCCAGCGCGAAAATCTACCCGGATAGTATCTTTCTCGGCAAAATGCCCGGACAGGATCTCCTTCGCCAGCGGATTTTCCAGTTGCGACTGAATCGCCCGTTTCAGAGGCCGCGCGCCGAATACCGGGTCGAAACCGACTGTGGCCAATTCCGCCAGCGCCGCATCGGTGATCTCGAATCCCATGCCCATGGCTGCCAGGCGCTTCGCCAGATACTGCACCTGAATGCGTGCGATGGAGAGGATATGTGCCTCGCCCAAAGCGTGGAACACCACCACCTCGTCAATACGGTTGATGAATTCGGGACGGAAATAAGTTTTAACCTCGCCCATCACGGCCAGCTTGATGACCTGATAATCGTCGCCCGACATCTGCTGGATCATCTGGCTGCCCAGGTTGGAAGTCATCACAATGACGGTGTTCTTGAAGTCCACCGTGCGTCCCTGGCCGTCGGTTAGACGACCGTCGTCCAGCACTTGCAACAGCACGTTGAACACGTCCGGATGCGCCTTTTCCACCTCGTCCAGCAGGATCACACTGTAAGGCTTGCGCCGCACCGCTTCGGTGAGCGTGCCGCCTTCCTCGTAGCCGACATACCCCGGCGGCGCGCCGATCAACCGCGACACGCTGTGTTTTTCCATGAACTCGCTCATGTCGATACGGATCATGTGGTCTTCCGAATCGAACAGGAATCCCGCCAACGTCTTGCATAATTCGGTCTTGCCCACGCCGGTGGGTCCGAGGAACAGGAATGAACCATATGGCCGATTAGGGTCGGACAAACCGGAACGTGAACGTCGGATGGCGTCGGACACCAGACGCACCGCTTCATCCTGGCCCACCACGCGCTGGTGCAGTGCGTCTTCCATCTGCAGCAATTTATCGCGCTCGCCTGAGAGCATTTTGGATACTGGAATGCCGGTCGCGCGCGACACGACCTCGGCGATTTCCTCAGCGCCAACCTGTGTGCGCAGCAGTTTATGCTTCTCCTGCGGTTCAGCGGCCATTTCGGCTTGTTTCAGTTGAGACTCCAACTGTGGCAGCTTGCCGTACTGGATCTCCGCCACCTTGTCGAGTTTGCCTTCGCGCTGCAGCTTGACGATCTCTGCCTTCAACCGGTCGATCTCTTCCTTGATGTGGGCACTGCCCTGCGCCTGCGCCTTCTCGGCTTTCCAGATTTCCTCCAGGTCGGCATATTCGCGTTCGGCTTTCTTGATCTCTTCCTCGAGCAGGCCCAGGCGTTTGCGCGAGGCCTCGTCCTTCTCGCGCTTCACCGCTTCGCGCTCGATCTTGAGCTGGATCATGCGTCGATCCAGCTTGTCCATGACTTCCGGCTTGGAGTCGATCTCCATCTTGACGCGCGACGCAGCCTCATCGATCAGATCGATCGCCTTGTCCGGCAAAAAACGGTCGGTGATGTAGCGATGCGACAATTCCGCTGCCGCGACAATGGCTGGATCGGTAATCTGCACGCCATGGTGCACTTCGTATTTTTCCTGCAGTCCGCGCAGGATGGCAATGGTGTCTTCAACCGATGGTTCGTCCACCAGCACCTTCTGGAAACGCCGCTCCAGCGCGGCGTCTTTCTCGATGTATTTGCGGTATTCGTCCAGTGTGGTCGCGCCGACACAGTGCAACTCGCCGCGCGCCAGTGCCGGTTTCAGCATGTTGCCCGCATCCATTGCGCCTTCCGCTTTGCCGGCACCCACCATGGTGTGCAATTCGTCGATGAACAGGATAATGCGACCCTCGTCCTGGGCGACCTCCTTCAACACCGCCTTGAGGCGCTCCTCGAACTCGCCACGATATTTGGCGCCGGCCAGCAGCCCCGCCATATCCAGCACCAGCACGCGCTTGCCTTTCAGCGTCTCCGGCACCTCACCATTCACAATGCGCTGCGCCAGACCTTCCACGATGGCAGTCTTGCCCACACCCGGCTCGCCGATCAGCACCGGGTTGTTCTTGGTACGGCGCTGCAACACCTGGATGGCGCGGCGAATCTCGTCGTCGCGGCCAATCACCGGGTCGAGCTTACCCAGACGCGCGCGTTCAGTGAGGTCCAATGTGTATTTGTTGAGCGCTTCGCGCTGGCCTTCCGCATCGGCGCTCGCCACGTTCTCGCCGCCGCGTACCTGGCTGATGGCCGCATCCAGCGCCTGGCGGGCGACGCCATGCTGCTTGAGCAGCCGTCCCACTTCACCCTTGTCGTCGCAAGCGGCCAGCAGGAACAGCTCGCTGGCGATAAACTGGTCGCCACGCTTTTGTGCTTCCTTGTCGGTGAGATTGAACAAATTGTTGAGATCGCGCGAGATTTGCACCTCGCCGCCGTGCCCTTCCACCTTGGGCAGCCGCCCGATGGCCTCCTGCAAAGCCGCACGCAGCGCGCGCACATTGCCACCGGCGCGCGCCAGCAACGACGTGCTGCCGCCCTCGGTCTGATCGATCAAAGCCGCCAGCAGATGCAGCGGCTCGATGAACTGGTTATCCTGACCCACAGCCATACTCTGGGCATCGGAAAGCGCTTGCTGGAACTGCGTGGTCAATTTATCAAAACGCATGGCTTGTTTTCCTTGAATATTTGAACTATCCATAAGATGGAGAGATTGTTCGTAATTTCAACCAGCCGATGTCGCCAGGAAGAGATAATCATGGTAAATGATGCATCTACAGAAGCTCGCAGCCACCTGGAAATCCAATTTCCGCACATCGCCCAGAAATTGTCGGAGAAATGGGGTACGCCCGATGCAGAGTCCTATCTCGCTAACCTCATGGTAGACCAGCGCGGCTCTCGCCAGGGGTTTCCTTCCAATGTAGCAGAGGAATTAATGCTGCTCGATACGATTCTATGGGAGCTATCGGATACGCGAAAACGCTTTCTATCCACACCGGATGATTCAAGTTTTTCTTTTGGCTGATACCTCGATTTATATTTGCTCCTGCCTGGCTTACCCCGCAAAATGTCAGGCTTCCAATTCTTGCTAACGTTCTTCCCATGCTCTCACATGCTGTCTCCCTGCCTGCCGAACTGGCGGACGTTGTTCGTACCAACGTGTCTGCAGCCCTCGCCGAAGATGTCGGCCACGGCGACCTCAGCGCTGCGCTGATTCCTGAACAGGCCATCGCCAGTGCTGCAATTATCTGTCGCGAAAAAGCAATTTTGTGCGGCCAGGCGTGGTTTGAAGCGTGCTTTCATCAGATTGACCCTTCCACAAAAATTCACTGGTACACGCGTGATGGGAGTTGTATTGGCGTCGATCAGATGCTGTGCGAAATTCACGGCAATGCAAGGGTATTACTGACCGCCGAGCGCTCCGCGCTTAATTTTTTACAGACACTGTCTGCCACCGCCACCATCACGCGGCGCTATGCCGATGCGATTGCGGGTACCGGCGCGATGGTGATGGATACGCGTAAAACACTGCCCGGACTGCGCCTGGCGCAAAAATATGCGGTATTGGCCGGCGGCGGCGCAAACCAGCGCATCGGGCTGTATGACGGCATTCTGATCAAGGAAAACCATATCGCGGCGGCAGGTGGCATAGCCCCGGTCATGGCTGCCGCAGACCGTATGGCAGGCGGCGTGCCGGTGCAGATTGAAGTCGAAAATCTGGACGAACTGAAACAGGCGCTGGAAGCCGGCGCGCATTTGATCCTGCTGGATAACTTTACCCTCGACGCGCTGCGCGAGGCAGTCAGGCTCACTGCTGGCCGCGCGGTGCTGGAAGCCTCCGGCAATATCAGCCTCGACACCATTCGCAGCGTTGCTGAAACCGGGGTGCAGCGCATCTCGGTGGGCAGCTTGACCAAACACGTTCAGGCAGTGGATCTGTCCATGCGCTTTGAGTGGGCCGTTTGATTCAGCGGAAACTGAAGGTATAAAACACATCCACCGCACTCTGGCTGCCGGTCTGCACCCGCACTGACACGCGCCTGGACAGGGTGTAATTGATCTTGACCAGGCTGGTGGTGCCCGCCAGCCCTTGTTCATAACTCAGATAGACGTTTTTCGATAAACGTTTTCCCAGCACCAAGATGCTGTTTTGCAGCGATCCCCCGCCGCTCAGATTTACCTCGCTCAAGCCGGTGGCTTCGGCCAGCCGGGCTTGCAGGCTGGCCGAATCGCCCATCCCCAGCAGGACGCCTGCCGCAGTCTGGAGTGCGCTGAACTCGGCGGCGCTGCTGTTTTCCGTGCCGTGTCCCAGCACCAGCCACGACAGTTTTTCGGTGTCCGGCACATCCGGGATGGACACCAGCTTGACCACCGGCGCCAGCGCACTGCCGGTAATCGCCACCCCCGCCTCGACGGTCTGATTTTTACGTAGGGCAAGAATATTCAGCCCGGGGTTATCCACCGGTCCTGAAAAATTCACCACGCCACGCTCGATGTTCAGGCGCTGGCCGTAGGCGCTGTAGGTGCCTTTGGCGACCTGCACGCTGCCGATAGCGGTAGGCAGGCCACCATCGCGGGCGTGCAGCTTGACCAGGCCGGTCAGGCGCGCATCCATACCACGCCCTTTCAGGTAAAACTGGTCGCCCAGGTCAAAATCCAGGTCGAAGTCGAGTGCCGTAGGCAGGCGCTTGGCGGATGGTGGTTTTTGCCGTCCCAACACGATCACGTCCGAACTCAAGGTCGGCGCATCACCGCGCGGCAATTCGATCAGGGCGCGATCGGCGTTAATTTTGGCCGTAACGCGAAGCAGGTGCGGCGCCAGGCTGACATCGGCCTTGCCACTCACCGTCAGCTGCCGGTCCGGACGCTGCAGCAGCGCAAGTTTGTCCGCCAGCAAAGCAATCTGCATGGTGGGTTTTCCATCGCGCAACAGTGCCGTCCCAGTACCGGTAAGACTGCCGCTGCCCGCGCGCAGGTGCAGGCTGTCCAGCGTCAAGGTGTCACCGCGCAGACTGGCGCGCAAACTGCCGTCGGTGAACGCGATGCCCTGCTCTGGGTAGCTGAAGCGCAGCTTGGCGGCGCTCACTGTGCCGCTCAGCAGCGGCGCATCGACCGTACCGCCGGCGCTGATTTGCGCCTGAACTGACCCGTCCAGCGTGATCGGCATGCCCAGCAGCGGGCTCACCCAGGCCAGCGACGGCGTATTGACCCGGGCGGCGACGCTTAACGGGGCATTGCCAGACACGCCCCATTGACCATTGCGCTGCGCCAGCGTGGTATCGGTCTGTGCACTGATAGTGCCGAGTTTGTTTCCCTGCGCATCCAGCACGGCGTGGATGCGATCCTCGACAGCCTGCAATGACAGGGTAAGCCGCTCGATGCCCAATGCGGTTCCCGGCTGGCCCGGCAGCGCGACATCGCCACGTTCGCGCCAGAGCTGGATGCTGCCATTGACCTGACGGGCGGCTGCGAACTGCCATTTTCCGCCCACGACCAGCGTGCTCTCCACCTCCGGGTCGATATTGGCCAGCCGCAGCAAATACGCGCTGTCCAGCCCGCTCATGCTGCCCCGGCTGGAAATGCGCCCGCTTTGCAGCGCAAATTCGTCCACGCGTACACTGCCGCGCGCCAGGGCCAATTCGGCCTGGCTCAGGCTGACATGTCCCGCACCGAACGCAAGCCGGGCTGGCGCGTTGAGCACTACCGGATAGCGGCCGGTATTCTCCAGGCGCAGGATGCGCCCGTTCCAGCCCTGACCATCGCGCCAGCCGCCGCTCAGCGTGGCGCGTGTGTCAATCTGCGGATTGCGCGCGGCAAGAGTGATAGTGTGTGCAGCACGTGTGCCGTGCATATCCAGCGCGGCGCTGGCGAGCGCGAAATCCGCGCTGCGATAGCCGCGCAGGCGTGCAGACAGATTCAAGGCGCCATTGATCCCGTGTTGCAACTGACCGGTTGCCGACACGCTGTTGAGACGGCTGCCCTGCCACGCCAGCGCCTGCCCTTCCAGCTTCAGGCTGGCCGAGGGCTGCGCCAGACTGCCGCCGAGGCTGCCCTGTGCCGTGATGCGCCCGCCGAATCCCTGACCGAATGCAGCCACATCGGGCGCATCCAGGCGCCAGTCCAGGCGGTCATTGGCAGCACCAAACGCGCCTTTGGCTTCAAGCCGGTTAGCCCCCAGGCGCAATGCAATATCGCTGTCCCAGGCGCGTTTTGCGGCCAGTTTGAATGCGCCTTTGCCGGACAGCGGCTGGCCGCGATAGCGGCTGTTTGCCACGTTCAGCGCAACAATGGCGGTAAGCTGCGGGCCGAGCTGGCCGTGCGCTGTGGCAGTGGCGTTGATGGTTGCCGCCGGATAGCCGCCAAAGCGCGACGGGTCGAAGCGCCGCAACTGCCCCTGGGCGCTGAACGCGCGCGTGCCGGCCAGCGCCAGTCTGGCGCTGAAATTGAATTCGCCGCCGCCTGCGGCCAGCCGTGCGCTGTCGATGACCAATTGCTCGCCCGCGCGGCGGGCATTGAGCGCAATACGGTACCCCGCCTGGGTCAACTCGGCGGACAGTGTTTGCCCGCCCTGCTCTGCACCCAATGCGATCTTGCCCGCCAGGCGCGTGGGACGCAGCGGATTGTACAGGCCATGCAAATTCAGGTTGGCCGTGCTCAGGTTCAATGCCAGCAAGCCGTGCAGCAGACTGCCCTCTCCGTTGAACTGGCCAGCGCTGCCCAGATCGAGCGCCAGCGCGTGCAAGGCGAACTGATCCGGGCTACCGCTGAATCGGGTATGTGCGGACTTGAGCGGAATGCGGCCGGCATCCAATGCGCCCGGCAAGCGGTTGGCGAGGCGCAACTCGCCGCTGAATGCGGTCGCCGTACGCGCCTGCAGCGTAAGGTCCGCATCCATGTCGGTCTGCGGCAATCCGGCGCCCAGACGGCGCAGATCGAGCTGGCGCACGTTCACGCTCGCCTGTTGCAGCGGCACCGGTTGGAATGGTGTCAGGCTTGCCTGCCAGCGAGCGCTGGCCGCGCCCGAACTGCCCGTCCCCTGCACCTCCAGTTGCCCCAGCGTACCGCTCACTGCGGTGTGCGCGGTGTAGTCATGCAGGCCGTCGTTGTGGGCGAAATCCAGCGTGCCGTTGAAGGCAAACGGCGCATCTGCAGCGAGACGCGCGCTGGCCTGCCCCGCACCCCATGGACTCCGCATGCTGAGCCTGGCGTGGTAGGCGCCACCCGGATTGGTCAACGCCAGGCGCAGTTGCGATAGCGGCCAGCTGTGCGCGCCCTGGTGTACCGTCAGATGCTCGATACGGGCGTCCGGGATATTCAGCGCGTAGGGCAGCCGTAACGTCACAGGCAACTTGGGCGGCTCGGGGCTGGGTTTGATCAGGGTGATGTCGAGGCTGGCCAGCGTCAGTTGCCGGATCAGCAACTGATGGTCATACAGCAATGCGTGCGGCGACCAGTCGAGCACGACATCGCGCGCTTCAATGTGCCGCTCCGGCGTATCGAGACGCACGCGGGAGAATTTAAGCGGCCCGTACAGCGAGCCGCTCACGCCTTCGAAGCTGAGTTGGCCGCCAGCCAGACGCGTGGCAATCTGCGCGCCGATATGCAGTGTCGGCTCGCGCCCCGCCAGCCAGACCAGCCCCGCGATCAACACCAGCAGCAGGCCCAGCCACAACATCAGCCTGCCTGTCCAGCGCAGCGCCAGCCGACGTCCCTGTATCAGAACGACACCCCGACGCTGAAATGCACCCGCAATGCGTGCACTGCCTGACCATACGCCAGGTCCAGATGGAGCGGGCCGACCGGACTCTTCCAGCGCGCGCCCACGCCGTAGCCCTGAACCAGATGCAGATTGGGCAGGGTGTCGGCCGCATCGCCCACGTCATAAAACACCGCGGCGCCCCAGTGCTCGGTCAGCCAGTGGTCGTACTCCACGCTGCCCACGGCCAGATAACGGCCGCCCACAACCGCATCCGCCTGTTTCACGCCCAGGCTCAGATAGGGATAACCGCGCACCGACTGGTCGCCGCCGGTACGAAACAGGAAATCCGAAGGAATCCCGTTGCTGCTGGTAGCCAGCACGCCGCCCAGTTCGCCACGCAGAATCAAGCCATCGCGCTGGCCCAGCGGCAGGTAATACACCGCACGGGTATAGCCGCGCACGAAATCCTGGTCCGACAATAGCGCGCGCGCTGCACCGCCCAGCTGGGCGCTGAACACATAGCCGCGCGTCGGGAACAGCGGATTGTTCACATTGTGGTAGGTCCAGATGTAATTGAGAGTGAGCGCCTGAAGCTTATTCCCGCCGCCACCCGCGATGGACAGGTGCTCGGTCTGGAACTGTGTCGCCAGTGTGGTTTCAATCCGGCCTTTGGTGCGAGTGCGCTTGACGCCGGAGCCGGTGCGCACGCTGGTCACACCCTTGATATCGGTACGTTCGTGAAAGGCGTTGATGCTGTCCTGGTAGCCCAGTTCATTGCGCGGCAACTGCAATTCGGTATTCAGGGATTGCAGGCTGGTTTCGAGTTTGAGCAGGGTCTTGAAACGCCAGCCGCGTTGCATCACGTTCAGGTCCTGATACTCGATCTGTCCGCGCAATCCGCTATCGGTACTGACACCGATACCGAAGCCCAACTTGCTGGACGGGTTTTCCACCACATTGACCTGCACCGGCACATTGTCAGGGTGGGCCGGATCGGTGTCCGCGGACACGCTCACCGTACGGAAATAACCCGTATCCTGCAAACGCGCCTGGAATTCCAGCAGCTTGGCCTGCGAATAGGCTGCGCCAGGCTGGATCGGACTGAGCCGTTCGACAACGCTGGCAGGGTAACGCTGCAGGCCGCTGATATGCAGCGCGCCGAAGCTGAATGCGGGACCGCTATCCAGTGTCACGCTCAGCGTCGCCTGGCGTGTTTGCGGATTCACCACAGCCTGGCTCGAGGTAATGCGGGCAGCGGGAAAGCGTCCGGTCAGCAAGGTTTTCAATGCGTTGCGTTTGGCCGACTCCCAGGCCGCCTGACGGAACACGCTGCCGCTCGGCAGTTGCCACGCCTGACGTAGCTGGGCCAGCAATCGGTGACGTTCTTCAGGCGTCTGCGCCACTGCCCCCTGCAAGGAAAGATTCAGTTGCGCCACCTGTGTGGGCAGGCCAGGGGCGATGACAAAACGTATCTGGATCGGCTGGTCCTGCAATGAAATCGAAGCGGTGATTTCGGGGGAATAAAACCCCTCGGTGGCAAGCAGAGTGCGGATATTGTCCGGCGCAGCTTGATACAGGCTTTGCAACTGCACAGTGTCCAGCATTGGATTATTGTGCCAGCGGTTGATGTCGAGGTTTTTTTCCAGCAAATCGCGATAAGCCTGAGGCACATCCAGCTCAACCCGGTAGTCCAGCCCTGCCGCAAAAACCGGCAGCGCCATACCTATCAGCATGCCCACCAGCACCAGCAAGACGCTCCGGAATCTGACGGCGCCCCGGCGTGAAAGCCTTTTAACCGCCAACCTTTGATCCATCGTGTCGCAACCAGATCAGGCTGGCCATGCGTCCCGTCGCACCATCGCGCCGATACGAATAAAACCGTGCGGATTCGTTGTAGGTGCAAGCGCCGCCGCCGTATATCCGGGTGACGCCAATACGCTGCAGCCGCAGCCGGGCCAGGGCATAAATATCCGCAAGCCATTTGCCGCGCCGCTGCGCAACAAACGCTGCCGAGGCTTGCGGCTGCATGGCGACAAACGCCTCACGCACCTCGTCGCCCACCTCGAACGCCTGTGCGCCGATGGCCGGGCCCAGCCAGGCCATTACGCCATCTGCGGGCACCTGCATGGCGGCAACCGTAGCTTCCAGCATGCCGCCTGCCAGCCCGCGCCAGCCTGCATGGGCGGCCGCCACCACGCTGCCCTGACGGTCGCAAAACAGCACTGGCAGGCAATCGGCGGTCAGTACCGCGCATACTCGGTCCATCTGACGCGTCATGCTGGCATCCGCTTCTGTCGAAGCATTGCCGCCATCTGCGTCAAACACCGAGCTGCCGTGTACCTGGGTAAGCCATACCGGTTCGGCGGGCAGCACGGCGCGCAAAATGGCACGGTTTTGCGCCACGCTGGCGGGATCATCGCCCACATGACCACCCAGATTCAGCCCGGCATAGGGTGCCACACTGACGCCGCCGGCACGCGTGGTCACCAGCGCGCTGACCTGCTCCGGCGCCGGCCAGTCGGGAATGATCCAGTCCGGGTTCATGCGATCTCCATCCTCAAATGATCAAGTAAGGCCTGAAAATCCGCTGGCGGTTCCACTTGCCATTCCAGAGGAACGCCGCTGACCGGATGCAGCAATCCAAGCCGGGTAGCGTGCAAGGCCTGGCGTTTGAAATCGGGCAGCGCTGCTATCTGGCTGGCGCGGCCATAGACCGGATCACCCACCAGCGCATGGCCGATGGACTGCAGATGCACGCGAATCTGATGGGTGCGACCGGTTTCCAGCACACAGCGAATCAGGGTGTAGCGGCCTAGATGCTCGAGCACGGTGTAGTGCGTGACGGCCTCGCGGCCGGAATGGACGACTGCCATTTTGGTGCGCTGGCTGGGGTGACGCCCGATGCGCGCGTCGACCTTGCCGTCTTGCGCGATCAGCCCGTGCGCCACAGCCAGGTATTCACGCTTGACGCTACGCGCCTGCAGCTGGCGCACCAGATTGGTTTGCGCGGTAAGTGTTTTTGCCACCACCAGCAGGCCGCTGGTGTCCTTGTCGAGCCGGTGCACGATGCCCGCGCGCGGTACCCCGGCCAGTTGCGGCGCGTGGTGGAGCAGCGCATTGAGCATGGTTCCCTGCCAGTTGCCGCTACCCGGATGCACCACCAGCCCGGCCGGTTTGTTGACCACCAGCAAGGCGTCATCCTCATAGACGATCGCCAGCGCGATATCCTCAGGCATCGCCGGCACTTCGGCCGGATGCGTTTCGGGCAAGACTTGTACTTTCTCGCCCCCCCACACCTTGTCCTTGACCCCCAGAAAATGGCCATTGACCGTCACGCGCTCATGCTTGATCCAATTCTGGATGCGACTGCGCGAGTAGTCTGGCAATAACGCAGCGAGAGCCTGATCCAGCCGTTGACCGGCACTGGCGACGGGGATTTCCATCATGATTACGGCTTCGACAGAAGTGTTTGGAGTATAATCTGGCAACTGTTTTACGGACGATGTCATGAAACGAAGTTTACTTGTTTTGTTGGTGGTACTGCTGGCTGGATGTGGTTTGTTACCGAAGACGGTTGATGAAACCCAGGGTTGGTCGGCACAAAGACTCTACGCAGAAGCCAAGGATCAGCTCAATTCGGGTGGCTATGAAAAAGCCATCAAATACTTCGAGACGCTGGAAGCGCGCTACCCCTACGGACGCTATGCCCAGCAAGCCCAACTGGAAGTTGCCTACGCCTATTACAAAGACAATGAGCCGGTTTCCGCCATTGCCGCCTGCGACCGCTTTATCAAGCTGCATCCCGAGCACCCCAATGTGGATTATGCCTACTACCTGAGGGGGCTGGCCAACTTTACCGAAGACCAGGGGCTGTTGGGGAGGATTGGCGATCAGGATATGACCGAACGCGATCCAAAGGCTGCAAGCGAGTCATTTGATTCGTTTCAGCAACTCGTCACACGTTTTCCAAACAGCAAATATACCCCGGATGCGCTGGCGCGCATGAAATACCTGGTGGATTCGCTGGCCTCGCACGAAGTGCACGTCGCCCTGTATTACTATAAGCGCGGCGCCTATGTGGCTGCCAGCAAGCGCGCCCAGTATGCCATCGAGCATTATCCGAATGCGCCCGCTATCGAACAGGCGCTGGCGATCCTTGTTAAATCCTACGATAAAATGGGTATCAATGACTTGCGCGATGATGCCTTGCGGGTGTTACAGAAAAACTTCCCGAACAGTAAATATGTGTCGGGAAATTTTGACAAGAGCAAACCCTGGTGGCGTTTCTGGCAACTCTAAACCTTTGCAAACCGTAACTGGTAGCGCAGCTTGAGCTAACAAGCCGCTACCAGCCAGATCAAATCGCAGTATCGCCGGTCTCGCCGGTACGAATCCGCACCACCTGCTCGACATCGGTAACGAAAATCTTGCCGTCGCCGATCTTGCCGGTGCGTGCGGCATTCACAATCGCTTCAACCGCCTGGTCGACGAGACTGTCCGACACTACAATTTCGATTTTCACCTTGGGCAAAAAATCCACCACGTATTCCGCGCCGCGGTAAAGTTCGGTATGGCCTTTCTGGCGGCCGAAACCCTTGACCTCGGTAACGGTCAGCCCGGTGACGCCGATTTCCGAGAGCGCTTCGCGGACTTCATCGAGTTTGAACGGCTTGATGATGGCTTCTATTTTTTTCATTTCATACCCTTTGCTTAAATAATCAACCCGGCTTGAACCGGGAAGTGATCGGATAACGGCGATCCTTGCCAAATGCACGCGGCGTAATGCGGATGCCAACAGGTGCCTGGCGGCGTTTGTATTCACTGCGGTCAATCATGCGAATCACGCGGGCAACCTCGATCTCATTGTAGCCTGCAGCGATAATTTCAGCAGGTGTCTGGTCATGCTCGACATAGCGTTCAATAATCGCATCGAGAATATCATAGGGCGGCAGCGAATCCTGGTCGGTCTGGTCTGCCCGCAGTTCTGCGGAGGGCGCGCGCTCAATGATCCGTGACGGTATCACCGGCGCAATGCCATTGCGATAGTTGGACAGCCGGTACACCAAGGTTTTGGGCACGTCGCGCAACACCGCGAAACCTCCCGCCATATCGCCGTACAGCGTAGCATAGCCCACCGCCATTTCGGATTTATTGCCGGTGGTCAGAACAATCCCGCCAAACTTGTTGGAGAGCGCCATCAACAGCGTGCCGCGGACACGCGCCTGGATGTTTTCCTCGGCCAGGTCAAACGGCAAATTGTTGAATTCGCTGGCGAGGCTGCCGAGGAAGCTGTCGTACACGCTCTTGATGGGCAACTCGCTGTATTTCACACCCAGGGTTGTCGCCATGGCGCGGGCGTCTTCCAGGCTGATGGCGGCGGTGAATTCGGACGGCATCATCACCGCATGGACCTTGTCGGCACCCAGTGCGTCGACCGCCACGGCCAGCGTCAGTGCCGAATCGATTCCACCGGACAAACCCAGCAACACGCTGGAAAAACCATTCTTGCCAATATAGTCACGCACACCCAGCTTGAGTGCTTCATATACGGATGCCTCGGTACTTAAGGGCAGCGCAATCGCGCCGGGTACGGGCGAAACACCTTTCATTTCGACCAGATAGATATCTTCAACCAGCGCCGGGAACTGGCTGGTGAGCTCGCCGTTGGCATTCATCGCGAAGGATCCGCCGTCGAAGATCAGTTCATCCTGCCCGCCCAGCAAATTGCAATACAGCATGGGCAGGCCGCTCTCGCGGATGCGTTCGCGCGCTACCTGATAGCGTTCCTGCTGCTTGCCGACATGAAACGGGGAGGCATTGAGCACAAGCAGCACTTCCGCCCCGGCCTGGGCGGCGCAGCAGGCCGCGCCTTGTTCCCAAACGTCGGCGCAGATATTCACGCCAAAGCGCACGTTATCCTGCTCGAACACGCAGGCTTGCGTGCCCGGCGTGAAGTAGCGCACTTCGTCGAATACCGTGTCGTTGGGCAGGCGCTGCTTGCGGTAAACCGCTTCGATCTTGCCATCGCGCAGCACCGAGGCCGCGTTGTAGCGGTATTTCCCTTCCTTGAGCGGATGCCCGACCACCAGCGTGATGCCCTGCGCCGCATCCAGCAGGCTGTTTAATGCGGCAGCGGACTGAACATAAAAATCATCGCGCAACAATAAATCTTCCGGTGGATAGCCCGACAACGCCAACTCCGGTGCCAGCAGGATCGTCGCACCTGCTGCCTTGGCACGTGCCGTCGCGGCACGTATCCTGGCCGCGTTGCCGACCAGATCGCCGACCGTGCAATTGATCTGCGCCAGCGCGATTTTCATCGCTGCATGGCCATCTGTACCGCCGCGCCCATTTCCGCCGGGGATTGTGCTACCACTGCACCGGCAGCTTCCAACGCGCGCATCTTGGCTTCCGCGGTACCGCTACTGCCGGCGATGATCGCCCCGGCATGCCCCATACGCTTGCCTTTGGGCGCGGTACGCCCGGCAATATAAGCGGCTACCGGTTTGGTGATGTGCTGCCGGATATAGTCGGCAGCTTCTTCCTCGCGGGTGCCGCCGATTTCGCCCACCAGAATGATGGCTTCGGTTTCCGGATCGGCCTGGAACATTTGCAGGCAATCGATGAAATCCAGCCCCTTGATAGGGTCGCCGCCGATGCCCACGCAAGTGGTCTGCCCCAGCCCCAGCCGGGTGGTCTGATGCACCGCCTCATAGGTCAGCGTGCCGGAGCGCGAGACGATGCCCACCTTGCCGCGCTGGTGGATGAAGCCGGGCATGATGCCGATCTTGCATTCGTCCGGAGTGATGATGCCCGGGCAATTGGGGCCGATCAATTTGGCACCGTTGGCGCGCAGCGCAGCTTTCACGTTCAGCATGTCCAGCACCGGGATGCCCTCGGTGATGCAGACAATGACCGCTATCCCCGCATCCGCGGCTTCCATGATGGAATCCGCCGCATAATTCGCCGGCACGTAAATCACGCTGGCATCGGCGCCGGTTTGCCGCACCGCCTCGCGCACGGTATTGAATACCGGCAGATCAAGGTGGGTTTGTCCGCCCTTGCCGGGCGTTACGCCGCCCACCATTCGCGTGCCATAAGCCAGCGCCTGTTCGGAATGAAACGTGCCCTGCTTGCCGGTGAAACCCTGGCACAGGACTTTGGTGTTTTTGTTTACTAGGATGCTCATTATTTACTTTTCCTATCAGCCACAGAGCACACAGAGATCGCAGAGGCCGGCACGCACTCTCTGTGTACTCTGTGATCTCTGCGGCAAGCATTTAAATAGCCTTGAGTGCAGCCTGCACTGCGCGTTGCGCCGCATCGGTCAAGCCGTCGGCGGTGATGATGGACAGGCCGCTGTCAGCCAGCTTTTTCTTGCCCAGCTCGACGTTGGTGCCTTCCAGCCGCACCACCACCGGCACTTGCACGCCCACTTCCTTGACTGCCTGGATAATGCCGTCGGCGATGATGTCGCAGCGCATGATGCCGCCGAAGATATTCACCAGCACCGCGCGCACCTTGCTGTCGGAAAGGATGATCTTGAATGCCTTGGCGACGGTTTCAGCCGTCGCGCCGCCACCCACGTCGAGGAAATTGGCCGGTTCGCCGCCATGCAGCTTGATCAGATCCATGGTCGCCATCGCCAACCCGGCGCCGTTCACCATGCAGCCGATGTTGCCAGCAAGCGCGATGTAATTAAGCCCGGCTTCCTGTGCGGCGACTTCCCTGGCGTCGATTTGCGTGTCGTCGCGCATATCGGCGAATTTTTTCTGCCGCCCCAGCGCGTTGTCGTCCACGCCCATCTTGCAGTCCAGCGCGACCATGCGCCCGTCTTCGGTAATCACCAGCGGGTTGATTTCCAGCAGGCTCAGATCGGATTCGATGAACAGCTTGTACAGCGCGCGCAACATGCGCGTCAGGTCGCCGATGTGGCTGCCGGTGAGGCCCAGGCCAAACGCCAGATTGCGGCACTGGAACTCCTGCAGGCCGAGCAACGGATCGCATAGCTCACGCAGAATCTTGTCCGGCTGGGTTTGCGCGACTTCCTCGATCTCCATGCCGCCCGCAACCGAGGCCACCACTGCCACACGTTCGGTTTCCCGGTCCACCAGCAGACTCAGGTACATTTCGCGTGCAATCGGCAGGGTTTCTTCCACCAGCAGCTTGCTCACCAATTGCCCGTCCGGAGCATTCTGGTAAGTCACCAACGAGTTACCCAACAACGCCTGCGCGGCTTCCAGCAAGGCATCGATGGATTTCACCAGCCGCACGCCACCGGCCTTGCCGCGGCCACCGGCGTGAATTTGCGCCTTCACCACCCAGGCGTCGCCGCCTAGATAACCGGTCGCGGCGAGTTCGGCGTGAGTCGGATCTTCCACCACGATCCCGCGCGGAGTAATGATGTTGAACTCGCGTAATAACTGCTTGGCCTGATATTCGTGTAAATTCATGCTCGAAATGTTTTTTAGCAAAAACCGAATTGTGTCGGAAAACCCATGAACACGCCACAACCTCCGCAGTTGCGCGTACTGGCAGGCATGCACGAAGTCACACCCGCAGCCTGGAATCGACTTGCCGGCAACCAGCCTTTCCTCTCCCACGCCTTTCTGCATGCGCTGGAAGCCAGCGGCTGCGTGAGCGATGAAACCGGCTGGCTCCCGCAACACCTGACACTATGGGAAGGCGAACGCCTGGTCGCCGCGCTGCCCCTCTACGCCAAAAACCATTCCTACGGCGAATACGTATTCGACTGGGCATGGGCAGAAGCCTATCAGCGCAATGGCCTGACCTACTATCCAAAATTATTGTCGGCGATACCCTTCACGCCAGTTACCGGACCACGTCTGCTGGCTGAAAGCGACGCCCACCGGGCGCTACTGGCTCACGCTGCCATCGAACATGCGCAATCTATTGGCGCGTCATCCTTTCATTGCCTGTTTCCGGACCCACCAGACAGTGCCGTATTGCAGAACGCAGGACTAATGATCCGACGCGGGGTTCAGTTTCATTGGCTCAACCAGAACTTTACCAGTTTTGACGCTTATCTCGCCGCGATGAGCCACGACAAACGCAAGAAAATCAAACAGGAGCGGCGCAGAGTGAGTGAAGCGGGTATCAGCTTCCGCCAGTTGACCGGCAACGACATCAAAGCCGAGGACTGGGCGTTTTTCACCGGTTGCTATGACAACACCTATCTTCAACATCGCTCCACCCCCTACCTCAATGTGGATTTTTTTCAGCGCGTAGGCGATACGCTGCCGGACAACGTGCTGATGATCATCGCCAGCCAGGCAGGGCACGACATTGCCGCCGCGCTCAATTTCCATGACGACACCACCTTGTATGGGCGCTATTGGGGCACACATGCTTACTCGCCCGCGCTGCATTTCGAGACTTGTTACTACCAGGCCATCGAATTCTGCATCGCGCGCGGCATCCGGCTATTTGAAGGCGGCGCGCAAGGCGAACACAAACTGGCGCGCGGATTTTTGCCGATGGAAACCACCTCTGCCCACTGGCTGGCGCACCCGCGCTTTGCCCAGGCAGTGGAAACCTTCCTGGAACGCGAAGCGCTGGGTGTCGCGCATTACATCGGAGAATTGAATGAACATTCGCCGTTCAAAAACACCCGTGCGCCCAACGCACGCTACGATATAAGCGGTAGCTAAAATAGGTTGAAGCACTTGATCCATTGCGGATATTGCGTTTCCGTGCGGATACTGCAATGCTTGAAGCGGATTTTTCCCCGCACTTGATCCAGCAATTTAGGCGCTGTGAGCAGTAAAGAAATTTCCATAGTTCGTAGGATAGGCTAAAACAATGCAACACAATGAAATTATTAAAATTTTAATTTTTAAAATAAAAATAGGATGCCTACATTACGTTAAGCCCAGATAGCCGTGCGCTACCCTGCACGCTTCTGGCGAACAGGTCGCGGCATGGGATTAACCACAGTGCTGGAACAGAAATTGATGGATTTACAACGTCTTATAAAAATGATATTGAGCGAAGCGTAGCTGACGTCGCCGCATAACTGAAGGCGTTGATGCGGACGACGCTCACAACGCTTCGCGCCAAATAACAAGTTTGCCGGGGTGATTTTCAGTGATCACTCCGAGCACAACGAAACGGGAGGCATCGCGTGACAATAACAACAATCTGCTCCGTGAATACACGGCCATCTGGGCCTAACGCCTCGTTCGAGCGTACACTCGCCGCGACGCGGCTCTGACGCTCAACTTTAAAACGTTAGGCCTATTCATGGATCGTATCCGTCTTCGAGAGCTTCAGACAGGTGAGTTTCGAAACCCCGCAGACTTTCTTGTCGCGCTACGGGAACTGGAACAGACGTTCGCTAGCTCTACCCTCGACTCAAGTGTCAAACACCTTCGCACAAACGGCCTGAAAGAATGGCGGGAAGCTAGAGAAGCTGCTCTTTTCTGCATCGGAATGACACAGCGAATTGGCCAAACAATTTATCTGAGTCGGGGGGAATCGCAAGACTACGATTTCGTTGCTTCGTGGGTCGATGGCGACGGACAACACTTCGTACCAGTTCAATTGAAAGAGGTTGTCCCTGAGTCTCGTAACGCGAACTCAAGCGTGGAGCAGATTGTTCAGTCGCTTACAAAGTATGTAGATTCAGAAGATCTTACGGTTGCTATCCACCTCAATCGGCAAGTGCACTTTGATCCGATCACTTTAGTCGTTCCGCCTTTACGTATAGCGGCATTATGGGTCTTCGCCTCAATCACCCCAGATCAATCCGAATGGGGGCTATGGGGCAACTTCCTTGAACAGCCAGAGGGTTCGCGTTTTGCATATCCGGCCTAACCTATCATATATGGACTCCCCCCAAAAGCAAGAAACCTGATCGATAGTTGTGGCTGTTCGGAATTGCGTGCAGTCGTATATCCGGCATCTTGTGTGGGTTCTGTGTGACCCGTGCCGACATGGAATCTGCTCACGGCGCGCCAATCGCTGCAAGCGGCAGCTTGGGTGCCGGCAGGGTTACCGGCGTCAGTCCGTGATGAGGCAATCGTTTGAGCCATGATGGGCGATCAGTCTCTTCGCAAACGCAGGGTGAGTGTCCTGCTGCCTTAAACCGCCACGGCATACGCCGTACGGTTCATCTTCTTGTTCTCCTCTCGAACACTGAGCTTGCCGTAGGGTTCATGATCCCGCAGTACGGCATAACAGATACGCGCGAGCTTGTTGGCCAGGGCACAGGCGGCCTTGTTGTGGTTGGTTCGTCCCTGTACCTTGAGTGCCCAGTCTTTCAGGCCGTCGATCTGCCGACTGGCCAGCCTGGCCACCGTCGCCGCTCTAAGCACCGCGCGCGCCCCGTGGGTGAGCAGCATCCTGAGATAGCGGTCGCCACGCTTGGAGATGCGCCCCAGACGTCGGGTGGAACCTGAACTGTATTCCCTGGGCGTGAGCCCGAACCAGCTGGCAAAGTGGCGGGCGTCGCGGTAGTGATTCACCTCGCCGCCGGTGGCGGCGACCATCGCGGTAGCGGTCAGCAGCCCGATGCCGGGCACGGTCAGCAATTGCTGGCAGGCCGGACTCTGTTTGGCCAGTTCAGCCAGTTCCTTCTCCAGTTGCGCGATGCGGGCTTCGAGCAGACGGATCTCTTCGATGAGCAGTTTCATCGTTCCGCGGATCAGGCCGGGAATGGCCGAGGCCGGATCGGCCAGCAGCCGAGCCATCGCTTCCACCCCGGTACGCGAACCCTGCGGAATGGCCAGGCCGAATTCCCGGCAGAAGCCGCGCAGGGCATTGATGCGGGAAGTGCGGGTGCTCATCCACAGCGAGCGGGTGCGATGCAGGCCCTGCAAGGCCTGTTGCTCGACCGATTTGACCCGCACCGGCGCAATGTCGGCGGCGCGGGCGGCTTCGAGCAGGGCCGCTGCATCGGCGGCATCGGTCTTGTTGCGCTTGACGTAGGCGCGCACGTAGCTGGCGGGCAGGAGTTTGACCTCAATACCCAGGCCGGAAAGAGCGCGGGCCCAGTGATGGGCGGAGCCGCAGGCTTCCATCACTACGAGAGATACATCGCGGTTTAAGAACCAGCGTTCGAACTGGCTGCGGGTGAGGCGGTGGGTTTCGATCACTTTCCACTGTGAATCAGCCACGGCCAGTTGAAACACACTCTTTGCCAGGTCAACGGCAACGGTAGTAGCATTCATGTCGGACTCCTTTCGTTGATGACTGACCCCCATGCCCATGAAGACCAGTAATGCCTACTATGGCAATAAAAAGCGGAGAGAGTCCATCCCATCAGTCAAGCGGGACTGGCTTACAGCGGGCTTTGCCCGCTTCCAGCTAGCCCCTTACCTCAAACGTTCAAGCTGTATAAAAACCCCTTTTCAGATTTCTTTGAGGCGAATTTTCTCGCCGCAGCGATTCCGCGCCAGCACACAAATAGTTTTGTGATTTTCACTTCAGAGAATGCGGTCGACTGACCCACTCGACTTACAGAATAGCGGGCATGATGCCCCTTCTATCGTTGGCTACCGCCCATAGCCGTGATGCGCCAGCTTCTCGATGTTGTGCACCAAACAGAAGAGATGCCATTGCGTATTCACCTTCTCCTGACCGCGCAGCGTGAAACGATCGAGTCGCTTGTTGCTGCGCAGGTTGCCAAACACCGGTTCCACCGTGGCCATTCTTTGCCCATAGCGTTTACGTCCTTCGGCGCTATCAATCGCTTGTTTCATGCGCTCGGTGTGGGGCAGCGGCGAGGCTTGCTGTTTCTGGAAGAACGCCACTTGGCGTGTGCGCGTTCTCTCGGGGTGGCGTAAGCAGCGTTGACGCAAGTCGCAAGGCCCACAACTGCGTTGGCTCCCCTGAAACTTGTGATGCGTGCGGCCATGGGTGGTGCAATGACTTCCGCTGGAGTAGAGCGATTGCCCGGCAGGGCAGATGCAGGTTTGTGCGACGGGGTCGTAGTCGAAGTCTTTAGGTTGAAACTTGCCGTCCGGCTTGGGTGGGCGCTTGTCGTGCAAAGGGTGCGGTTTGGTCTGGTGGCTGGCTTGAGCCACTAAGCGCGGATCGCGCTTACGCATCAAGCCATCGGCAATCAATGCCGGAATACCTTGCTCGTGCAATTGCTTGAGGTTGGCTTCGGAGTGGTAGCCCGCATCCGCCGTAATCAGGGTTTGCGCCGTGCGATAAGGCTGGGTTCGCTCTATCATCGGCAGCAGGATTTCTTGCTCGCTACCCGAGCCCAGGGCGGTGGCGGCCACAATGATTTGATGTTGGCTGTCGACGGCGGCAACACCGGTGAAGCCTTGGATCACGCCTTTGGAGGTGGCCATTTTGGCGCTGTCATTGTCCGTCGTGTTGCTTTTACGAATCGCGCCTTTACGCGAGCGGCGTTCCTTATGCTTGGCCAGAAAGGCGCGGATGCGCGCGGCTTCAGTGGCGAGTTTCTGGGTGCGTTGCACATCAAGCTCGTTGTCCTCGACTGCGTTGGTTTCATCGCGGCTTTGGTGCGTGGTGAGGATCGTGGCCACTGCGGCTTCCATACGCTCAGCTTGGCGTGCCAGCTCGGCGTGGGTGCCACTGCGTTTCTTGGCGGCATTGCTGGGCAGCTTGACGCCGTCGATGGCAAACATCTGGCGACCGATCAAGCCTTGCGCATCACAGGTCAGGAGCACTTGGGTGAACAGCTCGGTGATTTCGCTGCGCAGTTCGCGCACGAATTTGGCCAGGGTGGTGAATTGCGGGGCGCAATCGCCGGAGATGGCCATAAACAGGACATTCTCGCGGCAGGCGCGCTCTATATTGCGGCTGCTGATCATGCCGCGGCTGTAGGCGAGCAGGATGATCTTGAGTAGGACGCGGGGGTCGTAGGCGGTGCTGCCGGTGTCGTCGTTGCGGTAGCGGCGATCCAGGGCGCCAAGATCGAGCTCGTGGTCGATCAGGTAGTCCAAGGCGTATTCGAAGCTGCCGCTCATCAATTGCGCATCCAACACCACCGGTAGAAATCGCGGACTGCGATCAATGATCTTGTAGCGGGCCATGTGCATTTCCTGTGGTTATCGCGATTATTTCTTCGACCTTGTCCGGGTGAATCGTTCAGGGCAGAATGGGGTTTTTATACAGCTTCGTTGGGCATATCTATGGCACTTTGGGTTTGGCCAGCTCGGGTTTGCCCTGCGCGTTCACGCCGTGCACGGTAAAAATGTTCTCGGTGAGATCAATTTCAATGACGATAATGCTCATGACTTCCCCTTTCTGGTGGTGTTGATGAAATCTGGAAATTCCATCATGGCACGCTTGATGCCGTTTGCGACAACTTCGCCGCAGCCTCGGGACGGGGAAGTCCCTTTCATTCGATAGAAGCATGGGCCAATCCCGGATGACTTGCCCTTCGTGCGGTGGAAAACTCAGAATCAAAAAAACCATCAAGTGCTCTCTGGCTGACTTCATCGGCGTCACCTTCGTAAGTCTCTTTCTATTGGGTGTCGTCGCCCTTGTAGCGCATATGCTCGGTCCTTGGGGCTTTGCCTATGCAGTCATATTGGTGTTGATCGCCTGGTATATTGTCCGCCGACGTGGAGCCAAAGAATTATGGCAACCCATGAACACATCTGGCGTGTTCGCTGAAGGTTGGCTGCTGGGTGGTGTGTTGTTCCTGCTTGGTGCGGTCTTTCGCTTCTTCTTCAGGTGGGAAATACAGCGGCATCAGGTATGCTCTCAATGTGGGTATAGAAACTATGCTGAGAAGTAGCGCTATCGTTTCTAACACTGCGCTCCCTTCGGTCGCTGGACGCTGCGCGATAAAGCCCCGGTTAGCTCTACGTTGACGCTGTAGAAAAACCCTCTGACGAAAAATCGGACCAACAATGAATCAAAATCGACCTCTCAATATGCGCTGTATGCAACGATCTCGGACTGGGGAAGGATCAAGTGCCCCCCGGAAACCGGTTTGCCTGACCCCTCAAGTCGTTTTTCTACAGCCTCGTTAGGCAGCACGTAGAGGATATTTATGGCCACATTAGAATTGTCTCAAGCAAATGCAATCATTGATGCTTCGATTGCAAAGGGTCGGCAGATGCGTCTCTCTCCTCTTGCGGTCGCCGTGCTCGACGCAGGCGGAAACCTAGTTGCTTTCAAACGAGAGGATGGAGCAGGTTTCTTCCGATTTGACATCGCCTACGGAAAAGCGTGGGGAGCGCTCGGCTTGGGATTCGGCACGCGTGAGATTGCAGAACGCGCAGTGAAACTCCCGACTTTTTATGCCGCCCTTTCAGCGGCGAGTCAAGGACGGATCATTCCCTCACCGGGTGGCGTGCTCATCTCGGATATTGACGGAGACGTGATCGGAGCAGTGGGCATTTCAGGAGATCTGGGCGACAACGATGAGGCTTGTGCCCTTGCTGGTATCAAAGCGATTGGGTTGTCAGCAGTTCCAGGATCGAAAGGCTGAACCGCGCAAGCAGTGCTTTGGGTCGATATGCATCGCAACACGGAGGAGGATTTATGCTCATCTGGACGAACAGCCAAGAGGAAGTCGACTGGACAGAGCTGGAAACGCTCTATCGTCTCGCGCCACTTGGGAATAAGAGCGCAACGCACTTGAAGCTGGTTTTTGGGAACAGCATGTTCAAGTGGTTTGCGCGCGAAGAGGGCAAGCTCGTCGCCGCGGGCAGGGCTCTGGCAGACGGGGCAGACTGCTCATATATCTGTGACATAGCCGTTCTTCCGAGTCACCAGGGTATGGGAGTGGGAAAGGAAATGGTGTCCAGATTGGTCGCCGACTCGAAGGAACACAAGAAGATCATCCTTTACTCCGTCCCGGGCAAGGAATCCTTCTATAAGAAGCTGGGGTTTTTGCGGCTGCTTACCGGGATGGCAATCTTCCAAGACCGTGAATCGGGCATAGAACGAGGATACCTCAGCGAGGTGGCCTAACCAATCATATATAGACTCTTCCCAAAAGCAAGAAACCTGATCGATAGTTGTGGCTGTTCGGAATTGCGTGCAGTCGTATATCCGGCATCTTGTGTGGGTTCTGTGTGACCCGTACCGACATGGAATCTGCTCACGGCAAGACTATCGCTACAAGCGGCAGCTTGAGTGCCGGCAGGGTTACCGGCGTCAGTCCGTGATGATGCGATCTGAACCCCGATGGCGATCAGTCTCCGCGTTCACGGGGTCCTGAAGCGTCCTGAATCAGCCAAATAGTCCGGTTAATCCGCCCCACACACCCAGTCCGGCGGTAAGTGTAATGGTCAGCGCCACGACTACCGCGTAGACGCCTCGAAGCTGGCTGCCCTGTGGCAATGCGCGTCGCGCCAGGGCGTACAGAAAGCCAAGCACCACCGGCAGCAACAGGGCGTTCATGACCTCCACGCCGACGCTGAGATCAACCAGATTAATACCGGAACTCACCAACAAACCGCTTGCCACCAGCACCGTTACGAACACCAGATAGAACCACGGTGCTTCGCGCGGATGATGTTCCAGCGAGTGTTTGTAGCCGGTGACTTCACCCAGCCCCCAGGCGGCGGTAAGCGACACCACTATAGCCGCCACCAGCGAGGCACCCAGCATACCCAGGGCGAACATCAGACGGCCATTTTCCACGCCCAGGTAGGGGGTAAGGGCATGGGAAATTTGCTGCACCGTGTCGAGCCGGGACGCCCCGCCGCTGCGTCCGAAGGTGGCCGCCACGGCGATGAGAATCGCCGCCATGATGGCCTGGGCGACGACCGCGCCGATCGCCGTGTCCCAGCGCGCGGCCGGCAGATGATGCGGTTTCAGGCCTTTGTCCACCACGGCTGATTGCTGGTAGAAAACCATCCAGGGCATGATCACAGCACCGATGTTGGCCGCCACCAGATAGAGATACCCATGGTCGGCCAGCGGCATGCTGGCGAGTCCGTGGAGCACTTCTGCCGGATCCGGATGGGACACTACCGCCACGTAGACAAAGGCCAGTTCAAACAGGCCAATGGCTACCGCGACACGTTCCACCGAACGGTATGATCCGGAAATCACCATAGTGAGCAGGAATCCCAACGTCGCCAGCACACTCGCCCAGATTGGGATACCGTAAAGCGAACCAACGCCGGCGATGCCGCTCAATTCGGTAATCAGCGCACCGAGGCAGGACACCAGCAAAGTGGATACCGACAGCCACGCCCAGCCACGGCCGAAGTGTTGCTTGATCAGTTCGCCATGACCGCGCCCGGTGAGAAGGCCCAAACGTAGAGTCAGCTCCTGAACCAGATACAGAATCGGGATCAGCAGCAGCTGCAAGGCCAGCAGCTTATATCCCCACTGGGCGCCGCTCTGCGCCGCGGTAATCACGCTACCGGCATCCGTGTCAGCCAGCATCACGACCAGACCGGGTCCGGCCACGGCAAGGAAGGCAGCCAGGCGGGCTCGGGACGGTGCAATAAGGGTATTTATCATGATGCGCCAGTTAATGAATGAGAATTATTTTTATTTTTCCATTCAAAAGACGTGTCAATCTGACAAATGGTTCCCATGATGACAAAAAAATTACGAGGCGTGAAAAACCGAACTTTAGCCCGCCATGACGGCAGGGCGGAACAATTCTGCGGTTATCTATATTTCCCGCACCAGCCGGAATCCCAGATTGACGTCCAGTTCATCGCGTAGCCGCGATCTCCGCGCTGCGCTGCGTGCAGCTGTGGCCGGATCGAACCAGGAGCCACCCTTGACCACGATACGCTGATTATTGCCGCGTCCAGGCAGACTATGCCCGTCGGACGGTGCATGCTGGTAATCGGGTTGCCAGGGGCTGGCAGTCATTTCCCATACGTTGCCGTGCATATCGTGGAGCCCCCACAGGTTGGCGGGTTTGGTACCGACTTCCATTGCCCACATCATGGAACCGCATTGCGGAAAGAAGCTGCGCCGTTTTTTGGTTTTTTCTGGAAACGGGAACATCGGTTTGAACAGCACTTCGCGACAGCTGGCGTAATCACCGTAATGGAATGGCGTATCCGTACCGGCACGTGCGGCATATTCCCATTCAGCTTCACTAGGCAGACGATAGAGCTGGCCAGTTTCACTGTTCAGCCAGTCGATAAACAGCAACGCATCGGCCATACGAATGTTCACTACCGGCTCGCGTCCTTGCGCCTGGATCAGTTCGCGCACCTGGCTCCAGCCGGTAGCCGCACGGAAACGCTGCCATTCCTCGGCGGTGATGGTGTAACGACCGATCGCGAAAGCACGGCTGAGCTGCACATAATGAAGCGGTGCTTCGCTCGGCTCGTGACCCGGTTCATGGCTGGGCGATCCCATCTCAAACCAGCCGGCTGGGATGACTGCCATTTCCGGCCCTGCCGAGCCGTCGCTGCGCAGGGAGTCGCTGAAGTGCACTTTCAATCCCAGTTGCTGTGCGGTAGTGTGCTGGGCATGGCGCAAAGCCGCCTCATCCATATCATGAACGAAACCGCTGGGGTGTGTTTGGGCTGAATTGATGTGCATGAGTAATCCCGTATTCGACAGAGAGTGAAATATTCTATCGAATAGGACGCTTATGAGCGAAATCCGTTCCGGTGTGCCTGATTAATTGCCACTAAAAGTGGTTTGAACGGAATATCGCGTCCCCATTTCTGCACCAATGGCATGAAATCGAGGTCGGTCTGTGCAGGACAACTGTAGCGTCCCGCAGTCATGTCATCGAACAGCTTGCGCAATTGCACGTCGAGCTGGTCGATAAACGGCAGATAGCGCTCCATTTCTTCGGGTTCGTCCTCGACGCAGGCACGCAGCTCATCCACTTCGTAAACGGCCTGATGGACAAGATCGATCAGTTCGTCCATGGTTTTGGGTTGGTGCATATTCATCCTGTCCTGATAAACAAAAACAGGGGCAAACGCCCCTGTATCAATTGGCTCGAACAAGCTTAACGCTTGGCGGCGATTTCTTCCAGCCTGGTGGCGCGGATAACTTGACCATCCAGCCCCGCATCCTTGGCAGAACCGCCATAAGCGACAGTCATCAACTGGCTGTAATACATCACCGGGATGTTGAATTTCTTACCGTATTTCTTGTTGATGGCACCCTGATAAATTTCCACGTTGGCCTGGCATAGCGGACACGGCGTAACGATCATTTCAGCGCCGTGGTCGTAGGCGGACTCGACTATGTCCTTGATCTGCGCCTGGGCCTTGTCCGGCTCGGAAAAGGCCAGCGCACCGCCGCAGCAGGTGACTTTCTGGTCGTAGCTGGTAAGGGCTTCGCCGCCCACCATTTCCACCAGCTTGTCCAGGTACATGGGGTTTTCGAAAGATTCGCCGACGATACCGAACGGACGATTGGTCTGGCAACCGACATAGCCGGCAAACTTGATGCCTTCCAGCGATTTAACTACCGGCTTTTTCAGTTCATCGTAACCAAAATCTTCGATCAGCACTTCGACCATGTGGCGAATGTTGGACTCGCCCTTGTATTCGAGACCCGCTTCCTTGAGAGCTTCGTTGGTATCGGCCATCAGTTGCGATGAGGCGTCGAGGCGTTCCTTGGTCTCGCGCGCACCCAGCCAGCAGGCTGCACACGTCGCGACAATTTCCTGGCCTGGCAGGTTTTGCTCAGCCAGCGCAAAATTGCGCGCATTCAAAACATGGCGCGGCAACTCGCCACCTTCGGCATAACCAATGGACGCACTGCAGCAATTCCAGTCCGGGATTTCGGTAAGCTTGATGTCTAGGGTTTTGCACATCGAGTCCACGGATTTGAGGTAATTGGACGCCGAGGCACCGCGCTGCGACGAGCAGCCTGGGTAAAATGCGTATTCTTTCTTGGCCATTTTCAATACTCCTTAAGCCGTTTTGATTGCCTTGCGGCGCTCTTCGATTTCGTGCGCCTTTTTCAGCATGGCGTGGATGCCCTTCTGATCTTTGCAACCGTGCGCCTTGAACAACTCGAATGGATTGAGGCGCTTGGCTTTTAACAAACCCAGAGCGACATCCTTCATTGCCAGACCATTGATAATCCCTTGTTTGAAACCATCCTTGAAATACAAACCCAGCGAAAGTTTCAGCTCGTTTACACGACCGGTCTGGATGCAATTGTTCCAGAACAGCTTGGCAAAATGGCGGGTGGGCTGGTTCTTCGGGGCGAGTCCGAGGCGGTGCGCGTAATTGGCAAGTCCGTGCATGATGTGGGTAATTGGCAGCTTGCGCGGACAACGCACGATGCAGTTGTAGCACGAGGTGCACATCCACATGGATTGCGAGTTCAGCACTTCCTCACGCTTTCCGGCACGGATCATCATGAAAATTTCCTGCGGTGGATGATCCCATCCCGCCTGGAAATTGGTGGGGCAGGAGCCGGAGCATACGCCGCATTGCATGCACATCTTGACCCAGTTGCCCTCCTCCACCATGGCTTCGACTTCCTTGAGGAAGTTATTGTTGTACTGGGCGGCGGCCTGACTGCTTAAATTACTCATCGCGCTGTTCTCCTAGAAGCCTTTGAATGGGCTCATGCCGATTTCGAACATGCGTTTTTCGAAGTCGTTGATCAGCTTCGGTACGCGGTCAATGTCGGTAATCGCCACTTCGTAGGTCTGTACCCGGTCGGTTTCCAGGTTGAAACCCTTCAAGGTGTCGTCAATTTTGCTCATGCGATAGTTGGCCAGTTCGGAGCCTTTCACGAAATGACACTGGTACTCGTCGCCGTGCTTGCAGCCCATCAGCATCACACCGTCATAACCGGAGTTGAGCGCGTCGGTTATCCAGATGGTATTGACCGAACCCAGGCAACGGACTGGCACAACGCGCACGAACGAACTGGTTTCAGTGCGGTTCATCGCCGCCATGTCCATCGCCGGGTAGGCATCGTTCTCGCACGCCAGCACCAGGATGCGCGGTTTCTCGGAAAATTCGTCGGGGATGCTGACTGCCTTGATCTGGCTGCCCACCGTGTCAACCGAATAGTTCTCGAAAGAGATCACCCGCACCGGACAGGCGCCCATGCAGGTGCCGCAGCGGCGGCAGCGCGATTCGTTGAACATCGGGTAGCGTTTTTCGTCTTCGTCAATCGCGCCGAACGGGCACTCCACCGTGCAACGCTTGCACTGGGTACACCCTTCCAGCCGCACCGAAGGGTAGGACAGGTCGCCCGAGCGCGGGTGCGCAGCGCTGCCGATGGCGGCGTTTTCCAGCGCCTGGATTGCTTTCAGCGTGGCGCCGGTGGCGTCCTCTTTGGCTTGAGCGATATCCATCGGACGCCGAACCGGACCGGCCGTGTAGATACCGGTGCGACGCGTTTCGTAGGGAAAGCAAATAAAGTGGGAATCGGTGAAGCCGTATTTCAGCTGCGGCACGTCCTTGCCCTGACGATAGTCCAGGTTGAGGATGGAGATGGTTTTTTTCTCCACCTCGGCGGCCGCTTCCTCTCCTTCCACCGCCTTGAAATCGATGTTCACGCCCGAGTTAGGCACCTGGCCGGTGGCAAGTACCACCAGATCTGCATTTTCGATGCTGGCGTTCTGGTCGTCGAGGATCAGGTCGTGAAAATTCACCTTACAGGTATTGCCGGCAGGTACCACCGAAGCTACTTTACCCTTGGTAAAAATTACGCCCTTTTCCTGCGCGCTGCGATAAAAGTCCTCGCCATTGCCGGGGGTGCGCAGATCAGTGTAGAGCACCGTGGTGTCTATGTCGGCGTTGGCATCCTTGAAGTACATCGCCTGCTTGATGCTGGTATTGCAGCAATGACCCGAACAATAGGCCAGATGCGTACCGCTGGCGTCACGCTGACCGGCGCACTGCACGAATACGACTGATTTTACCGGCTGGCCATCGGATGGGCGCAAAATCGGCCCGCCGCGTTCAGCCGCTTCCCGCGCCAGCTGTTCCAGACCGCCCTGGTCTACGACATTCGGCGATGCACCATAACCGAGTTCAGGCAGCTTGTTGGCGTCATAAAGCTCGAAACCCGTCGCCTGAACAATAGCGCCGACGTCTTCGGTGGCTGTGCTGCCGGATTCAGTGGCAATTTCTGCCTGGAAACGGCCCGGCGCACCGCTGGTTTTGGCGAGTGTTGCATTCAGGTAAACCTTGATGTTGGGGTCGGCTTCGATGGCCGACACCATCCCTGCCACCCCGTTATCCACAGGCGCTTTGTAGGGCTCATGCGAAGGTACGCGCATATGCAATTTGGCTGCCCAGCCACCGAGCTGACCGGATTTTTCCACCAGCACCACCGGATAGCCGGTTTTGGCCGCTTCCAGCGCCGCGGTCATACCGGTAATGCCGCCGCCAACAACCAGCAATGTCTTGCTGGTGCCGGTATTGGGGTTGCCCTCAGGCTGACGCATGGCCTTGATCTCGGCGCAGCCCATGCGCAGGTAATCTTCCGCCATTTCCTGCGTGGTTTCACGCGCCTCTTCGGTATCGGGGCGAATCCAGATCACACCCTCGCGCAGATTGGCGCGGGACATGGCGACGCTGGGAAAGTTGAACGCATCGGTCTTGGCGCGGCGCGAACAGGCGCCGATCATGATATGGCTCACGCCATCGTTATCGATGTCGTTCTGGATCATCGCCACCCCTTCGCTGCTACACAGGAAGGGATGAGGTTTGACTTGCTGGATTTTGCCTTCTTTTTTCACCACATCGACCAGCGCATCCGTATCCAGACGTTCGCCCAGACCACAACCCTGGCAGATATACGCGGCGACTTTTTTCTCTACGGCCATGTTTTAAACCTCCGCCTTTGCCACTCTGTTAACCACCTGAATCGCCCGCAACGCCGCCGCAGTGGCCGATTGCACCGAGCGATTCACATCCAGCGCGTTGGACGCACACCCTGCGCCAAAGAACGCGCCGTTGGCTGGATCAGCCTCGATAAAACCGCTGGAATCGGCAAGAATTTCTGCCGGGATCTTGGCGCCCTTCACCGAAGGTTCCATACCCACCGCCAGTACGCATAGGTCGTGCGGGGTAGCATAACGGTGATAGCCTTCGGTGTTCACACCGTGCAGGATTACATCCCCGCTGGCGTCGTCCTGGGTGACCTTGGCCACTTTGGATTTGATGAAACTGACGTTGGGATTGGCCTGCACCTTGGCGTAGAAATCTTCGAAACGGTCAATGGCGCGGATATCGATATAGTAAATGGTGGACTTGCCCTCATTGCCATACCGTTCCTCCACATAGTTGGTCTGCTTGAGCGAGGCCATGCAGCAAATACGCGAGCAGTGGCGCAAGTGATTTTCGTCACGCGAACCGGCACACTGGATGAAAGCGACATTCTTCGCTTCCTTGCCATCCGAAGGGCGCAAAATCTTGCCGCCGGTGGGTCCGTGCGGATCAGCCAGGCGCTCGAACTCGACGCTGGTAATCACATTCTTGAAACGGTCGTAGCCGTAAGGCTGAATCTTGTTGGCGTCGTAGGGCTGCCAGCCAGTTGCCCAGACCACGGCACCGGCTTTGATCTGCACGGTTTCTTCCTGCATATCGAGGTCTATGGCGTTATATTTGCATGCCGCCTTGGCCTTGTCGGCATCCGGCGTGCCGATAATGGATTTATCCAGCACAAAGCGCATCGGATAAGCCATTTTGTTGGGCAGATAAGCCGCCTTCATTTTGTTCAGCCCATAATTAAACGGGTTGGGGATCTCGGCGTCTACTGCCTTGGCGCAATCACCGCAGGCAGTACAGTTGGCGTTGACATAACGTGGCGTGATTCTGATGGTGGCGGTGTAGTCGCCCTTGGCGCCAGTGATGCCGGTTACCTCCGCCATGGTCAGCAGACGGATACGCGGATTGGACTTGAGCCGGCGCAGGTTGATTTCCAGGCCGCAAATCGGATGACACAGTTTGGGAAAATAGCGGTATAGCTGAGAAGTACGCCCACCTATGGCCGGATTTTTCTCCACCAACACCACATTCTTGCCGGTTTCTGCTGCTTCCAATGCAGCTGTCATACCGGATATACCGCCACCGACGACCAGGATGGTCTCGTTTGTTGCTACAACTTCCGTCATCAGGTCTCCTCCATTCAAACGGATAAAGTGTCTGCCGATTACGGCGAACACTCGAATTTGCGAGAAGCCGCTCGAGCAGTCTTTTCACCAGAAATAAACTTGTTTAGGCACAATTCTGAGCTGCGGTGAATGTTACCCTGAACCACGCGGGCTATCCACAGCAGGCCGGGGTAAATTCAATTGAAAATTCTTATCCCGAAATAGAGGGGGTGAATTGCAGCGAATGCTTATGCTGATGTTGTGTAGTCAACAAGGTGCTTCCAGCATATCTTAATTCGGGATTCCGGTGGCTACAGTCAGATTGATGCGGGGTAGAGTAGTTCCCTGGATGTATCACCGGCCAAATTGAGAAGATGTGTCACATCGTTCATGTCATCAATGGCGCATTTTCCATCTTCCAAAGTGAAAGTGGTCATTGAAGCGTTCTCGATGCGGATATTCCGAAATGCGGAAAGTGGTTGGCCCAGCGCTTCCAGCACCGCCATCCTGGCAACTCCATCGTGGGTGATTGCCAGAATAGTTCCAGACTGGCCGGCCGTATACTCAAAAAATGACTGCACGCGCTGCTGCATGTCGCTGAGTGATTCTCCCCCGGGAAATCTCACTTGATCAGGGTTGCGCTTCCACTGGCGCAACAGCTCGGGCCATTTCTGCTTGACGGTTGCCTGTTGCAACCCTTCCCATTCACCGTAGGCAAGTTCCATCAGACGGTGATCGGTGGTAACCGGGAGATTGAGCCGGGTAGCAATAATATGCGCCGTTGCCTGGGCCCGCATTAAAGGGCTTGCCACAATGCTGATCCCATCGCTTGCTGCAAATCGCTCGGCAAGAGCCTGTGCTTGCACCTCTCCACGCGCTGAAAGCGATGGATTACTATGCCCTTGATAGCGACCGTCCTGGTTCCAGGTGGTTTCGCCGTGTCTAGCCAGCATCAATCTCATTGAATACCGATCCTGAGCAAATCGAACGGATGCGAAATCATTCAGTAACGCCAGGCTACGCCAAACACCCATCGGTTGCCGGCGTGGATGCCTTGACCCGCCAGATCGGCCTCATACTCGACAATCGGCCGTATGTTCTTGGTCAGTGAAAAACGCAACCCCAGTCCGCCTCTGAGCAGGTTATACACTTCCGACGCGTTCGGATTTTCGCTGGATGGAAGTGCAGTGTTCACGCCAAAGGTTCGCGCGCAGAACAGGGAACCAAAGATGTCCACGTTCTGAAACAGTCGGGTACCCACGTCTGCGGTAGCGCGCCACTGCGTCACGCTGCTGTTGAAAAACATGCGCGGCCCGATGGAAAAACTTCCATAGGCGAGTCGCTGGCCGAATTGGTGCTTGATGCCGAATAGATAGTCCGGTTCTATCGCAGTGTGGCCCACACCCATCTGCGGATTGCTCGAGGTCGATCCTGCAGGCAGGATAATGTTCAAAGCAATGGCATCGGCAAAAACCTTACCTTGTCTCAATCCGCGCACCAGGCCAATCTCCTGATCCTGCAGACCGGATGCTGTGTAGGTCGTGCTCGTATTTTTTTTCGTCTTGGTCTTGCTCTCCTGTGCCGCCCGCAAGTCATATTGCAGCGCCCATCCATCTCCCAGGCCATGTTCTCCGGTTACTTTAAGTTGCGTCTCGGAAATTTTTGAAGTGCTGGGAAACGTTTCACTGCCAAAGTGTGAGGAAGAAAACGTACGATCAGAACGGTATAGGCGCAGTACCGGTTTGACTTTTCCCGTTCCCGCCGCAGGAATCCAGGGGTCTGCGCTGGCAGGAAAAACAATCAGGGCTGGCGCCAATGCAATCAACATCCTGACGCCTGTTTTTATATGCATGCTTATTCCTGGCCTCTCTTTGTTGTGCGCAAAATCTGTGTTTGTCCTGGTGCGACTCAACTGGAAAGTGCGACAGCACTGCGACCGCTATTCCATAAATCGAAATAACGCCCGCTCTGGGCCAGCAGTTGTTCGTGTGTACCCATTTGCACAACTTGGCCCTGGTCAAGTACAAGGATGGCGTCGGCGCCGGTAACCGTTGCCAGTCGATGTGCGATGATGAGCGTGGTGCGGCCGACGGTGAGGCGTCGTAAAGCTTCCATCACGATGCGCTCGGTAAATGCATCCAGACCGCTGGTGGGTTCGTCCAGAATGACGATAGGCGCATTGCGTAACATGGCCCGCGCGATCGAAACACATTGGCGTTGCCCTCCGGACAATGTCGCCCCGCGTTCTCCCACCAACGTGTCATAGCCCTCTGGCAAACCTTCGACCAGTTCGTGAATGCCCGCCGCCTGCGCCGCGGCGATTGCCTCGTCGCGACCCGCGCCCGCCAGACCGTAGGCAATGTTTTCCCAGATCGCACCGGAGAACACCAGCGCTTCCTGCAATACCAATGCGACCTGGCTGCGCACGAAATCCAGCGCCAGTTCACGCAGATCATGGCCGTCCAGCATGACCTGGCCGCTGAGCGGGTCATGGAAACGCGGAATCAGACTCACCAATGTGCTCTTGCCGGCACCGGTCGCTCCGACGAGTGCCACCGTCTGGCCCGGTTTGACGTGGAATGAAACATTCTGCAATACCATTTCGCCAGGCTGGTAGCCGAAACTCACCGAGCGAAACTGCAATTGCCCTTTGCAGGTAGATGGAATGAGCGCATCGGGTGCTTCGCGGATTTCCGATGCTTCCGAGAATACTTCGCCCAGACGCTCCGCTGCTGCCGAAGATTTGCCGACCACACCCGCTATCTTGGCAAACTGCCGGACCGGAGAAGCCATGCCGCGCAGGTAGGCAAGAAACACCAGCAATTCGCCCGCCGTAATGCTCCCCGCCAGCACCCGGGTAGCGCCATACCAGACCGCCGCCCCAGTCGCCAGAGCCATCACCAGACCCACCAGCGGTGTGAACTGCACCTGCAAATCGCTCGCTTCCAGGGTGGCATCCAGGCTTTTCTCGGCCTGTTCGGCAAAGCGCTCATCCTCGTGCGCTTCCCGGCCGTAGGCTTGCACAACGTGGACATTGGCAATGATCTCCTGCACTTTACCCCACAGTTCACCTTCTTTCTGGCGCGCACGCCGGAAGGCAATCCGCAGACGCGCGCTGTAACGTTGCATGATGAACAGGAGCAAGGGCACCACCGCCATCACCACCAGCGCAAAACGCCAGTCAACGATCAGCATGACGACGATCATTCCAATCATGGTCAGCAGATGCGCAGACAGATTGGTTCCCGCCGACACCACGAAATCCTGCAGCGTCTGGATGTCGCCGCCCAGCCGGGCCATGATGTCGCCGCTTTTCTGGCGACGATGGAAGGACAGGGAAAGCCGCTGCATGTGGGCAAACAGATCGCGCCGTATGTCGAAGATTGCGTGCTGTCCGGTACGCAACAGCAATCGGTTGCCCCAATAGCTGAGCGCAGCATCCATTAAACCCAGTGCAAGCATGGCTATCCCAAGGGTATTGAGCAGCGCCAGGCTATGGCTCGGGTCAGGCAAAAAACCGCTCAATCCATGCGGCAGCGGTTTCCGGAATATGACGCTGTCAATAATGAACTTGAGCGGCCATGGCGCAAGCAGGAGCACGACAGCCTTCGCTGCCATGAATAAACCCGCAGCACTGAGCGCAGCTGTATACGGCCGCAAATAGCCGCGCAGATCCCACAGCGAAAACGTACGGCGTCCCGCTGTACCGACTTCTGTCATCGCCCGCTACCGGCTGCGCGGGGTGCGTGGGGTGCGCGCAAACGCATCATGATTTCAGTGGCACGCAAGGCCGTCTTGTCCCAACCGAAATCTTCACGCGCTGCCGCAGCTGCCGCGCGACTCATGGCTCGCAGTCTGGGTACATCATTCAGCAATTCAATCACCTGATTTACGAAGATGTCACGATCGCCGGGCGGATACAGCAGGCCCGTCACACCGTCCTGCAGCAGGTCAGTCAGTTGGCCAAGCCGTGGGGCGACAACCGGTCGCCCGGCAGCCAGGGATTCGACCACTTTCAGGGGTGAGAAATAGAAACCATCCTGCGCGGTATAGGGTGCCACCGTGATATCCATGGCGGCCAGGTAAGCAGGAATATCGGCATGCGGGATACGCCCGGTGAGGATGACCCGTCCATGCAGTTGTTCGCGCGCTACCCTTGCCTGCAGGTCTATCAGGGCGGGACCCTCTCCCACCAGCAGCAAGGCTGCATCGGGACGGCGCGTCAGGATGTCGGTAAAGGCATCGAGCAGAAAATCCAGGCCATGCCATGGCTTCAGGCTGCCGATAAACCCGATCACCGGTCTGCCGTCGAGTTCGTAACGCTCACGTACCGGCCCGCCGTCCACGCCGGGATGAAAGCGGCTGGTGTCCACCCCATTGGGCAACACGGTGACGCGCTCGCCCAACGCGCCGCGCGCCAGCGCGTGTTCCCTGACCGCTGCAGACACCGCGATGACATGGTCGGAACGGCACAGGGTTTCAGTCTCGGTTGCATCCGCCAGTGCTTTCAGACGCAGCCCCCGGAAGCGTTCCTGCTCTTCCGCCAGCGGCGCATTCACTTCGAGCATCAAGGGAATATTCAGAGCGGTCGCAACCTGTCCCCCTGCCCGGTGAAACAGCGCATAACGCTCATACAGCAGATCCGGCTGGACACCGGCCTGGTCCAGCGCCCTCAGCACGCGCGCGGCCAGTTTGCGGTCGCAGGCGAGCTTGCCGAGTTCGCGGTGCAAAGTCTGATCTTGTTCCTCATTTCCCATACCGAGCTGCGCCGCTTCCAGCGCCATTTCGTCCGCGCTTTCATCCGGGGGCAACTCGATCATGCGTACCGGAGGACAAGGATTCCCGGTGCCCTGTTTGGCGCACAATAGCGTCACCTCATGCCCCAGTCCGGCCAGGGCGGAAACAAATTCGCGCACATGGACCGAGGCGCCCTTGTCACCCAGCACAGGAATGCCGCGATCGGCACAAAGATAGGCGATTTTCATCAGCGTGCACCTACCTGAAGCAAGGTTTGCACGGCCTTGGTGGTCTCCCAGCATTCGAAGCTGTCCTCCATTTTGCGGCGCGCTGCCACAGCCAGACTTTGGCTTTTGGCCGGATCGTTTAACAGGCGTTCTATTGCATCTGCCAAGGCGGCCGGATCCTTGGGTCCCACCAGCAGTCCGGTGTGTCCATCCTCAACCAACTCGGGGATACCGGAAACACAGGTCGATACCACCGGCAAGCCGGCAGCCATGGCCTCTGCCAGGACATTGGGAATCCCGTCCCGGTCACCGTCTTCCATGACTTGCGGGGAGAGCGCAAATACACTGGCTTGACCATAAAATGCAACCAGCCGGTCATGCGCCATCGCGCCGAGCAGGGTCACTGTGTCTTCCAGACCAAGCTTGCTGATTTGGCTCTCCAGTTCACCGCGCAGCGGCCCCTCACCCACAATGGCACAGCGAAACTTGACGCCGCGCGCTTTCATCGACTGGCAAGCCGAAACCAGATCATTCAGGCCTTTTTTCGGCACCAGACGACCGACCGACAAGATCAGCGGAACCGACAGGGCGATGGGGATAATCTTCGCAGCACGGCTCCCGTCATTTGTTGCTGCCTTTGCGTTAGCCGTGGGAAAGGGGAACGCAGCCAGATCGATACCATGATAGACCAGATGAATTTTGTGCCAATCCTGTTGTGGCAGGAAACTCTGCAGGTATTCAAGGTTGTGGCGCGTGCAGGTCAACACAAAGCTTGCCGAATCAATGCGCCGGCGCAGTACTTTTTTCGGCGTCAGGTAAAGATCCTTGGCATGCGTGGTAAAGCTGTACGGAATATTGCACATCACGCTCACCAGACGGGCGACGATGGCTGGCGCATTGGCAAAGTGCGCATGCAGATGCTGGATCTGCTGCTGGCGGCAGGCAACAGCCATGTATCCGGAACGCAGGAATTGTTTCCATACGCTAAACGGGCGGCGTGACAGCATGGACCACCAAAACGCCAGCCCGACCGCGTGTATATAGCGCAACGGTGCCGTCAACAGCATCGCGGCATGCGCCTTGGCTACAGCCGGAATTTTCGCCGCCCAGGCCTCGGGAAAATAGGTGACGGGCGCCTGCAGTTCCTGCACAGCCGGATGCGACAGTGCCTCTTCGGGACGCATCAGCGAGAACACATGCAGTTGCGTACCCAGCCGCTCCAGCGCGCGCATCTCATTGAGAATAAAAGTTTCCGAAAGGCGTGGGTAGCGCTTCAGCATGTAACCAATGGTCCGGGTTGCAGTCTGGGTCATAGCGTTGCTCCGATCGCGGACATGCGGTTGATGCCAAGCAGATCGTCGAGGGTGCTGCCAACGCGGTGAACTCCGCCAAGATCCACGGCATTCCAGTCATTACGGGGTGGCTTGGCGCCCGCCAGCGCGCCCAGAACCAGATCCGCCAGACGCGTGACCAGGTCCTCCTCCGGCTGTATGGCCCATGCCAGACCCAAATTGCTCAGCAGCGTCGCGCGCAGGCATTGCTCCATGCGCGGCGCACCACGCGGTACCAGAATGGCGGGCTTTTTGGCGACGAGAATCTCTGCGGTAGTGTTATATCCCGCCATGGACACCACCAGATCCGAGCTGCGGATCAATTCCGCCAGTTCTGTGGTAAACAGGATGATGCGCACGTCTGGCCGTTGTGCGGCGGCCAGTTCAAGTGCACGTTGTTCCTCTGCAGCCATGAGCGGACCGGGTACGACGATGCTTTGCGCGACATTGTGCGGGATACGATCCAGCGCACGCAGATAGGCGCTGAGCAAAGGGTAACCATCGCCGCCGCCGCCGGCTGTGACCAGAACGACTGGCAGGCCGGGGACCGGTGTGGCTCCCTGAAAACTGCCCAATGTGGAGATCACTTTGCTGTCGTTACGGGCAATGTATCCGCAGTAACGTATCTTGGCCGCAATAGAACCGGGAATATCGTATTCACGCACCAGATCGAACAAGTGCCGGCTGCCATACACCAGGATGTGATCGTAAGCGGTTTCAAGCAATTGATAGATGTTTTGCTCGCGCCACTGGCTGCGCACTGTTTCCGCGCTGTCGATAATGTCGCGTAAGCCGAGCACAGTACGCGTTGCCGGCATTTCTTCGCGGATGAAAGTCAGCGCTTCCAGCAACTCTCCCTTCATGCCGGCAGGCGCATGATCGATCAGGAAGACATCGGGACGGTAGCGGATAACCGACTCCAGAATCACCGCTTCACGACGTTCTTTTACCGTTGCAAAACTGAACGAGCTATCCCGTGACGCATACTCTTCCGCACCCGTTTTGACGACGGGTGGCATCGCCTGTACTTGCAAACCGGCAGGCATGGGCCACGATTCCACCACAGGCGAACCCGTCAGCAACAATGCAGAAAAAGGCTGGCTGCGTCGCAACAGATGGGTGGCAATTGCCAGATTGCGTCGTAAATGACCGAGACCGAAGGTGTCATGGGAATACATCAGTACCCGCGGTCTCGTACTGGGTACAGGTATGTATCTGGGTGTTACGGGCAAATGATGTAGTTGCATGAGTAGAGCCAGCTCCACTTTAGGTTTGAAAATCACACGGACTGATCAATTGCACGCTTCCAGAACCAGCCCTACCCGGATTGCCATTGTTTTGGCATGATCCAAAAACAGATTTCAGGGATACCAGCGCAATAGACGTGCCAAACCCGGACGCAAGTCGATAAACATGCGTATCCGTATGTTTAATATTGAATAATCAGAAGGCTGTGGGGGACTTCAAGGAATAAAACAGGGAAATAAAAGCCTGCAAATAATGTCTCACTGCAAAAATCGCAAACAAATATTGCGGGTTGGAGGAAATAGCTATTTTGGGCAGGAAATATCGGCACCTGATCCGCTTACGTGGCCTTTTGCATTAATCACCAACAAGACGGTTACCCGCTTGTCGGCGTCGCAGTAAGGTACATAGCCAATGGCGCCTGGTGTCTCGGCGACGAAACGGAGAACCGCTTCTTCCGAGGACAGCACATAGGGTGGCAATATCCCGTGAAAGTAGCGGTCATTCCAGTACTGTTCCAGTTCTTCCGGCGCATGGCCCAGAACAGCTTTTGAAAAGGCACGTCGGGCAGGATTATCGGCCGGCAGATTGACCGGTTGAATTTTGGTACCGTCCTCCCAATAATTCCTTTTTCGCCGGTATATCGCCGCCAATTCGCCTTTACTCATGCTCAATTTGGAGTGAGTGGCCTGCACGATCACTGCCAGAGGCTCCTCAGCGGCCCAGCCGATGGAAATGGCGCATCCTCCCCACATCAACAGGATGAATGTTGCGCGCAATAATGAGCCGGATCGCACGGATTAGAAAAGCACGCTAATCGAGGACAGGAATCCTTCAGGGGCATTGATCTGATTGTTTACCCCATGAACAAATTCCACTTTCAATACGGATGTCGGAGTAATGCGGAACGCAAGTCCGGCAACCCATAGATTCACGCCGGGCAGCGCCCCAGCCTGGTGAAAATATTCATACCTGCCAACCCCATACAGCCTTTGCGAGAGTGGTGCAACAGCCTGGATAAACAGGCCCTTTTCATCCCATGACCTGCCTCGACCGGAAAACCGGTAGATCGCTTCACCGCTTAGCTCATAACGATCTCGCGACCAGAGGTAATCGACACCAAACAGGTTTTTTCTGTCTCCAGCATTACTTTTTTGAGTGAAATTGGCATATGAGAATCCTAGCTGGCTGGAGTCTCCCATAGCGTAAGAAACATGCAAACCGTACGCAGAGTCAAATGGATCCTGACTGGAATTGCCACGTATTTGCTGTCCGCTGGAGGCGTACAGTGAATAATCTAGTTCCTTGCCCAATCCGGTGCTGGTCCCGTAAATCATTGCGCCGGTAGCATAAGTAGGAAAAGGACGATTCGTGACCAAGGGACGTGAGGTGGTCCAGACCAGCGGATCCGCATGGATGAGATTCCAGTGCCCAACTGGCGTCAGAAATTTCCCCAGACGGAAATTAAGCTGTTCGGATTGCGCATAATCAAAATAGGCGCGTTCGAATGCCAAGGACCTCTGGCCGGTAGTCAATTTTCCCGGCCGCTTGAAGACCAGCGCATCTTCCAGACTCAGCTCGGAAAAAAACTTGAGTTTCCCGGCACCTTCCCAACCGACAAACAGGCTGAGATCTTCGGTGGTGAATGACCACGGCTTATGCTTTTTTATCGTGAAATCCTCAGTGGCATAACCGCCCAGGGTGAAGCCAGTTCCAGGTATTTGCCAGCCGCGCTCCAGCTGCAGATGAGGCTCGGTCGGTACTGGCTGCTCTGCACGCGTATTGATACAACCCAGCATGAGCGCCACAGAAACAATTAAAGCTGAGCGAAACGCCCGGTGGCGCATGGCATCCATCTCCCTGCAAGGCAAGACAAAAAATCGGTTATTGTGACCACTTTGCTTATACTTTAGCCTAAGTAACGACCAAACCCATAGTCGGCTTTCTTTCTCGTGACAATACGGAAAACTCTAGTTGTGGCGTTCCTGCTGGCTAGCCTGGTGCCCGCTATCGCCCTGACCTACCTGGCCTTTGTCAAAACGCAACAGGCCATGCAGGCTGAAATTCAGCAGACGCTCCTGGTACAGGCAGCCACTGTTTCCGCGGATATCGACAAGATGCTGTTCGAGCGTTTTCAAAACGCGATCACATGGAGCCATCTTGAGGTCATGCAGGATATTTACGTAAAGGACATTGATAAGCGCCTGTCCGCCTTTCTGACCGAACTGAAAACCGGCTACCAGAACGTTTATCGCAACTTGTATTGCACCGACGAGAGCGGCATGATCGTTGCCAGTAACAAGGCAGCCGCCATCGGGACCATACCTGTCTCGCAACAGCCCTGGTTGCATGCCACACTGCCAGGCGGTCGCGTTGTCCTGGATGTTCCGGACGGCAACACAATGAACATCCGCTCCAGCATCCCGTCGAAATTCGGTAGCGGCAATCTGGGAGAACTTGTGCTGTCCTTCGACTGGACACAAATCTTCCAGATTCTGGACCAGGCAGCGAAAGATGGGCGTATGGTCGCCATACTGGACCACAACGGGAAAGTCATCGCAGCGTCCAGAGAGCTGAGACAGCAAGGCTTGCTGATGAGCAGGAAATTTCTGCCATGGCTATCCAACATTCCCAAAAGCGGTGTCGAAATCGTCGATGGATCTCCCCTGCATACCTCCCGCGTCATTATTGGTTTTGACCGTTCGCACGGTTATGAAAATTTTTCCGGCCTGGATTGGACAACGATAGTCATACAGCCGCTTGATCAGGCACTTCAGCCCATTCACCGGCTGGCTATCATATTTCTCGGCTTCCTGCTGGCAACCATCGTGATTGCCACGTGGATTTCCCTATGGGTGGCAAACAATATAGCCCGGCCCATCGTGGCGCTCACTGCATTCACGCGCCGGTTTATTAACGAAAAATCTCTGCCCCCCTCCCCTCCTGTATCGAGCGGAGAAGTGGGGGAGCTCACCACCACATTTGTCCAAATGGTTGAGGATCTCGATCAATCCAGACAACATCTTGTCAGGGCATCACGCTTCGCTGTCATGGGTGAAATGGCTGCGGTCATGGCTCACGAAATCAGGACTCCGTTGGGGATATTGCGATCATCATCACAAATGTTGAAGCGAGAGCCTAATATCAGCGATGAAGCACGCGAGCTGATCGGTTTCATCGAGAGCGAAACGGACAGGCTCAACCGTCTGGTTTCAACCATGCTGGACAGCACCCGTCCACGCCTGCCCAGTTTTCAGCTGACAAACGTCCATGCGCAGATTCACAATTGCATCTTGATGCTGGCCGCGCAAATCCAGACAAAAATGATCCAGGTTGAAGAGTCATTGCAGTCCTCTGATCCTTATTGCGAATGCGATGCCGAACAGATGACGCAGGTATTCCTGAACCTGTTTATGAATGCCCTGCAAGTGCTGCCGGAGCATGGAAAAATAACCGTAACCAGCCGCAGCGAACCCGAAAAAATAATCATCGAAATTGCCGACAATGGCCCTGGCATTGCGAAGGAAGAACGCGACAAAATTTTCGACTCGTTTTTCCACAAACGTGAAGGCGGTATCGGATTGGGGCTGGCCGTGGTCCAGCAGATCGTGTCTGCGCATGGAGGAAATATCACAGTGAGCGAAAGCCGGTGGGGCGGTGCCTTATTCAGAATATCGATCCCGAGAAAATTGAGCGAACAATCATGACCGGACAACAAATCCTTATCGTCGATGATGAAGCACGAATGCTGCGTGTCCTCGAAATCATGCTGCAAAAAATGGGACACGATATTTCCTGTGCCAGTAATGGAATGGAGGCACTGCAGAGCTTGCAGGAAACACCGGCCGATCTTGTCGTCAGCGACCTGCGCATGCCAGGGATGGACGGTATCGAATTGTTGAACCAGCTCCGCGCCCAGGGTAATAACGTTCCCTTCATCATCATGACAGCTCACGGCACGATACAGAGCGCCGTGGAATCAATGAAGCTGGGCGCATGTGATTACATCCTGCGCCCCTTCGATATGGAAGCGCTCGAGCTGTCGATCAACCGGATACTTGCGACCGGACGAATATTGCGTCAAAACGATTTTCTGCGCCGCGAGCTGGAAAAAGGATGGGAAGGATTTATCGGTGATAGCCCGCTCATGCACAAGGTTTACGAGCAGATACGGCTGGTAGCGCCCAATAAAACGACTGCGCTGATCACCGGCGAAACAGGCACTGGCAAAGAGCTGGTCGCGCGTGCAATACATCGGGCTTCACCCAGGCGGGACAAATTATTTGTGCCGATCAATTGTGCGGCGATCCCCGCTGACATGCTGGAAAGCGAACTGTTCGGCTATGAAAAAGGAGCGTTTACCGGTGCGCATAAAGAGCGCATTGGCAAGTTTGAACTGGCTCATGGAGGTACTATTTTTCTGGACGAACTGGCAGAAATGCCTGTCGCGTTGCAGGCTAAACTGCTCCGGGTTTTGCAGGAAAATGTGATTGAGCGCCTGGGTAGCAATCGCAGCATCCCGATAGATATCAGAATCATTGCTGCCACCAACAGAGACCCTCAAGCTGCCATTGCCGAAAACAGGTTGCGGGAAGATCTGTACTATCGCGTGAATGTTTTCTCGCTTGAACTCCCTCCGTTGCGCGACCGCAAGGAAGATATACCTGCTTTGATCCATCATTTTATTGCCGAATTTTCGAAAGGTGGTTCTTCCATTCCAAAAATTACCGAAGACGCCTTATCCAATCTACAGCAATACGCATGGCCGGGTAACGTACGGGAACTGAGGAACGTGATCGAACGCGCTATTGTCCTGAGCGGTGGAAAGCAGCTGGATATGACTCATTTTCCGCTTGGAGCGCATGCGACGAAAGAAAAAACACCCTTGCAGGATATTCTGTCTTTTGACGGCATGTCATTAAACTGCGCTATTGAAACCCTTGAAACCAAAATGATCGCCGCTGCATTGCACAACACTGAAGGCAACAAAACCAGGGCCGCACGGTTACTGGATATCAGCGAGCGCTCGCTTTGGTACAAGCTTAAGAAATATCATCTGGAATAAGCAAAGCCGTCCAGGTATTTTCCAGAATAAAAATTTCTTGACACATCCATACCGGTTGGTATGATTCGGCTATGGACACCAGACAATCCGATCTGACACGCGACAGAATTCTGCACGCTGCGTTCGATGAAATCCATCGCAACGGCTTTCAGGCGGCGAGCATCGCCAATATTCTTGGCGACACGGGATTGACCAAGGGCGCGCTGTATCACTATTTCCCGGCCAAGCATACGCTCGGCCTCGCGGTGATTGACGAGGTGATCCGGGAAGGACTGGAAGAAATGGTATTCCGCCCGCTGCGCGAAGCGGAGCAACCGGTAACTGAATTGCTGAATATCATGCAGCGCAAGGCCGAACATGCCGACGATGACACCATCCGCCTGGGCTGCCCGCTGAACAATCTGATGCAGGAAATGAGCCCGCTGGATGAGGCGTTCAAGGCACGCCTGACTCTGATACTCAAAGCCTGGCAAAAGGCCATACGCAACGCACTGGAAACCGGGCAGCGCCAGCGCCAGATCCGGGCCGATGTCGATTGCGAAGCCGCTGCGCTATTTATAGTGTCGGCCTGGGAAGGCTGCTGGGGCGTGGCCAAGAACATGCAATCGGTAAAGACCTTTAGATTATGTATAACGCAATTGCAGGATTACGTTCTGAGCCTGGGCCCCCGATCCAGACCCAGGAATAAGCAGACTCAGTGAAATCGACGCATGCAGCGCGATTTTATTTGGGCAACAACATACCGGATGGTTGGTATGTATTCGTGAGTTGTCAATTCAAGGAGAAGCAATATGCCTATCATTCAAACTATAGCCAGCGACCAAGCAACAGGCAAAGTGGCTGAAATTTACCGTCAGATTGAAAAGGCTTTCGGACGCGTGCCGAATGCCTTGCAAATGAGCAGCAGCAGCCCCGGGATGCTCGAACAGCAATGGCAATCGATTGGCTATTACATGAATCATCCCACCCTGGGTTTTCCGCTGCTGACCATGGTGCGCATGCTGGTGTCGCAGGAAAATCACTGCGATTACTGTGTCGGGTTCAACGCCGCCATGCTGATCAACCAATGCGGCCTGACGCCCGAACAGGTTGCCCTTACCAAGCAGAATCCGGCGCAAGCGCCTTTGGCAGACAAGGACAAGGCGATGTTGCTGCTGGTGCTGAAAGCCGTATCCACGCCCGAAGCCGTCAATGCGGCCGATTTGCAGAAACTGCGCGATCTAGGCTGGAGCGATGGCGACATTCTGGATGCGGTATCGCACGGCGCGAGGAATAAGGCCGCCGATATCATTTTCAATACCTTCAAAATCGAAAACGATTTCTAGACTGGAGGCTGGACATGAACTTCGATAAAGAACTGGATGCGGCGGTTTGAATTGCCCGCTACCAATACTGCGTACCAAAAAATCGCTGGCTGAGTTGAGTACGGGACAAATATTGAAAATCTCGGCCACCGACCCGGGCGCGGTGAAGGATTTTCAAGCCTTCGCCAAGCAGACCGGCAACGAGTTACTGTCTTCAGCACAGAACGATGCCGAATTCGTGTTTTTCATGAAAAAGAAGTAATCCTGAAAAAAACAAACCAGTCCACGAAAGGCACGAAAGACACGAAATAAATCATTCATCTTTTTGGTGATAATCTACAGCTTGTTATCTCTTTGAATAATTTCGTGCCTTCGTGCTTTTCGTGGATAAATCGCCTTTTTATGGATTATTCGTTTTTAACCAAGGAGAAAGCAATATGAATGTCACCACCGCAATTGAAACCCGCCGCTCCTTCAAGACGTATGATCCCGACCACCGCATGACCGAAGCGGAAATCGACAAGCTGCTGTCGCTGGCCATGCTCGCCCCCACTGCATTCAATATCCAGAACTGGCGCTTCGTGCTGGTGCGCGATCCCGAACTGCGCAGTGAAATCCGCAAGGTGGCCTGGGATCAGGCGCAAGTGACCGACGCCTCCCTGCTGATCGTGCTGTGCGCCGACACCAAATCCTGGGAAAAGGATACTGCGCGCTATTGGCGCAATGCAGCACAGCCGATACAGGAGTTCATGGTTCCCGCCATCGGCCAGTATTACGCCGGCCGGGAACAGGTGCAGCGCGACGAGGCCATGCGCTCATGCGGCATCGCGGCAATGACGCTGATGCTGGCGGCCAAAGAAATGGGTTACGACTCATGCCCGATGGACGGCTTCGACTTCGAGGCAGTGGGCAAACTCATCAACCTGCCGCAGGACCATGTGATCACCATGATGACGGCAATCGGCAAGGCCACCAAAGATGCGTGGCCGCGTGGCGGGCAATTGTCGATGAACGAAGTGGTGATCAACAACCATTTCTGATGCTGTCCAGCGCCTGCAGCAGGCGTGGGATTACCCGCCGCTCTCCGAAGTATGTGAGGCAACCCGCGTCAGGTTGGTCAGTTCACTCGGTGCTGCCGGTACGTCGCAAACTTCAAACTGCATGGTTTCCAGGTCGCCCATGATGTAGGTGGGCGGTGCACCGACGCCGCCTACCGTGCCGGGATTGAGCATCAAACTCTGGCTGCCACTGACGTTATCCACGTGCCTGATTTCGGCACGGTGGTCGTGCCCGCAGCAGACCAGGTCGTAGTCGCCGGTGCAGGCCATGGCGCGCGCGTAATGCGGATAGTGGACGATGAAAATCTTGCGTCCGCCCAATTCGATTTCGGCGTCCTGGCCATGGTAGCGAATGACGCTGCCCTCCTCCGCCCCCAGGCGCGACAGGTTGAACATGTCGCCGGTATTGTTGCCGTGAATGACATGCACCGGCAAAGCGAATTTTTGCAGCGAACGCAATGTAGTCGGTGCGACGACGTCGCCGCAGTGCAGCACGGCTTCGGCACCACGGCTTAACGCGTCTTCTACGGCGAGCGCCATCAGACGACGGTTATCATGGCTGTCGGAAATGATGCAGATTTTCATGCTGGCACGCCCCAAAAAAGAGCCGCCGGCAGGCGGCGCTGGCGGATTAAAATGCGGGCTTGTCGGCAGCGGCGTTGTAGCGTTCCACACCGGCCATGATTTCGGCCTTGGCGGCGTCGGCATCGACCCAGCCTTCCACTTTCACCCACTTGCCGACTTCCAGATCCTTGTAATGTTCAAAGAAATGGGAAATCTGGGCCAGGGACATTGCAGGCAGATCCTCGGGTTTTTGCACGTTTTTGTACATGCCGCACAATTTATCTACCGGCACGGCCAGCAGTTTGGCGTCCACGCCGGCTTCGTCGCTCATCTTGAGCATGCCGATGGTACGGCAGCGCACCACCACACCGGTAATTAGCGGCACCGGGGTCATGACCAGCACATCCACCGGGTCGCCGTCTTCGGACAGGGTGTGCGGAATGTAGCCGTAGTTGCAGGGATAATGCATGGCGGTGGACATGAAACGATCCACGAACATCGCGCCGCTTTCCTTGTCTACTTCATACTTGATGGGATCGCCGTGCATGGGGATTTCGATGATGACGTTAAAATCGTTGGGGACGTCCTTGCCAACGGGAACCAGATTCAGACTCATGCGTTAAACCTTTACTTTCAGTGCGGTACAAAAGCCGCAATTATACCGTATGCTCCGTTCGCTCTACGTTGATTTCAATTCCTATTTTGCCTCTGCGGAACAGCAGGCCGAGCCGAGTCTGCGCGGCAAACCCGTCTGCGTGGCGCCGGTGGTGGCGGAAACCACCTGTTGCATCGCGGCAAGCTATGAAGCCAAGGCATTCGGCGTCCGGACCGGAACGCCCATTCATGAGGCGCGCAAATTGTGCAAGGGTATCCGTGTCGTGCAGGCGCGCCCCGCCATGTATGTGGACTATCACCATCAACTGGTCGCTGCGGTGGAATCCTGTACCCATGTGGAAGCCGTCTATTCCATCGACGAAATGCACTGCGAGCTGACCGGCAGCCAGCGCGTGCGCGCCAACGCCGAAACGCTGGCGCACAAGATCAAGCGCACCATTTACAACACCGTGGGTACGGAATTGCGCTGTTCGATCGGCATTGCGCCCAACCTGTTTCTGGCGAAGACGGCATCCAACATGCGCAAGCCGGACGGCCTGACGGTGATCGAACTCAACGATCTGCCCGATTGCCTGTATCCACTGGAACTGCGTGATATCAATGGCGTCGGGCGACAGATGGAAAAACGCCTGAAACAGGCCGGGATTCACACCCTGCGCGATTTGTGGGCTGCCGACAAGGCCCGGCTGGCACGTGCGTGGGGCAGTATCGAAGGCGAGCGCATGCATGCCAAATTGCGCGGCGAATGGCTGCTGCCCGCACCCAGTGCGCGCGCCAGCATCGGACATTCGCATGTGCTGGCGCCGGCAATGCGCAACGACCACACCGCGCATTCGGTACTGCACAAGCTGTTGCAAAAAACCGCCATGCGCCTGCGCAGCCATGAATTGCTGGCGGGCGCGATGCAGATCAAGGTGAAATATCTGCGCTACCAGTCCTGGAACGAGAAAATAAGCTTCGACCGGAGCTCGGATACGCTCACTCTGACTGACATCCTGGATCTGCTGTGGAAGAAGAAACCGGTCGTACGCGACGATCCGCTGGCAGTCGGTGTCACGCTCACGCGCCTGGTGGAAGCGGCGCATCACACGCCGTCACTGTTCGATACCGGCATTGCGCGCAGCCAGCTCAACGCCACCGTGGACAAACTCAATGCGCGCTTTGGCAAAAACGCCGTGTATTTTGGCGCTGCGCACGATGCGCTGCAGGCCGCGCCGATGCGCATCGCGTTCGGCCATATTCCTGATCTGGATACGGAAAGCGACGAATAACTGCGTTACGGGTAGATGCCGTTGCCCCCTGCCGGATCAGGCAAATATGCTACTGACCGGCTGTGCAGCCCGGCTTGCGCAGCAAAACTGCGTGCCGCATCGGCGCTCACTGTTTGCGATTCCATCTCGTTGACTTGCGCTGCATCATAGTGCGCCGCCTTGAGTTTTTCCTCATCCAGCCCGCGGATCCCGGCAGTGGCCACAATCTGGCCGGTTCCCAGTCCAGCCGCCGATTGTGGCCGCGCCCCCATGGCCTGGGCAGCGGGCAGGCATGCGGTGGCGATTGCGCAAAATGCACCGATATTCATTAATAAATAACGCATACGCATAATATTGACCTCCGGCGGTATTTTGACTGCTGGTGATGAGTACAACTCGACTTGACTCCCCAGTCAAGTTAATCTCATGGGAAATTCCGTATGCCAGAAAAGACCATGCATATCAAAATCGCCCTGTTAAGCTTGACCCTGCTTGCTTGCTGTCAGTCCGCACTCGCCTTTGAAGTCGGCGAATTCAAAAGCGGCATGACCCGCAACCAACTCAAAACCACGCTCAAATCGTGGAATTTTGAAAACAATGTTGAAGCCGGCGACACCCTGATGGCGTATGACTCATCAGACAACCCGGCAGGCCGGCGCTATGTATTCATCTTTTGTAATGACAAACTGGTGGAATTCGATCAGGAAATGGCCCCTTCTTTCAACAATTTTGTAACGGTTACCGGTAATTTTAATACCCAGTACGGTAGTCCGCTGAAAGTCGTGGCGCTCCACAACGTGGTAAGCGCAGGCGAAAAAAACACCCTGGCGATTTACTGGCGCAAGATGAACGACGTCACCGGCGTACGTTACATCCTGCAGCCCAACAGCGAACAACTCACCACCACTTACCAGGTCAGCAATAATTGCTGGGAGGCGCCCAGATAAAAAGCCGACAGTAGGCGATCTCGCTCACATCGCGCACGCATCGGCCAATCACTTATAAAACGCTATCAACACCGCAAGAATCGGGTGGAAACGCGCTACATACTCGGCGATACTGCTCCTGAATAACTTCCTGGATGCATCGTGAACCTTGCCAGCCTTATCCGACTGATCACCCTCGCCGCCATCTGGGGCGGCTCGTTCCTGTTCATACGCATCGGTGCGCCGGTGCTGGGACCGGTGATTCTGATCGAGTACCGCGTCGGTCTCGCTGCGCTATTTCTGACCATCGTAGCGGTAATTCTGCACAAGCCGCTCAACGCCCGACAGCACTGGCGCCACTACCTGATGCTGGGCATATTCAACGGCGCCTTGCCTTTCCTGCTGTTCGGATTTGCCGGGCAGACGCTTTCGGCCTCGGCCATGTCCATTCTGAATGCCACCTCGCCCATATGGGGTGCGGTGATCGGCGCAGTATGGTCGCGCCATGCGCTGAACGGGCGCACCGCGCTCGGACTGGGGTTGGGTATTGTCGGCGTTGGCCTGGTGGTCGGCGTTGACCACTTGACCGCGCAACGGGGCGCCGGAATTGCCATTGCAGCCGCGCTGCTGGCCGCGTTCTCCTATGGCATCGCCACGACCTATGCGAAGACCGCAAAATCCGTGGACAGCTTTTCCAATGCGCATGGCAGCATGTGGGCGGCTACGCTGGTCATCGCGCCCGCTGTGCCCTTTGCAACGGTTTCGGCAGCGCCGAGCGTCGGCGTCCTGCTCGCAGTCGTCGCACTGGGCATCGCCTGTACCGGTATTGCCTTCCTGCTCTATTTCCGGCTGATCCGCGAAATCGGGGCGACCTCCGCGCTCACGGTCACCTTCCTGATTCCGGTCTTCGGCATGCTGTGGGGCGGCCTGTTCCTGGGCGAAATCATTACCTGGGGCATGATTGCCGGTTCGTGCATCGTCATTGTGGGCACGGCACTGGTCACCGGCTTTAATCCGGCAGCGCTGCTGCCGCGCAGGGCAGCCGGCAATGCGTAATACCGTTGCAGATCAGGCGCGGCAATATGAGACAGTCGCGCGCGCCATTACCTTTATCCGCAGCCATGCGCGACGCCAACCCACGCTCCATGAAATTTCCGACAGTCTCGGGCTGAGCGAATTTCATCTGCAAAGAATGTTCTCGGAATGGGCCGGCGTCTCGCCCAAACGATTTTTGCAATATGTGACCAAGCAATACGCCAAACAGGCATTACGCGAATCAGCCGATGTGCTTTCCGTCACACTGGACACCGGCTTGTCGAGTCCTGGGCGCTTGCATGACTTGATGGTGACCTGCGAAGCCATGTCGCCGGGAGAGATAAAAACCGGGGGTGCGGGCCTGGAAATCGGGTTCGGCGAAGCGCCCACCCCATTTGGAAATGCGCTTATCGCCTGGACATCGCGCGGTATCTGCCATCTCGGGTTTGTGGAGGGCGCTGGCATGGCGCACGCGGTGGCCGGCCTGCAGCAGGACTGGCCGGCTGCGACCCTGGTGCAGGATAGGCAACGCGCGCTGCAGCTAGCTGCCGAAATTTTCCACGCCGGTCCGCCAACGCAGGCCTTGCATTTGATGCTGCGGGGTAGCAACTTTCAGATCAAGGTGTGGGAGGCCTTGCTATCGGTGGCTCCGGGCGAGATGGTGTCCTACACCCAGCTTGCACAACGATCCGGGACACCCAAGGCACGCCGCAGCGTCGCGACAGCCATTGCCAAAAACAGCATCGCCCTGCTTATTCCCTGTCATCGCGTCATCCGGGAAAGCGGGGAAATCGGCAGCTATCGTTGGGGATCGGACAGAAAAACCGCGCTGCTCGCATGGGAGGCGGCACAGGTCGCCAGATAATACCCCGCGCAAATGCTGGCCTCGCCAGTCTGAACGGGCCCGATAAAGCCAAGCATCAAAGCAACAACTCCACCACACGCATCAGGCAGCCTGCTGCTTTTGCGTCGCCACGCTGACCTTCTCGATTTTTTTGATTGAGCCTTCAATGCACTGCATTGGCGATTATGTACGTTCACGCACAGACAATGATGATGGGGAATCATATCTTGGTCACAACATTGCAGTGATTACGGTGCCTGTGCTGTTAACAAGAAACCTGGCATCGATTGCCCACATGGAACACAGGGAGGGTTGCCATGAAACTTAAGGCTTTAGTTGCACTATGTTTTATAACGGCTTCCGTTACCGGGCAGGCGACTGAACCGTCTATGTCCGCAGGATCGCTACCCCAGGAACGTTTCATAGCGGATAACAACGGTATTGATGAACCTCATCGGAAAATCAAGAGTTCGTCGCCACGGGACCAATACCATGCCAGATCGATCTTAAAAATCACTCTGGCCTATCAGAAACTGCATTATGAAACATCGTTTTCAAGAGGCTGTGAATAATTAAAACCCCACACCTCAGGCAGAGGCTCCGGGTTTAAAGGATCTGTTTGGAAAATGTCATTTAACGCCTGACGGCGTTAGCAGGTCCGGGAGTGGTAACACAGAAAAACAACATTGCAGTTGAAGTTTTTTTCAATTCATCAAGGAGTTCATCATGTCAAAAGCTGTGATATGCATTGCCAATACCCTGGTCCAGGCAGAAACGATCGTGACCTATCTTAAAGACGCCGGCGTGTCCACCGCCGACATTTCGGTTCTGTTGCCTGACCGTACCGGAAGCCGTGATTTTGCTCACGAACACAATACCAAGGCGCCCGAGGGCGCGACGATAGGTGGAAGTGCAGGAGGCCTGGCCGGAGGTGTTCTGGGCTTACTAGCCGGGATTGGCGCTTTGGCCATCCCCGGCGTCGGACCTTTTATCGCCGCGGGTCCCATCATGGCAGCTCTAAGCGGCGCCGCCGTGGGCGCTGCCCTGGGCGGGATTGCCGGCGCACTGGTGGGTATGGGCATGCCTGAATATGAGGCAAAGCAATACGAAACCAAGGTGAAAGACGGGAATATCCTGATCTCCGTGCACACGGATAGCAGCGAGGAAGCAAAGCTGGTCCGGAAAATAATGAAAGATGCCCACGCAGAGGATATTTCCACCACGGGCGAAGAGCACGTCAGAAAATCCGACAGGGCCTATTCAGCCGGGAAAAGCTTGTAGTGCTTGATCACCCCGTTTAGGAAATCGGCAGACTGGCATTAGGCAATAAATATTACCCGCAAGCCCATCGGAGTGCGCCGGCATCGCTTCCCATGAACATGGCGGGTAGTAACGCTCAAACTATCAAGGAGGCCATTATGGGTAAATATTTTATTGCTTGGATATTGGGTGTCCCCGCAATCGTACTCGTCGTAATTTATTTTTTTATGCACTAAGGCGTTATTGAAAACATGACCATTGTTTATGGTTGATTGTATTAAGGCTTATTTCAAGGAGCATTTCATGGAAACGTCAGTAAATAATTTAAGTTCCAATCCCGGCATGTCAGGAAAGCCCTTTGCCAGCAACATCGACGAAGCGAGTGCCGGTGCCCACCACACGATCGACAAGGTGACGGATGCGGCGCGCCCCGCCGTGGATCGCGTTGCCACGGGTGCTCATCAGGCTGTCGACAAACTAGCCGGTGCGGCAGCTTCGGCGGCCGAAACCTACGACGTCAAGAGCGAGCAGCTCAAAGAAGCACAAATGCGGATTACCGAAAATTGCCGTAATTATGTGCGTGATAACCCGCTTGCCACGGTAGGCATCGCGGTTGTGGCAGGATTTCTGCTAAGCAGATTCATGAATGCCCGCTGATCCTGCAGCATCCGGCAGGACAAATCCTGCCGGCGATATCCCCTCCGCGAGCGAAGCCGCGTCAAAGCCGGCGGGGCTGATAGACGACGTCAAATTATTGGGACGCGAGTTAGTCGGCCTATTGCACGATCGTCTTGAACTCGCGGCGCTGGAAACCAGATTCGCCGCGCACAATCTGGTCGGCATGATCGCTACAGGTGTGTTGGTAGCCGTATTGCTGGTGAGCGCCTGGCTGGGCTTGTTCGGAGCAATGGTTCTGTGGCTGATCCAGCTCGGCTGGACGGCGAGCGTCGCCATGCTACTGGGGGCCGTCGTCAATCTGGCGCTGGCAGCTTTATTGTATCGTTCGATTCTACGCCAAAGCCGAAATCTAGGATGGCCGGCAACCCTGCGTAGCCTCAAGCCATTAGAGCCAGCCGAAAGAAGTGATTATGACAGTCCATGACATTCCTCTACCGGTGCAAATCGACAAGGCCGAGCGTCAAATTGTTCTGCGCCGACTCGCCCTAAGCCGGAACATGAAGCGTTTGAACAAGAATGTTCGACAGGAGCTGGCATTCCCGGCGACCTTGCTGGCGACCGCAGGATTGGGCTGGGCGATTGGGGCGCTATTGAAACGCCGGCCCCGAGGCCATGCGCACCCGACATCCATGAAGAAAGAGGAAACGTCCGCCGGCAAAATGACGCATATATTTGGCAAGCTGCTCAAGATAATTGCGATGCTACGTACTCTTGCAGCTACTTTGCCCCCTGACATGAGCTGCCGTACTCAGCCAAAAACGGATTCGAAATCCTAGGCCTGAATAGCGCACCAAGGATTTCTTTATCTATTGGGAATTGTCATGAATATTCGCGGACATCAAACGTAAAGGGTCATACAAAATGAATACACGTCTAACCTGGATCACATTACTAATTGCCACACAAGCGTTTGCAACCGGTTCGCAGCCCACCGCGCCGGAAACCGCCGGTAATTCGCAGCGCGTCGGAAACGCTGCGCAGGCGGCCGCTTTATCGACGGAAGTTGCTGTCGAAAAAGGCGGTCCATATGACCGTGTCTATCATCCCGAAAACCTGCCCTCCATGGAAGACGGAAAGCACTTCCCCGACACCTGGACGTCTCTCGGTGCGAATCCTGCCCATAACGCAGCGTTTGAGCTTACTTCTGGCGCTCCCGCCTGGCTTAGCCACGGCGTCGAATGGAAGTTTGCGGAAGCGAGGTCATGGCCCCTCGATCGTAAAGAAGCATTTGATAATCCCGTGTATGGAGAACGCCGCGGTCCCTCGACACAAACCCAGTTCTATGGCAATGCTGTAGGCGTGTCCATTGCGAATGGCGTTGTTTACGCGGAAAGCGATGATCAGTTCGCTTATGCGGTCAATGCGCGCACCGGCAAACTTATCTGGCGCACCAGCCCGGTCGGCAATACCTTGATGGGTACGCCCGTCGTAGCGCAGGGCAAAGTCTTCCTCTCCGCAGGCAATGTCGGATTCAACTTTTCCAACGTAACCAGATTCGCCAAAACCAAGACTGCAGCGCGCGGTGAGGGGATTAGTTTTAATGGCATTTATGCTCTTTCCGCAAAGACCGGAGAATTGCTCTGGCACTATGGTACCGATGGCGAGGCTATGCCCACGGCTGCTTTCAGCAACGGGAAAATATATATCACCACCGGGGATGGGTACGCCCAGGCTATCGACACTCAAACCGGTAAACCCGTCTGGAAGACAGAGCTCCATGGCATGGCCAATATGTCGAGCCCCAGTATTGTTGACAGCAAAATGTATGTCGCCATGTCATCGCCGGGGGGCGTGTTCTGTCTGGATGCCACGAGCGGCAAAGTGCTTTGGAAATCCAACATTCAAGGCGCGGAGGATACGGGAATCGGCGATGTATCCCCTGCAGTGAGTAATGGCGTTGTGGTGATGGACGCAGTCGCGGATGCGAAACAGGAGAATGGCAAGACAACCATGGATACCCGCATTGTGACGTATGACGCGCGTACGGGGAAAATCCTATGGCAGGCCAGCATGGGTCGCGGGGCGAAGCCGCCGGCATTCAAGGGGGGCGTGCCCATGATTCATGACGGCGTCGTCTATGTGGGCACACCGGTGAACAATGTGATCCAGGCATATGACCTGAAATCGGGACAGAAGAAATGGACCTGGCAGGTGCCGGACGCCAGCGCAGCCGGTTCGGGCCGTGGAGCACCGACCTATTACAAGGGCGCATTGTATGTATCGACGGGTGAGTACCTGTATGCGCTGAATCCTTCCAGTGGTGCCCTCATTCATAAATACCATGTGGGAGGCCGTTTCGGTATCGTCAATCCGGTCATTATCGGGGGTACGATCTACCTCAGCAACTCATGGGATTGGCTACTGGCTGTGCCGCTTTCGAAAGTCAACCCGACAGCCAAAAGTTGACAGGGCTTTCAGTATTCAGGAAACAGAAAATGGATGATGAATTTCATTTCACATGGTAAAATCTTGCAAAATATCGAATTTTGATATAAGGCCTTTGCTTGTTCAACTTGAGTATTGGAAAATCTCATGCCCTGGAGAAATCTTCTGACCCAGCCCGAAGCCGGAAATCACATCGTCCAGGTTTGTCGGGATGAAGCATTTTTGGTTAATGCAGTGACCAAGTTTGTCGGTGCAGGCTTGCAGGGCGGGGATGCATCGATTGTCATCGCGACGCCAGCTCACCGACTGGCTTTCGTTGCAAGTCTGGAACAGCAGGGCCTCTCTGTACAAAATGCCAAGGCCGAAGGGAAGATCAAGTTTTTTGACGCGGAATCCCTGCTTTCTGGTCTCATGGTAAACGACATGCCTGAATGGAAGGCATTCGAGAAACACGTCGGAAGCCTCATGCGGGAAATGAAGTCGAAGCACAAGAACGTGCGCGCCTACGGTGAAATGGTGAATTTGCTGTGGCAAAAAAATAAACTCGATGCTGCGGTCAGGCTAGAAGAGTTCTGGAATGAGCTATCCAGGCAATTGGATTTTTCGCTTCTGTGCACCTACTCGATGGACGGTCTGGATCCGGAGGTCTATGAAGGCTCCTTGGAACGCATATGCAAATGCCACACCCACCTCATCCCGACAGAAAATTACGATTTGCTCGAAATTGTGGTGAAAAAAGCCACGCGAGATCTTCTCGGACCCAAGCTAACTGACGCAATCGGCAGACTTGCAGAATCCCGACACAGCAACACCCAAATGCCCTCGGCACAGGCGACACTTCTTTTCCTGAGCGAAAAACTACCGCTCTCCGCCAAGAAAATACTGTCTCGCATCCAGATGGAACGTACTGTTACCCCTACCACTTCTGGCTGATGTGGCTGGCATTCGAATGCGATTAGCCTGATCAGGCTGCAAGCAGGTCGATTAACAATTGTTCGGATTCTTTCTTCAATATGCTGTAACACTCACACACGTGGGTCTCCAGCTCCGCTCTGTTCGTTACTTCGATATGTCCCCGGCGGTAGCTCAGTATCCCCGCCCGCTGCAATTTTCTGGCGGCTTCGGTGATGCTTTCGCGGCGCACGCCGAGCATATTGGCGATCAATTCCTGGGTCATCGTCAAACTGTTGGAATGCATACGGTCAAAATTCAGGAGTAACCAGCGGCATAGTTGCTGCTCCACCGAATGACGCCGGTTGCACGCAGTCGTTTGAGCCATTTGGACAATCAGCGTCTGCGCATAACGCAACAACAATTGTTGCAATGTGCCGCTTCTGCGGCCGCCGCTGCGCGTCAATGCTTCCCGCAGGGTTTTTGCGCTGATTCGATATCCGTGTCCGGTCGAATGGACCACTGCCTGGGTGAGTGCCGTCTCCCCTCCCATGAAGATGGAAACGCCGAGCATACCCTCGCTTCCTACCACAGCCACTTCAACTGAAGTTCCATCTTCCAGGCCGCAGAGCAGCGAGGCTGTAGCGGTGGTAGGGAAATAGGCATACTGCAGCTTCTCGTTAACTTCATACAAAACTTCGGCACAAGACATGGTAACCAGTTCAAGCTCGGCTGCAATGCTCTCGAATTCATGCGGGCTCAATGCGCGCAGAATATAATTCTGTTGCGGATCACAGAGTACCGACATTTTTACCCCCTGATATTAAGTTATTTTTTTTTCTGCAGCGAAAAAATGAAATGCTCCTTCTCCTTTCCCTCGAAAATCTGGTAGTCATCGCCACCCGCCGTCTTGACCCGGTACATGGCATTATCCGCATGTTTAAGCAAAGTGTGGCCATCGTCACCGTGCTCGGGATAGATCGCTATACCTATGCTCGCATGTAGAGGAATATCCCTGCCATCAATTGCTAACGGCTCACCGAGCAGCGCAACAATTTTTTCAACCACATTCATGACGTCCTGAGGTAAGCTCACCTCCGTCAGTATCAGCGAAAACTCGTCTCCTCCCAAACGCGCAACCGTATCTTCTTCACGCAGGCACTTTCGAATCCTGCATGCTGCGGTTTGCAGAACCACATCGCCCACCGCATGCCCCAGAGTGTCGTTGATTGCCTTGAAGTGGTCGAGATCCATTACTACAACAGCAAATCCCTCATGATTGCGTGACCCACGTGCTTCTGCCTGCAGCAATCTGTCCAGAAACAGATTGCGGTTGGGCAAGCCGGTCAGGCAATCATGGTTGGCCAGGTGCTCCAGACGGTGCATGATCTGGATACGCTCGCTGACATCACGTCCGGTGGCTATAAAATGACTCATTTTTCCGCAGGCGTCATGGTAAGGACGAATGATCTTATCCTCATAAAAAATGCTGCCATTTTGACGGCGATTCACGAAAATACCCCGAAATGTCCTGCCCGCCCGCAAAGCCTCCCACATGTCTGCGAAGAATTGCGGCTCTTGCATCCCCGAATTCAAAACAGCATGGGTGCGCCCCACTACTGATTCCTTCCGATAACCGGTCAGTTCTTCAAAAGCCGGGTTAACATATTCAATCAATCCATCCACTGTGGTAACGGCTACTGCATCGCCATTGAACTCGGATACTTCCAGAAATTTATGCAGTTTGTTGTCTTCGCTTCCCAAAACAAACAATTCAAGCAAAAAAAAGCGACGATCCTCAATCTCCAGGCGCGCCAGGGAAGCCTTCAAAGGAACTTCCCGACCCGCTCTTCTGTTCCACCCCACAAATTCAAATTCAAACCCATTGTCAGATTCCGCAGAAAAAATATAGTGGCCGCGGATGGATTTAGACCAACTTAGGTCACCCTGCAATGCCGGGAATATATCTGCCACGGATTGTCCGAACAGCAGTGTCTGATTATTGTTATTGGGCGCAGGTAGTTACACACTTCGGGGCTGCTATATTTGATGGTGCCGTTTGTGTCTAGCACCAGTAAAGAGCGTTTGCTTTCTGCTAGAAAACCGGCTGATGAAAGCACCTTTCTCAGGCTATCCGGAACCGGAATTTCCATTGGTAGATCCTTACCCAGAACAATATAGCTCAAATTTAGTTCACAGCATTCATAGCAACTGTATATCCATGTAGTCTTCATTGACATACTTGGAGTATGGTATTTTATCTACCCTCTTAATGGTAGAAACACTCTGCACGAGAACCATCTTCTATAGAATTGTTTTTTATAGGGTTATATAGCCTGACCTAATGGCGTATTGAGTAAGCTCTGCAACATTATGTAAATCAAGCTTGTTCATGATATTGCGGCGATGAACATCGACCGTGCTCACTGCAATAAACAGCGCCTCGCCAATTTCGGATGAACGCTTGCCTTGCGCCAGCAGACACAGTACCTCGCGTTCGCGTGAGGTCAGCGTGGAGGAAACATGTGATTCTTCAGTGACAGCGCCGACTTGCCCCATAGAAGTCATCAGCATCTGGAGAATTTCTGGGCAAAAGTAAGCCTCATTCCGTTCCACTGCCCGTATCGCATTTAATAGCTCATTCCCGGCCGCCGCCTTGGACACATAGCCCGAAGCACCCGCATTGAGCATCTCATCGACAAAGCCCCGCTCCGTATGACCGGACAAGGCGATCACCTTCACTTCAGGTTGTTGCGCTATCAATTGTCGTGTGGCTTCAATGCCGTCGACGCCCGGCATGCCTATATCCATGATCACGATGCGCGGGTCTAAGCGCGCAGCAAGATCAAGCGCCTCCTGGGCGTTTCCCGCTTCCCCAACCACCTCGATATCGCCTTCCATATTCAAAAGATAGCGCAATGTCTCCCTCAGCAATTTGTGGTCATCCACCAGCAACACGCGCAAACTCATGGGCGGAACTCCTGGGAAATATAAGCTGAAGCACCGGCCAGCGGGGCTGACAAAATCAGGCGTGTGCCATTACGCGGCATATCTTCGACTTCAATACCGCCATACAGGTAATTCAAGCGCTCCTCAATGCTGCTTAATGCGAATCCTCCGGGTTGGGTCAGCGCCTCCCGATAGTCGAATCCGCTCCCTGAATCGCCGAGTATGATTTGTAGCCGGTTATCCTGGCACCGGGCAGACAATACAATCCGGCTGACCCGAGCAAGTGCGGCGACATTAGCCAGTATTTCGCGCACTGCACGGAACACCAGAGTCGCTACAGGCAAATCCAGTGGGATGTCCATGCTGTCATGCTGCACCACTATCTTCAGATCGCTGGTGCGGTGCAGATCTTCTGCCAACCACTCCAAGGCAGGCATCAGACCAATTTCATGCAGCAAAGGCGGACACAACTGAAAAATCATCGAGTGTACGGAGCCGTAAGCCTGGGTAAGCAGTGAATCCAGCTCCGCGGCGCGCTGCTTGAACAGAGGGGATGAGCGCTCTTGTTGACAAGCTCTCAGCTTAAGCTTCGTGGCCGCCAGAATCCCGCCCAGGTCATTATGAATTTCATGGGCCAGGTTGTAGCGCTCGTGTTCTTCCGCAAGAGTCATTCTCATCGCAAGCGTTTGCAATTCGACAATTCGCTCTTGCTTATGCCGTTTCAAAGATTCTGTTACCTGCCATGTGTTAATAGCCATATTTTCCGTATATCTATTTTTAGCAATTTCAATAAATAAAATTACCATGCCGCTGGAGATGTCACTTTTTCCCTTGTAAGGCATGATCCTGCGTAAAAAACTGCGACCATTCGGCATTGTAAAATTCCGCTGAAGAGGCAACCGTGTATTGGCAACAATTCTGGCATCCTCCATCAGATTACTGGCCACCAAATTTTCGGAAATTTCACTGAGCGACCTTCCATGAATGGAGTCGGGTAAACCGAATATATTTTGCGTTGTTTGCGTAAACCACAAAACGCGCAGCTCATAATCCAGGCATAGAAGCCCTATTTCGCTTCCGCCGAATTCATTATCGGGCAATGAATAAGCATTATTCATCTGGAAATCATTTACTCGCTATGGATAAACGGATTTGCAAGATAAATATAACTGCTATCTATAATAAGTCCGTTCGGTAACCCACATTATTTCCATGAAAAATAAATGTTTTTATGCCGGATAAATTATGGAATTTGCTTGAGGTGCGTTAGCAGAATATGGCGCGTTGCATATTCTCTCTATGCACGAGGAAACGGAAAATTATTTGATATAGAAGTTTGCGTCCGTGGTCGTCTATCGTTCCCCGAACGCAAACTTTTGGTTCTTTATTTCTTGTGATCCATGGATTGCATATGATTCATGTGCATTTTGTCGAATACTTCTTTTTGTTCCGGCTTGAGCTCACTATAAAAAGCTTTTACCGCATCTGCCATGGCGGCCATATTCTGCGCACGCTCTTTCATCATGTCCGCCATCATCGCCATGCGATCAGGCATGGTCTTGGGCATATCCTGCATATTCCCTTTCATCTTATCGTGCATTGACGCCATGCTTTTGGCTTGTGCGTTGACCTTATCGGAGAATGCTTGCCAGGCAGGCTCCTGATCTTTGGTCAGCCTAAGCTTGGCTTTCAGTTCGGCCAGGTGTTTGTGGGCCATGGCAATCGGGTCCTTCATCATATGGCCCTGCATCATGCCCATGCCATCACAACCCATCTCATGTCTTTCCTTGTGCATCTTCCCGTCATGGCTGGCAGCTGTTGCGACGCCGATTGCGAACACGGTAGAGATCAGGCCAAAAGCGAGTTTTGTACGCAGTTTCATGGAATTTCCTTTCAGTGTGAAAAAATATTGCCTGCAACCTGCTGGTCGAAACAAGCAATAGGAATGATTCGTTTTGCCAAGAGTTCCAGATCTACAATGACGATTTATTTCCACCGGCACTCGCTCTGCCCCGATTGGTTTATTGAAAGCGGTGATGGATCAGGCCTCACCACGATTGCCGGTTTGACCTATCGCCCAATCCGAACCCCAGAGAGGGAGCCCAGTACCCCGAAGACGCTCAGCAACCAAAGGATCACTGCAATGATCACCACCACATTCAGGATTTTCTTGATCGTGGCTTCCATCGGTATGTAGGTATTGATCAGCCAAAGCACCACCCCCACGACAACCAACACAATCACTAATTGAATCAATGGCATCATTATTCTCCTTGGTATCGCCTTAAATGGATTGTTCAGCGTGCATTTGCACGCCACTGCCGGACAGCATCCAGCTTGGCGTGTAATCAACTCACATTATTTGAGGCGCATATCATTCTTGACGGAGCGCACACCCTCGACCTTGCGTGTTACTTCTACAGCACGGTTGATGTCTGCCTGCGAGTTCACGAAACCACTCAGCTGAACCACCCCCTTGAACGTTTCAACATTGATTTCAGTAGATTTGAGCGTGGGTTCCTTGAAAAGAGCTGCCTTGACCTTGGTCGTAATAACGCTGTCGTCGATATAGGCGCCGGTACTCTCCTTGGTCTGGGTAGATGCGCAGCCCATGAATGATACCAGTACAACGCTCAGGAAAAGTGCGGAAAAAATCTTAATTAGTTTCATGATTAGACGTTCCAAATAAATATTAAATATACAAATAGTTTACTCACGACTGAGTCAGACGCCCCGTGAGCACTCGCTTGCCTTTCCGAAATCGGTTTCAGCGTGCTATATCCGTCCCAGCAACAGCAGGATGATCAGGATGATCAATATCAATCCCAACCCGCCACTGGGACCGTAGCCCCATCCCCTGCTGTGGGGCCAGGCCGGGATTGCACCTATCAGCATCAGGATCACCACTATCAGCAGTATTGTCCCCAACATTTTTTTCTCCTTGTAGCACTCGTTAAAATCCCAATCCAGCCCTGTAATTTTCATGACAACGCATGGCAGTTCTCTCTCGATCCCTGGCGTGTGCGCCATTGACATCTTCGTCGGCAGGATCATTTCCACTAGACGATTCAGTTGATAGCCAGCTGTCCATATCGATCTTGCGGTGCTGACCGCATTTCGCGCAACCGGAGAGGTAGGATGAAATTTAGACATATATCCGGATACAGTCTGTTCGGTATCACACATAACCATATAAATCTCTGCACGGCATGGTGATGCTTGACTGCTTCGGCTTGGTCGTGGCGCCGCGTGTGCTATCCTGCACGTCGTATTGGTATCGCCTTTTGGTGGGCGTGCCAGCCGCAGTGTCCTGCCGAATGATGCCCCAGCGACAACCACACCAGCGTTATGGTGGCGGACAAAACCTCTATGCTGAATTGACCGCACTAGGTATGCTATGCGGCCACGAGGAACCGGCGCAGTGCCGCACATCCGCCTTGCCAGACTGAACTGACGCGCATCATGGAATTCATCGATCTGTGGAATCCCACCCACCCCGGCATTTTCGCCGCTCTCGTTACCGCATTGCTGCTGGGCCTGATCCACGGCATGGTGCCGGACGAACACACCTGGCCCATCACGTTCAGCTATGCGGTCGGCAGTTACTCCACCCGTAAAGGACTGCGTGCCGGGCTGCTGTTCTCGCTGACTTTCACCGTGCAGCGTGCGATTGCCAGCGAATTGGCGTGGCTGGGGCTGTCGCAGTGGATGCAGAATGACTGGCTGAACCAGGCCTTGTTCGTGCCCATCGGCCTGTTGATGGCAGGCGGCGGCTGGCTGATGCTGCGCCAGCGTCGTGCCATGCATCTGCACCTGATCGGTGAGTGTCAGCAAGATCGCCTGGATGACACGCCAGAAACCATTCACTGGACTCGCATGACTGGCTGGATGCCGGCGCTACACGGCTTTGTCGCCGGCTGGGGCTTCGGTGCCTTTGCCCTCATTCTCTATACGACCCTTGCGCCTGCGATGCCCAGCGCCGCCTGGGGCTGGTTACCCGGCGCCCTGTTCGGGCTGGGCACCCTGATCGTGCAAGCCGTGGCGGGTGCCCTGTTCGGCCGTATGGCAGCCAGCCGCAAGCTTTCTCCCCAGGCAATACGTGCGGTGGCGCTGACAACGGCCGCACGCACCCTGCTGTGGGGCGGCGCCGCCTATACGATTGCGGGCGTGTTCGGCCTGCTGTTTCCCAGCCTGGCTCACTGGAGCATCGACACGGGCCTCCACGTGCATGGCCTGTCCCACATCGACCTGCCGCTGGTGCTGGCGGTGGTGTGCGTGGCGGGCGTGGGGCTGGGCACTTTTATTACCCAGACCCGGACCTTGCGCGCGATGCAGGACACGGTAGCCAGTAGCAAATAGCGCTCGCCCCTCAGCGAGACGTATCAACGTGGTGCAGCTGTCTGGTAAAACAGTGCAAGTTGTTTGTGGACTGCCGGGCAACAGTTTTTCAAAATATCCGGTGCGGTAAAGAAATACTCGCTCATCACCGCAAAAAACTCCGCTGGATTGGTCGCGGCATAAGGATTGATAAAACCGGATTCTCCTGCCGCCACTTGCTGACACAGCGCATCGTAGGCCTCACTGAATGCCTCGGCCCATCGTTTCCTGCTCATGCCGCGACGCAGTGGCGGCATACCGTTCGTGACCCCGGTAAGACCATCCAGCTTGTGTGCGAACTCGTGCAACACCACATTGTGACCAGCCTGATAATGATAGGTATCCCGCTCGACGTCATCCCAGGACAAAATCACCGGGCCACGCAACCATGACTCGCCGGTTAAAACGCTTGCTTCGTTACGGACCAGGCCAATGGCATCCATCTGTGCATGCTTGACGCGAAACGCGCCCGGATAAAGGATGACCTCGACCCAACCGTCGAAATGCTCCACGCCCAGATTCAGGATCAGCAAACAGGCCTGGGCAGCCACCGCCACTCTCATTGACTGCGTCACCTCCAGGCCTTGAGCGCCGGTGATTGATTTCCGATCCAGGAACCATGTCGTCTTTTCGCGGAGGTGTGCCATTTGCACCGCATCCAGCCCTCTCAACACGCACACACGCCGGGTCACACTTTGCCAGACGTGGTGAGGTATCGGATGACGCTGAAGCATTCTGCGCATGCGCCAGCGCCGTAACGCAATGCCTAGCGGACGCATCTCGTCTTCTCGATGACGGTTGGTCCGTTCCGTCTCAACAACATGGCAATCCCTCTTTGATAACGTCTACGGCCTTGCGCATTTCCGCCGGGATAAGTTTATCCGCAAGGTTTTGTTCGATCTCAGTCACATCCCAATCGAATATTGCACGATATTTTTCGACCAGAATTTTCACGTCAGCAATGATTTCACTACGATGTCCTTCCAGTTCCAGCTGTTCTATTTTTGCCATTTTTTGTCTCCTTGATATTCAGGTGAAGAACGCTATTGTTCTGCGCTGGCCTGACGAGGCGAGACCGAAATTTGAAATCCGGGGTCGATTGAACATCCTCGGTCCAGTTAAGTCCATCCGGCAAAGCTGGTGGTTACCTCAATAAATACCTACACCGCCTGGTAGTTGTACCACGCGCTACCGTTCGATCCGGGTACCATCATCGAACCGGTGCGTTCGAACATTCATCCCGAAAGTGCCTATAACGAGAAAATCCTTACAGATTTTCCAGGTTCATTGGAGCAATCATGACCACTCGCCATTATCTGCATACCGGCCAACGCACCTGCCATGCCGACGATGGACGCGAGATTGCGTGCGAAGGCTCCGGCCAGGATGCCTCGTATCCCGTCGGCACGCCCTGGCCGGAACCGCGCTTCGACTTGCGCAGCGACGAGGTCATGGATGGCCTGACCGGTCTGATCTGGTGCCGCAATGCCAATCTCGCCGAGTTTCCGCTCACCTGGCAGGAAGCACTGGATTTCGTCGCAAGCATGAACCGCGAACAGCGTTTCGGCCAGCGCGACTGGCGTATGCCCAATCGCCGCGAATTGCGCAGTTTGCTCAGTCTGCAAACCAAATTGCCTGCCCTGCCCGAGCAACACCCGTTCATCAATGTGTTCAACGGCTGGTACTGGAGCGCGACGACGGCGGTCATCAGCCCGGCGCACGCCTGGTATGTGGCGCTCGATGGCGCGCGCATGTTTTACGGCGGCAAAGATCAATCCTTCATGCTCTGGCCGGTACGCGGCGCAGGCCTGGGTGTTGTCCCGCGCACCGGCCAAAGCCTATGCTACGACGCCGCCGGCAAAGTCATTTCATGCACCGGGACGGGACAGGACGGCGAATGGCGTTTCGGTGCCGCATGGCCTGAACCGCGCTTCGAAATACACCCAACCGGCGTCCTGGATCGTCTCACCGGTCTGCTCTGGCGCCGCAGCGCGAACCTCACACCGCAGCCGGTGGTCTGGCGCGAGGCATTGGCAGCGGTGGCCGCGCTCAACCATCAAGGCGCGGGAACTGTCTGGCGGCTGCCCACGATCAACGAACTGGAGGCACTGGTGGATTGCGCCGTCCACAGTCCGGCGTTGCCGTCCGGACATCCTTTCGTCGACGTGCAGGACATTTACTGGTCGTCAACCACCAGCCTGTTCGAGCCCGATTGGGCCTGGGCCCTGTACCTTGGAAAAGGCGCGACGGGCGTCGGACAAAAGCGCTTCGCACAATTTTCGGTATGGGCCGTGGCCAATGCGGCAGCGTTCGTCGATACCGCGAAAATACTCACGCCTTCGTGTTGCACGACCATGTTGTGAATCATCTCGGTGAGCAGCACCGTCTTGCCCACGCCTGCCCCGCCAAACAGGCCCGCCTTGCCGCCGCGCACAGAAACAACCGTGCCGGCATTCGGAATGCCGGATTTACGGTTCACGGTTTCCGCCGCATATTCCCTATTATTATCAATCCAGCACGCGCAGCTCATTTCGCCGGTGCTTTCCTTTTTTGCCCTGGTTTTGCATCCCCTTCCCATTTCCAGTCGCGAATCTCTGGCATGTCTTCACCGTGCCTGTCGATGTAGGCCTTGTGATCGAGCAGCTTGTCACGCATAGCCTGCTTGGCATGGGCGGCGCGCGAGCCCAGGCCCGGCACCCGGTCGATGACGTCGATGACCAGATGGAAGCGGTCGAGATCGTTCAACACCACCATGTCGAAGGGGGTGGTGGTGGTGCCGTTTTCCTTGTATCCGCGTACGTGCATCTGCTGATGATTGGTACGGCGGTAGGTCAGGCGATGAATCAGCCAGGGATAGCCGTGGAAGGCAAAAATGATGGGCTTGTCCTCGGTAAACAGGCCGTCGAAATCCCTGTCCGCAAGGCCGTGAGGATGTTCGCTTTGCGGTTGCAAGGTCATCAAATCCACTACGTTGATGACGCGGATCCTCAGTTCGGGAAAGTGCTGCCGCAGGATCTTGACCGCAGCCAGCGTCTCTAGCGTCGGCACGTCCCCGCAACAGGCCATCACCACATCGGGGTCGCCGCCTGCGTCGTTGCTGGCCCATTCCCAGATGCCGAGTCCGGCGGTGCAGTGCTTGATGGCCGCTTCCATGTCCAGCCATTGCAGTTCCGGCTGTTTGCCGGCGACGATGACATTGACGTAATTGCGGCTGCGCAAGCAGTGGTCGGTGACCGACAGCAAGGTGTTGGCATCGGGCGGCAAATAGACGCGGATAACGTCCGCCTTCTTGTTCACCACGTGGTCGATGAAACCCGGATCCTGATGGCTGAATCCGTTGTGGTCCTGCCGCCACACGTGCGACGAGAGCAGGTAGTTCAACGAGGCGATGGGGCGCCGCCACGGTATGTCTCTCGACACCTTGAGCCACTTGGCGTGCTGGTTGAACATCGAATCGACGATGTGGATAAACGCTTCGTAGCATGAGAAGAAACCATGCCGACCCGTCAGCAGGTAACCTTCGAGCCAACCCTCGCACTGGTGCTCGCTCAACATTTCCATCACCCGGCCATCGGCCGCGACGTGGTCGTCGATGGGAATGATGTCTGCGGTCGAGCAACGCTGCGTCACTTCGAACAGCGCGCTCCAGCGGTTCGACGCCGTTTCGTCCGGGCTGAAGATACGGAAGTTGCGCGCCTCGGCGTTGAGTTGCAGCACGTCGCGCATGAACTGGCCCTGCACGCGCGTCGATTCGTCTTCCACGGCACCGGGTTTCGGCACCTCGACCGCATAATCGCGGAAATCCGGCATGCGCAGATCGCGCAGCAGCATGCCGCCATTGGCATGCGGGTTCGCGCCCATGCGCCGCTCGCCGGTCGGCGCCAATTCGGCCAGTTCCGGCATGAGCCTGCCATGGTCGTCGAATAATTCTTCGGGCCGGTAACTCTTCATCCATTGCTCGAGAATCTTCAGGTGCTTCGGCTTCGTTTCAAAATCGGTCACCGGCACCTGGTGCGCGCGGAATGTCCCTTCGACCGGCTTGCCGTCGACTGTTTCGGGACCGGTCCAGCCCTTGGGCGAACGCAGGATGATCATCGGCCAGCGCGAGCGCTCGCTGAACCCGTTGGCGCGAGCGTCGTGCTGGATACGCTGGATCTCGACAACCACCGTATCGAGCGTGGCGGCCATCAGCTGATGCATTGCCTCGGGATCGTCGCCCTCGACGAAATACGGGGTGTAACCGTAGCCGCGAAAAAGCTGGTCCAATTCCTCGTGACTAATGCGCGCCAGCACCGTGGGGCCGGCAATCTTGTAGCCGTTCAAATGCAGAATGGGCAGCACCGCGCCATCGTGAACCGGATTGATGAACTTGTTCGAATGCCAGCTGGTGGCCAGCGCGCCGGTTTCCGCCTCGCCATCGCCCACCACGCAGGCCACCAGCAAGCCGGGATTGTCGAACGCGGCGCCATAGGCGTGCGACAGGGAATAACCGAGTTCGCCGCCTTCGTTAATCGAGCCCGGAGTTTCCGGCGCGACGTGACTGGGGATGCCGCCGGGAAAAGAAAACTGGGTGAACAGTTTTTTCATTCCCGCTTCGTCCCGGGAAATGTTCGGATACAGTTCGCTGTATGTGCCCTCCAGATAGGTGTTGGCCACCAGGCCCGGCCCGCCGTGTCCGGGACCGGTGACATTGATGATGTTCAGGTCATATTGCCGGATGATGTGGTTGAGGTGAACGTAAATGAAATTCAGGCCCGGCGTGGTGCCCCAGTGTCCCAGCAAGCGCGGCTTGACATGGGCCAGCTTCAAGGGTTTTTTGAGCAGCGGATTGTCGTACAGATAAATCTGGCCTACCGACAGATAGTTGGCTGCGCGCCAGTAAGCGTTGATCCTGCGCAGCAGATCAGGCGACAGCGGCTGGTCCAGTTGCTTGGGCTGTTTCGTCTTCATGAATCTATTCCTTCCTTTTCAGTTGGGAGGCCCAGCACGTGGCAGGCCGATTTTGCGATCATCACTTCCTCGTCCGTATGCATGACGCGAACAGTGACCCGGCTGGTCGCCGCTGAAATCACGTCCGCATTCGTCGCGTTGCGCTTTTCCTCGATCTCGATGCCAAGAAATTCCAGTCCGTCACAGATGCGCGCGCGGACTGCAGGCGCGTTCTCGCCGATCCCGCCCGCGAACACCAGCGTATCCAGCCCGCCCAGCACTGCGGCGTAGGCCCCGATCCATTTTTTTGCCTGGTAGCAAAACAGTTCGACCGCTTCCGCAGCGCGCACGTCGGTCGCCTCATGTTCCATCAAATCGCGCATGTCGGAACTGGTCCCGGACACGCCGAGCAGTCCGGATTCATGATTGATGAGATGGTTGAACTGTTGGGGCGTCAGATTTTCACTCTGCATCAGGTACCAGGCCACGCCGGGATCCAGGTCGCCGGTCCGGGTGCCCATAGTCAAACCCCCGGTCGGGGTAAATCCCATGCTGGTATCGATGCTGCACCCGTCGCGCACCGCAGCCAGGCTCGCGCCGTTACCCAGGTGTGCCAGAATCACGCGGCCCTGGGCGGTTTGCTTGCCGGCAAGCTGCGCGAGTTCCTGCATCAGGTAAGCATAGGACAGTCCATGGAAGCCGTAGCGCCGTATCCCCATGGCATCGAAACGGCGCGGGATGGGCAACAGCTGCGCCACGCGCGGCAAGCTGTGGTGGAACGCCGTGTCGAAGCACGCCACTTGCGGTAGTTGCGGATAACGCCGGCGGAACGCCTCGATCAGTTCAATCTCGCGCGGAAGATGTTCCGGATCGTACGGACTGATGCGATACAGTTCATCCAGCAATGCCTGGGAGACCCGCTCAGGCTCGGTATGTTGCATGCCGTGCACCACGCGGTGGCCCACCGCCCGGATGTGGGTAAAACCGACCTGCTGTTCGAGCCAGTCGATCAGGAAATTCGCTGCCGAACCGTGGTTGGCTGCTTCGATATTGCGACTGCCAGGCTCGGTCCGGGACGTATCGTTGAAAGTCAGATTCGTCCCGGGCAGGCCGATGCGGTCCACTTTTCCAACCAGCTTTCGCTCCAGCGCTTCGCCAATCCGATACAAGGCGAACTTGATGCTCGACGAGCCACCGTTGATCGTCAGGATACTTGTGCTTGCGGACATCATGGATGCATTCCTCAGCGTGGTGCGATTCGAACCGGACGTGTTGGCAACGACTGCTTCAGTCGCGCTGGAGTAACAGCTTATTCACCGTGCATCCTCCACGGCCGCTTCAGCGTTTTCCGGATAAGGCGCGGGCCCTGTGTTGGCAGGGGTGATCAGGCGCCAAACGCGAAGACAGCTATTTCTGAATCACCGGATTCGCGGCTATGTCAGGCCAATTCTGGACCTTCTGCCACGTCTGCTGTACCGCAGGCGGCAGTTTGTCCATATGCTTCAGAAACAGCGCAAGCGTCCATATATCCTGGTCGCTCAGGGAATACCCGAACGCAGGCATCCCGGTCAGGCGTATGCCGTGCTTGATCTTCCAGAACGAATATCCTTCCGGGTCGTCTTCCACCCCATCGGTCGCCAATTGCGGAGGCGGCGGATACTCGCCTTTCGCTATCGGGGAAAGTGCGGCAACGCCCTTCGCGGAACCATGGCAAACGGCGCAATTCTGTGCGAACAGATGAACACCATTCATGAGATTCTGATCGGTCAACGCCACCGGATTCGGGTCTTTTGGAGCCTCGCGACGCAGTGTCGCGTTTAACGATGTATGGGCCATCCAGGTTTCCAGCCAAATGGGTTTTCCATCGGCGTTGGCCGGGATAAATCCGCTACTCACCAGCAGGTAAGCGCCGATCAATGCAACGGCAAGCGTTAAGGCAACGCCTGCAACAATACCTTTCAACATAAGACCTCCTCAAATTAGCAGCAAGTCGCCACCGATATCCAGACACAAGTTCGCGATCGAAATCGCTCTTTTCAGTCGACCTCCCCTACCACGCCGACCCACCTTGACCGTTTGCTCATCGAGCCGGTGCAGCGGATCTTCATGGAACCGGCATTCAGCCATCTTCATACTCACATCCAATCACTGCTGCCACAGGACATGCGCGGCCTCCAGCGGCACCGCCACACCATCGCGATGCGCCATGAGGCGTGCCGTATAGTCCGTCGCCGGGCGCATGGCAGGCACGCCTGCGCGGTAGGCGTAGCCGTTGGTTGCACCCACCAGTTGCCGCACGCGCGCCATCTCCACGCGTTCCGCCGCGCCACCGTTAACGCCATTGGCATAAAGTTCGACCCGCACGGACTGCGGGTCGAGTTCATCAAGATATATTTGCACCTCGAATACATGCTGCTCAGCGTCGGTTTCAAGCTTCACTTCACCGAAACGCAGTGTGTTCCATTTCTGTTCCAGCGCATGCCGCCAATGCACCAACTCCACGCCGATTGCGCCCTGATCGGCAGCGCGCTCCCGGTAGGCAGACGCAGCCGGGAGGTAGTGCTGCTCGGTATATTCGCGCACCGAGCGGTTGGTGGAAAAACGCGGCGTCAATTGCGCCATGCTTTCCCGCATGCGGGCCACCCAGGCGCTGGGGATACCTTGTTCATCACGCGTATAAAACTCGGGAATCACCTCATGTTCGAGCAGGTCATACAGGGCTTCGGCTTCGCTGGCGTCCCAGGCGGGATCGCTGTCATGTTCCTGCCCATCCCCCAACGCCCAGCCCACTTCCGGCGTATAGGCTTCCGCCCACCAGCCGTCCAGTTCAGACAGGTTGATGCCGCCATTGACCAGCACCTTCATGCCGCTGGTGCCACACGCTTCCCAGGGGCGTTGCGGCGTGTTGAGCCAGACGTCCACACCCTGCACCAACTGCTCAGTCAAATCCATATCGTAGTCGCTGAGGAAGATTGCGTGGGGGCGCACTTCGGGCCGCCGGATGAAATGCATCCATTGCTGAATCAGTGCCTGTCCTGCCTGGTCTGCGGGATGGGCCTTGCCAGCGATGATGAGCTGTACCGGGCGACGCGGATTAGTCAGCAGGCGCAGCAACCGCTCAGGGTCGTGCAGCAGCAGATTCGGCCGCTTGTAACTGGCAAAACGGCGTGCGAAACCCAGCGTCAAGGTATTGCAATCAAACAGATTCTTCGCCCCCTCGACCTCCTTGGGTAATGCACCGGCTGCAGCCAATTCCCGGGACAATCGCGTGCGCGCGTATTCGACCAGAGACTTGCTGGAGTCGGTACGAAATTGCCAGAGTCTGGCATCGGAGACACAGTGGATGTCCCGCTCCAGGTTTTCTGTTGCACCCAGCCAGCGCTCCTTTCCACACAACTCGGTCCAAAGATCATCGGCCTCCACCGAATCCCAGGTCGGCATATGGACGCCGTTGGTCACGTGTCCAACCGGCACTTCCTCGGTCGGCCAGTGCGGAAACAGCGGCTCGAACAGATGCCGGCTCACTTTTCCATGCAAGCGGCTCACGCCATTCACCGCCCCGCTGCCGCGAATCGCCAGATAAGCCATGTTGAAAGGTTCCGACGCGTCGTTCGGGTTCTGACGTCCCAAGGCCAGCAAATCGTGGCGGGTGATACCGAGCTGCGTGTGTGCATAGCCAGCAAGGTATTGCTCGATCAGCGCCGGCGCGAAACGATCGAATCCGGCAGCCACCGCCGTGTGCGTGGTGAACAGGTTGCCCGCCCGGGTGACGGCCAGCGCAGCCTCGAAGGTGCGCCCGCTTTCCACCATAAAGCTGCGCGCGCGCTCCAGCACCGCGAAGGCCGCATGCCCTTCATTCAAGTGGCAGACCTCCGGCTTGATGCCGAGCGCTGCGAGCAGCCGCCATCCGCCGATGCCGAGCAGCATTTCCTGTTTCAGGCGCAGCTCCGAGTCGCCGCCGTAGAGTTCGCTGGTAATGCCGCGATGCGCGGGGTAATTCGCTGCGTCATTGCTGTCTAGCAGGTACAGCTTCACGCGGCCGACCTGAACCTGCCAGGCGCGCAGCCAGACCGAATAACCGGGCAAGGCGATCTCCAGCCGTAACCACTCCCCATCCGGTTTACGCAACGGCGTGATCGGCAACTGCCCGGGGTCGTTATACGGAAACAGGGCCTGTTGCGCGCCCTCCTTGTCGATCATCTGGCGAAAATAGCCTTGCTGGTATAGCAGTCCCACGCCGATCACCGGCACGCCCAGATCGCTGGCGGCCTTGAGCTGATCGCCGGCCACGTTGCCCAGCCCGCCCGAGTAAATGGGCAAGGCCTCGCTCAACATGAATTCCATACAGAAATAGGCGACACAGTTGAGTGCAGATTGCGGGTAGGTCTGCTGAAACCACGCAGGCGCTTCCGCCGCTTCGCGCCTGGCTTGCACCAGATCGTCAATGTTTTTGCGAAAAGCCGGATCGGCCAAAACACGCTGGAGTTTCTCGCGTGACACCGTCTGCAATACCACCCACGGATTCCGGGTCAGATCCCAGAGCGCCGGATCAAGCTGGCGCCACACGTCATCAGCGCCATGACTCCATGCCGAACGCATGTCCAGGGCCAGTTCGCTCAGGGAGTCGAATCCCTTGATGTCCCTGGATAAAAGACGCGCTTTCGGATGGCCGATCCAGGCTTGTTCGCTCATAAGCTTCCCTAAACTTGTTCCGGCGGCAATCCCGCCGACTGCGCGGGCGCTGTCAGCGCCGCATCGACGATGGTTTGCGCTTCTGCCAGGATACGGCGCAGATGTTCCTGGCCACGAAAGCTTTCAGCATAGACCTTGTAGACATCTTCGGTGCCGGATGGGCGCGCCGCAAACCAGCCGCTTTCCGTCACGACTTTCAGGCCGCCGATAGACGCAGCATTGCCCGGCGCGTTGGTGAGGATCGTTTCGATTTTTTCACCCGCCAATTCTGTCGACACAATCTGCTGTGGCGAGAGCTGGGCCAGCCGTTGTTTTTGCTGCGGGCTTGCGGGCGCTTCAACCCGATCGTAAGCCGGCTCGCCGAACTCGCGCGTCAGTTCAAGGTAAATTTCGCCGGGATCGCGGCCCATGCGCGCGGTGATCTCCACCGCTAGCAAAGCCGGCACCATGCCGTCCTTGTCTGTGGTCCAGACGCTGCCATCCAGGCGCAGAAACGAGGCGCCGGCGCTTTCTTCGCCGCCAAAGCCGAGCGAGCCGTCGAGCAGGCCATCCACAAACCACTTGAAACCGACCGGCACCTCATAGAGTTTCCGGCCGAGCTTGGCCGTGACGCGATCGATCATCTGGCTGCTGACGACGGTCTTGCCCACCGCCGCATCCTTGCGCCACTTCGGCCGATGCTGGAACAGGTAGTAAATGGCAGCGGAAAGATAATGGTTGGGCGGCAGCAGGCCCGCGTTGCGCGTGACAATACCGTGGCGGTCATGATCGGTATCGCAAGCGAGGGCGATGTCGAAGCGATCCTTGAGGCCAATCAGACTTTGCATGGCGTAGGGCGAGGACGGGTCCATGCGAATCCGGCCGTCCCAGTCGACGCTCATGAAGCGAAAGGTCGGATCAACGGCTTCGTTCACCACCGTCAGGTTCAACCCATAGCGCTCGGCGATCGGGCCCCAATAGTGCACCCCGGCGCCACCCAGCGGGTCCACGCCCAGACTGATGCCAGCGCCGCGAATCGCATCCATGTCGAGCACGTTGCCGAGATCGCTCACGTAAGCGTTGAGATAGTCGTGCCGGTGCGTGGTGGCGACGTGCAGCGCTTTCTCGAAGGGTATCCTGTTCACGCCCTGCAAGCCGTTTTCCAGAAATGCGTTGGTGTGGGCTTCGATCCATCCCGTGACATTTTTATCTGCCGGTCCGCCGTGGGGCGGGTTGTACTTGAAGCCGCCATTATCGGGGGGATTGTGTGAAGGCGTGATGACAATACCGTCCGCCAGCCCGCTTTCGCGGCCGCGGTTGTAAGCGAGGATGGCATGCGAAATCACCGGCGTCGGCGTGTATTCATCCTTTTCCGCGAGCATGACTTCCACACCGTTGCCCGCCAGCACTTCGAGCGCGCTGGCATACGCCGGCTCGGACAGCGCATGCGTGTCTATTCCCACAAACAGCGGGCCGTCGACCCCCTGTTGCCTGCGGTAATCACAGATAGCCTGACTGATGGCAAGCACATGCCACTCGTTGAAGCTGTTTTCGAACGCGCAACCACGGTGCCCCGAGGTGCCGAATGCGACCCGTTGGGCCGGCACCGACGGGTCTGGCACCTCGGTGTAGTAGGCCGTGATGAGTCTGGGCACGTTGATCAGCAACGCCGACGGGACGGGCTTACCCGCCAATGGACTTGTTTTCATTCACGCATCGATAGCACTGTTCATTCGGTACCGGCAGAAGCAGGAAATTTAACTCTCTGTTATCACGCCCAGGCTCACGGCAAACCAGCTTTGTGGATCGGTCCAGGTGTGTTCGACTTCGAAGCCTCCGCTACGCATCATGTTTTCCAAACGCCCGACTGTATATTTATAGCTGTTTTCCGTATGAATGCGTTCGCCCCGGCAAAATGTCAGCGTCTGGTCCAGCGCATCGATTCTGACCTGTTGCGCCTGAGTACTTTCCAGGTGCATTTCGACACGGGCCACGGACTCGTTCCATAAAGCGACATGCTGAAATGCGTCGGTATCAAAGTTGCCGCCCAACTCACGATTAATGCGGGACAGCAGATTCTTGTTGAATGCTGCGGTGATACCCGCCTGATCATCGTAAGCAGCAACGAGGACATCGCGATCCTTCACCAGATCCACCCCAAGCAATAAGTGGTCGCCGGGAGACAAATGGTGGGCAACGCTTTTAAGCAACCCAATGGCGTCGCTCTGTTCCAGATTGCCGATACTCGAACCAATATACAGAACGAGACGGGGCGACGCGTGGGCGCCGAGAAACGACAAATCTTCGAAATCGCCGACATGCGGGTAGACGTTTACCGTCTCGAAATCCGCATTCAATTCGTTTTTTGCCAGTTGCAAAGCGGCATGCGATACATCCAAGGGGAAATAGTCCACGCTGGGCTGGAGACGTACCAACGAATTCAGCAGAATGCGCGTCTTGGTCGCCGTGCCCGCGCCGAGCTCACTCACGGAAACGTCCCTCCCGATCCGGGAACAGATTTCATCCGCGTTGGCCGTCAATATCGCCGCTTCGGTGCGGGTCGGATAATACTCCGGCAGGCAGGTAATCTGTTCGAATAGCGCGGAGCCTTCCTCGTCATAAAACAGCTTGGGCGGCAGCGCCCTGTGAGGACGTGAGAGCCCTTCCAGCACCTCGGCTGCGATCCCGGACAGGCAGCGTTGCTCAAGTGTTGTCATCGGCCAACCTGATTCCCGAAAACTGCCAGCGCGCCTGGGGCGGAAAGAAATTGCGATACGTTGCGCGGAGGTGCGACGCAGGCGTCGCGCAGGAGCCGCCGCGCAATACCATCTGGTTGCACATGAATTTACCGTTGTATTCGCCTACCGGACCGGCTGATGGACGATACCCCGGATAGGCAACATACGGACTCGCGGTCCATTCCCACACATCCCCGAAAATTTGCTGCAGATTCGTATCGGCGTGCGCCGGACATGGGTGGAAAGCTTCGTTCTCCAGCAGATTCCCGCGGATTTTCACCGTGCTGGCTGCGACTTCCCATTCAAACTCCGTCGGTAACCGCGCCCCTGCCCAGCGTGCATAGGCATCGGCTTCGTAGAAACTGACATGGCATACCGGTTCGTTCGGATTTAATGGCAGCCTGCCCCGGCTGGTGAACACATACCAGGCATCATCTTCATGCTCCCAATAGAGTGGCGCTGTCCAGCCATTTGCATTGATGTGATCCCAGGCGTCAGACAGCCACAATTCCGGACGCATGTAACCGCCATCGTCCATGAACTCCAGGTATTCAGCGTTGGTAACCAGCCGCGAAGCCAATCGAAATGATTTGATATAAGTGCGGTGACGCGGCAATTCATTATCGAATGCAAAGCTGTAGCCATCATGGCCTACCTCATGGACGTCTTCCTCGAAAGCGATCCACGACAATGGCTCTATCAAGGAATCAAAGGCCTTGATCTGGGCCGGCTGATAGTTTGGCCGCAGCGGATTGGTCCAGAATGCATGCTTGATATCAGTAACGATCAGCTCCTGATGCTGTTGCTCGTGATTCAATCCCAGCTCAAGCATTTGCAAGAGTTCAGCCGGTACTTCGTCCTCGAACAGTTTTTGCATGCAGCTATCCACATGGTTGCGATAGCGAAGAATCTCGTACAGTTCAGGACGCGAAAAAACGCTACGAATGGCGCGATCGGGATGGCGTCCCAGTTGCTTGTAATAAGAATTGAACAGAAATTTGTAGCTCGCATCGAACGGCACGTAATCGCGCATATGTGACGCCAGAATGAAGGTCTCGAAGAACCATGTGGTGTGCGCCAGGTGCCATTTGGTGGGACTGGCTTCCGGCATGGACTGCACCATCTGATCCTCCGGACTCAATGGCTCCGCGAGTTTCAGGGTTTGAGTGCGTACTTCGACATAGCGCCTCAACAGATCGTATTGCGCCTGCATTGGCAGGGATTCGCGTGCCGCGGCTGTGGTACTGGTCATTGTTAACTTGCTCCTTCGGGTAGAGATAAAATTACTGGAAACAGGCATCCTTCAAAGCATGTATTTCAAATCGGATGCGTGGGTAGGGTTGGCGAACAAAACCTGTTTGAGTTGCCCGGCATTGATATCAGAACGCATCGCCAGCGTGAACAGATTGATGGTTTCCTCAGCCGCCGGGCCGAGCAGGTGCGCGCCCAATATTCGCTCGCTCCCTTCTTCAATCAGCACCTTGAACACTGCGGTTTGTTCAGCAACACGGCGTGAGGAATACCAGCCGCCGATGTCCATCATATTTGTACGAAAATGCAATCCTTGCTCGATGGCCGCCTGTTCGGACAAACCCACGGCTGCAAGCGGCGGGATGGAAAATACGACACTGGGCGTCATCCGGTAGTCAGCCCGCCGTTGATTGCCATTGAGCAAATTGGCAGCGATCAGTTCGCCGTCATAACCGGCCACTGGCGTAAGCGGCAGCCCACCGCTGGCCGCAGCATCGCCACCTGCATAGACAGCGGGATTGGACGGGCTTTGCAGATAGTCATTGACCGTCACGCCGTGCTTTTCCCTGGCCACCCCGGCCACTTCCAGCGCAAGGTCATCCAGATCCGGCACGCGGCCTGCAGCGTGCACTGCAAGATCGCATTCAAAAGCCACTTCGACACCATGCTGCCTGGCATATACCTTCAATCCGTCATTTGCGGTTTTTTCAACGGCCTCGACCGTGGTGGCGGTATGAATCGCCACGCCCAGACCAACGGTGCTGTCCGCCAATCTGGACACAAGATCAGGGTCGAATCCCTCGAGTACGCGATCGCCGCGGTGCAGCACGGTAACCCTGGATCCGGCACGCGCGGCGAGATGCGCGAATTCCATGGCGATATAACCGCCGCCGACAAAAACGATTCGTTCGGGCAATGCTTCCATATCCATAAACCGGGTACTGTCGATCAAATACGCCTCGCCCGGGATATTCAGTTTTGCAGGTGCCGCACCGCTGGCGATCACCAGGTGATTGCCCTTCAGCGTCTCGTTCCCGATTTCAACGACGTTGCGATCAATGAATTTCGCCCGTCCATGAAAACTTCGAATCCCTGCTTGTTCGAATGCGTGTTCCGTTTCTGCCGGGACCGGATCCGTGAAGGAATGTTTAAACCGTATCAGACCTGGCCAATCGATTTTGAGTGCGCCGCTGACCGCGTGCACTTTCCCCATCCTGCGCGACCAGTCGAGCAGATCGGCAGCGCCCACCAGCACTTTCTTGGGGGCGCAACCGCGTAACCCGCAGGTTCCGCCAAACGGCAGCGAATCGGCCACTGCCACCGTCCAGCCCGCGGCGCGGCACGTGGTCGCGACAATCGACCCAACGGTGCCGCTACCGATTACAATCAAATCGAAGGCTTGCATACCGATATCTCCAGTAACGAGAAAATTTCCGCACTGCATCAGCCATCCGCAAAAATAGCCGCGGTAAAGTCAGTTGGTCCGGAGATTAACTGGCGCGCCAGTGACCCTGACGCTGTAGACAGAAACGCTAGTCTTTCCACCGCGTTTGGGTCCGTTTATGGGCTTTCAATCACTGTGGGAATTGTCTCTTTCACTTACAAAATTGTATGTACGCTCGCGTACGTAAAGGGAAGAATGTCGCCTTCAATCGAAACGTAAGATCAAATTCGGACAGACCGATTTCACTTCTTCGCAGCGTGGCGCGCCAGTTGTTCCCTCGCTGTGGCAACAACGTGTGCTGGCTCGAACCCGAACTGCTGCGCAACAACTTTCATCGGTGCAGATAATCCGAAGCTGTCCAAGCCAAGAATGCTTCCATCAAAGCCGGTATAGCGTTCCCAGCCAAATCCGGACGCCGCTTCGACGGCGACGCGCGCGGTGATCTCCGGCGGCAGCACGCTGTCGCGGTATTCCCGGCCCTGGCTCTCGAACAGCTCCCACGATGGCATGCTGACCACGCGCGCCTTGATTCCCTCCAGCTTCAGTTGCTCATAGGCGGCAATGCACAGCGCGACCTCGCTGCCGGTCGCCAGCAGCAGCACATCGGGGCGCTGGTGCGGGGCGTCGGCGAGCACGTAGGCGCCGCGCGCCACACCACTTGCCGATGCGTACTGGCTACGGTCCAGCGTCGCCAGCGCCTGGCGCGTCAACACCAGGCACACCGGGCGATCCTTGAGCTGCATGATCACCCGCCACGCTTCCACTACTTCGTTGGCATCCGCCGGGCGCAACACCATCATGCCGGGCATTGCACGCAAGGATGCGAGTTGTTCGACCGGCTGGTGGGTGGGTCCGTCCTCGCCCATGCTGATCGAATCGTGCGTCCAGATGGTGATGACCGGAATCTCCATCATCGCGGCCAGCCGCAGCGCAGCGCGGCAATAGTCGGTAAAAACCAGGAAACTCGCGGCGTAGGGGCGCAGATTCGACAGGCTCAACCCATTGGTGATGGCGCACATCGCATGCTCGCGCACGCCGTAGTGAAAATTGCGTCCGCCGTAGTTGTTGCCTCCCTCGCCCGCCTCGCCAGGGGCCTGAAAATCGCCGGCAAAATCGAAGTTCAAATGCGTCTTGGTCGACGGCGCCAAATCTGCCGCACCGCCCAGCAGCCACGGCATCTTTGCGGCGATGGCGTTGAGCACCTTGCCCGACGAATCGCGCGTCGCCATGCCCTTCGCATCGGCCGGAAATACCGGCAGCGCGCTGTCCCAGCCTGCGGGCAAGTCGCGGCGCTGCATGCAATCGATCTGTTCTGCGAGATCCGGGTACTGCTTGCGATAGGCCGCGAACAGTTTCTCCCAGGCTGTGTGCAGCTTGGCACCGCGGCGGCCGATCTGCTCGCGGAAATGTTCCGGAACGCCGTCCGGCACATAAAACTGCGCATCAGGATCCCAGCCATAGAATTGCTTCGCCAGCCGCACCTCTTCCGCGCCGAGCGGCTCGCCGTGGGCTTCATTGCTGTCCTGCTTGTGCGGTGCGCCATAGCCGATGTGGCTCTGCACGATGATCAGGGTGGGACGGTCACGGGTATCGAGAAAAGTGTTGTAGGCGCGCGTCAACTGTTCCAGGTTGTTGGCATCGGCGACGCGTGTGACATTCCAGCCGTAGCCGAGAAAACGCACCGCCACATCCTCGGTGAAAGCGATGCCGGTCGAGCCTTCGATGCTGATGTGGTTGTCGTCGTAAATCCAGCACAGGTTGGCAAGCTGGAGGTGGCCGGCCAGGGACGCGGCCTCGCTGCTGACCCCTTCCATCATATCGCCATCGCCGCACAGGGCATACACCTTGTGCTCGAACAGAGCGTAACCGGGACGGTTGTAGGTGGCTGCCAGCCAGCGTTCCGCGCTGGCCATGCCGACGCTCGTCGCCACGCCTTGCCCAAGCGGCCCGGTGGTGGTTTCCACGCCGGAGGTCCAGCCATACTCGGGATGGCCGGTACAGCGGCTGCCGGCCTGGCGAAAGCGCTTGATATCATCGAGCGTCACCGCCAGACCGCCGGCCTGTTCATAGCTTGGGCTCATCGCCTTGACCCCGCACAAATAAAGCAGGCTATACAGCAGCATCGAGGCGTGACCGGACGACAGCACGAAGCGATCTCGGTTCGGCCAGTCGGGATGCTCCGGGTCGTAGCGCAGAAAACGCTGCCACAGGCAGTAGGCCGTCGGCGCGGCGTCCATGGGCGTACCGGGATGCCCGGACTGTGCCTGCTGCACGGCGTCGATGGAAAGCGTGCGCAGGGTATTGATGCACAGCTGGTCGAGTTGCGTTGCAGGATCATGCGATTGTTGTGTGGCTTTCATAATGCCTCCTGTCGCGCGCCATCCATTTTTGGGATCTCAGGCAGCGCGGAAAAATCATGATTGATGAGGTCGCCGATACGCTCAATGGTGATATCAGCGGGCGGATAGGCGGCACTATTCCTGGGGTCGAGCGCGTAGTGTCCCTGGCGCGGGAAGACGCTGGTCAGGCGATCCCCCCATAACTTTTTCATCGCTGCCAGAATGCGCAGCTTGTCGTCCACCATGACGTAGTGGCGGGCCGGGTAACGCTGCTCGACATCATCGAGCATTTGCTCCTTGTGCAGGTAAATCAGCACCCGGCCATCGACCGCATCCCACAGTCCCGACCGCTGTACCTTGCGCGGCTGGAACACCACGTCGCCATCCGACAGGATTACCGTCGACCCCCAACGATGCAGATGGGCGATGACATCGAGCGCGCCGGGATACAGGCGCGCTGCAAACGGATAGTCCACCAGGAATGAAGACATACTCAGCAAACGCGGATCGTTCATGGCGCCAACCCGGTAACGTTGCAAGGCGCCCAGATAGTCCGCATAGCCGAGTTCAACGCGCAACGCTTCGAAAATTTCCCAATACCGATCCCGGTTCTCGTCGCCGAACTCATGCGCAAGGTGACCGTTCAGGTCAGCTATGATGCGATCGTTATCGATCAGGGTATTGTCCACATCCAGCAGGAACACCACTTCGTTCGCCGCTGTCATTTTGCCGCCTTTCCCGGTACCGGGTTATACCATCTCCCGTCTGCCGCAATCAGCGCATCAGCCTGTTTCGGCCCCCAGCTGCCGGGCTTGTAGGGCTGTGCCCGGTGGTGCGTTTCAAGCACCGGATCGACCACCGCCCAGGCGGCTTCCACCGCGTCTTCACGGGTGAACAGCGCGCCGTCGCCGGCCATGGCGTCACCCAGCAGTCGCTCGTAGGGTGTCTCCTCTCCCGGCTGTTCATCCAGCAGGTAAAGCTCGCGCTGATCGCCGACGAACTCATTGCCTGCGCGCTTGACGCGCGCGGCGAGGGCGACGGCAGCGTTGGGAGAGAGCCGGAAGCGCAGGTAATTGGCGCGCCCGGCCAGCGGCGCCGAATCGTCGAACAGCCTTTGCGGTGGGGGTTTCAGCTCCACCAGCACCTCGGCCGCTGTGGCCGCCAGGCATTTTCCGGAGCGCAGGTACCACGGCACTCCTGACCAGCGCCACGAGTCGATGTACAGCCGCACGGCGCAGAACGTCTCGACGTCCGATCCCTTCGCCACGCCCGGCTCCTTGCGGTAGCCGGCGTACTGGCCGCGCACCACGTCGTCCGGCTGCAGCGGGTGCATGGCCTGGAACACCTTGGCTTTCTCGCTGTGCACGGCGCCATAGCCCTGATAAGCGGGCGGCTCCATGGCCAGCAGCGCGACAATCTGGAACAGATGGTTCTGGATGACGTCGCGCAGGCAACCGGCGCTTTCGTAAAATGCGCCACGGCCCTTCACGCCGAAATCCTCGGCCAGCGTGATCTGTACGCTGGCTACGTGGTTGCGGTTCCAGATCGGTTCAAGAAATGAATTGGCGAAACGGAAATAGAGGATATTCATGATCGCCTCTTTTCCGAGATAGTGGTCGATGCGGAAGATCGCATCCTCCGCGAACACCGACAGCGCGATGCGGTTGAGCTCACGTGCCGACGCCAGGTCGCGCCCGAACGGCTTTTCGACAATCACGCGCGCCCGATCAGCCAGGCCGGAAGCCCCGAGTCCTTTAATCACCGTGGCGAAAAGCGCGGGCGGGATGGCGAGGTAATGCGCCGGACACCGGGCATCGCCCAACGCCTGCTTGAGTGCTTTGAACGTGCCCAGGTCGTTGTAGTCACCGCCCACATAGCGGAGCAGGGAAAGGAGATGCTCGAAGGCGGCGCGGTCATCGATCTTGCCGGCCTTCTTGATGCTGTCTGTTGCCTGTTTGCGCAGTTGCGCCAGGCTCCATTTCGAGCCGGCAACGCCGACTACCGGCACGTTGAGCACGCCGCGCTTCGCCATCGCATAGAGCGCCGGAAAAATCATCTTGTGGGCGAGGTCGCCGGTCACGCCGAAGATCACCAGCGCGTCTGCCGGCGTGGTGCGGCTATGGGCATGGGCCATCTCAGTGCCCCGCTTTCTTCTCATCGTGCCCGCCAAACTGCTTGCGCATTGCGGATAGCACCCGGTTGGCATAGTCGGCGTCGCCGCGCGAAGCAAAGCGTTCGAATAGCGCCGCGCTGATGACCGGTGCCGGTACGCCCTCATCGATGGCGGCCAGTGCCGTCCAGCGTCCTTCGCCCGAATCCGACACCCGTCCCGAGAACCCGGCGAGCTCGGCATCCTCAACCAGCGCTGCTGCGGTCAGATCGAGCAGCCAGGACGCCACCACACTGCCGCGCCGCCACACTTCCGTAATCTCGGGCAGGTCCAGCTCATACTGGTAATACTCCGGATTGCGCATCGGCGTGGTCTCGGCATCGCTGTCGCGCGAGCGCTTGCCGGCGTTGGCATTGCGCAGGATATTCAGACCCTCGGCATAGGCTGCCATCAGACCATATTCGATCCCGTTGTGAACCATCTTGACGAAGTGTCCGGCGCCGTGCGGCCCGCAGTGCAGGTAGCCCTGTTCGGCGCTGGCGCCGGGCTTGTCCCGGCCGGGGGTAGGTGGGGCCGTACCCACGCCGGGGGCAAGCGCGGCAAACACCGGATCAAGGTGCTGGACGATGTCTTTCTCGCCGCCGATCATCAGGCAGTAGCCGCGTTCCAGCCCGGCAACGCCGCCGCTGGTGCCGGCATCCACATAATGCAGACCATGCTGCTGCAATTCGGCCGCACGCCGGATATCGTCGCGGTAATACGAGTTGCCGCCGTCAATGACGATGTCTCCCGCTTCAAGCAACGGCACCAGTTGCGCCAGCACCTCATCCACGACCGTCGCAGGCACCATCAGCCAGACCGCGCGCGGCCTGGTCAGGCGGGCGACAAAATCCTCAAGCGAAACCGTGCCGACAGCGCCCTGGCTGCGGAGTGCCTCGACGGCTTCGGCATGACGGTTGTACACCACGCATTGCTGCCCTCCCTGCATCAGCCGCCGCACCATATTGCTGCCCATCCGTCCCAGGCCCAACATGCCGATCTGCATCGAGTATCTCCTGTTTCTGTGACGGGGCGATGCCGCTCTTGCCTGCTGCGCTTCGCAAACATGATGCGCAATGCCCATTGCATCTTTGTGGCAGGCGGACTGCCTCGCATCTCTGCTGCGCCGGGAAATCAAGCCAAATCCTAACTATCCGGGGCAAAAATTGTGCCTGGTTCATTAAAAATAATAGCCATTAATAAACAACGTCATGCTGAAACAGCATTCTCGCGGAACGGTTGAAAACAACCCGAGGCCGGTGGTATTGCCCAAGTCGCGATTGGTAGTGTGCGCAGTACTTGCATAGACTGCGTGGCAATCCGCAGTGCCGGCGGTGTTCACGCCACAGTACCGAGCATTGCCCCCACTCCCGCAGTCACTCCCATGGCCAGCGCCCCCCAGAACGCGACACGCATGACCCCGGCCAGCACACGCGCCCCGCCCACGTAGGCTGCCAAGCCGCCCAGCAGCGCCAGGGACAGCAGTGAGGCGCCCGAGACAATCGGAATCAGACTCGTTGCGGGGGCCAGCGCTATGACCAGCAACGGCATGGCCGCACCACCGGAGAAAGAGCCGGCCGACGCCAGCGCAGCCAGCGTTGGACGCGCACTGAGCGTATCGGAAATCCCCAGCTCGTCGCGGGCATGCGCGCCGAGTGCGTCATGCGCCATGAGTTGCTGCGCAACCTGCTGCGCGAGCGCAGGATCGAGGCCGCGGTCGATGTAGATTGCTGCCAGTTCCTTGTGCTCGCCCTTGTCGTCTGTTTCAAGTT